>DATJVI010000001.1:0-81624 GCA_035501875.1 Burkholderiales bacterium
GGATCGGGAAACAGCCGATTCAGCCCATCGAACGGCGTGGCGCACGGCTCGCCGAAAGCCGTGGCGAAGCGTCCGGCCAGCGTGCGTGCGGCCTTGACCGTCACCTGCTGGCCGAGGACGGCCCGCACAGCGATCTCGAACCCGTCGAAAGCGCCGGGGACGCGCAATCCAGGTCGGCCCGCCGCAAGCACGCCCAGCGCGCTCGAGACTTCCTCCGGATCGCAGCCAAGATCGAACTGTCGCTTGATCCGCGCGAACACGGACGGCAGGGACCCGACCAGCGAAGCCGACACCCGTACCTCGAGATGCGCAGTACGCCGCGCGAGGCCCACCGCAACCCAACCCCCCGCTTGCCCGCCGGTGCGCTCGATCTGTACCGTGCGTCGATAGACCGAGCCGTCGATCTGCTCTACGCCGGCGATCGCGCGCCGCTCCAGAAACGCGAGCAGTGCAGTCCAGTCGAGTGGCGGGCGAAAGCCGAGTTGAAACGCCAGCGCGTCACCCGGCTCTTGCGCCGCCATGTCCCCGCGCACGGCCGATGGGGTCAACCGATAGCGGCTGCGAAGCAGCGCCTCGCAGCGGCGCCGGCTGCCGAAGCCGCCCGCCCTCGCGACGTCGGTGACCGACATCGAGGTATCGGTCAGCAAGCGCTTGGCGAGCAACAGGCGTTGCGTCCGTGCGAACTGGACTGGAGACGCGCCGAGGTACGCTTGGAACACGCGCCGCAGGTGCCGGCTTGTCACGCCGAGACGAGCCGCTACGCCAGCGAGCCCCTGCTCGCTGCCCAGGTTGTTCTCGATCAGGTCGCCGGCAGCCTGGACCAGTCGCCCGTCGGCATCCACGGCCGCAAATCCGGGCGCCAGCTCCGGCCGACATCGAAGGCAGGGGCGATATCCGGCCGCTTCGGCCGCAGCCGCGCTGGGGAAGAAGCGGCAATTCTCGCGCTTCGGCGCCCTTACCCTGCAAACAGGGCGACAGTACACACGCGTGGACGCGACGCCGACGAAGAAGCGCCCATCGAAGCGAGGGTCGCGCGCCCGCAGCGCACGGTAACAGCTTTCGAACTCGACCTGCATGCCGCCATCGTGGGCGGGCGCTGAGGCCGCGGCTGGTCGCTTCCCGATTCCGGATCCGCCGCGGCGCCGGTCAGGCCCGGACTCCAAATCCGTCCAACACCGAACCGACCAACTGCTTCGCGAAGCGCGAGTCGAGCTTGGCGTGCTGCACCAGCAGCCGGTACCAGAGCGCGCCGAACAGCAGGTCGCTCATCACATCCAGGTCGGCATCCGGTCTCAATTCGCCGCGCGCCCGCCCGCGCTCCAGCACCTGCAAGAGCACCGCGCGCCGCTTCGCGATGAGGACCTCGCGCAGGATCTCCAGGAACTCGGGGTCATACACGGCATCCGCCATCAGCCCCCGCATCGTCGGGCCGGAGATGTCCGTCAGCCGCTTGAAGGCGCCGCAGAAGAACCATTCCAGATCGGCGCGCAGGCTGCCCTTGTCGGGCATGGGCAGCTTGCTCGCCGCGTGGTTCGCATACGCCTCCAGCACCAGCTCCGCCTTGCACTTCCACCAGCGGTAGATGGTCTGTTTCCCCACGCCCGCGTGCCGCGCCACCCCTTCGATGGTGAGCGCGCTATACCCTTCTTGGTCGAGGAGCCGGAGCACGGCGTCCAGGATCGCCTCGTGCGAATCCTCGCTGCGTGGCCGGCCGCGCAGAGGCCGACCTTCGGGCTCCATCGCCTGCTCCGCCGCCGGCTTGCCGCTGGGCTGGGTCGGGCTCATGTTCGACAGTGTATGCGTTGCGACGAACGGCGTCGCGTGTTTGTCTTCTGCGGGTTTACAGGACCCACAGCCTGCCTATACCATACACAAAACAATACGGGACGTCTCGTTTCAATCCGTCTCGCAGGTTCTGGACGCGCGTTGCCGCACAACTCGCGTCCGCACACCACCGGGATCGAGCCCGGTTTACCGGCGAGGGCCCCGTACCGCCCTCGCCGGCCCTCCTTGTGCTCGGATCCGTCGAAGATAGGCTGCACCGCTGCCGGAAGACGGTCCTGCGTTCGAGTTGGCCGGATCCCGAGCCAGCACCGCACACCGCTTCTGACCGTTTCAGTCCTCGCTCGACGACGGGCATTGTAACCCCGAGCTGGCGTCGGGCATGGCGCGGCCGTGGCCGAGAGCAGGCTCATTCCACCAGCGCGTGCCGGGCGGGCCGGAACAGCCGGGCGCTGCGCCACAGGGTCACGCAGCCCGTGGCCGCGAAGGCCGCCGCATAGCTTTCGCTCGCCAGCACGATGCCCCAGAAGAGCAGCGGGAGCGTGACGACACCGGCATAAGTCAGTGCCAGCGCCGCTCCGGTTGCCGCGGCGGAATCGCGGCTCGCGACAGCGTGCGCGAGCTCCGCCAGGTACACCCCGTTCCAGCCGACCGCGGTTACGCCGAACACCGCGCTCAACGCCAGCACGGCAGCAGTGGGCCAAGACGGCGTGATCGCGGCCGTGAACAGCGCTGCGAGCGACATCCCGAACCCAAGCAGGCCGAGCAGGCGCCGCGGCGCGACGATCCGATCCGCGACCACGCCCCAGAAGAGGCGTCCTGCGATCCCAGCAGCCATCGCCACCGACAGCGAAAGCCCGGCTGCGCTCACGCTGAAGCCGATGCGCTCGTGCAGATCGACCACCAGATAGGCGCCGAGGCAGTTTTGCATGCCCGAGTACGAGAACGACGCCAACACGAGTTCCCGCAAGCGGGGATTGCGGAAGACCAGCGCAAGCGGCGCGATGAAAGACTCTGGCGGCCCCGGCTGCCGCGCGAGGCGCGGGCTTTCCCAGCGCTCCCGCCAAGGTTGGATCCCGAGCGCCAACAGCGCACACGCGACCGCTGCCGCGAGCGCGGCCCCGCGCCAGCCGAAGGCGAGCATGACCGCGGGGAGAAGCGCACCGGCGAGCGCGCCACCGATCGGCACCCCGGTCTGCTTGAGCGAGAAGAGGAATGCGCGCAGCCCCTGCGGCACGCGATCGGCAAGGATGGAGGAGCTGGACGGCGTCACCACTCCGTAGCCCAGCCCGATCACGAGGGCGCCAAGGACGATAAGCCAGGCGTTCGCGCTCACCATCAGCGCCAACCCGGCGCCGCACAGCAGGAGGCTGCCCTGGCTCATGCGCAGCGCTCCGTACCTTGCGATCGGCGTCCCGGAGAGCAACGCGGCGCAGGTCGCGGCCGCGAATACCAGCGACATCACCACGCCGACCGAGCTTGCCGGAATGCCCACTTCCGCCTGCGCCACCGGCGCGAGCACCGGCGGCGCGTAGATCGCGAGCGCGCACAGCACCTGAATGGCGGTTGTGGCGCAGAGCGAGGCCCAGACGCCGGTCACTCACCGCGCCTTGGCGAGCGCCTGGTCGATATCCCAGAGGATGTCGTCGATGTCTTCGATGCCCACCGACAGACGGACCATGTCGGGCGTGACACCGGCCCGGATCTGGTCTTCGTCGGAGAGCTGGCGGTGAGTGGTCGAGGCCGGATGGATCACGAGCGTCTTGGCATCGCCGACGTTCGCGAGGTGGCTCATGAACTGCGCGCCTTCGATGAAGCGCACACCGGCGTCCATGCCGCCCTTGATGCCGAAAGTCATGATCGCACCCGCTCCCTGGGGCATGTACTTCTGCGCGAGTGCGTAGTACGGGCTCGAGGGCAGGCTGGGATAATTGACCCAGCTCACCTGCGGGTGCTCCGCCAGGAACTTCGCTACAGCAAGGGCGTTGGCCACATGGCGCTCCATGCGCACGTGCAGGGTCTCCAGGCCTTGCAGCAACAGCCAGGCGCTCAACGGGGACATCGCCGGACCGAGCGTGCGCATCGTTTCCATGCGCGCTTTCATCGTGTATCCGAAGTCGCCGAAGGTCTCGTGGAAGATGACGCCGTGATAGCCGCGGGAGGGCGTGGTCATGCCCGGGAACTTGCCGTTGCCCCAGGGGAACTTCCCCGACTCCACCACCACGCCGCCCATGGTGGTGCCGTGACCCCCGATGTACTTGGTGGCGGAATGCACCACGATGTCGGCGCCGAACTCGAACGGCCGGCACAGATACGGGGTGGCGAAGGTGTTGTCGATCACCAGAGGCACGCCGGCCGCCTTCGCGATCGCTGCGACCGCCGCGATGTCCAGGATGTTGATCCGGGGGTTGCCGGCTGTTTCCGCATAGAGGATCTTGGTCCTGGGCGTGATCGCTCTTTCGAAGTTGAGCGGGTCGTCCGGATCGACGAACCGGGTCTCGATCCCGAACCGGCGGAAGGTCACGTCGAACTGGGAGTAGGTGCCGCCGTAGAGCGTGCTCGCCGAGACGATCTCGTCGCCCTGGTCGAGCAGCGTGAGCAACGCGCACATCTGTGCGGCCTGGCCCGAGGCCGCCGCCAACGCGGCGCGGCCTCCCTCCAGCGCGGCCATGCGCTCCTCGAACACCGATACGGTCGGGTTCGAGATGCGGGAGTAAACGTTGCCGAAGGTCTGAAGATTGAACAGGCTGGCCGCATGGTCCGCAGAGTCGAACACATACGAGGTCGTCTGATAGATCGGCGTCGCGCGCGCGCCGGTCGCGGGATCGGGGATGGCGCCGGCATGCAGGCACAGCGTGCCCAGTCCGTATTGTCGGTCAGGCATAGGCTTGAACGGTGGAGGCCGAGACGTCGGAGCCGGCGTTGGGGGGACGGAGGATGCCGGTCGTTCGGCCGATCACGCCCGAGCGCTCACCTCAGTAAGGGAGATAGTTGGGCCGCTTGGCGGAGATCACCTTGGTGTTCACGCCGCACCAGTTGAGCCCGCCGAACAGGCGCCCGTGCTCGATCTTCATGCAGCGGTCCATCACCACCTCGAGGCCGGCCTGCCGCGCGATTTCGGCGGCGTCCTGGTTGATCACGCCGAGCTGCATCCAAAGCACCTTGGCCCCGATGGCGACCGCATCTTTTGCCAGCGCAGGGATCTCTTCGGACCTGCGAAAACAGTCCACTACGTCGACCTTGAACGGGATGTCACGCAGCGTCGGGTAGCACTTCTCGCCCAGCACTTCCTGGTACTGCGGGTTGACCGGCACGATGCGATAGCCGTGCTCCTGCAGGTACTTGGCGGCGAAGTAGCTGGGCCGCCACCAATTGGCCGACAGCCCGACGATCGCGATGGTGTGGTTCTGCTTGAGGATGCGGCGTAGCGTGTTGATGTCTTCGTTCATTCGGCGCACGGCGCGGGGGCTGCGAGATCAGCCCGAAGTGTACAACAATGCACCCTGTCCCCGGCGCACCCGCGTGACGAGGGCGGGGCGCTCCACCCAAGCAGAAGGATCGCGTTCGCGGCTCAATTCTTGAGCAGCGGCTCGATCACTTCCTGCAGTTGGGAATAGGTGAGGCGCCCGCGCTTGGTCCAGGCCACCTTGCCGGTCTTGTCGACGACGTACAGGGTGGGGGTCGCCACGACATCGCCGAAGTTGTCGTCCGTCTTGTCGTCATAGCGCCACGCCATGGGGAAGGTATATCCGCGCTCCTTCGCCACCTTGCGCAGCTCGGCCTCGTCGTCGTCGATGCTCATGGCCACCAGCTCGAAACCCTGGGCGTGGTAGGCGTCGTAGAGCTTCTGCCAATCGGGCATCTCGGCGCGACAGACCGAGCACCAGGTGGCCCAGAAGTTCACCATCACCACCTTGCCCTTGAGCTGATCGAGCGATACGGGCTTGCCGTCGAGCAACACGGTCTTGAGCTTGGCCGCATCGCCCACGTCCGCCTGTGCCGACAACGCCAGCGCACAGCCAATCAACGCCGGCAAGACGAAACGCCGCATCCCTTGCCACACAGTCCTCTGCTGGTTCACCGTCGTTCCTCCGTCGCCTGTGTATAGCGGTTAGTGTACTCGGAAGCGCCATCGGTTCGCACGCGCCGCCGCCCTGTCCTTGGTGCTCGCGCGCGCTTGTGGTAGCTTCTCGCGCGTGCCTCGAGCAGAAAGCAGGCATGCGCCGGAAGCTTCCGACTCGGACACCGGCGCACATCGCAACCGCAGACGACGTATGGGGATGAGCAGATGATGGATACCGTTGCGCGGCGCGCAGCGCGGGTGGCACGAGCGGCAGCAGCCATCGCCTGCTGGGTTACGCTCGCGTTGCTCGCTGCTCCGCCGCTCCACGCCGAAACCCAGATCAACCCCCGAGCGAATCCGATTCTGGCTCCGGGCAAGGCGTGGGCGTTCGACGGGTTCGTGGTCACCGTTCCGGCGAGCGAGGGCTGGGTTTCGCTCTACAAGGACATGCAGTACGCGGACCTCGCCAAGGACTTCCCGGACGGGACCAAGGCCGCGGTCATCGTCGAAGCCCGCAAGCTGAGCGACAGCGTTGGCGGCCAGGAGCGCCTGCTCAACCTCGTGCGCGAGGAGCAGGCGGCGCCGCCCGATGCGGAGCGCACGAAGCTGCTGGAGTATTCCGCCGAGCCGTTCGCGCCGAAAGGCGTGCTGTGCGCGCGCTTCTCATCCAAATTCGACGACCGGCGCAGTCGCACCGCCGCCCCCGAGCTGTTGCTCGTGCGCGGCGTTTCCTGCGTGGCGCCCGGACGGCCCGACCTTCTGGTCACGCTGCGCTACGCCCAAAGGTCGACGCGCGGCGATATCGCTGCGGAAGTCGCGGCGGATGTCGACCCGTTCCTGGACAGCCTCAGGTTCCTTCAGTCCGACGATGCGCTGCTGCAACAGGCGCGCCTCGCGGTGCGCGGGGACAAGCCGGAGCAGGCCGCCGAGATGCTGCGGCCGGCGGCGGAGGGCGGAGACGGTGAAGCAGCGATGTTCCTGGGCAACATGTATCTGTATGGCCGAGGCGTCGAGCCGGACTCTTCGCAAGCGCGCAGATGGCTGGAGCTCGCGGCCCAGCAAGGGCGTGCCGACGCGCAGTACAACCTCGGCGCGATCTACGACAAAGGCATAGGCGTGCAGCGCGACGTGGCGCAGGCCATGCACTGGTTCCTGCTCGCCGCCGATCAGCGTGACACCCAGGCCCAGCTCAATATCGCGCTGTTCTACCTGAACGGGGACGGTGTACCCAAAGACATCGCGCAAGCCGAAACCTGGCTGCGCCGCGCTGCGATCAACGGCAACCGGCGCGCCCAGGCGATCCTCGAAGCGGGCAGGTACCGAAACCAGTAGAGGGGCCGCGAGGCGTGATCCGCAGGGGCCGTCGGGCCTCACGGGTGCGCGGCCGAGCGAGACTCCGGAACCGCGCCCGCAGCGAGCGCGGCGTCACGCTGCGCCTTGGGCAACGCGGCCAGCCGTTTGACCTCGGCATAGAAGCGCGGCAGATCGCCGTTGTATCGTGCCAATACCCGTTGGAACTCCGGGACGAGCTCGCTGTAGATCGCCACGGACGCGAGCTGGGCGTTGTTGAGCGGCTGCTCGAACCACCTGTCGTACCCCGTGATGCAGTCCCAGCCCGCACGGGTGCGCCGATACTCCGCGCGCATATTCTCGAACACAACCTGTTTCTCTCGGCGCATGGCGTCCGCATCCATCGGCTGCGCGTATAGTGTCTCCAGCCGCTTACGATAGCGCTGCACCAGCGCGTCGAAGCCGCTGCTGGCGCGGTCGGCACACTCGAACTCCAGTCGCTGCGCCTGGGTGCCGTGTGCGGCGAGCCAACGCTTCACCCCCTCTTCTTCCACCGTCACCGCGAAGGACTCGTTGAACGTGCTGTCGCCCTGCACGTAGACCTCCTGGTGGGCGAGCTCGTGGAAGATCAGCCGCGCGATCTCCGGGTCCGGATAGCGGATGACCGTGTTGAGCAGCGGATCGTCCAGCCAGCCGAGCGTGGAATAGGCGGGCACGCCCCCGACGTACACGTCGTAGCGCTGCTCGCGCAGCTCTGCAGCCAAGCGCTCCGCGTCCTCCTGTTTGAAATAGCCTTTGTATTGCACGCAGCCGGCAAACGGGAAGCACCACTGCTTAGGCTGCAAGGAGAACTCCGGCGCCGCGAACACGTTCCACACCACGAACGGCCGCTTCAAATCCGCATACCTCCGGTAGCTGCCGTTGTCGGGGAGCGCGAGGTCGCGGCTGGCGAAGTCACGGATCTTGCGCACCTGCTCGAGCTTGGCCCGTAGCTGCGGGTCGGTCGCCGGATCGGCCACGAGCTCCGGGATCGGACGGGCTTTGCGGCTGAGCTCCATCTGTCCGTTGGCCGCCTGCAGGTAGTAGCCCACCGTCGAACAGCCCGCCACCGCCGCGACGGCGAACGCGACGAGCGCCAGCGCGATCCGGCTACGGGCGCGCAAAGCAGCCATGCTCCAGGAAGTGACAGACTTGGCGTGCCACGCGCGAGGACGCCAGCAGCGCCGAGTGGCTCAGCGGAAGCGCCAGATGATCCTTGAGCGCTGCCATCCTCGTCTCGTCCAAGCATACCACGCCGTCATTGGGGCGGGGCAGCCTGACCAGCAGGCCGCCGATGCCGAAGCGGAAGGTGCCGGCGATCATCCCCGTCTCGAAGTGCTCCGCCGCCGCGAGCCCGCGCTCGGGCCGCCAATCCAACAGCGCGCGACCCGCCAGGGCGCGCCCGATTCCACTGCCAGCCATATGCCACGCCGCTCGCGACCCCGCGCAAGGCGTACCCAGCAGCACGATCCGGCCCACAGGCAGCTGCGGATTGAGCGCGAGCGTGTCGAGGATCGCCAATCCTCCGAGGCTGTGACCGACCAGGTGCACGCGCGGCCGGCCGAGGCCCGCGACGAAGCGCGCCAGCGTGGCGGCGATGTCGTCGAGCGCCAGACGCGTAGACGAATACGAGAACGCGACGGTCCGATAGCCACAGCGGGCAAGCTGCATCCGTTGCAGCGCGAAGACGGCGGCGATCATCCACAGTCCATGCACGACGACGACGGTATGCGGCGCAGAACCGTCTGCCCCGGTGCTCTCGGCCGGTTTGCTCATCGACGATCGGGGCGGCTGCAGTCTTGGACCGTTGGGACGGCGGGTGAGGAAGCGGACCAGCGGATTATACGGGCGGGCATCCTTGTGAAGAGCGTGCGCGCCGCCTTCGCGTGGGCCCAGGCGCACGCCGGTGCCGGTTGCCCGCACACCGCGGCGAAGCTAACATACGAGCTCCGCATTCCGGTGAAGCGCGCCCGGAGACCGCCGCGCCTGGCATAGCCCGCCCTTCCGTAATCTCGCCATCGGCCGGCGGCACAGCCGATCATCGGGCGTCAACGAGACATCGCGTCTGGGCTATAAACGAAACGGAGGATCAATTGGAGGCAGTGGGAAAAGACAAGCTGATCGAAGACCTCAAGGTCGTCGCTCAAGACGTGGAGGACCTGCTCAAAGCCACTGCGACCCAGACCAGCGAGAAGGTTACTGCAGCGCGCGCGCGTGCAGAAGAATCGCTGCGCGCAGTCAAGATGAGTCTGGAGGATGCGGGCGACGCAGTCGCCGCACGCACCCGCGCAGCACAGCAAGCGACAGAGCGGTACGTGCGGGACAATCCGTGGCAGGCGGTCGGCATCGCAGCCGGCGTGGGCTTTCTGATCGGATACCTGATCGGCCGCCGCTGATGCCCGACACACAGAACGCGGGCAGGCCGCCTGCGGGCGGCGGGCTGGTCGATTCGGTCAAGGCGCTGCTGTCCACCCTGGTCGGCATCGCGCACACACGCCTCGAGCTGCTCTCGGTCGAGCTACAAGAAGAGGTCGGGCGTGTCGCGATCCTGCTGCTGTGGGGGGCGCTGGCGTTGTTCTTCGCCTTCCTCGGAGTCGCCTTCCTCGGCCTGGTCGTCGTCATCGCCATGTGGGACGATCACCGCCTGCTCGCGTCCGGTCTCGTGGCCGGCTTCTTTCTGCTGCTCGCGATCCTCGCGGGCACCGTGCTATCCGCGCGGCTGAGCGCCAAGCCTCGCCCGTTCCACGCGAGCCTTGGGGAACTGGCGAAGGACCGCGACCACCTCGACATCGGTCCATGACCGTGCACCTCGGAACGCTGGCCGCACGCCGCGAGGCCCTGATCGCGGAGGCCGCGCGGCAGCGGGCCGCTGCGGCAGCCGCCACGGCGGGCATACGGCACGGCCTGCGCTTCGCTGAGCGCGCGCTGTGGCTCGCACGATATGTCGGGCGCAAGCCACTCGCGGCGGCCGCTGTGGCTGCATGCATTGCCTTGCTCATCCGCAGCCCTGGCCGCACGCTCCGCTGGCTCGACTACGGGCTGAGCGCCTACTCGCTGGTCCGGCGGGTGATGGGCGTAATCCGACAGCGGAGAGAGTGATCGCGGCCGCCATCGCGCGGCCCCGCCGGCACATGGGAAGCGGTGTGCCGGGTGCTTAGGTGATCCCCGAAGCGCACGCGACGGTTCGCTCCGCCGGCGGCATTGATCTGAGTTCTGCGATCGGCCCATGCCACTCCACCGGTTGTCCGAACTCTGCCTCACCCGGGGCTGTCAGAAGCGACAACGGGCGCTGATCGACAGCGCAGTGCCCGTCTGGGAGAATTGGGCCGGCTCGCTCGAAGGCGTACCGCGTGCGATGCTTGCCCGCCGTCAGTCACACCCGTCCAACAATAGGAGAGACACATCATGAGCAAAGCGGTCCGGATCTCAACGCGCGCGGCGTTCGCGGGGTTCGTGCTGGTCGCCGCAACCGCGGCAGCCGCAGCCGACCCGGTCTGGGTCAACCCGGCGATCCAGGAGTTCGGCGCGGTCGTGTCGCTGCCGGATGCGGGCATGCAGCCGAGCAAGGACATCGAGTACAAGGTCGTCTTCAACGCCACCACCGGCGGGCCCAACGAGAAGATCAACCCTGCGCTGGATCGTGTGGCGCGCACGGTGAATGTATTCGCTTCGGCGGGCGTGCCGCTGTCGCACCTGCATTTCATCGCGGTGGTGCACGGACCTGCGACGCCGGCAGTCCTCGACAATGACCACTACCGTGAAAAGTTCAGCGTGGACAATCCGAATATCAAGCTGATCGGCGCACTCCAGAAAGCAGGCGTCAAAGTCGTGGTCTGCGGGCAAGCATTGGCGCACAACAAGTTTCCGCATGACTGGGTCAACAAAGACGTGGAGATCACGCTGTCCGCTCTGTCGGACGTGATCATCCTCGAGCAACAGGGCTACGTCCTGTTCCCGCTATAAGGAGCGACCGGAGATGACACGAGCGGCGCGGACCGCGCTGATCGGGGCGGTTCTGGGCGCGTTCACGGCGAGGTGGGCGGCCGGTGCCGGCGGAATCGACCCGCCCTGGAACCCGCCGCCGGAGAACGGGCTGAACTTCACCGTCCCCGGCATCGACAACGTCCCCGACCTGCAGGGGGATGTCAACGATCCGCAGCTCGTCGTCTTCTTGGCCGGCAACCAGTACATGGTCGTGCGCGAGCTGATCCTGGCATTCCGCGCCGCTTATCCCCAGTACGAGCGCGTGTTCGTCGAGACTCTCCCACCGGGAATCCTCGCCGGACAGATCGAGCAAGGCGCGCTCGTGGTGGGCAACCTGCGCATCACGGTCAAGCCCGACATCTACGCGACGGGTCGGGTCCGTATGCAAGAGCTGCAAGGGGAGAAGCACTGGTTCTCCGAGACGGTCGACTACGCGCGCAATCAGCTCGCGATCATGACGTCGACCGCAAACCCCCATGGCATCGCCGGTTGGAACGATCTCGCCCAACCCGGCGTTCTCCTATGCATGCCCAACCCGAAGTGGGAAGGCATCGCCAGGAACACGATCATCCCCGTGCTGCGTCAGACCGGAGGCGACCCTCTGGTCAAGGCGGTGTACGAGGACAAGGTCCAGGCCGGCACCACTTTTCTGACGCAGATCCACCACCGGCAAACTCCGATGCGGATCATGGAGGGCAAGTGCGAGGCCGGCGTCGTGTGGTATACCGAAGCCTATTTCCACGCCACGCTGATGCATCATCCCATCGCGATGGTGACGATTCCGGAGCAGCAGAACCGGTACGCTACGTACACCGCCGGGCTGATGAAAGACGCGCCTCACGCCGTCGCCGGGAAGGATTTCCTGCTCTTCCTCCGCAGTGCCGCGGCTCAGGCCATCTTCCGCAAATACGGGTTCCTACCCGCGCCGTAGGTAACCGGGCGGGCAGCAATGGAGACACGAACGAGCAAGCCGCTGTGGATATCGACCGTCGCAGCGATAGGCTGGCTCGCCACACAGCTCGCCACCGGTGCGGCCAACGACGTCGAGCGCATCTTTCTCGAGGGGATCCCGGGCCAGGCCCCGGCTTGTGCGACCTGCCACGGCAACCATGGCGAAGGCGGCAGTGACGGCGCTTTCCCCCGCATCGCCGGCTTTCCCGCCGGCTACATCGGAGATCAGCTCAGAGCATTTCGGGACGGGACGCGTGCGGTCCCGCTGATGTCTACGGTAGTCGCAGGGCTGACGGACGCGGACATCAGTGCCATGGCCGACTACCTCGCTCGACAGCAAGCCCCGTTTGCCGCAGTCAGCGCGGGAAGCCCGGAGCAGCTTGCCCACGGACAAGCGCTCGTCACGGTCGGCGCGTGGGAGCGCGGCATCCCCGCATGCGTGAGCTGCCACGGCGCCGAACTGCAGGGGGTGGCGCCGGCGATACCCAGGCTGGCCGGCCAATGGCCGCGCTATCTCGCCGCGCAACTCACCGCGTACCGGCTGCGGCAGCGGCCGTCGGACCGGCTGGGGCTGATGCGCCGCATCGCAGGCGGTATGAGCACCGCGGACATCGAGAGTGTGTCGGCCTATATCGGAACGCTGCGCCCCGGCGATACGCCCGAACCTCCCCGTTACGCGACGCCGGAGGCGTACTCACCGGTCCCGCAATCGCCGGAGGCGTTCATGCCCCCCCCGGATGCAGCGATCCCGGCAGGACCCTACGGCGATATGGTGCGCCTGGGTGAACGCCTCTTCCAAGACACGCCCGGACACGCGGCCCAGTACACCGGCAACGCGCTGAGCTGCCGCAACTGTCATCTCGACCGCGGCCGCGCCCCTCAGTCTTCGCCGATGTGGGCGGCATATGTGCACTATCCCGAGTACCGCAAGAAAGACGGGCTCGTCAACACCCTGCAGATGCGCATCCAGGGCTGCTTCCTCTACAGCCAGAACGGAGTGGTGCCGCCGGCGGATAGCCGCGAGCTGACCGCGCTGGTCACCTACTTCCACTGGCTTGCGACCGGCTTGCCGGTCGGCATCATGCCCAAGGCCGCCGGGTACGGACGGCTGCCCGCTCCGCGCGAAGCGCCGAGCCCCGAACGCGGAGCCAAGGTCTATGCGTCGAGCTGCGCCGTCTGCCACGGCGAGGACGGAAGCGGCCGAACCGCCGGCGGCAGGACGGTCTTCCCGCCGCTCTGGGGACCCCAATCTTTCAATTGGGGCGCCGGCATGCATCAGGTCGACATCGCCTCCGCTTTCATCCAGCGCAACATGCCTTACGGCGCGGGCGGTACGCTGAGCGACCAGGAAGCATGGGACGTGGCGGCCTACGTGAACAGCCGCCCGCGTCCTCAGGACCCGCGCTTCACCGAGGATGTGGAGAAGACGCGCAGCCTGTTTCACGGCGGGCACTTCGACTACTACGGGCGCGAAGTGGACGGCGTGCTGCTGGGCGCGCCTGACGCGCGCCGTTGACGCGCCGAAGCTCGCAGTCCCACTGCGCGCTGTCATGACGTTGGCGGATTCGGTCCGCTCGTCGACCCCGGGCCTCCCCACGCGATCGCTGTCATACCAACTCAAACCGGCCGTCATCGGCGTGTCACCATCGCGACGCAGTCTAGCGTCGGATGAAAAATCTAGAGGTCCCGTCGCGCCCGCTCGAGGTTGCTGTGGTTACGGAGACCTTCCCCCCGGAAGTGAACGGGGTCGCCCGGACGGTCGGGATCTTGGTGGACGCTCTCATCGCCCGCGGACATCGCGTTCAACTGATCCGCCCGCGGCAAGGCCGGCACGACCAGCCGATCACCCGGCCGAGCTTGGAAACGGTCCTTCGGCCGGGCTTTCCGATCCCCGGTTATCGTGGGCTACGCATGGGTCTGCCGGCCAAGCGTGCGCTGTTGCGCGCGTGGCGGCTCAGACGGCCGCACGTTTTGCAGGTCGTTACCGAAGGGCCGCTCGGGTCGTCGGCGCTCGCCGCCGCGAAGGCACTCGAGATCCCGGTCTGCTCCGAGTTCCACACGAACTTCCACACCTATAGCCGACATTACGGTCTGGGTCTGCTGGCGCGCCCGGTCGCCGCTCACCTGCGCCGGCTGCACAACCGCGCGGAGGTGACGCTGGTGCCGACGGCCGAACTCGCATCGGAGCTGAGCGCCGCCGGTTACGAACATGTCCGCGTCGTCGGGCGTGGCGTCGACACGACCCTTTTCCACCCCGGCAGGCGCAGCAACGCTCTACGACGCAGTTGGGGGGCCGCACCGGATGACACGGTGGCGATGTACGTCGGCCGGCTCGGGCCCGAGAAGAACCTGCGCCTGTTCGTTCAGGCCGCGGAGGCGATGCGTGCGCTCGACCCGGGCCTGAAGGTGGTGGTGGTCGGCGATGGCCCCGCAGGCCGTGCGCTGCGCGCCAGCCGTCGCGATTTCGTGTTCTGCGGGATGCGCGCGGGCACCGAGCTCGCCGAGCACTATGCATCGGGCGACGTATTCGTCTTCCCGAGTCTCACGGAAACGTTCGGCAACGTGACCACCGAAGCGATGGCGAGCCGCCTCGCCGTAGTGGCATACGACTACGCAGCCGCGAGGCAATGCATCCGGCACGGCGAAAGCGGGCTGCTCGCACCTTGCGGCGACGAGCCATGCTTCGTGCGGCTGACTGCGACAGTGGCCGCGGACCGTTCGCTGCGCGAGCATCTGCGCACCGGCGCTCTGAGCGCGGCCCGCACCTTGTCGTGGGAGCGGGTCACGGACGATCTCGAATCCGTCCTCTCCGAGCTCGCACGCAAGTCTGCGCGCTAGCGCGGCGTATCAAAGCGGACACGACACCGGTTCCGCGGACGCGCGGCGCGCGGCAACGGATTCATATACGGCTGCCAGCTTTTGCGCCAGCGGCTCCGCCCTCCACTCCCGCGCGTAAGCGCGTCCCTCGTCGGCAAGCCGTGCGCGCCACCCTGCGTCTCGCATCACGGCGACGATCGCTTCGGCAAACGCCGTTTCGTCATCCGCCGGGACCACCGCGCCGCGCCGCGGCCCGACGATGTCGCGCGTGCCCATCACCGCCGTGGAAATCACAGGCACACCCAGGGCAAGCGCCTCGAGCAATACCAAGCCCTGAGTCTCGGTGCGCGACGCGAACACGAAGGCATCGGCCGCGCGGTAACAGTCCAGGAGCGCTACAGATCGCTCGAGGTACCCGACGAATACCACGTGTTCCTGCAAGCGGCGTTTCGCGGCCTGCCGCTTCAGCGATGCGCTCGCCGGTCCTTCCCCCGCGATCACCAGCAACAGCTCGGGCATCCACACGAGCGCCCGCTGCAACGCCCGCAGCAGGAAGTCGATGTTCTTCTCGAAGGCCACCCGCCCTACGTAGAGCAGCATGGGGCGCTCTGTGGGTATGCGCCACCTGCTGCGGAAAACCATTCCGTTCCCGGCAGCGAACTCTCCGAGCGGGATACCGGTGGGAACGACGTGCACGGGCGCGCGCACGCCGTAGCGGCCCAGCACCTCGCCCATCGCCATGGACGGCACGATCAGCGCATCCATCTGATTGCATTGGGTGCGGGACAGCCGGCGCGAAGCGGCACGCAACCAACGCTTGGGGACGAAGGGCACGTAATGGAACAGGTACTCCTCGAAGAAAGTGTGATACGTCTCCACCCGCGGTACGCCGAGCGCATCGGCGATCTCGATGCCCAGATAATGCGCCACGAACGGCGTTTGCACGTGAACCAGGTCGTAACCGCG
Organism: Burkholderiales bacterium; assembly: GCA_035501875.1. Classification (GTDB taxonomy): domain Bacteria; phylum Pseudomonadota; class Gammaproteobacteria; order Burkholderiales; family SHXO01; genus SHXO01. The sequence goes on from DATJVI010000001.1 coordinate 15,893, forward strand.
CTCCCGCAGCTGTGGACGCAGAGCGCGGATCTTGCCCGTCTGCATGATTCGGTCCTCGGGATCGAGCGGGAGGTAGCGGGACGGTATCCTGAAAATGCCGCCGTCTTCGAGGCCCGCGCCTTTGTATTGGGGCGCGACCAGATCGACTCGGTGTCCCAGTGCGTCGAGCGCTCTGCGGAAGGTCTGAATCGAGGTCGATACGCCGTTTACCCGCGGGAAGTACACGTCGGAGATCATGAGGATGCGCATCGCCGGCCCCGGCAGAACCAAAGACGGTCCAAGGCTATGCGGTCTTCATGACAAGCCCGCGACACGCGCGTCAGCGCCGCGCAGTCCTCCGGCCGTCATAGGCGGCCATGAGCCGGCGGTCGGGCTAGCGCTTAACAGCAGTGTCACACTCCTGGCTCATACTGCATGCCTGTAGCCATGCGGTGATTTCGCCGCCGACCACAGCGACGGGTGCGACAGAAGGTCTTGAGAGTCCGGAGCGAGCAGCCCGGCCGGTTGCGCGCGCCACAGTTTTGCCGGGGCCCTCAGTGGACGCCTTGAAGCACGATCCGCACGAGCGGCCCCGCGTGCGCTCCATCTTCCTATCCGACATTCACCTCGGCACGCGCGCGTGTCAGGCCGAGCGACTGTTGTCGTTCCTGCGGGAATACGACTCCGAGCACTTGTTCCTGGTGGGAGACATCGTGGACTTCTGGGCCATGAGCCGCGGGATCTGCTGGTCGGCGCACCAAAACACGGTCGTCCAGAAGATCCTCAAGCGCGCCCGACACGATGTGAACGTCTACCTGGTACCCGGGAACCACGACGAGGCCCTGCGCGACTACGCCGGTGTCTCGTTCGGGGAAATCCACGTCGTCCGCGAGCACGTGCACGTTGCCGCCGACGGCATGCGCTACCTGCTCATCCACGGGGACGAGTTCGACCAGGTGACCCTGCATCACCGCTGGATCGCGATCCTAGGCGACATCGGCTACGCCTTGCTCGTGCGGCTGAACGCCTGGTTGTCCTACGTTCGACGCACCTTGGGGGTGGCGGGCTATTGGTCGCTGGCGGGATATGCCAAGCGGAAGGTCAAGAGCGCGGTGAGCTTCATCTCGAACTTCGAGGATTCGCTGCTGCGCCACGTGCGCGAGCGAGGCCTGGACGGCGTCATCTGCGGACACATCCATGCCGCCGCGATAAGACAGGTCGACGGCGTGACTTACATCAACTGTGGCGACTGGGTCGATAGCTGCACGGCGATCGTCGAGCACCACGACGGTCGCATGGAGCTCATCGAGTGGAGCAGCTCTCGGCTTGAGCCCCGCTACCCCGTCGAGACCGAGCTGCAACGCGCCGCCTGACCATTGATTCAAAGGATGCCTGCGCAAGCGAGCAGCCAGGCAGCAAGGACTTCGGTCCACCCCGCGCCGAACTGAGCGTCAGACGCACAACACGAAAACGCCCGCCGTGGAGCACGGCGGGCGTCTCGCTCCGGTCCGCCCTCAACCCAGCTCGGACGGACCGCGTGCAGCCGTATCAGTTGCTCTGTGTACCGGTAACCTTCGCGGCGGGCGCACTTTCCCCGCGAGGCATGTTGGTGCGGGCCGCGACATCCGCGTCGTAGCTCACGCCCACATCAGCGCTGCTTGCCTGCGCGCGCGGAAGATTGGTGCGACCCGCGACATCTGAGTCGTAGGCGACGCCGACCTTGGTCGTTCCCGTGTGCAGACCGCTCACACGGTCGGAGCCCACCAGGCCGCCCGCCTGACCATACCAGTGGCTCATCGCGTCGACGTCACCGGAGGTCACCACGTTGGCCGCCTCGACCTTCACCGAGAAAGCGGCCGCCACTGCAACCGCAGAGATGAGAAGCTTCGCGTTCATGCTATTCCCCTATACATAGTTTCGATTGACCCGGCAGCCGGGCGGGCCTTGCCCTTGATCCGTCCTTCCCGCTGCCTCGATCGGCTTGCCCGCGTCGTTGCGGCGAAGGCCGATTCGATGAGGCGCAGTCTAGGCCCGTGCGAGTGCGGCCTCTTGAACGCGATTGCCCAATTTTTGGATGTTCTTGTTATGGAGTAGCCACTCCACAGGACGGATTCCAAATCGGAATGAACCTATTCCACGCGGCGCTGGCTCGCTTGATCTAGTCGGAGTGCTACTGGTCACACACCGCTGCGCGGTGGCGTCCGGAGGAGACAACCGCGCGCCACCACGTGGGCCGTCAGCGGATCGCTGCGCAACTCGTCTGCAGAAAATGGAGGCCGGTCCGGCGGCGCGGGTTCACGCCTGCGCCGCGATGCGGCGCAGGCCCGCGGCATCCACGATCTCGATCTGCTCGCGCGCGAGCGAGACCAGGCCTTGCTCCGCAAACGCCTTGAGCAAGCGGCTGACGATCTCGCGCACGCTGCCCAGCTCGTCGGCGAGCTGCTGGTGGGTGGTGCGCACGATCCGCCCCTTGCCCAGCAGCAGGGCGGCGAGGCGCTGGTCGAGCTTGTGAAAGGCAACCGCCTCGACCAACTGCATCAGCTCCGCGATCCGCTCCGCGAACAGACCGAACACGTAGTTGCGGAACGGCTCGTGACTGCCCACCACTTCGTTGAACAGCGACGGAGGCAGTGCGACGAAAGTCGTATGCGACTCGGCGATGCCCTTGGCCGGATAGAGCGCCCGGCCGAGCATACAACTCGTGGTCAGTATGCAGCTTTCCCCCGGGAGCACGCGATACAGCTGCAGCTCACGGCCGCTGGACGCGACCTTTAGTACTTTCACCGCGCCTTCCACGATCATGGGGAAAGCCTGGCACGGGCTGTTCTCGTCGAACAACACGGTCCCGGCCGGTACGCTGCGCACCTGCGCATGCGCCAGCAAATCATCGAGCCGCGCAGGGGGCAGGTCGGACAACGAGGGATAGAGGTCGACCAGCCTGCGCTTGAGTTCCGCCAACTGCATCCACGCAACCTTCGCCGCGACGCGGCGCAGGCCGCGATCATGGGCACGAAACCTGCAATAGACCGGGCCGAGATCGCTGCCGCCCACACTCCGCCCCGACTGCGGATCACCGAGTCATGCGCAGTTTAGAGCAATACCGTGACCTTATCGCGCAGGCCGAGGGCGCTGCCTGCACTCATCCCCTGTTGTACAGAGTGCAACTCGCCTTGCTGGCCGCATTGGGGATCGGGTACGTCGTGTTGCTGGCGGTGCTGGCTACGGGCTGCGCCCTGTTCGTGATCGGGCTCATGCTGGTCTCGAAGAGCGTCCTGCTCGTCAAGCTGGCGCTGCTGCCGATGGGGGCCGCCTACCTCCTCTCGCGCGCGCTCTGGTTCCACCTCCCGCCTCCACAGGGCAGGCGCGTCACCGGGACCGAAGTGCCGGCGCTGTTCGCCGAGATCGAGCAGGTGCGGCGTCAGGTGCGCGCCAAGCCCGTACACGAGGTGCTGCTGACATCGGACTTCAACGCCGCGGTGGTCCAGATTCCACGCCTGGGGATGCTGGGCTGGTCCAAGCGCCATCTCGTCATCGGGCTGCCGCTCCTCGCCAGCCTTCCCCCCTACCAGTTCCGCGCGGTCCTGGCGCATGAGTTCGGCCACCTGGCCCAGAATCATGCGCGCTTCGCCAACTGGATCTACCGCATCCGCGAGCTGTGGTCGCAGATCCTGGAGGCCGTCGAGCCCAGGCGCAACCTGCTGACCGGTCTGCTCACGCGCTTCTTCGACTGGTACGCGCCCTACTTCAACGCGTACAGTTTCGTGCTCGCGCGCGCCAACGAGTACGAAGCCGACCGCGAGAGCGCCAACGTGACCAGCCCCGAGGACGCGGGCGATGCGCTGGCGGCCGTGTATTCCAAGAGCGAGTACATCGAGTCACGCTTCTGGGCCGAGTTCTACGCCCGGGCCGAAGCCCAAGCGCAACCGCCGTCGCAACCGTTCTCCGATTACGTGGCCGCATTGCGCGGCGTGCCTGCCGAGCACTCCGCCGCGGCGCTGGCCGCGGCCCTAGCGCGCGACACAGGGCTCAACGACACGCATCCGTCGCTCAAAGACCGGCTGCGCTCGCTCGGGGTGCGGCCCAACCTACCGCTATGCTTCCAGCTCTCCGCAGCGCACGCGCTGCTCCGCGACAAGCGCCTGCAACTCATGCACGAGTTCAACGAGGTATGGCGCGAGCTGATCGCCGGCCCGTGGAAAGAGCGCCATGAGTTCCTCACACAGACGGCAGAGAAGCTCTCCCAATTCGAGACCGCACGACAGCAGCGCGGACTGAGCGAGGACGAGCATTGGGAATATGCCTGCGCGATCGAAACGCTCAGAGGCGGTCGCGCGGCGCTGCCGGTGCTGGACGCACTGCTGGAGCGCTCCCCGAGCCACGCGCCGGCTTACTATGCGCGCGGCCGGATCTTGCTGGAGGGCAACGAGGAACGCGGCGTGGCGGATGTCGAACGCGCGATGCAGCTCGACGAGGCCGCGCGCGAGGCCGGTTCCCAGTTGCTGTATACGTATTTCTACTCGCGCAACCAGCTCGTCCGCTGCAGCCGATATCGCGACATCCTGTCGCAGGTGGCATACGAGCGCGAGCTCGCGGAAGCGGAACGCAAGGTCCTGGGACGCCGGGACACCCTCGAACCGCACGAGCTGAGCGAGAGCCAGCTCCACGAGTGGCGCACCGTGCTGGCTCGGCAGACACGCCTCAAACGCGCATGGCTGGTGCGCAAGCGCGTGCAACACCTGCAGTCCGTACCGGCCTACGTGCTGGTGTTGGAGTTCAGCGCGCTCGCCTGGGTGACTCGCTCGATGCTCCGCAGCGTGGTGGAGGAGCTGTCGGCACAGGCGAGCTGTCTGGTTCTGCACAAGAGCACCAACCGGGCCGCGTCCCGACGCGTGCGCAAAGTCGCGGGCTCCTTCATCTTCCCGGTCGAGCCCGGGGCACGCGACGAGCTTCGCTAGAAGCTCGATCCTGCGCGACATCCCTCACCGGAGGAGAGCGGTGCCGCGTTGGCGCTCGCGTACCGACCCGTCTCGCGTGCACTGCAACGCTATGGCGGCCGACGCACCCGCCGACGAACCTGCGCGCCGGATCGCTCAAGCCGTGCGCAGCGGCCGGAAAAACTCCCGGATCTCGCGCGCTAGCGCTTCGGGCTGCTCGAGCGCGGCGAAGTGCCCGCCCCGGGGCATCTTGGTCCAGCGCTGGATGTTGTAGACCTTCTCGGCCACCGAGCGCGGCGGATGCAGGATCTCGGCGGGAAACTCCGCGTAGCCGGTGGGCACGCTGACGCGTGCGCCCTCCGGGATCGGCCAGGGGCCGTGCATGCGAGCGTAGTACGGCCAGAACGACGAGCCGATCGCTCCGGTCACCCAGTACAGCGTGATGTTGGTGAGCAACTCGTCCTTGGTGAACGCGCTCTCCGGATCGCCGCGGCAATCGCTCCAGGTGCGGAACTTCTCGACGATCCACGCGGCCAGGCCCACCGGCGAATCGCTCAGCGCGAAGGCCAGCGTCTGTGGCTTGGTGCCCTGGATCCACTGGTAACCCATCTCTTCCTTGATCCAGTGGTCGAGCTCGCCGAGGAACACTTTTTCTTCGGCGGTCGGGCGATCCAACATCTTCGGATCCCGCCGGACGGCGAGCAGATTCAGGTGGATCCCGTAGAGTCGCTGTGGAACCTGCAGCCCGAGGCACGACGTGACGAATGCGCCCCAGTCGCCGCCTTGGGCGGCGAAGCGCTGGTAGCCCAGCACCTCGGACATCAGCAGGGCGAACACCTCGGCGATGCGCTCGACGCTGAAGCGCTCTTGCCCCGGCCGGAAGGACAAAGTGAACCCTGGCAAAGAGGGTGCGACGACCGTGAAAGCGTCGGCCGGATCGCCGCCGAAGCGTGCCGGATCGGTCAATATCGGAATGAGCTTGTGGAACTCGAACACCGAGCCCGGCCAGCCGTGCGAGAGCAAGAGCGGGATCGGGTTGGGTCCCTTGCCCTGCTCGTGGATGAAATGCACATCGATGCCGGCGAGCGGCACGCTGAACTGATGAAACGCGTTGAGTGCGCGCTCCTGCGCGCGCCAGTCGAACCGGTCGCGCCAGTAGTCGACCAGCTGCCTCACGTAGGTGAGGCTCGCGCCCGTGCTCCAGGGCGCAAGCGGCGGCTCGTCGGGCCAGCGCGCGCGCACCAGGCGCTGGCGCAGGTCGTCGAGCACCGAATCGGGAACCGACAACCGGAACGGCCGAGGCTCGGTGGCCATCTCGTACTCCTCCTGTCGGAAATGCGCCGCGCTTGTCAGCTCGGCGCAAGCCAAGACCGATGCAGTGCTTGGCTACGCTGCAATGCAGCGCACCCCAGCCTCAGCTGCCCGAGCTGGCGGACGTCGCTCGGACCATGATCGATTTCACCTGACCGCCGGATACGACGACCACCATGCCTCCCGCATAATAGGTCGAGGTATCCCCTTCTTCTCGGATCAGCAGCGGACCGGAGAGCTTCGCAAGCTTCGCCTTCACCGCGAGGACCGACAGGCCGACTTTGAGGCCATCTGCGGTGGCGAAGTCCGGCGACTGCGTCGTGACCGTGCTCACCGATTCATCGGCGTCGTCCACGACCACTTCCAGATCTTCGAACACGTAATGGTCTTGCTCGTGCCCTTTCTGAGTCTGCGTCGGCTCGCCCATCACATCGTACAGCTGCGACACCGACATGCCGACGGACACCGGACCGATCCGCTTGCCGGGGACGATCATGTTGTCCTTGATGACGCTCTTCACGCTTGCAGTGCTCTTCTTCTTCGCGGCAGGCTTGGCTTCGGGCGCACTCTCGCCGCCTCCGCCCAAGCTCGAGCAGGCCACGAGGAAGACGGTCGCCACAAGAGCGGTTGCGCGGGCTACGGGATGCATGCTCATATTCGCCTCTCAATTGTCAAATGCACGACTGCGATCTGCAACTGCTATCTAGCTGTGTGCAAGAACGGTGCGAGGAAAAGCATAACCCCTGCGACTGTGGCACGACAAGCTGTGCCGACTCGCCGCACCGGCCACGTGTGAGAAGCGTGTCACACCTCGACGTGAGCGCTTGCACCGGTCACGAAGCGCGTGCGCTTCATGCGCGGCGCGCAGCGGACAAGGCGGCTGTAAGCAACGCGTGCAGCGTCGGGTCGCGCCGCAGCCGGTGCAGATCCGCGGGGCGATCAACGTCCCAGTGCAGGGCGAGCTCGCGCCAGCGCAATCCGAGCGAGCGCAGCGCCTCTCTGGTTTGTGCGAGCACGCGCTCACTGCCCCAATCGATCCCTGCGAAGATCGCGGGGCGAGGACGGCGCAACCCAATCAGGTAATACCCACCGTCCTCGGCCGGACCCAGGACCGCGTCGCATCCATCGGCGAGAGCGTCGCGCGCGAGCCTGAGATCATCGGCTGTCAGCGCCGGACAGTCGGCACCGACGATGATCGCGAACGAAGCGCCCTCGAGCATCCTCCCGGACGCATCGGCCATGCGCTCGCCGAGATCTCCTTCGCATTGCCGCCGCGTCGGGCAACCACTGCGCTCGAACAGCGACCGGAAGAACGGATGCTGCTCGTCCGGGGAACACCACAGCTCGACGTCTCCTGCACGCGCCGCCTGCGCGGTCGCAAGAGTGCGCTCGACGAGCCGCGCGTGCAGCGCGGCAGCCGTCTGCGCACCCAGGCTTGGGATGAGCCGCGTCTTCACCAGTCCCGGCTGCGGCGCCTTGGCGAAGATGCCGAGAACGCAGCGCTCAGCGGCAGTCCCGCTCATACATGCGCGCCAGCCGCGCCGGCGGTGTGCCCAGGAAGTATCGCAGCCGCAGCCACCACATCAGCATGATCGTGCGCAGCACACCCCGGCTCTCCCAGCGCCGCGCCGAGGTGTACACGGGGGCAGCAATGCGTAGCGGGCGCGAGCGGGTCTTCAGGATGCGCGACAGCGCCACATCTTCCATCAGTGCCACGGCCGGATAACCTCCAGAGGCGAGGAACGCCTCGCTCCGCGCGAAGATTGCCTGGTCGCCGGTGCAGATCCCGGTCAGCCGAGAACGCAGGTTCATCATCGTTGCGACTAACCGTAGCAACGGATGGCGCCCGTCGATCCGAATATCGAAGCGGCCCCACTCGCGCCCGCTGTCATGGAGTCCGGATACGATGAGACGGTCCGCCTGAAGCGGCAGGCGCGTGTCCGCGTGCAGGAACAGCAGCACGTCTCCGGCCGCACGCTGCACGCCTGTGTTCATCTGCGAAGCCCGCCCGCGCGGTGCGCGCAGCACATGGTCCGCGAGGGGCAGCGCCAGCCTCGGCGTTGCATCTTCGCTTCCACCGTCCACGACGATCAGCTCGTGGCCACGGCTGCGCATCGGCTGCAGCGCCGCGAGCGCCTGTTCGATGCTCGCTGCTTCGTTCAGCGTCGGGATGATGATCGAGATCCTGCTCATCTAGGGACGGCGCTACGTCCCGGCCGCATCAGCCGCGCATCCACGCATGGTAGCGCTCCAGCCAGCGCAGCACGTTGCCCGGAGCGTGAGCGCGCTTCCAGGCTCCGGCGGCGTACTTGTTGGCCTCGGCCAGCGTGGGATAGATGTGGATCGTGCCCAATATGCGGTTCAGCCCGATGTTGTTCTTCATGGCAGTGATGAACTCCACGATGAGCTCGCCGGCATGCGCACCGACGATGGTTGCGCCCAGGATGCGGTCCTTGCCCGGCACGGTGAGGACCTTGACGAACCCGTGTGCCTGCTCGTCCGCGATGGCGCGGTCTAGCTCGTCGATGCCGTACAGCGTGACCTCGCAGGCGACGCCCTGCTCCTTGGCCTGCGTTTCGTTGAGCCCGACCCGCGCAACCTCGGGGTCGGTGAACGTGCACCAGGGGATCACCGAGTAGTCTACGCGGAACCTACGGAGCCGCCCGAACAAGGCGTTGACGGACGCGTACCAGGCTTGATGCGAGCCGACGTGCGTGAACTGGAACGGCCCCGCGACGTCGCCGCACGCGTAGACGTTCGGGTAAGCGGTGCGCAGGTAGGCGTCGGTCTGCAGCGTGCGCTGCTGCGTAATGCCGATGCCCAGTTCCTCGAGGCCGTAGCCCGCCGTGTTCGCCACCCGCCCCACGGCGCACAGCAGCACATCGAACCCGATGCGCACTTCGCGGCCGTCCTGTTTGGCGATGAGCAGCCGCTCGCCTTGCTCGATCCGGAACGCCTCGGCCTTGTGGCCGGTCAGCACCCGTATGCCCTCGTCCTGGAACCGCTTCGCTACGACCTCGGAGACGTCGGGATCTTCGCGCATGAGCAGGCGCGGGAACATTTCCACTTGCGTCACCTGGGAACCGAAGCGGGCAAAACACTGTGCGAGCTCGCAACCGATCGGCCCGCCGCCCAGGACGAGCAGCCGCGCCGGCAGTTCGCGCAGGTTCCAGACGGTGTCGGAGGTGATGTAGCCGACGTCCTCGATTCCTGGGATCGGTGGCACGAGCGGGCGCGCTCCGGTCGCGATGACGATCGCACGCGTGGCGAGCGTGCGCACGCCCTGCGGTGTGCTGACCTGGACGCTCCATGGCGAGAGGACCCTGGCTTCCCCGCGGATGCATTCGACGCCGAGACCGGTGTAGCGCTCGGCGGAATCGTGGGGCTCGATGGCGCGGATCACGCGCTGCACGCGCTCCATCACGTCGGAGAACTCGAACTGGGCGCTCGCCGCTCGCACGCCCAGCGACTTCGAAGCGCGGATGTCTGCCAGCAGCTTGGCCGAACGGATCAGCGCCTTGGACGGCACGCAACCGGTATACAGACAGTCGCCGCCCATCCGGTGCTTCTCGACGAGGCTCACCTTGGCTCTGACTGCGGCTGCGATATAGGCCGCCACGAGCCCAGCCGATCCCGCGCCGATCACGATCAGGTTCCGATCGAAGCGGTGCGGCTTCGGCCATCTCGAGTAGACGCGGCGCGCACGGGAGAAATCGACCATGCGCTTGGCAATCAGCGGGAAGATGCCGAGCAAGGCGAAGGAGATCAACAAGCCCGGCGAGAGGATGTCCTTGACCGAGGCGATGCGCGCGAGCTCGGTCCCGGCGTTCACATATACGAGCGTGCCGAGCAGCATGCCGACTTGGCTGACCCAATAGAAGGTGCGCGTGCTCATCGGGGTCAGGCCCATGAGCAGATTGATGAGGAAGAAGGGAAACGCCGGCACCAGCCGCAACGTGAACAGATACAACGCCCCCTCTTTCTGCACTCCCGCGTTGACGGTGCTCAGCCGGTCGCCGAACCGGCGCTGGACCGCGTCGCGAAACAGATAGCGGCTGGCGAGAAATGCGAGCGTCGCGCCGATGCTGGAGGCGAACGAGACGATGACGGTACCCAAGAGCACGCCGAAGATCGCACCCCCCGCCAGTGTCAGGATCGCCGCGCCCGGCAAAGAAAGACCGGTCACAGCGACGTACACCGCGAAGTACGCAGCCGCGGTCGTCCACGGATGCGCTCGGTACCAGCCGTCGAGAGCAGCCTGCTGCGACTTGAGGAAATCGAGGTTGAAGAAGCGGCTCAGGTCGAGCAGGAAGAATGCCGCCACGAGCGCGACGGCGACGAACAGCAACAACAGCCGGCCTCTGGTCATGGGTGGCTCTCTTGCAGCGTTCGTGGCGCGATCGGTGGCCGCTAGGCCTGCGCCCACAGGCCGGCGCCGCGCCCGCGCGGGTCAGGGGGCCAGCGCCCCGCCGCAACTCGATCCCTGCCCCGCAGTGCAGCCGAAGCAGTGGTCCGCCACGACGATGGGGTTGCCTTCCAGAGCGCAGCCGATCAGATCTTGCAGGCGCGTGCGCGGCCGCCCCGATAGCTGCGCCGGCAACGCGAGCATCTGGTTGAAGTCGCAGTCGTACACGAAACCTTGCCAGTCGACCGACAGCAGCGAGCGGCACATCACCGCATCGAGGTTCTCTTCGCGGTAATTGTCCTCGAGCAGACGCATATAGGCGCCGAACTGCCCTTTGGAAACCAGCGTGCTGCCGAAGCGCTGGATCGGCATGTTCGCCAGCGTGTACAGGCGGTTGAACTGCACTCCATAACCGTCGCTCAGGTGTCTGCGGTAGTCCTGCTCCAGCTTCGCTTGCGGCGGCGGCAGCGAGGCCCCTTGGGGGTTGTAGACGAGATGCAGCGCGAGCCCGCTCCCGGGCTGCGCGTAGCCCAAGGCGTTCAGCCGGCGCAACGCGCGGACGCTGGACTGGAACACGCCGTCGCCGCGCTGGCGGTCCACGTTCTCCTCGAGATAGCAGGGAAGCGAAGCGACGACTTCGACGCGCTGTTCGGCGAGAAACGCTGCGAGGTCTTCCTGTCCGGGCTGCTCCAGGATCGTGAGGTTGCAGCGGTCGATCACGTTGCGGTCCAGCCGGCGCGCTTCGCGCACCAGGCGGCGAAAATGCGGATTGAGCTCTGGCGCCCCACCGGTGATGTCGAGCGTCGGCACGCCCGAACCCCTCAGGAACGCGAGCACTGCCTCCATCACCTCTTCCGACATCGCCTCCTTGCGCGCGGGACCCGCGTTGACGTGGCAATGCAGGCAGGTCTGGTTACAGCGGTACCCGACATTCACCTGCAGTACCTCCAGGCGGCGCCGGCGGATGCTCGGAAAACGGGTGTGCTCCAGCAGCGGCAACGTAGCGTGCACAGGAAGTCCTCGGCGAGGGTTGCTGGAGGCAGGTTACCCGCAAACGGATGCGCAGGCAAAAGCTGGAGGCACGCACGCCTCGCCCTACGACCTTTCCCGGAGCTTGCACAGATGGGGAGCTCGCTTCGATGACGGGCCGCGTCCAAGGTGCATTCCAGCGCGCGGGGGCCGCTACGCCACCCCAAAAAAGCAAACGCCCCTTGCGGGGCGTCTGCGGGTAGTCCTGCGCGACTATTCGTCGGAGTTCGACGCGCGCGTGGCGCCGCTGAACACTTGACGGCGGATGATGCCGTCCTTGCCGATGCTCTCCATCGTGTGGCAGTTGTTCCCTACGTATGCCACGCGGCTCGGCAGGCCGATCATGCCCAGATAGCGATTCTGGATATCGTAGGCGTCCAACTCCCGGCGCAACCAGCGGTCGCAGGCGTCGGCATGGGCGTAGTAGCCTTCCATGTCCTGAAAGTAGTGCACCATCTCGTGAAGCAGAATCGAGCGGTCGAATGGGTTTGTCTGCGGGTCGACGCTCTCGTCCAGCACGATCCCTTCGCCCGGCTTGTACCACGCCTTGATGGCGCAGTTGGTCTCGCACACGTGCTTCTCCATTTCCGCGTGCGACAGCCGCTGCACGAGGGGTGCGATCTTGGGAGTCTTGTGCCGAGACAGCTGGTTGATGGCCAAGCTGAGCTGTCTCACCACTTGGTCCATCGAAGTCGCGGGGCTGGTGTCGAACGCGCGCGACAGGAGAACCTCGGCTTGGCTCGGCGCGTTGTAAGCGCCGTAGGAACTGACCGCGGCGGTTTCGCCTGCATGCGCGATCGGGAGCAACATGGCTGCCGCCGCGCTGGCGAAAATCATGAGTCGGAGTTTCAGCATAAAGCACCTCTTCGTCTGCCTCCTCCGCCCCACTTCCCTGCCCGCTCTTCGCGGGTTTGATGATTAAACCGCATAAACCGTGCCGATCGCCTTTTTTGAGCCCGCTAAACTTGCATGGCTCCATGATTCATCAGTGGTTTCCTTCAGGTCCCAGCGCCTTCGGCGATGACTTTCCTACACAATCGCTGACCCGCTCGGATGCACCACTCTTGCGCATAACGGTACCCGAATGCGACAAGGCGGTGCTACCGATCCAACGGTCTACATCGATAGTTTGAGTCATGCGGCAGCACTTTCGAGAGCGGCCATGGGCGAACTGGAGCGCCGGCGACGTGCGCTCCGCCGCCGAGGGTGGGCGCGGCTGTCGCTCGCGGTTCGTCACGTTTCCGACTCTCCCGGCCCCACCTTGAGCGGCTGGGCTTGGCGCCGCTGTTCGATGCGCTCGCCGAGGTTCTTCGTCATCTCTGCGGAGCGCGCCAACTCCAACTCGCTGAGGGCGGAGCGCAGCGTCTCCACCTCCTTGGCGTTCGCGTGCGCCTCCTCCCGATCCTCGGCCGTGTAGTAGCGGCTTGCCAGGGTCAGCCACGCATGACCCTCGGCCTTGTCCGCCGGGAAGCCGCGCCCTTCTGCAAACATGCGACCGAGATTGTGCATGGCGCAGGCGATCCCCTTGTCCGCCGAGCGGTTGTACCAGTCATACGCGGCCTTGAAACTCTGCTCCGCGCCCCGCCCCTGCTCGTAGAGGTTGCCGAGGTTATACATGGCCAGGCCATCGCCCGCATCGGCGGCGCGTCGATACCAGTCGAAGGCCTCGCTATAGCTTTGCGCGACGCCAAGACCGTTCTCATACAGATCGCCAATGCTGTTCATCGCCCAAGCGCTGTTACGCTCGGCCGCCATCTGCCACCATTTCAGTGCTTCCTTGTAGTCTTGCGGGACGCCGTCGCCGTGGGCATAGAGCAGCCCGATGTTGTTCATGGACACAGGGTAGCCGCGGCGTGCGGCTTCCTTCCACCACCGAAGCGCTTCGGCGTAGTCGGGTGCGGGCACGCCTACCCCCCGCGCCCACAGCAGGCCGATATTGTTCATCGCGCGCACGTCGCCCTGGCCAAGCAGCGGGATCAGCTTCTCCGGGTCGGTGAGATCGCTGCCGGGCGTGATCTCGGTGAACGTTGGCTCCTGTTGCTGCGCGCGGGCCGCAACTGCGGCACACAGCACTGCGGCCAACACGAGCGGTCTCGGGTTCAAGTGATCCTCCGATGCGGAAACGCGTCTGGGCCGCGGCTCGCGTCGCCCGCGCGCTGCGGCTCATCCACGCAGAAACGGCTGCAGCTCAGCCACCAGCTCATCGGGTGCCTCCTCCGGGATGAAGTGGCCGCAGGCGAGCGTCCGTCCGGCGACATGTTCGGCCTTTTCCCGCCAAGTGGCGAGCACGTCGAACAGCGCATGCATCTTCCCGAACTCGCCCCAGATCGCAAGCACCGGGCAGCGCACCCGCCTGCTGAGGTCGCGCTCGTCGTCCTCGAAGTCGCGAGTCGCGGCCGCCCGATAGTCTTCGAGCCCGGCGCGGATGGTTCCGGGCAGCCGGAATGCGCGCAAGTACTCCTGAACCATCGGCTCCTCGATGGCGCCGGCACGGAACGTCAGAGCACGAAGCATGTAACGCAAGAATGACTCTGCGCTGGCCTCGAGCATCAGCTCCGGCAGATCCGGGGCCTGGAAATAGAACCAGTGCCAATAAGCGGCCGCCAGATGCCGGTCCGTGCGCGCGAACACCGTGTGCGTCGGTACGATGTCGAGCACACACAACCTGGTCGCCGCCTCGGGGAAATCCAGCGCGAGCCGGTGCGCGACGCGCGCTCCGCGGTCGTGCCCCACCACGGCGTAGGTCTTGTGTCCGAACCCCGCCATGAGCGCGTGGACGTCGCCTGCCATGGTGCGCTTGTCGTAGCCCTCGCGCGGCTTGTCCGAATCGCCGTAGCCGCGCAGGTCGGGACATACGACGCTGAACTCGCCGATCAGCCTCGGCGCCACCTTGCGCCACATCTGACCCGTTTGCGGGTAGCCATGCAGCAGCACCACCGGCGCGCCGTTTCCGCCGAGCCAGCAGTTCACGCGAATCCCATTGGCGCGGACCACGCGCTGTTCCATGCCGGACATGAAGTGGGGAGCTGACGTCATCGAGACCCCGAGCGAATTTGAGGCGAGCAAGTCAACGAGGTGAAAGAGGTGAACGAAGTGAATGAGGTGAGCCCCCTCACCCCGGCCCTCTCCCCCGGTAGCGGGGGAGAGGGAGAGTAGCACTTCACTTCCTTCACCTCCTTCACCTCCTTCACTTCATTCACCTCTTCACCTTTTCACCTCTTCACCTTCCAGATACCGCCGCAGCCTTCGCACCCCCTCCTGCAGCACGGAAAGCGGCTTGGGATAGGAGAAGCGGACATGGTGGCGCGGGTCGTTGTCGCCGAAGTCCAGGCCCGGAGCGATCGCCACACCCGCTTGCTCCAGGACATCCCAGCAGAACGCATAGGTGTCGTCGGTGAAGCGGCGGCAGTCGGCGTAGATGTAGAACGCGCCCTCCGGCACGACCGGAATGTCGAAGCCCAGGTCCTTCAGCGCGGGGAGCAGGAAGTCGCGCTGCGCGCGGTATAGCTCTCGCCGCTCATCGAGCAACGCTACCGTCTCGGGATGGAAGGCGGCCAGGGCCGCTTGCTGAGCGATGTCCGGCGCCGAGATGAAGAGGTTGCCCACGAGCTTGTCCACGTCGAGCACGAAGGTCTCCGGCGCGACCACCCAGCCGAGCCGAAAGCCCGTCATGCCGAAGTACTTCGAGAAGCTGTTGATGACGAACAGATCGTCACCAAACGCGAGCGCGGTCTCCGCCTCCCGGCCATAGGTGAGGCCGTGATAGATCTCGTCCGAGATCAGGATCGCTCCGCGGGCGCGCGCGAGCTCGTGGATCTCTCGCAGGGCCTGCGGCGCGATCATCGTGCCCGTGGGGTTCGATGGCGAGCACACCAACACGGCCTTCGTCCGCGGCGTCCAGTGCCGCTCGACCAGCTCCGCGCTGAGCTGGTAGCCGGTTGCCGGCCCGACCGGCACGCCCAACGGCTCGCCGTCCATGGCGCGCACGAAATGACGGTTGCACGGGTAGCCGGGATCCGCCAGCAGCACTTGATCGCCTGGATCGAGCAGCACGCCCATCACGAGCAGCAACGCCCCGGACGAGCCGGTGGTCACGCCGATCCGCGAGGCGGGCACTTCCACGCCATAGCGGGTCCGGTACCAGCCGGAGATCGCCTCGCGCAGCGCGGTGATCCCCAGGGCCGGCGTGTAGTGCAGCTGCCCCGTCTCCAGCACGCGCATCGCGGCCTGCTTGACGCGCGGTGCGATGGGAAAATCCGGCTCGCCCACCACCATGTTCACGATGTCGCGGCCGCGCGCCTCCAACTCCTTCGCGCGCGCGATGAGCTGCATCACATGAAACGGCTCGATGTCGGCCATGCGGGCGGCGCTGCGCGGCATCGAGACGGCGGTCACGGCCTCTGGGAGGTTCATGCCTGCGTCTGCCGGGTGATTGTGCAGAACGCCAAGGCTAGGCCAAGCGCTGCGGCTTTTCAAGCGATCGCCGCACGACTGCGGGGCGCGACAGAACTCGGTACCATTGCGTAGCTGCACGTACCGTCTGAACTTGGACCACAACCAGAGCGCGGGAGAACATGAAGATCGCGGTGATGGGAACCGGAGGCGTGGGCGGCTATTTCGGCGCGAAGCTCGCCGCAAGCGGCGAACAGGTGCATTTCATCGCTCGCGGCGCACATCTGCAGGCCATGCAGGAGCAGGGGCTGCAGGTCTACAGTCCGAACGGTGACGTGCTGGTGAGGCCGGTCCACGCGACGAGCGATCCGGCGAGCGTGGGGACGGTGGACCTGGTGATCGTTACAGTCAAGCTCTGGTCTACCGAGGAAGCGCTGCGCGACGCGAAGCCGCTGGTAGGACCGGCGACGGCCGTGGTGTCCTTTCAGAACGGGGTGGTCGCCACCGATGCGATCGCTCAGGTCTACGGCAGGCAGCGCACGCTGGGCGGCGTCGCCAACATCGCAGCGCTGATCGAAAAGCCCGGGGTCATCCGGCACAACGGCACCATGGCGATCCTCACCATCGGCGAGCTGGATGGGGCGCTTAGCCCGCGCGTGCACGCTTTTCTCAACGCGTGCACCCGAGCAAACATCCAGGCGCGCGCTGCGGACAACATCGTCAAGGCGATCTGGGAGAAGTACGTCGCCCTGGTTTCGATGAGCGCGATGACTTCCCTGACGCGGCTGCCCATCGGGCCGATCCGCGAAGACCCCGACACGCGAGCGGTGCTGCGCCAGCTGATGAGCGAGGTGGTAGCCGTGGGCCGCGCCAAGGGCGTTCGCCTCGACGCCGACACCGAGGAGCGAATCGCGCAGAACACCGAGCGCCTGCCGCGCGACATGGTGTCCTCCATGCTCGGGGATCTCGAGCGCGGGAATCGTCTCGAGCTTCCCTGGCTGTCCGGCGGCGTGGTGCAGCTGGGCAAGGAGCTGGGTGTGGCGACGCCTGCCAATGGCTTCATCTACGCCGCGTTGAAGCACTACATCAACGGCCCCCCGCCCGACGCACGCACGCCTAAGGCGTGAGCGACGGGGCGCGCGCTTACTTCTCGTCGGCCTCGGCGTGAAGGTCCGAGCGGTATGTCTCGGGGCCGAAATACAAGGCCACTGCGGTGAGCACCGAGAGCAGCATGATGTAGACCGCGACGCCCCACGGCTTGCCGCCGGCCATGAGCACGAGTGCAGCCGAGACAAACGGGGCGGGTCCCCCAGCGAGGACCGAGCCCAGTTCCCGTGCAAACGCGAACCCGCTGTAGCGCGATCGGGTGCTGAACAGCTCGGCGAAGTACGCGGCCTGCGGCCCGAACATACCCGCCACGCCTACTGCGAGGGCGAGGATCAGCGCGATCCAGACGAGGACCGCATTCTGGGTCAGCACCAGCCAGAAGAACGGAAACGCCAGCAGTGCCGAGAAGATCGCCGCGCCCATGTAGACCGGCCGGCGCCCGATCCGATCCGACAGGATCGAAAAGGCGGGAATGGTGATGAGCGATACCAGATACGCCACCGTGAGTCCGGTCAACACCGTGCTTTTGGGCATACCCAGCTGCTTGGTGAGGTAGTTCAGCGTGAACACCGGGAACAGATAGCCCAAGCCGTTCTCCGCGAGGCGCGCGCCCAGGACCACGAGAAACTCCTTCGGGTGATGCATGATCGCGTGCACGACCGGGGCGCGCAGGGGTTTTTTCTCGGTAAGCGCCGCGCTGAACACCGGGGTCTCCGAGACCCGCATGCGGATATATAGACCCACCGCGATGACCACGACGCTGAGCAGGAAGGGAGCGCGCCAGCCCCAGGCCAGGAACTGATCGCGCGGCAAGGCCGAAAAAAAGGCGAACACGGCCGAGGCGGAGAGGTTGCCGATCGTCACGCCGATCGGCGGCCAGCTCCCGAAGAAGCCGCGCTTGCCCGGTGGTGCGTGCTCGACGGCGAGCAGCACAGCGCCGCCGTATTCGGCCCCGGCGCCGAAGCCCTGCACCAAGCGCAACGCGACGAGCAGGATCGGGGCCCATACGCCGGCGGATGCATAGGTCGGCAACAGGCCGATCAGAAAGGTCCCACCGCCCACCAGCAGCAGGGTGATCACCAGAACTGGCTTGCGTCCGAGCCGATCCCCATAATGGCCGAACACCAGCCCGCCCAACGGGCGAGCCACAAACCCGACTCCGAATGTGAGGAACGCTGCGAGCGTGCCGATGGCAGGGTCGAGCTTGGGGAAGAACAACTCCCCGAACACCAGCGCCGAGGCCGTGCCGTAGATGAAGAAGTCATACCACTCCAGCGCCGAGCCCACCGCCGAGGCCAGCAGTACTCTTCGCAACGTGGTGTCCATCGATCGCTCCTCCCTGTCGCAATGCGCGGGGTCTTCGCCGCCCCGAGCGCGGATTATGCGCGATGTCGCCCAAGATCGGGTTCTCCGGTGCGGAACCGGCGCGGCGATGGAAGTATCATATGGCTACGCCGCGGGCCGGGATGCGCGTCACGGCCACGCGGTGTGTCGCGTCAGTTCGAGGCAGTGGGGTTTGGCTGCATGCGACTGGCCCAGTTCGCTGTGAGATTCGCCCTGTGATGGAGGAGAGATGGCGGCAGTGCCGAAAATCCGGAACATCCGCGCCCGTCCCGTTCTGGCGCCCTTCAAGCGCCCGCCGATGTCGGCGAGCGGCGCGATCCCGACCGCCGCGCTCGTGCTCGTCGACTTGGAGACCGACCAAGGCATCGTGGGGCGCTCGTACGTGTTCGGCTACGCCGCCTGGTCGCTCAAGCCGATCGTGCAGTGTCTCGAGGCGATGTCGGACATGGTCAAGGGCGATCCGGTCGCGCCCTTCGAGATCGAGGCGAAGCTGCGCAAGCGCCTGTTGCTGCTAGGCACACCGGGGCTCGCCGGAATTGCGCTGGCCGGCGTGGACATGTGCGCGTGGGACGCATTCGCCCAGGCCCAAGGCCTGCCGCTCGTCAAGGCGCTCGGCGGCGAGGCGAGGCCCGTGCGCGCATACAACAGCGGCGGGCTGTGGATCCAGCCGGTCGAAAAGCTCGCGGACGAGGCCGAGGAACTGCTTGCCGAGGGAGGTTTCCGGGCCGTGAAGCTGCGCCTCGGGCGCGACGACCCGGCCCAGGACCTGGCTGCCGCGCGCGCGGTCAGGAAGCGCATCGGCGATCAGATCGCGCTGATGTCCGACTTCAACCAGCGCCTCAGCGTGAACGAGGCCATCCTGCGCGGCCGGATGCTCGACGATGAGGGCCTGTACTGGATCGAGGAGCCGGTGCGCCACGACGATTACGCCGGCTATGCGCGCATCTGCGCCGAGCTGCAGACCCCGATCCAGAGCGGCGAGAATCTGCTTAACACGTACGAGATGTACGAGGCGATCGTCTCTGAATCGCTCGACTATGTCATGCCCGACGTGCAGCGCATCGGCGGCGTCACCGGGTGGTTGCGCGCGGCCGCGCTGGCCCATGTACATGGCATCGAGATGTCCAGCCACTTGTTCCCTGAATACAGCTCCCACCTGCTGGCCGTGACGCCGACATGTCACTGGCTCGAGTACGTCGACTGGGCCAACCCGATCTTGGCGGAACCCGCGCAGGTCAAAGACGGGCACGTGCTCATCCCCGACAGGCCTGGTGCGGGGATCAGGTGGAACGAGGAAGCAGTGAAGCGTTACGCGGTAGCTTGAGCGGGGCCGCGAGCGTCCGCCGGCGTGAACGCACGCATGGTGCAGGAACTGGACAGACCCGTCGTCGAGGCGGCGATCCTGATCCCCGTGTTCCGCGGCGGCAGCGGCGAGCTGCGCCTGGTGCTGGTCCGCCGCAGCGAGGGCGGCAGACATGGGGGACAGCTTGCCTTTCCCGGCGGCAAGCGCGATCCCGACGACCCATCGCTCATGGATACCGCCGTCCGGGAGACGGCAGAGGAGACCGGGCTGCGCCGGGACGCGGTCGAGATCCTGGCGCAGTTGCCGGCCGTGGACACCAATACCACCGGCTTCCGGATCTTTCCGTTCCTCGCGCGGATCACGCCACCGGCGCAGTGGCACCGCGACGAACGCGAGATTGCCGAGATCATCGACGTCGCGCTCGACGACCTCGCGCGGCCCGAAGCGCACGGCGAGGAGACCAAGCGGTTGCCCGGTTGGCCGCAGCCGCGGCAGATCCCTTTCTATCGGGTCGGGGCGTATCAAGTGTGGGGCGCCACGTACCGCATCCTGCACCCGCTGATTCCGCGCCTGCTGGCTGGCGAGTGGGACGTATGAGTCACGACGGGTTCTGGGTTATTCTCGCCGCTCACGCGATCGACGCCGGCCTCAGCACTGCTGCCCACGTTCGCAGACCACACGATGGCTTGGCCGCCCACCGGATCGGCGTTTCCAGGCCGTACCGTTCCTATCACTCACCCCACAGGAGAAGCGCGTGATCCACGTCATCGCAACCGTCGAGCTCCAACCCAACACCCGCGACCGCTTTCTGCGCGAGTTCAGTCAGGTCGTGCCTCACGTGCGCGCCGAGCAGGGCTGTATCGAGTATGGCGCAGGCGTCGACCTCGCCACCGGGATCGCGGTCCAGATTCCACTCCGGCCCGACGCCGTGACGGTGGTGGAAAAGTGGTCGAGCCTGGAAACCCTGCAGGCGCATCTGGTCGCGCCGCATATGAAGGCGTATCGAGAGCGGGTCAAGGAACTGGTCATGCGGACGACGCTGCAGGTGCTGCAGCCCGCGGTGTAGCCCGGCAGAAGGTGCGAGCCCGGCTCCATCGTTCGCCCGCGTGCCTGCACGGCTGAGCGTGGGATGGAACGAAAAGCCGCGGTCTTGTCCGCTCTCGCCGGAACCGGCAGCGTAAAGTAGCACTCTCCCACGTCCAACCGCGTCACGCCGACCGCGTGACCGTGCCACGGAGGCGCCCATGTCCATCATCGACCTGTTGCCTGGCGACGCGCACCTGACTTCGCTGGGGGCCGGCCACGTCATCTTCGCTCAGGGCGACCCGGGTGATCTGATGTACGTCGTGGTGGAAGGAGAGGTGCAGGTGCTGATCGACGGCAAGCCCGTGGAAAAGATCGGTTCGGGAGGCATCGTCGGCGAGATGGCCTTGATCGATGCGGGCGCGCGCAGCGCCACCGCCATCACCAAGACCAACTGCCTGGTCGTCGCGGTCGACGAGCGTAGCTTCAAGGATCTCATCGCCCGACGGCCGGAGTTCGCCATTCAGGTGATGCAGGTCCTCGCACGGCGCCTGCGCCGGATGGACTCGGAGCGCTGAGCGCCGCGCGCGGTCGCGCGCCTCACGCCGTCAGCCCCGCAGTATAGCGCTGCCGCCACTGCTCGTGACCATGCACGAGGTCGTTCTTGCCGCAGCGGTCGACGCCGCGCACCAGCCACAGCGGCTGATGCGCGATGTCGAACGGCCGGTTCCCGCTGCGCTTTGGCGCTAGCGAGCGATCATAGTGCGAGGTCGCCGGCATGTAGCGCAGGATCAGCGCGGCGCGCCGCTGGCCCGAGGTGTTGGCGGCCGAGCCGTGGATCATGCGAACATCGTGGAGCGACATCTGGCCCGGCTCCAGCTCGACGTTCACCGCCCGCGACTCGTCGAACTGGTCTCGATCCAGCTCGAGGTCCAGGACCAGGTTCGCGCGGTCCGTCACATGATGCCGGTATAGCTCCTGCCGGTTGTGGGAGCCGGGGATGAACCGCATGCAGCCGTTCGCGGTCGACACCGGGTCGATCGCGATCCAGACCGAGCAGGTCGCGAGCGGCCGCATGAGCCAGTATTCTCCATCCTGGTGCCACGGCACCTCTCGGCCTGTCAATGCGGGCTTGCACAGCAGGCGGGTGATCCAGAGGATGAGGTCCGGACCGAGAACCCGTTGAACCATATCCAGAACGGGCGGATGCCGCGCCGCCTCCAGGAACGGGTTCACCTGCGGACCTTCGCTGGGCGGGATCATGTGCGGATTGGCGAGGTCTTCCTGGGCTACGTCCGTGTACGACGCGAGCACCTGGTCGACGGTCCGCCGCAGCCGATCCAGCAGCACTGCCGGCAGCCGATAGCGTGGGATCACATAGCCCTGCTCTCGGTAATGCTCGAGTTCCTGGTCGCTTAGCGTGTCGCTCATCGTTCGGGGGGGAAAATACGTGGAGGTGCGCGGCATGCTAGCACGCTTGCCTGACCCACGGCCGATAGTTGGTGCCGTCGGCACCCGCCTACATCCGCGCCGCACGGCGTGATATGGTTGCGTTTGCCAATCCCTCGTCATGACGCGTTCCGACCGGCTGATCACCTCGTGCCCCATCGGCTGCGGCGCCCGCTTCACCGTCTCCCCCATCGAGTTGCCCGAAGGGCCATTGCTGCGCTGTGAGGCCTGCGGCCAGCTCGTGAGCCAGATCAGCGAGTCGGCCTACCTCGCCTCGATGCAGGCCTTCGACCGGCCCGAATTCGATCTTCCGAGCGCTCGGGCCGTGGAACGGCGCATGGCTGTGGCCGCGCGGCGGCTCACACGTCTGTGCAGCCTGCTCCATAAGCAGGCCGGGCAGGTGCGTGTGCTCGACGTGGGCTGTTCGCGCGGAGATTTCGTGGCCGCCGCTACCATGCTCGGATTCGATGCCGATGGCGTAGAGCCGGCGCCCCACATCGCAGAGGCGGCGCGGCAAGCCGGGCGCCGGGTACACACGGGGCGGCTCGAGGACCAACGGTTCGCGGACGGCAGCTTCGACGCCGTCACGCTGTTCGAAGTCATCGAGCATGTCACCGAGCCGATCCCGCTGCTGGTCGAGATCCGGCGCATCCTCTCCTCCGGCGGGATCCTGCTGCTCAGCACGGGCAACGGCGCGAGCTGGACGGCCGAGCTGCTGCGGGAGCGCTGGGACTATTTCCAGATCCGGGTGGACGCCGGGCACGTGAGCTTCTTCAATCCTCGCTCCATCGCGCTGTTGGCTCAGCGCACGGGCTTTTCGGTGGCGGATCAGCACACCTCGCGCGTACGGGTCCTGGAGAAGGGCGAGGCCCCTGCGCCCGTCTATCTGCTGGCGAAACTCGCGGCCGAGCTGCTCAACGTGCCGGCGCGCCTGATGGGCAAGGGCCACGACATGCTCGTGTATCTGCGGCGTCAAGAGCCTTGACGCTCGAACACCAGCACCAGTGAACGGCTGAACAAGGCCGCGAAGCGCCAGCTGTCGGAGAGCATCTCGCGGTTGCGCCGCGCCTGCTCTGGGGCAGCGGCGCGCAGGAAGAGCGCCCGCGACCACAGCCATGCGGCGGGCGCGAGCAGCAGCCACAGCGGTGTGAGCGCCTTCTTTTTCCACCGATCCCCGCACACCTCCTTCACGCGCGCACCGAACTGGCCGAACAGGTATCGGAGCTGGAAATAGGTCAACGGCGTGATGTGCCCGCGGTCGCGCATCTCCCCAGGGGCGACCGCGGGCACCTCGGCCGGGTTGAACTGGTAGAAGGTGCCCGTCAGCAGGAACTGCAGGCGCGAGTAGAAGTTGGCGACATTGGGGATCGACACGATGATCTCGCCACCGACGCGGGTGACGCGCGTGAGCTCCCGGACGAGCGGCACCGGATCGATCAGGTGCTCCACACCCTCCAGGCAGATCGCTACGTCGAACTCACCGTCGGAAAACGGCAGCGCGCGCTCCATGTCTGCATAGACGTAGTGCGGATGCTCGCGGTTGATGTCGGCGCACACCACATCGTGTCCTGCGGCACGCAGCAGCTCCGCGAGCTTACCGCTGCCCGCCGGTATGTCGAGAATGCGCCGCTTGGCGGGGCCGGCCAGCACGCGGCGCGCCACGATCCGCATGTAGTCGGTCACGTTCGTCGCGTGCGAGAACGGTCTGGCGTCCGCTGGCATTGGTGTCTGCTGCATAGCTCGAACGCAGGCGCGAGGCGCGCCGGTCAATATGACTTCGGCAATCCCAGCACCTTCTCGGCGATGAAGCACAGAATGAGCTGCGGACTGACCGGAGCGAGGCGGGGGATCATCGCCTCGCGCAGATAGCGTTCGATGTGATACTCCTTGGCGTAGCCCATGCCGCCGTGCGCGAGCATCGCCTGTTCGCAGGCGCGGAAGCAGGCCTCGGCCGCGAGGTACTTGGCGGCGTTGGCCTCGGCCCCACAGGGCTCGCCGCGATCATAGAGGGTGGCCGCTTTGAACACCATCAGGTTGGCCGCCTCCAGCTCCATCCAGCAGCGCGCGAGCGGGTGCTGAATCGCCTGGTTCTGGCCGATGGGCCTGTCGAACACGACGCGCTCGTTGGCGTACGCGACAGCGCGCTCGAGCGCCGCGCGGCCCAACCCCACCGCTTCGGCCGCGATGAGGATGCGCTCGGGGTTGAGCCCGTGCAAAATGTAGTCGAAGCCCCGGCCCTCAGCGCCGACGCGATCCTCCACAGGCACCGGCAGCTCGTCGATAAACAGCATGTTGGAGTCGACCGCCTTGCGGCCCATCTTGTCGATCTCGCGGACCTCGACGTGGGCGCGATCCAGGTCGGTGTAGAACAGCGACAATCCATCCGTCGGCTTGCGCCCGGGCTCGCTCGCAGCGGTGCGCGCGAGGACCAGCATCTTGTGCGCCACCTGCGCAGTGGAGATCCAGATCTTGTGTCCGCGCAGAACGTAGTGATCGCCCTCACGCCGAGCAACGGTCGCGATCTTTGCGGTATTCAGCCCGGCGTTAGGCTCGGTGACGGCGAAGCATGCCTTGTTCTCGCCGCGGATGAGCGGCGGCAGCCAGCGCTGCTTTTGCTCGGCCGCACCGAACACCACGACGGGATTCAGCCCGAAGATGTTCATGTGCACCGCCGACGCGCCGGAGAACCCCGCGCCCGACTGACTGATCGCCTGCATCATCAGCGCCGCCTCGGTGATCCCGAGCCCGGCGCCGCCGTACTCCTGCGGCATGGCTACACCGAGCCAGCCGGATTGCGCGACCGCTCGATAGAACTCCTCCGGGAAATCCCCGTGGCGGTCGTGCTCGAGCCAGTACGACGCGTCGAAGCGCGTACACAGCTTGGCGATGGAATCGCGGATCGCGAGCTGTTCGGGGGTCAAAGAGAAATCCATTTGAGCTCCGCGTCCACCGCGTCGCCGCGGCGGGTTCCGGACGACGCCCTATCACCCCAGGAGTGTCGCTCCGCGCCGGGCGAGCTCGGCGATCTCGGCGTCGGTGTATCCCGCCTCGCGCAGCACCTCCGCCGAGTGTTCGCCGAGCCGAGGCGCCGGACGCCGTGCCCCAGGCTGCGAACGCGACCAGCTGGTGGGCGTGCGCGGTGCATATAGCAATCCCTCGCTGGGATGCTCCTCGGCGGCGAAAAATCCGCTCGCACGCAGATGCGGGTCCGCCATCACGTCGCCGATCGAATTCATCGGTGCGACCGGGATGTCCGCCTGCTCCAGGAGCGCGACCCAATCGGCGGTGGTGCGCGAACGAAGAAGTTGCTCGAGATAGGCGTAGATCTCGGCCACGTGACGTGCGCGGCTCGCCTGCGTGGCGAAGCGGGGGTCCTGCATGAGCTCCGGCCGGCCGGTCGCCTCCAGAAAGCTCTTCCACTGCTTGTCGTTGTAGACCAGCACGCACAGGTAGCCGTCTTTGCTCGCATACGGGCGCCGCGCCAGCAACCTCGCGTAGCCGGGCTCCCCGATGGGCGGCTCGTAGGTAAGGCCCGCGGAATGGTCGCCGAGCACGAAGTGGGCGACGCTCTCGAACATGGGAACTTCCACCGCCTGGCCTTCCCCGGTGCGCTCGCGGTGGTACAGAGCCGTGGTGACGGCGTACACGGCATGCAGCCCCGTGAGCCGATCGGCCAGGTTCACCGGCGCGTAACGCGGCGGCTCCCCGTCGCGTTGCGCCGCGAGCCACGGCACTCCGGACACGCCTTGGATCAGATCGTCGTAGGCCGCTTTCGCTGCATAGGGCCCGCGCTGCGCGTAACCGTACGCGCCCACATAGATGATCCGCGGGTTGACCGCGCGCACGTCCTCGTAGCCGAGCTTCAGGCGCGCCATCGCCTGCGGGCGCACGTTGTAGAGCAGCACGTCGGTGCCGGGCAGCAAGCGCGCGAGCGCCGCGCGTCCCTCCGGTTTTTTCAGATCGAGCACGATCCCGCGCTTGCCGCGATTGAGATTGAGGAACATGTAGCCCATGCCGGCGCTTTTCATCGGCCCGGCATGGCGCATGTTGTCGCCTTCGTGCGGCTCGACCTTGATGACGTCGGCGCCCAGCTCGGCGAGGATCTGGGCTGCGAACGGACCCATCACGACGGTGGTGAGGTCGATCACCTTGACCCCAGCAAGCGGACCTGACATGTGTGTTGGTGAGAGACGGGATTGAGTGCAGGAATGGATTCGCCTAGCCGGGCCGGGGCCCGGCTGCGCGCATGAGTTTACCGCAGTGCGGGTAGGACACGGCGGCGGTCACGCGCGAAGCAACGCGTAGATCATCGCTCTCCGCGTCGCGCTGCGCAGCGCCCACCGAGGCGTGCAGACGATGCATGGTGCGATGCACCCGGTCCCGCCGATCTGCGCGCGTCCCAACGCCTCTGCTCCCGCCACGGCCGCGACGTCCCGACCAGCTCGGTTGACAATCCCGAGATCCGGGGATTCTAATCGTGCAACCGCCCGCCGCGCACCGCCCGCCCCAGAGACCGAGCGGGCAACGGATGCAGCAGGGCGGTCGCGCGTCGACGGATCCAGGGCAGTAGATCGTTCGATGTGTGCCGTGCCAGGAGCCTTGCGGGCGCCTCGCTCGCCGGAATCCGCGGCACGTCCGGGAGATCGAAAACAGTGCATAGAGGAGGAGCAAGCATGAGTCGAGTCAGTCGCAATCTGCTGGCCGGCCTCGGCGGAGTGGCGTTGGCGGTATCGGCCGCTTCCGCGATGGCGCAGGCAGGCAACGAATGGGGAACATACGGCGGAGATTACGCGAACACGCGGTACAGTACGCTCAATCAGATCCACACCGGGAACGTCAACAAGCTGCGCGTGGCTTGGATTCGTTCGCTGGGCTCGCTCGAGTCGCAGCAGTCCACGCCGCTGATCATCAACGGCACCATGTACGTCACCACCTCGACCGGTCCGAAGTACGTGTTTGCGCTCGACGCCAAGACCGGAGCGATCAAGTGGAAGTACGAGCCGGACCTGCCCAGCGACTACTTCGCGACGGTGTGTTGCGGCCTGGACAACCGCGGCGTCGCATACTCCAACGGCCGCATCTTCGTCGGGCGGCTGGATGCCAAGCTGGTCGCGCTGGACGCCAACACCGGCAAGGAGCTGTGGAACGTCACGGTCATGGATTACAAGACCGGGCACGCCATCACCTCGCCGCCTCTGGTGTTCAAAGACCTCGTGGTCACCGGCTATGCGGGAGGGGAGTATGGGGTCCGCGGCGCCGTTCAAGCCTACAAGCAAGCAACCGGCGAGTTGGTGTGGAAGACCTATACCATCCCCGGCCCGGGTGAGCCCGGAAACGACACGTGGAAGGGGGATTCGTGGAAGACCGGCGGCGGCTCGACCTGGTATGTCGGCTCGTACGATCCGAAGCTCAACCTCGTGTATTGGGGCACGAGCAACGCCGGCCCCTGGGGCGGTCAGACCCGCGGCAACGACTCCAGCAACGTGCTGCCCTACAGCAACGTGTACACCGCCTCTCACATCGCATTCGACGCCGACACCGGCAAGATCGTCTGGGCGTACCAGGCCACTCCCGCCGATGTGTGGGACTTCGACGGCGTCAACGAGGGCGTGCTGGCCGACCTGAACCTGGGCGGTCAGAAGACCCCGGTGCTCATGAAAGCCGACCGCAACGGGTTCTTCTATGTGATCAATCGGCGGAGCGGCAAGCTGCTCTCCGCACAACCCTTCGTCCCCGTCAACTGGGCGAAGGGTGTGGACATGCAGACCGGCATGCCGATCGAGGACCCGACCAAGCGGCCGCAACTCGGCAAGTGGGCGCGCAACGTGTGCCCGAACCTGATCGGCGGCAAGAACTGGGAACCCATGTCCTACAGCATGCAGACGGGGCTGGTGTATATCCCGAGCTTCAACATGTGCATGGACATCGCCAACAAGGAGGAGGAGTACACGCCCGGCAAGTTCTACTTGGCGTCCGAGTTCAACCTCGACATGGCGGGATCGAGCGGCACCAACCTCTCCGAGTTCATGGCTTGGGACCCGGTGGCGAGCAAGAAAGTCTGTGGCGTGAAAGAGGACCTGCCATTCCTCGGCGGCGCCATGTCCACGGCCGGCAACCTGGTCTTCTACGGAAACCAGCACGGTGAGCTGAAGGCGATCGACGCGAGGAACTGCAACGTGCTGTGGAAGTTCACCGTCGGCACGGGGATCCTGCAAAGCCCAGTGACCTACACGCTGGACGGCAAGCAGTATCTGGCGGTCGTCGCGGGCCGCACCAAGGGTCCGCCCTCGTTCTTCGGCAAGATCGGCCAGCGCGTGATCGATGCCAGCCCCGAAGGCGGCATGGTGGTGGTCTTCGAGCTGGGCAGCTGATCTACAAGCAGTCGCGCCCGAACAGCGCACAGCGGCGGGGCCCGGCGGCCCCGCCGTTTCGTGTCGGAGCAGGCTGAATCAACGAGAAGCCGGTGGTGAACCGCCAGCGTTGGCATGGGCTTGTTTGGGCCGCATTGCTGCTGCTTGCGCCGCTGCGGTGCGGCGCAGCGGGCGACCCGGCGCGTCCCACGAATCCGTACGAAGGCAAAGCGGACGCTGCCGAAGAAGGCCGCGGCCTGTTGAACCAATATTGCGCCCACTGCCACGGACCGAATGCGGTCCAAGGAGAGCGCCCCCGCGATCTGCGGCGGCTCCGGATCCGTTATGGCGACAACGCCATCAGCGTGTTCTGGATCACCGTACACAAGGGTCGTATGGACAAGGGCATGCCCGTCTGGGGCGGCGTGCTCCCCGACGATACGCTCTGGCGCATCTACACCTTTCTGGAGAGTATCCAGACGCAGCCTTGACGCGCCGCTCCACGCGCGCCGCCTCTACGAGCGCTGGGCGCGTCTCAGTACCCGCCCCGGCCGGGCACCCGTCGGGTTGCCCTCGCGCCACACGATCTCGCCGTTGACGATGACGGTCTCGATCCCGGGCGAGGGCGCGATCGGGCGCTCGAACGTGGCCGCCTCGTCCACCGTCGCGGGATCGAACACCGTGATGTCGGCATGCGCGCCGGGCCGGATCACGCCGCGTCCCTCCAGCCCGAAAGTGCGCGCCGTAAGCCCGGTCATCTTGTGCACCGCTTGCTCGAGCGAAAACAGCCGTAGTTCTCGACTGTAGTGCCCGAGCACGCGCGGGAAAGTGGCCCACAGCCGCGGATGCGGGAATGCATCGTGCGGCAGCCCGTCGGACCCGATCATCGTGTGCTCATAAGCGAGGATGCGCTGCACATCGGCCTCGTCCATGGAGAAGTAGATCGCGCCTGCAGGCAGCAACCGAGCGATCGCTTCGTTCTGCGGCAGCCCCATCTGTCGGGCCACCTCCTCGAGGTCCTTCCCCGCATGCTCCGGGTGCGGCTTGGACCAAGTGACCAGCACACGTGTGGCCACCCCCATCCGCCCGGCCGACAGCACAGTGGAGGAGGCGTGGTAGGGATAGCAGTCCAGCCCGATGGGCTGGTGCCGCATGTGCTCCGAGATGCACGCCAGCGTCTCCCGAGAGCGCCCATAGTTGGTCGTGCCCACGACCTTGTGGTGCGAAATGACGACCGGGACATCGAGCTCGCGGCCGATCCGGAAGCTCTCCTCCAGAGAATCGAGCACGCGGTCGGCCTCGTTGCGCATGTGCGTGACGTACAGGCCGCCGAACTCGGGCAGCGGGCGGCACACCTCGATCACTTCTTCCGTCGGCGCAGCCGCCGCCGGCTCGTAGTAGAGCCCGGTGGACACGCCGATCGCGCCCGCTGCGAGCGCCTCGCGCGCCAGCTCGCGCATGCGCCCGATCTCGGCCGCGCTCGCGGGTGCCTCGACATCGTCCATCGTCACCACCCGCAGCATGGTATGCCCGACCATCAGCGCGCAATTCGCGGCCGGCGGCTTCGCGCGCAGCTCCTCGACGTAGGCGGCAAAAGTGGGAAAGCGAAACCATGCGCCTGCGTCGTCGAGCAGGTCGAGCGGCGGCGTGACCGGCGCGCGCATGCCTTGCGGCGCCGGCGCGAGCGAGATGCCGCAGTTGCCGGCCACCACGGTGGTCACCCCCTGGCTTACCTTAGGGGCCATGTCGGGCGCCGAGAGCAGCAACCGGTCGTCGTGCGTGTGAGCGTCGATGAAGCCGGGCGCGGCGATCTTGCCCGTCGCGTCGATCTCGACCGCCGCGCCGCGTTGGTCGAGCCGGCCGACCTCGGCGATGCGCCCCTCGCGCACTCCGATGTCGCCGGCAAAGCGCGCCGCGCCGGTGCCGTCGATGATGGTCGCGTTGCGGATCAACAAGTCGAGCTGTGCATCCATCGCGCCGCCTCCGCTACTTGATCTGCTCCGATGCCGCATAGGCGTCGCGCAGCTTCGCGACGTTGAACGCGGGCGCGCGTGCGGCATCCAGAATCACCTTCTCCCGGCGCGCCATCAGGTCGATCGCCGCAGGCAGCCTCTCGGCCACGTCGAGCGGGATCACCACCGCGCCGTGAACATCGGCATGGATCACGTCTCCGCTGGAGACCGCCATTCCCAGGACATCCACCCGGGTGCCGAACTCGACCACCTGCACGAAGGCATGGCTCGGCGACAGCGTCGCTGCGAGGCATTGGAACTGCGGGTGCATCGCGTCCAGGTCGCGCATGGAGCCGTTGGTGACCGCGCCCACGCAGCCCAGGCCCCAGTGCACGTTGGTGTTGACTTCGCCCCAGAACGCGCCCAGCCCGGGCTGCCCGTCGACATCCTGCACCACGGCCACTGTCGGTTGGCCGCCCGCTGCGAGCGATTCGTAGTAGCCGAACAGCTTTTGTTTGCGCGCCACGGGATCGAACGGGTCGGAGCAGCGGATCATCGCTGTGCGTGCGATGCCGACGATCGGAGCCAGCTTGGGGAAGGCCGCGATCAGACGCTGGCGCGTAAAGCCGGTCGTGAACCTCGCACCGCGCACGATCTCGAGCGCGTTCACGATCGTGGGGGTGTCGAACTTGCGTAACTGCTCGAACAGGGTGCGTGTGTCCAATTGGAGTCTCCTAAATGTCTACCTCACTGAAACGCAACCGGCTGCGCGGGCTCACGGCGAGAGCCGAACGCGGCGGCACGAGCCCGGGGGCATGAGGCAAAGCCGACGAGCGCCGCGTCGCGTGCCGGCGTGCTCTGTGTGCAGCCGCGTCGAACTCTCGGTGCCTCGGCGGTTCGCCCGCGATAGGCGCCGCTCACCGCCGCACCGGATTGTGCCGCCATAGGAGCGGCATCCGCCCGGCCTCCGCGGTCGCCAGCTCCTCGAGATACTTGGACTGCGCCATGTCGTAGGCGTAGTCGGTGAGCTTGCCCATCAGCTCCTTGACCCGCTCCGGGTAGGTGCCGGCCAGGTTCGCGGCCTCCTCGGGGTCGTTCGCGATGTTGAACAGCTCCATCCGGCTGGGCAGCGCAGCGTATACGACCAGCTTCCACTCGCCCACGCGGATCGCTCCGCTGAAATCCTCCACGTTGATCAGCACTTCCTTGCGCGGGCTGCGCTGCGTGCCGGCCAGCGCGGGCCAGACATCCACGCCGTCGAGCTTCTTCTCCTGCTCGAGCGTCGCGCCCGCCAACTTGAGAATCGTCGCATACATATCGGCCACGTGCACCATGTCGACGACGGTGCTCTTCGGCGGGATGCGGCCGGGCCAGGATGCGAGCGCAACCACGCGCACCCCGCCTTCGTACAGGCTGCCTTTGCCCTCGCGGAAGATGCCGTTGTCGGCAGCGAAATCCTCGACGTCCGCGTCTCCCGTCGGATACTTCGTCGGTAGTGCGCCGCCGTTGTCGCTGTGAAACACGATCAGCGTGTTGTCCAGCAGCTTGCGCCGCTCGAGCGCCGAGAGCACCTCGCCCACCGCCTGGTCCAGCGCGGTGACGGCCGCAGAGTAGTCGCGCTGAGCGGAGTCGGGTAGATCGCCGTATAGATCGACAAATTGCTTCGGCGCGCCGTAAGGCGCGGCCGGCGCCGCGAACGAAAGCACCAGCAGAAACGGCTGGGAGGCGTTCTGCCGGTCGATGAACTTGACGGCGTCCCGGGCCAGAAGCGCCGTGACGTAGCCGTCTTCCCGGACTGCCTGTTCGTTGCGGCGCCAATCCGCCTTGGCGGTCTTCTTCAGCGCGAAGCCGACATCCCCTGACAGCGTGCCGTAAAAGTACTCGAAGCCGCGGCGCGTGGGCCAGAATTCGGCGCGGGCGTGACCGAGCTGCCACTTGCCGAGGAAGGCGGTGGCGTACCCCGCATCCTTGAGCGCCTGGCCGAGGGTGCGCTCCTGCTCCGGCAACCCATATCGGCTGGCCGGCAGGATGGAACCGGTCTGCAACCCGTAGCGCATCGGGTAGCGTCCCGTCATCAGCGCGGCCCGGGTCTGCGTCGAAAACGGCTGCACGTAGAACGCGTTCAACACGGCGCCGGAGGCGGCGAGCCGGTCGAGTTGCGGCGTGCGAACGCTGCCTTCGTGAAAGCCGACGTCCTTCCAGCCGAGATCGTCGGCGAGGATGTACACGACATTGGGACGCTCCGCGGCGCTTGCGCCCGCGACGAACAGCAATCCCAGCCCTGCGGCCATGGCTGCGACGCGCCAGGGCGTGCCCAGTCTGCCGAGCACACGCATCTTGTCTCCTCCCGCACCATCGTGAGCGGTGCTGTCGCACCGCGGAAGCTCTTGTCACCGATCTCCCTATGATACGATGGGCGCACGCTCGGATCGAATCACCGGCGGCGCGCAAAAGCGCAGCGGCCTCGGCGCTCGCCCTGCTTCCGTTGCGTCACTGCAGTTCGCGACACCCTGCAAAAGGTCCTGGCCTCCTCATTTCGCCGCGATGTCCGAGCGAGACATTCTCCTCGACTGGCTCACGCGAGCCTCCCAGCGGTTGCGCTTGCTCCGCCGCTTGCACGAGCTGGGCTGGATCGCAACTGCGCTGATCGGGCTGCTCGCGCTGTACCTGGCGCTACGGGCGCTGCCATTGCCCGCGCCCGTGCTCGCAGCGACGGCGCCGCTGCTGCTGCTGGCCGCAATCGCCGCGTTGCCGTTGTCATATTGGCGGCTGACGCGCCGGCCCAGTCTGGCGCACACCGCCGGTCGGGCCGACGCGCGCGCCGGCCTCGACGACGAACTGAAGAGCGCCTACTGGTTCGTGCGGCAGGAAGACCAATCGACGGCCGTCGCATCGATGCTGCGCCATGCGGCGCATACGGTGCAGCGCCTCGAGCTGCGCCAGGTGTTCCCCGTCTCGGTGCCCGGCAGCGTCTTGTGCGCGGCTGCGCTGGCCGCGGCAGCAGCGATGCTGGCAGCTTTGCCACCGCGCGCCGGAGAGCCGCAAGTTGCAGAACCTGGTGTGCCCGGGACGGCGGCGGCGGTCGAGGCAGCCCGCCTCGGCACGCGCGTCGCGAGCGCTGGCAGCGATGATCGCTCCGCGTTGGACGCGCCCGAGCGCGCCGCCCGATCCGATAGCGCTCGCGAAGACGATGAGGTCTGGTCTCAGGTTGAGCAGGCCGCACGCAAGCTCGACAGCGGCGAGCAGCGCGAGGCCCTGGAACGCGCCGTCCAGTCTCGGGACGCGGCGCGTGCGTTGCAGTTGCTCGAGGCGTTGCAGCCCGGCTCGCCCGAGGACGGTAACCCTGCGGCGCACCCCGAAGCGAATCAGGTGTCGCCCGAGGTGGCGCAAGGGATCTTGCAACGGTTGCAAGAGCTGCTCAAACAAGACGACGAGCCCGCCGGCCCCGACTCCAAACCGATCGCGGAACAGGGCGAGCTGCGGGTCTCGCAAGAACAGGGTCGCGAGCCTCAGGCAGGCGCGCAGCGAGACCAGGCGCACTCGGATCAAGCCGAAGACCTGCTGAACGCAGCGATGCGCTCGCTCTCGCGCAACGACATCGGGGGGCGGCCTGCGGTGGGCGGTCAGGGCGAAAGCGGCCAGGAGAGCGGTGCGACCGAACTCAACGGCGGTGCGATGGGACGGCGCGTAAGCCGCAGCCGGGCCGGCGCCGGGGACGGCAACGCGCCGCCGGGAAATCCTTCCGGCAACGCGGAAGCCGAGCCGGTGCTCGGCAAGCAGACCCTGCGGCTCGTCACGCAGCTGCAACGCCGCAACGTCGGCGGCAGCGGAGCGGAGCAGGACGACGGCACGCCGGAAGCGTTTTATGCGGCGACTCAAGCGCAGGCGTCGCGCCTCGAGCTGGAACCGGTCGAAGCTGGGACGCGCAGTAGCGATGAGGATGCACTGGAGCACCGCCAGCTCCCACTCGCCTACCGCTCGGCGGTGAGGAAGTACTTCGTAACCGAGCACGAGAAGGACAACTGAAGCGTTCGTCGCGCGACGGGGCGGCTTCTGTCGTGCTCGGACCCGAGCGCATGGGGGAGGCGATGACGTGAGTGTTCTGGCGCTCTCGCCGCTTGCGGCCTACGGTCTCCTGGCCGGTGTGGGCGCGGTCGTGCTGGCGCTCTACCTGGTCAAGCCGCGTACGCTCCGCGTCGTGGTGCCCTCTGTCCTGCTGTGGCGTCGCGTCCTGCGCACGCGCGTGCGCACACCCGATCGCTGGCGCTGGCTGTTGTCCCTGCTGCTCGCACTGGCGTGCGCGATCACCTTGGCGGTGGCGCTCGTGCGTCCCGACTTCCGCGCGCTCGGCATCGCCGCCAGCCGCACCGTGCTCATCCTCGATAACTCGCCTTCGATGGCGGCACGCATGCACGACGGAAGGAGCCGCTGGCGGCATGCGATGGCCAGCGCGCGCAGGGTGATCGAGCGCGGCGGCGCGGACAGCGAATTCCTGCTCCTGGACACCATGGGACGCACGCCGTTCACCGGCTTCGCGACCCGCGACGAAGCGCTGGAGCAGTTGGCGCGGTTGCCGCTCACCTCGGCGGGCGCTGCGCGCATCCCGCCGCTGCCGCTAGAGGCGGTGTCCACGCGCATCGATCTCTTCACCGACGGTGTCGCGTTGGGAGCGGCGCCGCGCGGAATGGTCGTGCACTCGGCGTTCGAGCCGGCGGACAACGTCGCGCTCACGGCGTTCGAGGCGCGGGCGCTGCCGAGCCAGCCTACGCGGTACGAGGCGCTCGCGCAGATCTTCAACGCTTCGGCGACCGCGAAGCATGTCCGGCTCGAGATCGCGGGCGAGCCCGCGTTCGCGGTTGCGAGGCAGATCGACCTCCCGGCTGGAGCCAGCACCGACGAGACGGTCGACGTGAGCGGATTCGAGCAGGGCGTGCTGCGGGCGCGGGTCATCGCGGACGGCGACGCGCTGGATCTCGACGACGTGGCCTATTGCGTCGTCGCGCCGCACCGTCCGCGACGGGTGCTGCTGGTCACCTCCGGCAACGCATTTCTCGAGGACTCGATCCGCTCGCTGCCCGGCGTGGTGCTCACCACACGCACGCCGGCGCACTACCTCGCAGCGGGCGGATTCGACGCGTACGTGTTCGATCGCTTCGCACCGATGCATCCCCCGCCCGCCGGTGCGCTGCTGTTCCGGCCCCCTGCGGTAGCGTGGATCCCGCTCGCGACGAATGCGGTGCTCGATCCGTCCGTCGTGCGCTGGGAGCGGTCGCACCCGCTCAACGCCGCGATGGACTGGACCGACGTGCGGATCCATCGCGCCCTGCTGGCTGCCGTCCCCGCCGGCCTGTCCGCGATCGTCTCCGCGAGAGGGTCTGGCGAGGGCGCGCTGGTGGTCGCGGGCCATGCGCGCGCCGCTTGGATCGAGGTTGGCTTCGCACTGGGGGATTCCAACTTCCCGATGCAGGCCGGCTTCCCGGTCTTTCTCGGCTCGGCATTGAGCTGGCTAGCCGACCGTCCCACCATCATCAGCGCAGGCCTGGGACACGTCGAAGTGCCGCTGCCGCATGCCGACGTCCGCGATAGCAGGGAACAGCGGATCGCCACCCGCGACACCGTTGGGGGCACGGCGTTCGAAGCGGCGCGCCCCGGCGTCTACGCCGTGACCAGCGGCGACGCAGCGCTGACCGTGGTCGCCAACGTTCTGGATCCTCGGGTTGCGCAAATCAACCACAGCCATCTGGCCGGACGGGGTCCCGAGTTCGTTTCCGGTCGCCGGTCGTACCGGTTCACCTGGCCGCAGCCCTGGATCGTGCTGCTGCTCGCGGGCGCGGCGCTGCTCGCCGTCGAGTGGATCACCTTCAGCCGGCGCATCACGGTGTAGCGGATGCAGATCGCCGTCACCTCCTGGTGGCCGCTGTGGCTGTTGGCAGCCGCGCCAGTCCTTTGGCTCGCCAGCCGGCCCAACCGCGCGGCGGTCGGCCGCCGGCGCGTCCGAATCGCGGGGTGGCTGCGCGCGTGCGCGCTGTGCCTGCTCATCGCGGCGCTGACGGCTCCGGCACTGCGCACGCGCACTCATGAGGTTTCCGTGGTGTATGCGCTGGACATCTCGCGCAGCGTGTCGCCCGACTTCCTGCGCGGCGCGTTGCAGTGGATGCGCGCAGCCAACGCACGCTACCGCCCGGCGCAAGCGCGCTATGTGGTCTTTGCGGACCGCGCCGAGCTGCTCGCGGACCTCGAGTCGATCGCGTCGGTGGCCGTGCGATCCGGCGATGCGAACCCGCACGAGGACGGGGCCATCGACCAGAACGCGACCGATCTCGAGCAGGCGCTCACCACGGCGCTCCTCGGCTTCGCGCCGGGACATGCCAAACGACTAGTCTTGATGAGCGATGGCAACCAGACCGCAGGCGACGTGTGGCGCGCCTTGCCCAGATTGCAGTCCGAGCGGGTTCGGGTGTTCGCGCTGCCCGCTACCGTCGCGCTCGAAGGCGACGCCTGGATCGACGAGCTGATCGTGCCGCAGTCCGTGCGGCAACTGGAGCCGGTCACGCTGCGCCTGCACGTTTCCTCGCGCAGCCGCTCGCGCGCAACAGTGCAGCTCGCCATCGCGGGCGATGTGGTCGGCAGCCGTGTCGCATCGCTTGCTCCCGGCCAGAACGAGGTGGCCTTCGCGGCGCGCTTCAAACACGCCGGCGAGAATGCCGTGGTGGCCAAGCTCGCGCCGGAACGCGGGCCCGACTCTCGCGCCGACTCGCTCTCTGAAACCGTCTGGGTCCAGCCGCGCCCCCGCGTGCTGTACATCGAGAGCACCCCCGGCGCGGCGCGCTACTTGGCAAACGCGTTGCGACTGCAAGGCATCGAGGTGGCGAGCGCTACACCCGAGCAGTTCTCCGGCGGCGCGCAAGGGCTGCGGGGTACGGACGCCGTCATCCTGAGCGACATCCCGGCGGAGCGTCTCGGACCGGCCAGCGTGCGCCGCCTCGAGGTCTTCGTCCGCGACCTGGGCGGGGGCTTGATCTTCGCCGCCGGAGAGAACACGTACGGCAACCAGGGCTACGCCAAGGGCGACGTGGAGCGCCTGCTGCCGGTGCGGTTCGAGGCACGGCGCAAGCGCCGAGAGCTCGACCTGGTGCTGCTGATCGACCGCTCCTACAGCATGCGCGGGCGCAAGCTCGAGCTCGCCAAGTCGGCCTCCCTCGCCACGCTCGACCTGCTCGAGGAGCAGCATCGGCTGGCGGTGATCGGGTTCGACTCCAAGCCGCACGATGTGGTGCCGCTCGCCGAAGTAGGCAGCAAGCGGCGTGCGCAGGACCTCATCAGCAGCATGACCGCCAGCGGGCAAACCAACATCTACAACGCGCTGAGGCGCGCGGTTGAGCTGCTCGCAGCGTCGAAGGCGAAGACCAAGCACGTCATCCTGCTCTCCGACGGAGTGACTGCTCCGCCGCCCGGAACCGTCCCGGCCGGACCCCGGATGGCGGACAGCGACTCCGCGTGGGAGATCATCCGCGAGCTGCGCCGGGACACGCTGGGACGTCCGTTGTTGCCGCCGGAGTCCGCAGAGCCCGCGCCCGCGGCAGGCGGCTTCGAGGAGCTCGTCGCGCAGATGGCGGCAGCCGACATCACGCTGTCCACCGTGGCGATCGGGGAGAAGCCCAACCTGGAGCTGATGAGCGCGCTCGCCCGCTGGGGGAACGGCAAGGGCTACGTCGCAGCCCGCGACGTGGAGCTTCCGGGGATGTTCGTGGCGGAAGCGCGCCGCCTGCTGGGCGAATCGCTGGTGGAGGAACCGTTCCGCCCGATGGTGAAGGCCAAGGCAGACGCACTGGCCGGCATCGACTTCGCCACCGGGCCTCCGCTCCGGGGATATGTGCGCGCCAACGCGAAGCGCTTCTCGGACGTGCTGCTGGAAGCGAAGAACGGCGAGCCGCTGCTCGTGCAGACCCGCTATGGTCTGGGCAAGACGGTGGCGTTCCTCTCCGACCTCAAGAGCCGCTGGGCCGTTCAATGGCTGAGCTGGCCCGGCTACGGCCGGTTCTGGGCCCAGGTCGTGCGCGACGCGATCCGTGACAGCGCAGATGAAGGGCTTGCCTGGCGCGTCTCGCGGCACGGACCGGAGGCGCTGCTCACGTTGACCGCCTTGGATGGCGACGGTGCGTATCGCAACGGACTCTCGCCAAAGGTGCGCGTGGTGACGCCGGACGCCCAATCCAACGTCATGGTCCTGCGGCAGGTGGCGCCGGGCACCTATCGAGCGAGCATGCCGTTGCAGGCGTCCCGGCGCGCTGCCTATCGATTCGAGCTGCTTCCGAGCCCCGGGATCTCGCCGCAGGAGGTCGCGCAAGCCGGAGCCCGCGGCCTGTTCTATCCCAAATCGGACGAATACCGTGCGCTGCCGCCCAACGTCGCCCTGCTCGAAGCGCTCAGCAGGCAGACCGGCGGCAAGCTCGCGCCCGAAGCCGAAGAAGTCTTGGCTCCCTCCTCGGACGCGGGCATGGTCTCTACGCCGCTCTGGCCGTACCTCGCGGCCGCTGCTCTTCTGCTGTTCCTCGCGGACATCGC
This sequence comes from Burkholderiales bacterium, assembly GCA_035501875.1. GTDB lineage: Bacteria > Pseudomonadota > Gammaproteobacteria > Burkholderiales > SHXO01 > SHXO01. The sequence goes on from DATJVI010000001.1 coordinate 55,036, forward strand.
GGTGCGCCGCGTGCCCTGGAGCCGGCTTGATGAAACCGTATCGGGGAAGCGAGTGATCCGAGGAATGCCGTAGCTTGGAAAGCTCAGCGTCGGACATCCGCCGCTGCGCTCCCTGCGCACCCGCGCAGTTGCCCTGCGAGGAAGGGCCGAGTTACGTTGCATTGATATGGCACCAGCGCCAGTTCTCGCTCGGGACGCCCCGAACCTGTTACTGAGCGTCCAGTGGCATGAGCGTGCTTGCTCCCATGCCTGGACTAGGAGCCGTCACAGCGCCGACTACTCTCGCCCAGTCGCGGTAGCATTGCGGAACCGACAATAAATCACCCACCGCGCAAGTGCTGCTCCCAATCGGCGACGAGCCCAATCCCCGTCACTTCCCGGTGATGACGGTGGCCTTGATCGTGGTCAACGTCGCCGCGTACCTGCTGGTCGCTCTGCCCCTGAGCATGCAGCGCCCGGACCCGGGCGATCCGCTGCTCGCGGAATACTTGCGCGCGGTGCTGCCGCACCTGCCCCCGGGCACGTCGCCGCAAGACGTGATGCAGCAGATCACCGCATACGATCTGGTGGTGTACCGCTGGGGATTCCGCCCCAACGCGCCGAGCCCGGTCACGCTGCTGACCGCGATGTTCCTGCACGGCGGGCTGATGCACCTGTTCGGCAACATGCTCTACCTGTGGATCTACGGCAACAACGTGGAGGACCGGCTGGGCAAGGCGGCGTACCTGTTCTGGTATCTCGCCACCGGCATCGCTGCGACGCTGTTCTTCATGGCCTTCAACCTCGGCTCGCCGCTCCCGCTGGTCGGCGCTTCGGGCGCGATCTCCGGGGTGCTCGGGTTCTACTTCGTCTGGTTCCCGCGCAACATCGTCAAGCTGTGGATATTCCTGTTTCCGTTCTACATGGGAGTGGTCCGGGTCCGGGCAACCTACGTTCTGGTGGTCTATCTCGTGCTCGACAATCTGCTGCCGTTCCTGCTCGTCCCGGCGGGAGGGGGCGGCGTCGCACACGGCGCGCACATCGGCGGCTTCATCGCCGGTGCACTGGTTGCGCTGATCCTCGGCCGCACGCCATCCCGAGGGCCGGAAGCATCGTAGGCACTGCGCGCCGGGTCACGGCGCCGACACTCTCAGGTTGACCGGAGCGCGCCCGCCTTCGGAGTCGATCACATACATCTTGACCTTCGGCAGGATCTTCTCCATCGCGTCGAGGTACAGGCGCGAGCGAGTCACCTCCGGCGCCTTGTGGTACTCCCGGAGCAGCAGGAGAAAACGCTCTCTGGTCATGGTCATGATTCACGGTTGACGCGATGCTGCTGTACCGCCGGAACGGGGTCATCTCATGGTCGGCTCCTTTCTTTCCGCTGGGCGTGAACTTTGTGCGCCAACGCTGGGCGTTCGTAGTAATCGCTGCGCTGGAGCAGTCCGAACAGTTCGGAGTCCGCCGGCAACACCAAGGTCGTGCCCTTGGGCACGAGATTGCGTGAGGCCTCCATGCTGCGCTGGAACTGATAAAACTCCGGGCCCTGCGACAGTGCTTGCGCGTAGATGCGCGCTGCCTTGCCCTCCCCTTCGCCGCGCTGTTTCTGGGCGAGTTTGAGGGCTTCGGACAGCACGGCGGCTTTCTCCTGCTCGGCCGCCGCGCGCACCTTCTGCCCTTCTTCGTCGCCTTCCGAGCGGTACTTCATGCTGATCCGACCGCGCTCCGACTTCATGCGTGCGTACAGCGGAGGCCGGTTCTGCTTCGGGAAGTCGAAGCTGCGCAGCTGCACGTCGGCCACTTCGATGCCATAGTCGCGCAGCGCGATGTCCCGGCAGCGTGCGGCGACCTCGGCAACGATGGCCTCGGCGCGGTATGCACCCGGCTCCACCGACGCGAAGGCGGCGAGCGGGCTGCGCCCGATGGCGGCGCCGAGCTCGGAGAACAGGATGTCGCCGAGCCTCGATTCTGCGCCCGAGCGGTCGAACACGGTCTGGAAGAACTTCTTGGCATCGCCGATCCGCCACAGGATCGTCCCGGCCGCCACAACCGAGGTCTTCTCGACTGTCAGGAATTCGCTCGAAGCCGGCGTGAACGCGACGAGCCGCGCATCGAACGTGCGCAGGCTCTGATACGGCAGCTTAAAACCCAGGCCCGGTGTAGTGACAACCTTGACCGGCTTGCCGAACTCGGTGACAAGGCCGTATTCGCCGGTCGCCACCGCGTAGCAAGAAAGCAGGGTGAGCGCGGCGAGCGCGCCAGCGACCGCCAACGCCGCGGCAATCGCCAGTCGCCGCCGGTTGGTCGACGCACCGCGAGCTTAGCCGGCTGCCGCCATCGCCCCCTCCCCGCCTAGGGCGCATCCGGCCTGACGGCGGGTGCGCTTGCTTGGGACCAGCAGTTTGCTTCCATCCGCCGGGCTTTACAAGTGGCGCGCCCTTCGGCGCCGCTTTGCACAGAGCTCGAAGTGGGTCGGGCGCGACCGCTGCGCATCCTCCTCCCGCCCGTCATGCTAGGATGAATCCAACCATCACGATCCCCCGCACTTCAATGCTCGCCCTCCTCGTCGGCCTGGGCGCATTCGCCTCGACGCTCCTCGGCGGTGCGTTCGCGCTGCGCTTCAAAGACAAGCTGCATCTGATCATGGGATTCAGCGCCGGCGCGGTGATCGCGGTCGCGTTCTTCGATCTGCTGCCCGAGGCCATCAAGCTCGCCGGCCAGGCAGTTGGCATTTCGCCGCTGAGCTCGCTCACCGCGCTCGGGTTCATGCTGTACATGGTGCTCGACCGCATGGTCGTGCTGCATGCGGGCGGCGACGAAGGCATCGGCGGGCACACGCATCGCGGGCGGCTGGGCGCGGGCAGCCTCTCCATCCACAGCTTTCTCGACGGCACCGCGATCGGCCTCGCGTTCCAGGTGTCCGTGCCGCTGGGCGCGGTGGTCGCCGTTGCAGTGCTCGTGCACGACTTCTCCGACGGCATCAACACGGTGACCGTGATCCTGAAGAACGCAGGCAGCTCGCGGGAGGCGTTCCGCTGGCTGCTGGTCGATGCGCTCGCTCCACTGCTCGGCGTGGCAGCGACCTTGCTCTACAGGCTGCCGGATGCAGCTCTGGGCTCGGTGCTCGCGTTGTTCGCGGGCTTCTTCCTCTACATCGGAGCGAGCGATCTGCTGCCCGAAAGCTACCACGCGCACCCGACCAAGCTCACCACGATCATGACGCTCTCGGGGGCGGGGCTACTGTACATCGTCATCCGCCTGACGGCGGCTTGAGGCCAGAACGGCGAGCGTACGCGCTACACGTCGTCATACGGCGCTGTTGCGCGGCTTCCCGTGTCAGCTGTACATTCGCTCACCACCGCAGTCCGCTCGAGGAGCCGTCGATGCGACCGATCACGACATGGCCGGACCTGCTGCACCCGGGGGATGCGACCGATTTCTTCTCGCGCCGCCCGTTTCCGCCCTTCGCTGCGCAAGCCGGCGGGTATAGCGCGGGAAACGCGCTCTGGCTCGCGGAGCTGTGCCGGCTCGTATACCGGCACGACGCCGAGGAAGACAGCCCGCCCCCGCAACCTACCCGCACGAGCTTTCTCGCGCAGGCCGGCTTGAGGCAACGCTGTTTCTTCGACTCGAGCGAGACGGATACTCAGGCGATGCTCGTGGAACCCGCGGGCGCGCAGACGTTCGCGGTGCTCGTGTTTCGCGGCACCGAGCAGCACATCAAAGACTTCCTGAGCGATCTCGAAGTCGGCCGCCCTCCGCTCGGGAGCGCCGCGATCGACGTGCACGAAGGCTTCAAGGAAGCCATCGATTCGGTCTGGCCCCGGATCGAAGCGGAGCTCGCCAAGCTCGCTTGCCCGCTGTTCTATACCGGGCATAGCCTGGGCGCCGCACTGGCCACGCTGGCCGCTGCGCGCCACGCGCCGCAGGCCGTGTACACATTCGGATCCCCGCTGGTCGGCAACGAAGCGTTCGTGAGCTCATTGCGCGGCGTGCGCGTCTACCGCGTGGTCGACGACACCGACGCCGTAACGCTCGTGCCGCCGGAACTGCTGGGATACCGCCACGTGGGCGAGCTGCAGCGGCTGACGGCGCCGAGCGTGCGATTGTCGCTGAATCCGCTGGTCTGGTTCCGGCTGCTGACCGCGCCGCCCCAGCCTTTGGCCGATCATGCGCCGATCAACTACGTCGATCGGCTCGTGGTGTGATCGAAGCAGGCTCGACCCCGCGGCGCCACAGCGCCTGTAGCCGAGTGCGACGCGTGCCGCGCGCAGTCACCGCGCGCCAGTCAACTCCCCGCGCAGGGTTCTGCGCATCTGGCCTCGCACCTGCTCGATCCAGGTCCAGCCCAGCTCGATCGTAACCAGGTCGCCGCTCGACTCGCCTTCCACCACGGTCGACATCCCGGCGAGCAAGTCCTCGTTGAGCGGCAACAGCTCCCAGTGCAGCACCGTCATCGACGGCGGCGGCGGCGAGCACTCGATCTGCGCGAGCACGGCCTGGTAGCGGTCCTTCGCCTGCTTGAGCGCCGCGGTGCGCTGCGGTCCGCGCGCGTAACGTAGCTGCGCGACGGCAAACTCGCCCACCGCCGCTTGCGCGTCGCGCCACGCTTGCGCGTAGGCGCTCTCCGGGCCCTCGGCGAGCACCGGTGCTGCCCGCAGGAGCGCGAGCAGCATCGCGCATGGACCGAGTAGGCGGCGCGTAATCATCGGTTCAGCCGGGCTCGGATGAGTTTCAGCTGGTCCTCCAGGCCGGCTTGACGCACGAGTGCGTCGAGTGCGCGGTCGCGTTCGGCGCGCGCGAGCGCCGCCACCCGCCGCACGCGTTCGATCTCGAGCTGTTGCTGTGCTTCAGCGGACGACGCCGGCGGTTGCCCTCTTGCCTCGAAATAGGCGTGAACGATCGCGAGGTCCGTCAGGTCGCCGCTCAGCTTCCCGGTCCAGACGACCGCGCTCGCATCCACGGTGAGCGGCGCAGGCGGCCCGCCGGGGGCGAGCCCTTCCCACAAGAGCAGCCCGGTCTGCCCGACCGCGGCGCACAGCGCGCCATCTTGGACTGCCTGCGTGAGGTCGATCGTCTCGAGCTTCGGGTAGACCGCCTCGACTCGCTCCCACGCGAGCGCTAGCCGAGCTTCGGGCGACACTGCCGTGTCCGCTGGCGGAGCAACCAAGCGGGCGGCGCGCGCCTGCTCGATCCGTCGCCGGATCAATCCGCGGGTAGCGTCCCATAGCGCCGCATCGACAGCGCGTTGCTGCTCACGCGCCGCTTCCTCGAGGCGTTGCACGTCGGTCTGGTTCTGCTCCCGCAGCGCCTGATTCAGCTCCCGGATCTGCATGACCGTCATTTGCAGCACATCGTTGGACTGCGCCGCCCAGGTGTCGAGCTCGGCGCCCCGCGCGAGCAGGAAATTGCGGTACCGCTCGCCGGTCACGGCATCGGCGAGCTGCTGCTTCGCGTCCCAGTCGGCTTGCGCGCGAACCTGTTCGGCGCGCAAGCGCGCCGCGCCCGCCGTGTCGCCTTCGCGCTCTGCGTTCCGCAGCGCTTCGCGCACGCGACGCAGCTCTTGGGCGCTCGCCTGGACGGCCTGGGCCAGCTCGGTCCAGCGCTTGGACTCGGCGGCCGCGAGACAGGTCTGATCGGATCCACAGGTCGTCGAGTCGGCGAGCGCGGGGATGTGCCACGCAGCCAGCCCTAGCAGGACGGCGGCGACCCGCGGGATCGCTCGACGCCTTCGCGTCTGGCGACTTGCCCCTGTCATTTTCGGTCGAGCGCGGCTGCGCCCGCACGCCCCGAACACGATATCCACAACTGCACCGCCGCACACCATTGAGGCGCCTCCCGCTGACCGTCATCTCCCCGCGCCAGCGCCCCCGGAAGTGGCGGCCCGCATCGCGCTCGCCCGCAAGTCTATCGCGCGGCGCCGCAGGCGCAAAGGCCGGGCGGGGATTCCGCCGGCGCGGGCTCCGATCTGAGAGAATAGGGCATTGGCGGCGCCGGCCGGCGCTCGCGGCAAATCTCTGGCAGGAAAGGGGCGCAATCATGAGTCTCGCAGTGGCCAACGTCCAGACGGCAATCGACGAGCTGCGTGCGCTGCTCGGCGAGCGCGTCTCCACCAGCAGCGGCGTGCGCGACCACCATAGCAAGGACGAATCCTGGCATCACCCGCATCGTCCCGATGCGGTGGCGTTTCCCGACACGACCGAAGAGGTGTCGCAGATCGTGCAGATCTGCGCACGCCACCGGACCCCGGTCGTGGCCTACGGCACCGGCACGTCTCTCGAAGGCAACGTCATCCCGCACCGGGGCGGCGTGGTGGTGGACCTCATGAACATGAATCAGGTCCTGCGGGTGAGCACCGAGGATCTGGATGCCACCGTGCAGGCGCGCGTCACCCGCAAGCAGCTGAACGAATACATCCGCGACCAGGGCCTGTTCTTCCCCATCGACCCCGGCGCCGACGCCTCGCTCGGCGGCATGGCGGCCACCCGCGCGTCCGGAACGAATGCGGTCCGCTACGGAACGATGCGCGAGAACGTGCTCGGGCTCACCGTAGTGCTCGCCGACGGGCGTGTCATCCGCACCTCGCGCCGTGCGCGCAAATCCGCCGCTGGCTACGATCTCACCCGCCTGTTCGTGGGCAGCGAAGGCACGCTCGGGATCATCACCGAGGTGACGCTGCGGCTGTATGGCATCCCCGAGGCGATGGCCGCGGCCGTGTGCTCGTTCGACTCGCTCGAGGGCGCGGTCAACACCGTCATTCAGACCATCCAGCTGGGCGTCCCGGTGGCACGCATCGAGCTGCTCAATGACGTGCAGATGGACGCGGTCAATCGCTTCTCCAAGTTGAGCTATCCCGTCAAGGACACCCTGTTCCTCGAGTTCCACGGCACCGAGGCGGGGGTGGAGCAGCAGGCCGAGACGGTGCAGGCGATCGCGGCCGAGCATGGCGGCGGCGAGTTCAAGTGGGCCACCCGCCAGGAGGAGCGCGCCCACCTGTGGCAGGCGCGCCACGACGTCACCTACGCGAACAAGGCGCTGCGGCCCGGCTGCGAGATCTGGGCCACGGACGTGTGCGTGCCGATCTCACGCTTGGCGGAGTGCATTCTCGAGACCAAGCGGGACTTCGCATCGAGCTCGCTCATCGCGCCCATCGTGGGCCATGTGGGCGACGGCAACTTCCACTGCGGCTTCCTGATCGACCGCAACAACCCCGCCGAGATCCAGGAAGCCGAGCGGCTGAACGAGCGTCTGGTGCTGCGCGCCCTGGCGATGGACGGCACCTGCACCGGCGAGCACGGCATCGGCTTGGGCAAGATGAAGTTCCTCACCGCCGAGCACGGCGAGGCGGTGAGCGTCATGCGCGAGATCAAGAAGGCGCTCGATCCGCTGAACATCCTCAACCCGGGGAAGATCTTCTCGCTTTGAGCCGCGGGCGGCTCAGATCGATTCGAGAAACTTGAGCAGCGCTTCCCGATCGGGCTTGCTCATCTCGCGAAACGCCTCGCGCGACACCTCCGCCTCTCCTCCGTGCCAGAGGATCGCCTCGGCGGCGTTGCGCGCCCGCCCGTCGTGCAGCATCGGGCTGCTGCCGCTCACGGTCCTCGACAACCCCAACCCCCACAGCGGCGCGGTGCGCCAGTCGCGTCCCCCGGCCCGAAAGTCGGGCCGGTGATCGGCGAGCGCCTCGCCCATATCGTGCAACAGCAGATCGGTGTAGGCGCGCAGCCGCTGGTTGGCGAGCTGCGGCAGCGGCTCGAAGCGCGGTGCGGTCTGCAGCTCGGGCACGTGGCATACCGCGCACTTGGCCTGCACGAACAGCCGCTCGCCGCGCTGGAATTGCGGGTCGTCGACGTTGCGACGCGCCGGCACGGCCATGCCCTGCACCCAGAATTCCAGCTCGGCCCAGTCGCTGTCCACCAGCTCCGGATCGTTGGCCGGTAGCTGCTTGCGGCAGACCACCTGCACCGGCGGGCAGTTCTGCTCGTAGTACAGATGCGAGTTCACGCCCATGTCGGCGATGGCGGCGGCGGCGATCTGCTGCTTCACGCTCGGCTGGTTCGCCTTCCAGCCGAAGCGCCCGAGCGCCGTGCGCTGGTTCACGGCGTCCCACACGTAGTTGGGCCGCCCGTCGAAGCCCTGCGCGCGTTCTCGCTGCGCGAGCTCGAGGATGGTGGATTCGGGCACGGCTTCCAGCGGCCCCAGCCCCAGGATCGGCGGCGCCATCCGCAGCGACAGCATGATGTCATCGCCGAGCGGACCGAAGTTCAGGTGCTCGATGCGCAGCTTCGGCTTGCGCAGCATCACTTCCTCTCCGTCCGCGAGGATCGCCGCCTGGGGCTCCCAATCGAGATACAGATCTGCCTCCTGCGGCACCGGCTCCCCGGCGTAGGCGAAGTCCACCGACTGTCCCTGCAGCGCGCGATTCTGGAACTGGTCGCCGTAATTGGGGTGGCCCTTGGGGCCGCCGTGCTCGTCCTGCCCTGGGACGCTCAGGCGCACGAGCATGGACAGCAACTGCTCGTCGGGAGAGCTCGGCGGTGCACCGCGCCCGGCATGGACGTGACAAGCGCTGCAGCGGTCGGCGATGAAGGTCGGCCCCAGCCCCCAGTCGCCCTCCAGCGAGCTGATCACCACCCACCTCACGTTGAAGTGCAGGCGCCCGAGCATGAACTTCTGGAGCTGCTTCGCGTCGAGCACCGGCGCCGGCTCGGAGTAGGCGGACTGATCGAACCTGCGGATCGTGAAGGCGCCGGCCGAGAGCGTGGGATCGCTCGTGTCGCCGGGCTGGTCCGTCGCCGCGACCGACGCGGCGATCGCTCCGAGGACGGCAGCGAACGCGAGTGGGGCTGCGCGCATGGACATCCGTGACGGCCAAGTGGGATAGCCCGCATCATAGCAGCCGCGGGAAGGTTCGCGGCGGATGCGCTTGCGCAACCAGGAACCCGGCGCGCTGCACCGCCCCGCCGGACCATCGCTTCGAAAGCGTGCGCGCGGCGCTCCCGGGCGTGCCTCTTGCTACGCCCCCCGCGTCCGGGCCGCAGCCCTGCCCGTTCGCGAGCGGGGCGCAGCTCCCACGCCACAGCATGCGCGGCGAGCGGCGACGGACGATTCGGGCCCGCGGGGACATGAAATTGTCATCGAGCGCGGGCGTTGTACAGGCATTGAGCTTGGACTAGCATTCCAGGCGCAACTTTCTCGAGAGGCCAAGATGGCGGTCGACCCCAGCAATCCCTACGCGGCACCCACGGCCCCGGTGGCGGACGTCGCCTCGGAGGCCGAGGCAGGGCGGTTCGTCCCGGGAGGAAGGGCAGTTCCTTCCGGCAACGGCTGGCAGTGGATCGTGCAGGGATTCGCGTTGTTCCAGCTCAGCCCGTGGATCTGGATCGTGAACCTCGTCATCCTGCTGGGGATCATGCTCGTGCTGGCCGTGCTCCCGATCGTGGGCAACGTGGCGCTGAACCTGCTGTATCCGGTGTTCGGCGCCGGGCTCATGCTGGGTTGCCAAGCGCTCACGCAGGGCGAGCCGCTCGAGATCGCACACCTGTTCGCGGGGTTCAAGGACAAGACCGGCGACCTGGTCATCGTCGGACTGCTGTATCTGGTGGGCGTGTTGGCCATTGCATTCGTCACGGCGCTGCTCGCCGGACTGAGCATGGTGAATCTCCTGTTCTCCACGCGGGCGATGGGGTCCTTCAATCCGACCGCGTTGCTGCTCGCGCTCCTGGTCATGGCCGCGCTCATGATCCCGCTGCTGATGGCGGTCTGGTTCGCGCCGGCGCTGGTGGTGTTCCACGATGTCAAACCGCTCGAAGCCATGCGGCAGAGCTTCCAGGGCTGCCTGAAGAACGTCGTGCCCTTCCTGGTCTATGGAATCATCGGCCTCATCCTCGGGATCCTCGCCACGATCCCGCTCGGCCTGGGGTGGCTGGCGTGGGGACCGACGGCGGTCGCATCGATCTATGCGTCGTACCGGGACATCTTCCTCGAGTCCGCCTGACGTTCACGGTGCGGCGGCCGGCATCGCGTGCGCGGAGCAGCCGGCGCTACTGACGAGTCGAACACCGGATCCGCGCAATTGGGCGTAAGCTGCCTATACCGCTAGCGTCACGAGTCTTCAGCTCGAACAGCTCGCGCTCCTCCCCCCACCGCATGCTCGATACCGCGCGCGCCATCCCCACGCCTGAGGGCATCGAGCTCAGCCTACGCCTGGCCGGGCCTGTCTCGCGCGCTCTCGCGTGGGCGGTGGATTTATTGGTGCGACTCGCGGTCTTTGTCGCGCTCAGCATCCCGCTCGGCGTGCTGGGCTATGTGGGGTCCGGCTTGCTGCTGTTGCTGTGGTTCGCGCTCGAATGGCTGTATCCGACGCTCTTCGAGGTGTACTTCGACGGCAGCACACCGGGCAAGCGATCGCTCGGGCTCATCGTCGTGCATGCCGACGGCACACCGGTAGGCCTGACGGCCTCTCTCACGCGCAACCTGCTGCGCGCGGTCGATTTCCTGCCTGCGCTGTACGGCTTCGGCCTGCTCGCGATGACGCTCAGCCGGGAGTTCCAGCGGCTCGGCGACATCGCCGCGGGAACGGTCGTCGCCTATCGCGACACCGCGTTCCAGCAAGCGGCAATCCCGCAAGCGGTGCCGTTGCCGCCGCCCGGACCATTGACGGCGGAGGAGCAGCGCGCCGTGCTGGATTTGGCGGCGCGCAGCCGCTCGCTCACCGACGAGCGCTCCGAGGAGCTCGCCTCGATCGCGCCGGCCCTGACCGGCGGTCTGCAGGGCAGACAGGCGCTCGAGCGACTGCTGTCCAACGCCAACTTTCTGATCGGACGCCGCGCCTGAATCTCCCGATGAAACCGGCATGACGCAGCAGGAGTTCGAGAGCCGTTACGCGGCGCGCTGGGAGGAGTTCGCCGCGTGGCTGCAGCAGTCGAGGACGAAGCGGCCGCGCGGACAACCGCCGCCTCCAATCGATGCATTCGAGGTGCCGGCCCGATACCGCGAGCTGTGCCAGCATCTCGCACTCGCGCGCGACCGCCAGTACAGCGGCGACTTGATCGAGCGCTTGAGCCGACTGGCGCTCGCCGGGCACCAGGCGTTGTACGGCGCGCGCACGCGCGGCCCCGAACGCGTCCTGGGATTCTTGCGCGCCGGCTTCCCACGCGCCGTGCGCCGCGAGATCGCCTTCGTCTGGTTGGCGGCGTTGCTCTTTTTCGGTCCCATCGCGGTGTTGAGCTTCGCCGTGCCGCGCCACCCGGACTTCGCCTACGTCGTGCTTCCAGCCAGGATCCTCGACGAGTTCCAGCAGATGTACGGCGACAGCGCCAAGAGCCTGGGGCGCAAGCGCGAGGCAGACAGCGATGTCGCCATGTTCGGCTTCTACATCTACAACAACGTGCGCATCGGGTTTCAGACCTTCGCCGGCGGACTGCTGTTCGGGCTGGGCACGCTCTTCTACCTGCTGTTCAACGGGCTGCTCATCGGCACGCTGATGGGCTACGTCGTGCACCTGGGGCTGGCGACGAATTTCTTCTCCTTCGTGAGCGGCCATAGCGCCTTCGAGCTCACCGCCATCTGCCTCTCCGGGGCGGCGGGGCTCAAGCTCGGCTACGTGCTGATCGCGCCCGGACGCCGCGCGCGCGCGGCGGCATTGCGCACCGCGGCCGTCGAGGCCTTGCCGTTGGTGGTGGGACTGGCGGGAATGCTGCTGATCGCGGCCGCGATCGAAGCGTTCTGGTCGCCGCGGACCTCGGTGCCGCCGCCGCTGAAGTATGGCGTCGGCGCGGCCGGGTGGCTGTTGGTCTTGGCTTACTTCGGTTTCGTGGGACGCGAGCGTGGAGCTTGACCGCCTCGCCGTCGTGCTGCGTCAGCGCAACCCCTGGGAGGCGATGGACCTGGGGTTCGCGATGACGCGCGAGTGGTGGCGTCCGGCCTATTGCGCGTGGCTGATCGTGCTCGTCCCTCCCGCGTTGGCCGCCGTCGCGCTGTTGCCACCCGCCTGGGCGATCCTCACGGTATGGTGGCTCAAGCCGGCGTTCGAGCGCATCCCGCTGCACGTGCTCGCCGGCGCGGTCTTCGGCTCTCCGCCGCCGCTGCGGGAGACCTTGCTCGGCTTTGCATCGTACGCGCGCAACGGACTGCTGATCTCGCTGCTGCCCCCAGTCAGGCTGTTCCTCTGGTCGCGCTCGTTCGATCTGCCGATCCGGCAGCTCGAGGGCGCGCGTGGCCGCGAGCGGCGCAACCGCACGAAACAGCTCCATCGTCGTGCCCAGACCTACGCGGTGAGATTGACCGCTGCGTGCCTGGGCTTCGAGCTGGTGGTACTCGCATCGCTCATCGGCTTGTACGATCTGCTGCTGCCGGCGACGATCCAGGAGTCCTTCGACATCTTCGCGCTGCTGCGCGCGTGGGCCAGCTCGCGGCTGGGCCAGCTGGTGGCCGCGCTCTATGTCGTCTGCGTCGCGTTGATCGGACCGCTCTACGTCGCAGCCGGCTTTGCGCTCTACCTCGCGCGGCGCACGCAGCTCGAAGGCTGGGATCTGGAGGTGCAGTTGCGCCGTATCGCGCAACACGCGCACGCGCGACAGACGTCGTCCCCGGTCGCGACCCGGGCAGCGATCACGACGCTGCTTGCGCTCGTCGTCGTGTCGGGTGCAGCGCTCGCACCGGTGCCTGGCTTCGCGCAGGAGCGCAGCGAGACTGCCGCTCGGGAAGATGCGCCGCACTCCCCGGCGGGCGCGCCGGCCGAACCCGGCGCCGAGGCCGCGGCATCCCCCGCAGCGCCCGTCGTCTATCGCCATGGCCGCGCCTCGGCCGAGATCAAGACCGTGCTTGCGTTGCCGACGTTCGAGCGCTACGAGACTCGGCTTGTGATCAAGCCGCTGCACAAACCCGAGCCGGAGGAGCGGCGCAACCTCGACTCCCTGCACTCGCTCATCCGATCGGTTGCCGAAGTCATGCGCGTGGCCGCATGGGCCTTGCTCGCCGCATTCGTGGCTTTTGCGGCGTACTGGGTACTGAGGCGGCTGGATTGGCTGCGCCCCGAATCGACTGCGGCGTGGACGCCGCCGGCAACGTTGTTCGGCCTGGACGTGCGTCCCGCGAGCCTGCCCGAGGATGTCGCCGGTGCGGCCACTGCGCTCGCCGCACAGGGCGACCTGGTGGGTGCGCTGTCGCTGCTGTATCGCGGATCGCTGGTCGCGCTGATGCACCGGGACCGCATCGAGCTCGCCAGCGGCGATACCGAATCCGACTGTCTGACCAAGACACATCGGCAAATGGCTGAGCCCGCGCATGCCTATCTGGTGCGCCTCCTGTTGGCGTGGCAGCGCGCCGCGTATGCGCACCGCGCAGTGCCGCCCGCCGAGGTGCAACAACTGGTCGCCGAGTGGCCCGCATTCTTCCGCATGGGGACGGCAGCATGAGCCGCCGCGGGCGAGGGCCGCACCGTGCTGTTGTCATTTCCAGTCGCGACTCGAGAGCGGCCCGATGAAGCAGCGCGCGCTGTATCTGGCCGTGGGCGGTCTCGCGTTGTGCGCGCTCGCCTTCTGGTTCACACAGAACTATGCCGTCGTGCACGAGCGGGTGGAGGTCGGCCTGCAGGGCGAAGCCCGCGCGAACGGGCTGCTCGCTGCGAGGATGCTGCTGCAGCGGATGGGCGCGCGCGTCCAGGAGACGAGCGAGCTGCGCGGCTTCGAGATCATTCCTCCGACCGCCACGATTTTCTTGAGCGCCGATCGCACCGAGCTCGACCCGACTCAGACGCGGGCGCTGCTGGGATGGGTGAAGGGCGGGGGTCAACTGGTGATCGCCGCCGGGCCGCCGCAGCACTGGGATCCGGTGCTCCAGGCCATCGGCGTGCACGTGCGGGCCGCGGAAGCGCCCGGGCCGACCAACGGGGCCGACGACATCGCGCTGCCGGACGGCTCCCATGTCCGCGTCATGCTGCGGGCCGCTTTCGCGCTCACCGTGGACAGCGGACAGGCAAACTGGCAGCACGATTCCGGCGGCGAAACGCGCATGCTGCGCATCGCGCTGGGCGAGGGTCTGGTCACCGTGATGCCCACCTTCGCTCCGTTCAGCAATGCCGAGATCGGTCGCTTCGATCACGCCGAGCTGCTGTGGTGGCTCGCCGAGCGCCAAGGCCAGCAGCCGGTCGTATGGATCGTCCGCCACCTGCGGGCGCAGAGCCTGCCGCAATGGCTGATCGACAACGCGCTGCCGGCGATCATCGCCCTCGCTGTCTTCCTGCTGCTGTGGCTGTGGCGCGTCATTCCGCGGTTCGGCCCGGTGCAGCCCACGCCCGCAGCGGATCGCCGCCGCTTGATCGAGCAGCTCACCGCGATGGGCCGCTTCTATGCCATGCAGCGGCGCCTCCCGCAGCTCGTGCAAACGCTGCGGCAGGACGGGCTGGAGCTGCTGGAAAGCCGCGCCCCGGAGACGCGCGGCCTGGAGGGTACGGCGCGTCTGAAAGCCGCGGCACGGCTCGCGCGGCTGCGTACGAGCGACATCACCCATGCATTTTCCGCCAACGTGCGCACCCCGCACGACTTCATGCTCGCGGTGCGCGCTCTATCGTTGTTCCGCCATCGGCTGTCGCTCCCGGCGCGCAACGAATCGAGCCGCAGGCGCCCGAGCGCAACGGCCGGGACCCCGCCCTCGAGCGAGCGCCGCCGCGCGACGCGACAATGGCGGCTGCATCGCGAACCCATCCTCGGCGCCCGCGACCACGAGAGACAACGGACATGAACGAGACCATGGCCAGCGACATCGGCAGCCAGGCGCTGCGCGCGGTGAGCGCGTTGCGCAAGGAGATCGCCAAAGCTTTGATCGGTCAGAACGCGGTCATCGACCAGGTGCTGATCGCGCTGCTCGCCGGCGGCCACGTGCTGATCGAAGGCGTGCCGGGCGTGGGCAAGACGCTGCTGGTCCAAGCGCTCGCCAAGACCTTCGACGGGCGCTTCGCCCGCATCCAGTTCACGCCCGACCTGATGCCGGCCGACGTCACCGGGCACACGTTGTACGACCAGGCCACGCGCCAGTTCACGACCCGCAAGGGCCCGGTATTCACCAACCTGCTGCTCGCCGACGAGATCAACCGCGCTCCGGCCAAGACGCAGGCGGCGCTTCTCGAGGTCATGCAGGAAGGGCAGGTCACCATCGAGGGCACGGCGCACCCGCTCGAGCCGCCGTTCATGGTGCTCGCCACGCAGAACCCGATCGAGCAGGAGGGCACCTACGCCTTGCCGGAGGCGCAGCTCGACCGCTTTCTGCTCAAGATCCGCATCGACTTCCCGCTCCTGGAGGACGAGCACGAGATGGTGCGGCAGGTCACCGCCAACCGGGTGGGCGACCGGCTCAACGTGGATGCCGTGAGCGCGCTGATCAAGCCGGGCTCGGTGCTCGCCCTGCAGCGCTATACCGCCCAGCTCACGGTGGACGCGCGCGTGTCGGATTATGCCGTCCGCATCGCCCGCGCGACGCGCAGCTGGCCGGGGCTCGCCGCCGGCGCCAGCCCGCGCGGCGGAATCTCGATCGTGCGCGCGGCGCGTGCGCTGGCCCTCATCAACGGTCGCGACTTCGTGACGCCCGACGACGTGAAAGGCGTGGCCCTGCCTGCGCTGCGGCACCGGGTGACGCTCGCGCCCGAGGTGGAAATCGAGGGTCAGGGCGCGGACGCGATCCTGGACGCGCTGCTGCAGAAGGTCGAAGCCCCGCGCAGCTGAGCTCGCATGCTGCCCTCGCCCCGGTTGGTTCGCCTCGCTCTGCTGTGGCTCATCTCAGCCCTCGGCGCATGCGTCTGGGTGCAACTCGCCACCGGCTGGCTGGTGGCGAGCGGCGTGTTGCTGGTGGTGATATTGGGCGACGCCTTGCTCGCCGTGCGCGGCGTTCGCATCGAAGCGCATCGGCGGCTGCCTGGCTCCGCGCCGCTCAACGTCTGGACGCAGGCGTGCCTGCGCCTGTCGAACCACGACCGGCTGGCCCTGTCGTGTCAGGTGTTCGATCACCACCCGGCGCAAGCGGCGGTCGAGGGGCTTCCGCTGGGGCTTGCGCTGCCCGCGGGCGCGTGGGCGGAGCTGAGCTACCGCCTGCGCCCGGTGAGCCGTGGCGACCTTCACTTCGGACCGGTCGAGCTGCGCCTGGGATCGCCTCTGCGGTTGTGGCAGCGGCGCATGCGCGTGGGCGAGCCGGGCGTGCTGCGCGTGTACCCGAACTTTGCCGCTCTCACGCGCTACGCGCTGTTCGCCACCGACAATCGTCTGGCGCAGATCGGCATCCTGCAGCGGCGGCGGCGCGGCGAGGGACTCGACTTCGACCAGTTGCGCGAGTACCGGGAAGGCGACAGCCAGCGCAAGATCGACTGGAAGGCGAGCCAGCGGTTGCAGAAGCTGATCTCGCGCGAATACCAGGACGAGCGCGATCAGCAGGTGGTGTTCCTGATCGATTGCGGCCGGCGCATGCGCGCCAAGGACGAGGACTGCTCGCACTTCGACCATGCGCTCGATGCCGTGCTGCTCCTCGCTTATGTCAGCTTGCGCCAGGGAGACGCCGTGGGGTTGATGACGATGAGCGGCCAGCACCTGTGGGTGGCGCCGCGTAAGTCTCAGGCCATGGTGAGCCACATCCTGAACCAGGTCTACGGCCTGCAGCCGGGACTGCTCACCAGCGACTACCACCAGGCGGCGGTCGACCTCGCCCGGCGCCTGCATAAGCGCGCGCTGGTGGTGCTGATCTCCAACCTGCGCGACGAGGACGACGAGTCGCTGCTGCCGGCGCTGCGGCTGTTGCAGAAGCGCCATCTGGTGCTGTTCGTCAGCCTGCGCGAGCGCGCACTGGACGAGGCGGTGGCTGCCCCGGTGGAGAACCTCGACGACGCGCTCACGCACGCGGCCGCCGTCGAATATCGCCGCCGCCGCGACGCTGCGTTCGCCCGGCTCAAGCGGAGCAACGTGATGTGTCTGGACGTCGCTCCGCAGCGCCTCGCGCTGGCGCTCGTCAACCAGTATCTCGACGTCAAGCGTAGCGGTCGGCTCTGAGCGGTGAGCGATCCGAGGGACCCGTTGGCGGACGGTCGATGCGGTTCCCGGTACACGTTTCGCTCCGGGCGCCGTTATTAAGGCGTGGAGCCGGGCCCGTCGAGATCCCACCGCCGTCGCGGGCCGTACACGTTCCGGCAGGGCGGTGCTGCAACGATCTGCGAGAGTCCCCGGTATGCAACCGTCCGTCCTGACCCGCCGTTCCTTCGTGTCCCTCTGCGCCGCAATAATTGGGTTGTATACTGACTTCTGCTGTGCACAGGTGGTCTACAAATCGACCATGCCGGATGGGCGGGTGATCTACGGCAACGCCCCCGCGCCCGGGGCCAAGACCGCGGAGCCCATGGCGCCGCGCACCGAGAACACGGTCCCCGGCGGAACGCCCGAGCAGCAAGAGGCGCTGCAGCGGCACCAGTCCGAACGCGAGCAACGGGATACAAAGAAAGCGAAGCTCGCGGAGCTGGAGCAGGCGCTCAAGGAGGCGGAAGCGGCGCGCGCCGCCGGGCGTGAACCCCTCGAAGGCGAGCGCACCGGCACGGCCGGCGGCGGGAGCAGGCTGAACGACGCCTACTGGACGCGACAGCACCAGCTGGAGGATGCGGTGGCGGAAGCGCGCACGAGGCTGGAGCAAGCACGAGCGGCCGTGCGGTAACCTGCGGAACTGGCGCAAGCGCGGGCCGCCGAGCCCATCGCATCGGCTGCGCCGCGAGGAGACCGTATCCCGCCGCGGGCAGTATCGAAGGGGGAGAGCAGATGCACACGCTGCGCCTGATTGTAGTCGCGCTGACGCTGCCGATCCTGGCGGCCTGCGCCACGCAGAAAAGTGCCGTCAACTTGAGCGTAGGCCAGCACCCCGAGCGGCCGCTGCCGCACAAGGTGCTGCTGGTGCAGCCCGATATCCTGGTGCACGAAATCTCCACCGGCGAAGTAGCGGAGAAGGTGGACGAGTGGAGCAAGCAGGCGTCGGACCACGCCGCCTCGGCTCTGGCGCAAGCGAGCAGCAGCCGCGGCCTGTTCGAGGTGGTGGAGCCGGGGCCGATGTCGCCGGAAGACAAGGCGACGCTCGAAGACTATTCCGCACTCTACGCACTGGTCGCAGGCAGCGCCCACACCGCCCAGGCGTCACCCTACTCCGCGTGGCGGGAGCGCGCTGCCGAGTTCGATTACACGGTCGGTCCAGGCCTGCAGGAGTTCGCCGACCGCAACCACGTCGACGCGGCCGTGTTCCTCGTCGGCACGGACTACATCTCCACCGCCGGGCGCAAGGCGGCCATGGGGGTCGGGATCGCGATGGCGGTGCTCACCGGGATCTACGCCGGGCCGGTATCGATCCCGTCCTTCATGTCCGTGGGCGTGGTCGACATGCGCAGCGGCGATCTCATCTGGTACAGCACGGACGTGCGCAGCGGGGGGCAGGATCTTCGGGACCAGGCGCTGATGAAGGAGATCGTCGATACCCTGCTCAAGACGTATCCGTCGGCCTCGAAGAGCGCCGATGCGAAGAAATGACAGCGTGCTGGCGTGCGCTACGCTGCTGGCCCTGTGTCCGGCAGCGGCGCCGGCCGGGCCTGTTCCGCCGTTCCGCGACGCGGCCGCGACGCGGCAGGTGCAGGGGGACGAGCAGCGTGTCTGGAGCCAGGGGCAGGAGGTGTCCCGGATCATCGTGCGGGGGGGCCTGGTCGACCCCGACCCGCAGACCACCGCCTACGTCCAGCATGTGGCCGACCGGCTGTTCCCCGAGTTCGCCGGCAGTGTCAAGTTGAGCGTGCTGAAATCGCCCGACCTCAACGCATTCGCGCTGCCCAACGGGGACATCTACATCAACCAGGGCCTGCTCGCGCGCTTTCAAAACGAGGCTCAGCTCGCCACCGTGCTGGCGCACGAGGGCACGCACTTCACCAACCGGCACGGCTACCAGAGCGAGCAGAGCGTGAAGAACAACGCCGCCTTCGCCGCCATCGGCTCCATATTCGGCGTGCCGATCTTGCCGCAACTGCTCGCGGTGTCGTCCATCTTCGGGTTCTCGCGCGAGCTGGAGACCGAGGCCGACGTGCAGGGATACGCTCGGCTGTCGCGCGCGGGCTACGACGTGCACGAGTCGCCCAAAGTGTTCGAGCACCTTATGGCGGATATCAAGGCGCAGGACATCAAGGAACCGTTCTTCTTCGCCGACCACCCCAAGCTCGCCGACCGCGTGGCGAATATGCGCAAGCTGTCGGCGGGCGCACCGGCGGGAGGCGACGGGGCGGACCGCGCGGACTATGCCCGGGTCATGCAGCACACGCGCTTGGAAAACCTCGCCACCATGCTGTCGATGCGGCGCGAGAAGAGCGCGCTCATCATGCTGCAGGACACGACCTACCTGAGCGAGCTGCCACCGACCGCGCGCTATTACCTGGGCGAGGCGTATCGGCTGCGCGACGCGCCGGGCGACGCGAAGCTCGCCGAGGAGGCTTACTTGAAGGCGGTGGAGGACGCCCCCGAGTTCGCACCGAGCTACCGCTCGCTCGGGGTGCTGTATCTCAAATCGGGCCAGTACGCCGCCGCACAACGCAATCTGGAGCGCTACCTCGAGCTCGCGCCCGAGGCGCCCGACCGCAAGTACGCCGAGAGCTATCTGCGGCTGGCGAAGCAGAAGGGAGGGCAACCGTGAGATACGCAGCCCCCGTGATGCTGGTTGCGCTGCTGGCCGGGTGCGCCGGCCAGCCGGCGCGCGTGAAGGAGGCTCGCACCGACGCACCCGACAAGTCCTACGTTGTGGAGCTCCCGGTGGGATGGATCCAGCAGACCACACAGGACAAGCGGCTGATGGCCAGCCGAGACGGCTTTCTGCTCGAGGAGATCGTGATCGCTCATCGTCCGCTCAAGGAGGCGTTCCCCAAGACCAAAGCGGCCGCGACCGACTCGCTGCTGCCTTCCGAGCTCGCGGAGCGCGAGCTCGCCGAGGACAAGGCGCAGGACCAATTCCTCGCCGCCGCGACAGTGGTGAGCAACGAGCCGTTCGAGATCTCGGGACGGGAGGGCTTCCAGCTGCGCATCAGCTACCACAACAATCGCGGTCTCGAGCTGCAGCGCGTCGTCTACGGCGTCGCCGACAAATCCGGCTACTACCGCATCGCGTTCGAGGCGCCGATGCTGTATTACTTCGACACCTACTACCCGCAGTTCGAGAAGGTGGTGACATCCTTCCACCTCGCCGGGGGCAAGAGCTGACGCTTGCCGCGCGCGGTGCACGAGGCCGCGCGAGAAGAGCTTTGGGCTAGGCCACGAAGCCGACCTGGCGATGCGTGCCGTCGCAGAACGGCTTGTTCTTCGACTGGCCGCAGCGGCACAGGGCGGTGTCCATGCCGGCGAAGATCAATCCCACAACGGGGTGAATCACCTCGACGGGCCCGTCCAGCCGAAGCGGACCGTTGGTGCGCAGCGTTACACGCAGAGCACCGGACTGGCCCGGCTCACTCGTCGGGCGCGCCGGCTGCGGAGCGGCCGTGTCTCGGAACCCGGTGCGGCCGTGGCTGCCATCGCAATACGGCTTGTTCGCGGACTGCCCGCAACGGCAAAGCCACGCCTGCGTCTCAGCTCCGACCGGCTTTCCTTCCATGCTGACGATTTCGAGCTGGCCCCGACATTCGAGCGGACCGTCGGTGGTGACGAGGATCGTGTTCATGGCTGCCCCCTGGTTACTGCGCCACCCATCCGCCATCGATGCTGAGCGCGGCGCCCGTGATCGAGGCCGCGGCATCGCTGCACAGGTAGAGCACGAGGGCGGCGACGTCTTCGATTTTCACGAACTGCTTGCTCGGCTGCCGCTCGAGGATGACCTTGTCGATCACTTCCGCGCGCGCGATGCCATGCACCTTGGCCTGGTCGTCGATCTGCTTCTCCACCAGCGGCGTGAGCACATAGCCGGGGCAGACCGCGTTGCAGGTGATCCCTTGCTTCGCCGTCTCCAGCGCGACCGTCTTGGTGAGCCCGACCAACCCGTGCTTGGCCGCGATATAGGCGGACTTGAACGGCGAGGCCACCAACCCATGCGCCGAAGCGATGTTGACGATCCGCCCCCAACCGCTGCGCTTCATGTTCGGCAGTGCAGACCGGATGGTGTGGAATGCGGCCGAGAGGTTGACCGCGATGATCGAGTCCCATTTGTCCAGGGGAAACTCGTCCACCGGCGCCACGTGCTGGATGCCGGCGTTGTTGACGAGGATGTCCAGCGCGCCGAAACTCTCGATCGCCTCGGCCATCATCATGTGGATCTGCGCCGGCTGCGTCATGTCCGCACTGGAGTGGATCACCCTCACTGCGTGGGCCGTCTCGAGCTCGCTGCGGATACGCCTGATCTCATCCGGGGTGCCGAACCCGTTCAGCACGATGTTCACGCCCTGCTCGGCAAGCGCCTGCGCGATGCCGAGTCCGATGCCGCTGGTGGCGCCGGTGATCACGGCGGACTTTCCTTTCAGCAACGCGACATCCTCCTGCCAAGTAGTTGCGTCACAGTCTAGCAGAGACTCCCGCAAGCGAGGCGTGTGATTCCGGGCGCAAGCTTCTTGCCGAAAATCGCGAGCGGCGCTGCGCGCGTTGGAGTATCGTTGTTCCCACCAACGGGATCGAGACCACCTTGGGACTGTTCAGCGGCAAGCGGCCCACCGACTTGGGCGTCGACAACGGCCGGCTCAAGCCGATGCCGGCATCGCCCAATGCCGTGAGCAGCCAAGCGCCGGACGCGCAGCACGCGATCGCGCCGCTCGCATACAGCCGCACGCGCGAAGAGGCGATGCAGGCGCTCATCCAGATCATCGAATCCACGCCGCGCGCGCACATCGTCACGCGCGAGTCCGACTATCTCTACGTGGAGTACACGAGCGCGCTGATGCGCTTCGTCGACGATGTGGAGTTCTACTTCCCGCCCGACGCCAAATCGATCCACGTCCGCTCGGCTTCACGGCTGGGCTACCGCGACTTCGGCGTCAACCGCGCACGCATCGAAGACATCCGCCGCTGGCTGACAGCAAGCGGCGCATAGCTTTGGCGCACGCTGTCAAGGCTTGCGTTCGCTGCGTGCATCGGCACACAATGCAGTCATAACGAGAGCATTGGGCCAAAGCGCCTGCTGTGACATTGTTTGACTTTGGCCTTAAAGGGAGGCCTTCCATGCAAGTCGAGACCGGCACTCGCTGCCGCATCGCGTCGCCCCGCTCCACGCACGCGAGAACTGCCGCCTTCCGCTCAGCGCCCGAGCCTGGTTAGCTGCCCTCGGTGTGGCATCCGCAAAACTGCGGCGGGTGACTAGCGGTGCGCCGACCCAACGTCGCTCCTAATTCCAATTCCCGCTCCCCGTGCTGTCTGGAACAGGTGGCGGAGCGATGTCGCGTTGGGACCACAAGGGTGAATGGGTGTTGCTACGTTCTGCAAGGTTGAGAAATCGCTGCGAGTGGACTCACCGCGTCGCCGCCCGGCGGCATTACACCAAGAATTCGCAACTCCCGCATGCGCCCATCGACAGCGCTTCCCGCCCCGATTGCACTTCATCTCGAAGCGCCGCTTGACACCCGTCGCCGTCCGATTGCAGTGAGTTCCCCTAACAAGAGAACGTCATGCCCAAAGCCGCCCCCTCGCTGTATCTCTGGCTGCTAACAACCGTCCAATCTGTGCTGCCGAAGCGATGGCAGGCTTCGCGCGACGGCGCTTGGCCACGCCCGGTTCCCCGTGTCGCGGTCTGGCCGTTATCGTTGCCTCGGACGCTGGTCCTTCTGTTCATGCTAATGGGATCCGGGCCGCTCTACGCCGGATACATCAGCCCATTCCTGCCCGATGCCGTCGGCGATACCTCCGTCCCGGCGTCGTACAAGGGCTTCATCGCCCCCGCCGCGCTATGGCTGGGACTATTTAATTCACCCGGTGCTGCGCTGGACGCAGTCAAAGTCGTACAAGAGGGCCCTTGCGCGAATGGCGGGTACATCACGCTCGACCTGGACCACATCACGCAGGAGCCGGCTCCGTACGATATCTTGTGGGACGGCTACTACATCGTCCACGACTGCTTCGGACGAGCTTACCCCGCCGAGTATCGTGGGCTGGTCGCGCAAGAGGCCTTTCTTTGCCGCTTGGGCTACGTCGGCCCGTACGGGTACTCCACCCCGACCTACGCCGTCTACTATTGCCAGCCGCTGCCAGGCCGGCCCGACGGCGGGGAGAGCGCGGGCACGCCGCCTGGGTTCTGCAAGCCTTGCTTGACCAATCCAATCAACCCGGCGACCGGCAACAAATATCAGATTGAAACCGACTATGCGAGCACCGGACCGTTCCCCCTGGTCTTCACGCGCACCTACAACAGCTTCCCCGGCAACCAGGCTGGGCTGGGCGTGGGGTGGACCCACACCTATTCCCGTTCGGTAGCGCAGATCGCTACCTCCAGAGTGCTCGTGCAGCGTCCTGACGGCAAGAGCCGGCGCTTCAAGCTCATCGGGAATACTTGGACACCCACCTCCCAGGGCACCGAGCAGCTGGTGTCTGTCACGGACGGCAGCGGTGCGATCGTCGGATGGCAGTACATTGCGTCCAACGATGATGTGGAGACCTACGACGCTTCGGGAAAACTGGTTTCCGTCACCAACCGTGCGGGGATTACGCAGACCCTCACCTATGACCCGGCGGGCCAGCTCACTGGAGTGCAGGATTCGCTGGGCAGAAGCCTCAGCTTCAGCTTCGACGCTCAGGATCGCATCGCCACGATGACCGATCCCGCAGGCGGTCTGTATGCGTACGCCTACGATACCTCGAGCAACAACTTGGTGTCGGTCACCTCTCCGGACTCCCGGGTGCGGACCTACCTGTACGAGAACACGGCCTTCCCGAACGCGTTAACCGGAATCGTGGACGAGAACAACAGCCGCTTTTCGACCTATGGATACGACAGCCAGGGGCGTGCCATCAGCTCCCAGCATGCCGGCGGCGTGGAGCTCTCGACGTTGACTTACAGCGGGGACACCACGGTGGTCGTCGATCCGCTGAACACCTCGCGCACATTCAACTGGCAGGTGACCCTGGGCCTGGCCCAGAGCACCGGGGTAAGCCAACCCTGCGCGCACTGCGGTAACCTATTTGCGGCCGCGAGCTACGACGCCAACGGCAACGTCGCCTCGACCACCGACTGGAACGGCAATCAGACCAACTACACGTACGATCTCACGCGCAACCTCGAGATCCAGCGCATCGAAGGACTGACAAGCTCCGGAGCGCCGACTTCGGCCACTCGCACGATCACCACCCAGTGGCATCCGACATTCAGGCTGCCGATCCAGGTCGCCGAGCCCAAGCGCGTCACCACCTACACATACGACACGCCAGGCACCCTGACTGCAAAGAGCATCCAGGCCACCGCTGATCTCAACGGCTCTCAAGGTTTTGGCGCCGCTCCGAGCGGGACTGCGCGCACCTGGACCTACACCAACATCTATTCCGCGACGACGCCCGGTTTGCTGCTCCAACAGACCGTCGACGGCCCGCGCACCGACGTCTCGGACATCACCACTTACGTCTGGGACAACTCGGGCGATCTCGTCACGGTCACCAACGCCTTGGGCCAGGTCACCACGCTGAGCAACTACGACGCGCACGGCCGCCCGCAGCAGATCACCGATCCCAACGGCCTGGTGACAGCGCTCACCTACGACCCGCGCGGGCGGCTCACCTCGAGGAATGTGGGTGGGGAGCTGACCTCCTACACCTACGACGGAGTAGGGCAGCTCACCCAAGTCACCCTGCCGGATGGCTCTTTCCTCGCCTACACGTACGACGCGGCACATCGGCTGATCCAGATCCAGGACAATCTCGCCAACAGGATCGTCTATACCCTGGACAACCTGGATAACCGCGTTCAGGAGCAGGTGTTCGACAGCAGCGGTGCGCTGGCGCGCACCCGCGCGCGCGTCTACGATAACTTGAACCGCCTGGCCCAGGACATCGGCGGAGTCAACCCGGCCACCGAGATCACGACGTACGCCTACGACAACCAGGGCAATCTCACTTCGATCACCGATGCGCTGAACCACACCAGCGTGCAAGCCTTCGATGCGCTTAACCGCCTCGTGCGTATGACCGACCCCCAGGGCGGTCAGACTCAGTACAGCTACGACGGGCTCGACCAGCTGACCGGCGTCACCGATCCGCGCAGCGTGGCCACAGGCTATACGCTGGACGGCCTGGGCAACCTCACCCAGGTGCAAAGCCCCGACAGTGGGGTCACCACCAGCACCCAGGATGCCGCCGGCAACCTCCTCTCCCAGACCGATGCACGCGGCGTGGTAGCAAGCTTCAGCTACGATGCGCTCAATCGCCTCACGCGTGCCACCTATACCCCGCCTGCAGGCTCCAGCGTGCCCGCGGTCACGCTCAGCTATAGCTACGATCAGGGCCCGTATGGACTAGGGAGGCTCACCGGCTTCAGCGATCCCTCGGGCAGCACCGCCTACCGCTACGACCAGCACGGGCGGCTTGTCTCCGAGACGCGCACGCTCTCGGGGCTTGCTTACACCACGGCGTACGGCTACGACACCGCCGGGCGCTTGACCCACGTCACCTACCCCAGCGGCCGGAGCGTGGACTATGGGCTCGATACCCTGGGACGCACCCAGCAGATCGACACCAGCTTCCAGGGCACCAGCCAGTCGGTGGTCAGCAGCGTGAGCTATCAGCCGTTCGGCGCAGCAAGCGCCCTGCTCTACGGCAACGCTCAGAGCTATCGCCGAAGCTACGATCTGGACGGGCGCATCGCGACGTATGGCCTGGCGGGACTGACACGCACCGTGCTCTACGATGATGCTTCGCGCATCGTCGGCCTCAACGGCGCCAGCGCCACGCTTAGCCAGACCTACGGCTACGACGCGCTGGACCGGCTGACAACCTGGGCCTCCTCCACCAGTAACGAGAGCTTCGGCTACGATGCCACCGGCAACCGCGTGAGCCAGATCCTGGGGGCTAACAGTTCCGCCTACACCTATGCCGCCACCAGCAATCGGCTCGCCGCCATCAGCGGTGCCAACGCGCGCAGCTATCAATACGATGCCGGCGGCAACACGCAAAGCGATGGCACCCGCAGCTTCGCCTACGATGCGCGCGGGCGGCTCATCCACAGCGGCAGCGGCGCGTTCAGTGCCGATTATCAGGTCAACGCCGTGGGCCAGCGGGTGGTCAAGATTGGATCCGGCGCAGCGGCGAGCGTATTCCACTACGACCGCAGCGGGCACCTCATCGGCGAGTCGGACGCGTCCGGCCACCCGCTCAAGGAGTACGTGTGGCTGGCCGATATGCCAGTTGCGGTGCTCACCGCCACGGCGTCCACCCCTACCTGTCCGGCCGCCCCGGTGAGCGATCCGGGGGGAAGTTTTGTGGCGTTTGGTGAGAGCGAGGGCCTGGAGGTCGATGTGGGCGAGCCCGACCGCGACGACTTGCAGTGGAAGCTAGGCAGCAACACCCAGGCGAACGGGCAGTTCGTGTCGTCGAGTGTGGACTGGGACGAGCACAAGAGCTATCGCTGGACGCTGAGCTACGGCGGCAACGGCTCGGGCAGCTACAGCGTGTT
>DATJVI010000002.1:0-33549 GCA_035501875.1 Burkholderiales bacterium
GGTGGGATCGCCCGCGGCCAGAGCAGCGGGCGCCCTTGAAGCCCCCGCACCCCTGGCGCGGGCCGTAGGCAGACTTTGCTGATCGTGCCGCACCGGCGCGAGCCACGGCCCGACGAGAGTCGGATGAGACTATGCGACTGCGTCAACTCAAGCTCGACTTCGACCCCGAGCAGGATCGGCTCCTGATGCGGGTTTCCACCGCGAACGCAGAGGAGGCTCTGCTGTGGCTGACACGCCGCTGTGTGTTGAAGCTGTGGCCCCTGTTGCTCAGCTTCGCGGAGTCGAAACCGGAAATCGCCGCTCACGCCGATCCGCTCGCGCGCCGGACGATGTTCGAGTTCGAACACGAGAAGGCGCTCAGCCAAGCGAGCTTCTCCGAGGCGTACGAGCAATCGGAGCGCGCCCACCCATTGGGCGATGCTCCTCTGTTGGTCGTGCGCCTACACCGGAGCACGTCCGAGGGCGGAAAGATGCTGCTGGGTCTGCTGCCGGCACAAGGTCAGGGAGTTCGCCTCGCGCTGGATCCGCCGCTGCTGCACGGCCTGATGAAGCTATTGCAGCAGGGGGTGCAGACGGCGGAGTGGGGCTTCAGCCTCGCGCTCCCCACCTCGCCGCCGCCCACCTCGGCAGGCGGCACCCCGACGCTCAACTAGGCGCCGGCGCCGCGGCGCGTGCCGCTCAGTACAAGCTTTGCACTGCGCGGTCCATCCGCACGTCCACCAGCCACGGCTGGTCCGAGGCGTATGCCTGGGCCAACGCCGGCGCGAGCCCGTCTGCGTGCTCCACACGCGAGGCCTGGCACCCGAACCCGCGCGCCAGCGCGACGAAGTCGACGCCTGGCAGGTCGCTGCCCGGCATCTGCCCCACGCCCATCCGTGCGCCCAGCGACTTCACCGCAACGTAACCGGCGTTGTTCAGGATCACGAAGGTCACCGCCAGGCGCTGTTGAGCCGCCGTCCACAGCCCCTGGATCGTATACAGGCTGGACCCGTCACCCAGCACGGCGATCACCTTACGCGACGGATCTCCCAACGCCACCCCTGCCGCCGCGGGCAGGGCCCAGCCCAGCCCGCCGCTCGCGCAGGCGTAGAAGCCTCCCGAGGTGCGGATGGGAAAGTGGCCGTGCAGCTCGTTGCGATGGGACGGCGCTTCCTCCACGATCACGGCGTCGGCGGGCATGGTGGCGGCGATCGTATGCATCGCGAATGCACCGTCGATCGGATCGGTCTTGGGCGGTGCCGGCGGCCATCGGCGCGGCGCCGGGGCCGGCCGGCTGGACTGGGGAAGCTTGGCGAGCAGCTGCTCCATCCCGGTTCGGATCGAGCAAAGCAGGCTCGTGCCGACCGGTGCGCGCGCGGCCTGCTCCGGATCGTCGGTGAGGTGAAACAGCCGCGTGCCGGGCGCCACGAACGCGCCTTCCGTGTGGACGTGGTAGGTGAACACGGGCGCCCCGACGACCAGGACAACGTCATGGCCCGCCAGGCGCTCGGCCAGCGGCTGGCGCAGAGGCGGCAGGAAACCGGCGAACAGCGGGTGGTCCTCGGGAAAGCTGCGGCGGCCGCCCATCGGGCTTTCCCAGACCGAGGCGTTGAGCCGCTCCGCGATCTGCACTAGAAGCCACCACGCCCTGTCCTGGTCCACTGCCGCGCCGACCACCAGCGCCGGGCGCCGGCTGGAGGCGAGCGCGGCGACCAGCCGATCCAACGCATCCGGGTCCGGGGCGAACTGAACGTTCACCTCGCGCGCCTCCACCGGCTCGGTGTCCAGATCCCAGTCGTCCTCGGGCACCGAGACGAACACGGGGCCGCACGGCCGCTGCTGCGCGGTGTAGACGGCTTGTGCGATCGCGGCCGGCACGTCCTGCCCCCGCGCGGGCTCGATGCCCCACTTGATGTAGGGCCGAGGAAACTCGACGGCGGAACGCGCGCACAGGAAAGGATCCGTCGGCAGCATCGCACGCGTCTGCTGTCCGGCGACGATGACGAGCGGCGTCTGGTTCCGGTACGCGGTGAACACGCTCCCCAGCGCATGCCCCACCCCGCCCGCCGAGTGCAGGTTCACGAGCGCAGGGCGGCGCGTGACCTGCGCGTAGCCGTCGGCCATCGCCACGACGATGCTCTCCTGCAGCCCGAGGACGTAGCGGAAGTCCGACGGCCAGTCGCGGAACATGCGCAGCTCGGTCGACCCGGGGTTGCCGAATACAGTCGTCATGCCGAACGCGCGCAGCAGGCCGAACGTCGCCTGTCTGACGCTGACCTTGGATGGCGTTGTGCCCGGTTGACCGCGGCGTGCGGGCGTGATTTGTGTGTGCATCGAGGCTTCTCCGTGCAACGAGTGGAAACGCGGAGTCTGCTGTCCGGCGGCGGAGGCGGCCCTGCTGCAGCTTTGGAAACGCCGGCGAAGCGCGCCGTCTGCCCGCGGCCCCGCGCTGGCGCGGCGATCAGGTAGGCAGCAATCGCTCGGGGTTCGCGTAGATCGTGTGCTGTCCGCTACGCGCAAAGCCGATCAGCGTCAATCCGGTTTCCTTGGCCACTCGAATCGCGAGGCCCGTGGGCGCCGAGATCGCTGCGAGGAGCGTGATGCCCACGGTCGCCGCTTTCTGCGCCATCTCGAAGCTCGCGCGGCTGGTGATCAACGCAATGCCGGCGGCGAGATCCTCCCCCTCCTGGATGAGCGCGCCGATCAGCTTGTCCAGCGCGTTATGACGTCCCACGTCTTCGCGCAGGGCCACCAGCTGTCCATCCGGGTGAGCCCATGCCGCCGCGTGCACGGCGCCGGTCTTGGCGTTCAGCTCTTGGCGCTCACCGAGCTGCCGCAGAGCGGCCTGCAGGGCCTGCGCCGTGATGCGCACGCCTGGGCCGACAGCGGCAGGATGGCGCACAGCCTGCTCGATAGTCTCCGCGCCACACAGGCCGCATCCGGTACGTCCCGCCAGGTTGCGGTGCTGCGCCTCGAGCGCCAGATAACGCTCCAGCGAGACATCGATGTTGATCTGCATGCCTTCGCTGAGCGGGACGACCTCGATCGCGTGCAGCTCGTCCCGGCGCTGCACCACGCCTTCGCTGAGGCTGAACCCGAGCGCGAAGTCTTCCAGATCCGCCGGCGTTGCCATCATCACCACGTGCGGCATGCCGTTGTAGACGAGGGAAACCGGCACTTCCTCCGCCACACGATCCACGCTCGCTGCGAGCTTCCCATCCTGCCAGCGCTGGACCGGAACTTCGTGATGCGTCGCGAGAAATCGCGCTTGATCGTTCATCGAAAGCTGCGCAGTGGCGTGCCGACCCGGCCATCCTACCATGGCGGAAGAGAGTGGGAGTCGAACCCACCAAGAATCGTCTGACGACCCTTCCCGGGTTTGAAGCCCGGCCGCCCCACCGGGGAACGCTTCTCTTCCCAAACGCCCGTAGCCAGCTGCACGCTTGGGCGCCGGCGGACTGTAACGCAAACGAGCCCGATCGGGAATGCAGATGGCGTGCTTGGGTTGCGATGCAGAGCGTCAGGCAGGATTCCGCGCTGGGCTGGCGAAAAGTCCAGGCTGGCGCAGCACGTGGGTGTCGCGAACTCGCCGCGTGAAGCCCACGCGGTCGAAGAACTCGAGGATGTGGATCGCCAGCTTGCGCCCCGTCGCGATGCGGTCGCGAAATGCCGAGGCGCTCGCCGCGCCCCGCTCCAAGGCCAGCTCCCGGATGACCTCCGCCAGCTCCGTCACCGCCGCGTGCGTGAAGTAATGGTCGTGCGCCACGGGATAGACCTCGCCGATGCGCGCCACGTGCATCAGCAGCCGCCGCATGCGCTCCTCTTCCACATGCAGCGCGTGCGCGAGATCGCGCACGCGAGGCGGGTGAAAGGGCGTCTGCTGCAACAGCGGCCGCACCCTGACCCAGAGCTTCTCTTCGTCGGCGGTCAGCCTTACCCGATGGTCCGGTGCGTGCAGCCAGGGGCCGGTCTGCGCGATCGACCCCGCGCCGAGCAGCTCGCCGACCAGATCATCGAATGCCGTCTGCGCGAGCTCCGGCATCGCGAGCCGGCGGAGCCGCTCGCGTCCCACGCCGATCATGTCGGGCGCACGGCCATGTTCCTCGGCCAGCGCCGCGAGGACCCGCTCTCGCAGCGCGATCCAGGCATCGGCCGCCAACGCCAGTCGCGCGCCGCTCGGGCCGGCTAGATGCGCTCCGGCCGCGGTGGCGAGAGCCTCCGCCTCGGCGTCGACCAGGTTCCAGGCCTGCGCAACGCGATGCAGATCGACGCCGGCGGCACTCGACCGCAATGCGACCCGCAGCCCTTGCTCCGGACTCGCGTCGCGCCATGCGTGCAGCAGCGTCAGACGCGGCGGAGTACGGCGCCCGCGCGTGGGAGGAAACGGATCCAGCACGGTGCCGCCACCCATCGTGCGCAAAGCGGATTGATCGCGGATGACATAGCGGTCGCCGTGCAGCGCACCGATCGGCCGATCCAGCAGGAGTTGCGCAACGCCCGTGGCGCCCGGTGCCAGCGCCTCGGACTCGAGCAGCGCCACGCGAGCCATCACCCCGGATGCTCCCAGATGCAGGTGCGCCGGCGCCCAGTGCGCCAGTGGCCGCGGCTCGGACTCGAGCAGCATCAGCGTGACATCCAGGCGCTGCGTCGGCGCGTGCAGTGCGGGGTCGAGCAGCCAATGTCCGCGCTCCACCATGCTCTTCTGAAACCCCTCGCCTACCAGGTTCAGCGCGCACCGCTCCCCGGCCACGCCCTGTTGCGCGGGTTGGTTCTGGGCGTGGATCGAGCGCACGCGCACCGCAATCCCCGGCGGCGACAGCATCAAGGTATCACCCACCGCGACCCGTCCCGAGAAGACGGTCCCTGTGACCACCGTGCCCGCGCCCACGAGTGTGAAGCAGCGATCGATGGCGAGCCGGAAGCGCCCGCTCGTCGGACGCGCCGGGAGGCGCCCCGACTCCGACTCGAGGTGTGCGCGCAACGCCGCCACACCCTCGCCGGTCACGCTCGACACGCGAAATCGCGGCACGCTTTGAAGTGACGTGCCCGCCAGCAGTTCGGCGACCTCGCCCTCGGCCTCGGCCACACGCTGCGCGGAGACAGCGTCGATCTTGGTCAGCGCAACGGCGCCGTGCGTGAGCCCCAGAAGCCCAAGGATCTGCACGTGCTCGCGCGTCTGCGGCATCGGGCCGTCGTCGGCCGCCACGACCAGCAGCACGTAGTCGATCCCGGTGGCGCCCGCCAGCATGTTGTGCACGAGCTTCTCGTGGCCGGGCACGTCCACGAACCCGAGCACGGCGCCGGAGGCCGCGGCGCTGAAGGCGTAGCCGAGGTCGAGCGTGATCCCGCGGGCCTTCTCCTCGGGCAGCCGATCGGCGTCCACTCCCGTGAGCGCCTTCACGAGCGAGGTCTTACCGTGGTCGATATGTCCTGCGGTTCCGACGATCATGAGCGGAAACTCGGCGATGAAGGCGACATGAGGCGGTTACGTCAAGAGTTATCATGCCGCCGTTTGCTCGGCCGGCAGGCCGTCATCCGGGTGCCGGCCTACGCATAGTGTAGCCGGTGGCTGCGTCCTGACGGCAGGGCACCACGAGGAGGGAAGCGATGCTGACGCTCGGCACCGCCTATCTGATCAGCGAATGGCTGGTCCGCATCATCATGCTGTTGTACGTCCCGCAGCGGCGCAGCCCTGCGTCGGCGCGCGCCTGGCTGCTCCTGATCTTCTTCCTGCCCATCCCCGGCCTGGTGTTGTACGCGCTGATCGGGCGCGCCTACCTGCCGAGGAAGCGCCTCGAGCAGCAGCTGAAACTGATCGAGATGATGCAGCAGCTGTCGGAGCGCTCGGGCCGGATGGCTCCGCCCCCGCCGCCTCCGCCGCCGGAGATCATCGAAGCGTCGCGCCTGGCGCGCAAGCTGGGCAGCTTCGTCGTCGCAGCCGGAAACCGCGTAGAGCTGATCGCCGACTATCGGCGATCGATCGAGCGGCTCCTGGAGGACATCCATGCGGCGCACAGCAGCGTCCATCTGCTCTATTACATCTTTGCCGAGGATGCCACCGGACAGCGCGCGGCCGAGGCGCTGGAACACGCGGCGCGCCGCGGCGTGTCGTGCCGGGTCTTGCTGGACAGCGTGGGCTCGCGCGGCACGCTGCGGCGCGTGGCACCCCGCCTCCGGGCCGCGGGCATCGAGGTCGTGGCGCTGTTACCGGTGCTGCTGCTGCGTCCCGGGGGCTTGCGGCTCGACCTACGCAACCACCGCAAGATCGCAGTGATCGACGGGCGCATCGGCTATATCGGATCGCAGAATATCGTCGACCCCGACGCCAACCGCGGCATGATCAACCAGGAGCTGGTCGCACGCGTCGAGGGTCCTGTCGTCCATCAGCTCCAGGCACTCATCGTCGCCGACCGCTATCAGGAGGTCGGTGAGGAACTCCGCGACCCCAAGTTGTTCCCGGGGCTGCTCCCCTCGGGAGTATCCGCCGCCCAGGTGTTACCGAGCGGCCCCGGCCATCAGGAAGCGAACACCCAGCATGTCCTGGTGAACCTGATCTACGCCGCGCGCCGGCGCGTGGTCCTCACGACGCCGTACTTCGTCCCCGACAGCCCGTTTCTGGCAGCCATGCACAATGCAGCGGAGCGAGGCCTGGAGGTGCGCCTGATCGTGTCGCGCCGCTCGAACAAGCCGGTGGTGCAATTCGCGCAGCAGTCGTACTACGAAGACCTGCTGGCGGCAGGCGTGCGAATCCACCTCTACCGCGGAGCGTTCCTGCATGCCAAGCACGTGAGCATCGACGACTCCGTCGCGGTCATCGGCTCGAGCAACCTCGATATCCGGTCGTTCGCGCTCAACAGCGAGCTGAGCCTGCTCGTCTACGACCCCGTCGTCGTCGCCGACCTGAACCGCATCCAGGAGCGCTATCTGGCCGACGGCGACGAGGTCACGCTGGAGGCGTGGCGCCGGCGCAGCCCGGTTCGGCGCTGGCTGCAGAACATGTGCCGGCTGGCGGACACGCTAATCTAGGCGATACGGGCCTTCACTTGTCGGCGAGCAGCGGGAGCTGCCCGGCAAAGGCCGCCTCGTCCTCCAAACAGCGCAGATCGAGCCACAGGGCGCCCTCCGAGATGCGCCCGATCACCGGGATCGGAAGCTCGCGCAGGCGTCGCTCCAGGCTCTTGAGCCGGGTGCCCCCGCCGCGACCGCTAGCCGCGAGAGAGAGGACCAGCGCGCAGCTGGGGAGAAGGTCGACAGGCAGCGACCCGCTGCCGATCTGGCTCTGGGACTCGCGCAACTCGACGTTGGCGTGGCCGGCCAACGCGCGCCGCATCGGTTCCAGCAGCCTGCGCGCGAGCGCCTCGATATCGCCTCGCGTCCGCGTGAGCAGTCTCAGCGTCGTCAGCCGGCGCGCGAGCTTCTCCGGATCACGATACATCCTCAGCACCGCATCCAGCGCCGCCACCGTCATCTTGTCCACGCGCAACGCGCGCTTCAACGGGTTCCTGCGGATGCGACCGATCAGTTCTTTGCGTCCCACGAGCATCCCCGCTTGCGGGCCGCCCAGGAGCTTGTCGCCGCTGAACGTGACCACATCCGCTCCGGCCTCGATCGACTCGCGTGCGGTCGGCTCCTTGGGCAGGCCGTATTGCGCGAGGTCGATCAGAGAGCCGCTGCCCAGGTCCACCATCAACGGCAGGCCATGCCGGTGCGCCAGCGTTGCCAGCTCGTTTTCAGGGACGCTCGCCGTGAAGCCCTGGATCGCGTAGTTGCTCGTGTGCACTTTGGCGATCAGCGCGGACCGCGTCCCGATGGCCTGTTCGTAGTCGCGCAGGTGGGTGCGGTTCGTCGTGCCCACTTCGACCAGCTTCACCCCGGCCCGCTTCATGATGTCGGGCATGCGAAACGCGCCGCCGATCTCGATCAGCTCTCCGCGCGAGACGATCACTTCTTTGCCCTGGGCGAGCGTATTGAGCGCCAGCAGCACGGCGGCCGCATTGTTGTTGACCACTGTGGCCGCCTCCGCCCCGGTCAGCTCGCGCAGCCGGCCTTCCGTCAGATCATCGCGATCTCCGCGCCCGCCCGACGCGAGGTCGTACTCAAGGTTTACCGCGGAGCGCATCGCCATCGCGACGGCATCCACCGCCTCCTCCGGCATCGGCGCACGCCCGAGATTGGTGTGAAGCACGGTCCCGGTGAGATTGAACACCCGCCGCAGGCGCGGGCCGGACGATGCTTCCAATCGCCGGCGCAGTTCCGCCTCGATCCACTGCTCGCCTGCAGGCCACGCCGTCTCCGGCGCGGCCCCGTCGAGAATCGCCTGGCGCTTCTCCGCGAGCATTGCGCGCGTCACCTCGTTCACTGCGACCCGACCCTGCTGCTCGATGAGCTGTCCGACGAACGCAAGCCCGAGCACGCGATCGACCGAGGGCAACGCCGCCACACCGGGGCGCGGCGCGAGCAGAGATGAGGCGATTGGCTTATTCAACGACTGCAGCTCCTTGCTGAGCGACAGATTGTACCGCCCTCGCCGCGTGACCACCGTGTTCTTCGACGCTCCGCGTATCTGGGTTATGCTGCCACCAGCCACTGCGGATTCCCGAGGAGCCGGCCATGGAGTTCGGCGTCTGCATTCCCAACAAGATCGACGAGACGGGCATCGCCGCGTATGCGGAGAACCTCGGCTACCGCTCTGCGTGGGTGACGGACACGCAGATGCTCTACTCCGACTGCTGGGCGACGCTCGCGCTGGTGGCGCAGCAGACGCGCACGATCAAGGTCGGCCCGGGAGTCGCGGTCGCGCCTACTCGCCTGGCGCCGGTCACCGCCAACGCCATCGCCACCATCAACCGGCTCGCCCCAGGGCGCACTTTCCTGGGCATCGGTACCGGCAACACGTCGATGCGCCTGTTGGGGCAGCCCCAGATGAAACTCGACGAATTCGCCGAGTATCTGCGCGTGCTGCGCGCGCTGCTCGACGGAAAGCGCGTGGACTACGCGTACCGCGGCAGCACCGCGCCGATCGAGCTGCTGATGCGCGAATTCGGCTTCTACGCGCTCGAGCCACGCATCCCGATGTACATCTCCGGGTTTGGCCCGCGGGCCATGGCGCTTGCCGGCGAGATGGGCGATGGTCTAGTGTTCTCCATCCCGCGCGTGCCCACAGTGGAAGATGCGCTCAAGCACGTCCGGGAGGGCGCGGCGCGAGCCGGGCGCACTCTGGAGGGCTTCTATACCTGCGCACTCACGCCGGTCGCCGTGCTGGAGCCCGGAGAGGCGCTCAATTCCGAGCGCGTCGTGCGGGAGTACGGCCCGGCGATCATGGCGTCGGTGCACTACGCGTACGACAAGTGGATGCGCGACGGCGGCGACCCGCCCCGGTTCATGCGCCCGATCTGGAAGCGCTACTGCGCTCTACTGGAGGACATCCCGCGCGAGCTGCGTCACATCCGGCTGCACGATTCCCACTACACGTTCATGCGCGAGGACGAGGCGCCGCTGGTGACGCCCGAGCTGGTGCGCGCCGTGGCCCTGGTCGGCACGCCCGGCGAGCTGATCGAGCGCATCCGCGAGCTGGACCGGCAGGGATTGAGCCAGCTCATGTTCCTGCCGACGGTGGTCAATCAGTACCGGCTGGTGGAGACCTTCTCACGTCAGGTCATGGCCCGCTTGTAGCGGGCCGCAGCACCGCCAGGGCTGGCGAGGTCGAGCTGCGGTTCCGACGTTTGACTAGCTTCGAGCCGACGGCTCCTGGTCTTCGAAGCGAAACCCCATGGTGCGGCAATGGTAGTGCAGGCCGCCATCCTGGACGATCAGCCAGTTCGCCAGCACATCGCCCTGGTTGTGGTGCGAATGAACGCTCGTCGGAGGCGTCACCATGGTGACGTACGGCAGCCAGTCCTTGCGCGCGCCATCGACCATCGAATAGCAGGCGCGGCCGGTGATCGCGAGCGAAACGGCGACCGAGTTGTGCCGATGTGGCGCCTGCATCCCATGTGGTTCCAGCTGATTCATGGCCAACGTGAGCGACGGCGAGATGTTCCGGCGCTCCACCAGCCGCTCGCTGGCGAACACCACCGCGAGGCCGGCGACGCGCCTGCCCGCGAGCTTCGCCCGCGTGCGCTCGACCTCCTCGGCGATCGTGGCAGCGGGGAAGTGCACGGGCTCGACGAGCGCCTCCGCGGGTCCGGGCGGAGCGAAGCGCTCGAACGCGAGTTGGGGCTCGTTGGTGACCAGCCATAGCACGCTGTCGGTGCCGGCGCTGCTGAGCTCGATGCTCCGCCCGCCGGGAAGCGAGAACACGTCCCCGCTGCTCCAAGCGATCACATCGCTCCCCTGTACCACCCGTCCCGCGCCTTCGATCACATAGGCCAGCACGACGCTCGCGCGGGGATCGAGCCGGAGCGATTCTCCGGCACGCACGCGTGCATAAGCCGCGAGCACAAGCGGCGAGGTGGCGGGGAACGGCAGACCCATGGCGCCGCTCTGATCGCATCGGATGAGCACCGTCTCGGTGGCAGGATCGAGCGCCGCGTCGCGCTCGGCGATAAAGCTCGCGGGCGGTACATCCGGGTAGACGATGTTGAACGCGTTCTCCGAGTCGAAGTAACGCGCGCGGCGCGTGTAGACCGTCTCCGCGGAAGCCTCGGGTTGCAGCTGGGACTTCGTTCTGATGTTCGTAATCGTGCTCATCCGGCAATGTCTCCGAAGCACCGGCTCGACCGAGCGAGCGCGGCCCAACGTCAGCCTATCACGCGCGCCTCACGGGCTCCAGCGCGGACGCAGGCACGCAGGCGTGGGTCATCGGGCTCGCGCTACGTCCGAACCGCTGTTCCGGTCGCGGCATCAGCCGCAGGCGATCGCGTACACATCCTCGACACCTGCGGGCAGGCGGGATTCCTCCCACGTCTGGCCGGCGTCGCGCGTGGCGAACACCTGGCCACAGCGCGAGACACAATGGACCGCGGCAGGGTCGCGCGGGTCGAGTGCCACCGCCATCATTGTGGCGCGCGCACGAATGCCCCGGTCGAATCTCGTCCAGCTCGCACCGAGATCCTCGCTGCGATAGAGCGAACCGTCCTCGCTGCGCGCGGCCGGCGACAGGCAGGCGTAGAGCACGCGCGGATCGTGGGGAGAGACCCGGATATCGCGCGCGTAGGTGAGCGGCGAGAATCGTCCAACCTCCAGGTTTCGCCACGAGCTCCCGCAGTCCGCGCTCTGGAACAGGCCCATGCGGACCGCCAGGTACACCGTCTCAGGCCGCGCCGCACTCACGCACACGGCGTGCGCATCCAACATGCCCTCCGTCTCGCTGTCGCTCTGGATCCGGCTGCGCAGCTCGGGACGCTGTTGCGC
Organism: Burkholderiales bacterium; assembly: GCA_035501875.1. Taxonomy (GTDB): domain Bacteria; phylum Pseudomonadota; class Gammaproteobacteria; order Burkholderiales; family SHXO01; genus SHXO01. The sequence continues at coordinate 11,332 of DATJVI010000002.1, forward strand.
CAACGCGACCAACTCCGCCGCGCAGTCCGTCCACGTTTCACCGCCGTCCAGGCTGCGCATGACGCCGCCGACCTCGAGCGCCGCGTACACGTGATCGCGATGTGCCGGATCAACGGCGAGCCGCATCACGCGGCACGCGAACGACATCTTGAGCCGCTCCGGCTGGCGCGGGTCCGGCAGCGTGCGCCAGCTGTCTCCGCCGTCATCGCTACGCAGCACACCGACCGGCGACGTGCCTGCATACAGCACGCGCGGACTCGCAGGGTGAACCAGCACCGACCAGATCTGGACACCGCGCGGCACGTCGAGCCGTTCCCAGTGCGCACCGGAGTCCCCGCTTCGGTAGAGTCCGTCCGCGGCACCGAGATAGACGATTTCCGGCTGCCGAGGATGGACCGTGATCGCCTGTACCTGAAGCGATTCCGGGAGCCCGTCGCCGAGCCGTTCCCAGCCACCCTGATCTTGCGTCCACCGGAACGCACCGCCTCGCGTTCCCCCCGTCCAGCGCGCTGCGCCCACATAGATCGCCATCGCCGTTCCTCCCGTTGCACGCTCGAGCGGAGCATCGCCGTCGACCGTCGTTGAGTTGGTCCCGCAGAGGCACGTCCACGATCGACTCCGGCTGGACGCGCGGCCTCACGTCATGGGGTGATGCCGGTTCCCGCCGCTCGAACGTGGCCCTGTTGCTTGTCGCGGTACTCGAAGCCGCAACCATGCTAACCGAAGAATCGCTCGCGGGTCAGGCCCGCCGTGCCCGGCGGACGCCCCGATCCAGGATCGGCCAGGGAAGCCTGCGGACACCGATCTCCAGGAGGAAGAGCAGAAGCGCCGCACCCGCGAACACTTGCCACAGCGGCGTCGCCGGCGTGCCGCCGTCCGAGGAGCGCCGGAAGATCTCGCCGACCTGCGGTGCGAACTCGCCTCCCGTGCGCTCGCTCAGTGCCTTGAGCAGCGCGACGTCAGCGGGGCGCGGGAGGAACTCGTCGGTCTGCGGATAGAACAGGGTGCGCGTGCCGATGCTTCTGATCTGGGAGGCCGGCAAGCCTGGCCCAGGAAGCAGCTCGAACCGATACGGACGGTCCGACACCGCATCGAGCGCGATGCGACCGGTGTACGTGCCCGGTCCGGACTGGCGCAGCACGACCACGCTCGATTCCCCGCTCGGCCGCAGCATGCGCAGGGTGGGCCACAAGTCATTGCGGAAGGCGCCGTCCGGATCCAACGCAGTGAGCTTGATCCAGGCTTCGCTGCCGCGCCGGCTGATTTGCAACGCGATCTCCTGTGTCGCAGCACCACGCGCCGCGTCGCGCACCACCTGCGCCCAGAACTTTGCGTAACCGGGCCAGCGCAGCCAGTCGGCCGCCCAGCGGTTCTTGGCGTCGGAGAGGAATGCCACCGTCTTTCCCAACCCGTACCGCGTCTCTGCCAGAAGCGGTTGGTCGTACTTGGCTTTGAGCGACACCTCCGAGAAGCGCTTCGCTCTGCTGGCGACGAAGCCTTTGAGCTGCGGCGCCGACGCGAAATCGACGCCCGTCAGGATCTCGCTCCGGCGCCTGGCAACAGGGCGAAACGGCTCTTCGATCAGCGACTCGCCAAGCAACCGCCGCGCCTCGGTGACGAAGAGCGCCGGGATCTCGCTGTCGCGCTGCGCGACGTAGCTCTTGCCGTCGCCCCACGCCGCCAGGCCCGTCATGAGGGCGAGGTTGGGCTTGTCGCCGATCGCGACGGTGGACAGAGTGATGTTCTGCGCGGCCATGTCTGCGACCAGATCCTCGAACCCCCCGGCCGCGGAGGGCGGACGCACGGGTCGGTCCTCGACCACGAGCTTGTCGATCGCGCCGTGCCCGTACCCCATGCTGTGCAGCATCCGTAACATCGCACTGCTGTCGGCGACGCCCTTGGAAGGTGGGAGCGCGTTCGGCGGTGGCACCGTCTCCCCGTCCGAGAGCAAGATGACGTGCTTGGTCTTGGCGTGCGAGCCCTTGAGCAGCTCCCGCGCGCGCCACAGCGCGTTGTAGATGTCGGTGCGGCCGGACGAAGTCATGCTGCTGATGGAATCCTCTGCCCGCCGTTTGCTGCCGACCTCGGCGAGCGGCACCACGTCGTGCGGTTGGGAATCGAACGCCACGACCGCCAGGCGGTGCTGCTCTTCGAGCAGATCGAGCGTGGCGAGCGCGGCCGACTTCGCGAGCTCGATCTTGCGCCCATGCATGCTGTAGGAGCGGTCGATCAGCAGCACCAGGTCGAGGTCCTTGCGCTTGCGGCGCGCTTCGAACTTCACGGGCAGTAAGCGCTCGATGCCGCTGTCAGAGAATCCAGCCTTTCCATAGGTGTTCTCGCCGGCGACGAAGATCAGCCCGCCGCCCAGGTCCCGCACAAACCACTCCAGACGGCGTGCCGTTTCCGCATCGAGGCGATCGGCAGGAACATCGCTCAACAGCACCGCGTCGACATTCCGCAACGCAGCCGTAAGGTCCTCCGCGAATCGCTCGGGCGTCAGCGTGTGGACGTCGATCCCTTGCAGCGCGAGAGCGTCGGCCAGATAGGAGGCGCGATCGCGTCCGCCCTCGACGTAGAGAAGTCGCACGCGCGGCCCCACCCAGACGCTCTCGAGCCGGGTGGCGATACCGCCGTCGGGTGTCGCGAGCTGGATCTCGACCGCATTCGCGCCCGAACGCCGGAAGCGAAGCTCGAACGGCACTTCGTGTGCCCCGGCGGCGAGTTGTATGGTTCGATCCACCACCACATCGCTCGCTACCGCGATTCGGAGACGCGCATCGGTGGCCCGTTCACTGACCGTCCGCACGCGCAGCGTTTCGGGCTGCTGCTCGCGAATTCCCGCGGGCACGTCGACGGCGTCGATCCACGCTCGCGCGCCGAATCCCGTTGGCGCCGGAAACGTGAAGACACGCACCCGCTCCGCTCGCAGCCGCGGAAGCTGGCGCCACACGTCCCCTTGCGTCTGCTTGCCGTCGGTGATCAGCACCAGCCGTTTCGCATAGCCGGGGAGAAATCCCGCGAGCGACGCCGCCACTCCCTGCTCGATGTCCGTGACCGTTTGGTCCAGCGCTGCGCCGCCGCTGCCCTCCGCCTGCCGTACGGCAACGGATGGGACCTCGTCGAGATCTTTCAGCAGCTGAGCGTGATCCGCGAAGACGATGTAGGCGCTATGCGCTGGGCGGTAGCGGGCGTTGGCTTGACCGATCCAGTCCAGCGCCGAGCGCACGAATCCGGCCTCGACGCTGCGGGAGACGTCGATCGCATACACCACCGAGAGCGCGTGCGACGGCGTGTACAGGGTAGGCCCGGCCAGCGCACCCGCGACAAGGATCAATACCAGCGACCGCAGCGCTGCGGCGAGAGCGATCCGCGGTGCGTGCAGCGTACTGCGCGCGCGCAGCGCAAGCCACCAGACGAACGGTACTGCCAAGAGCAGCCAAAACGGCCAATCCGTCGTGAAGCCCAGGCGCATCGCTAGACGGTCACTCGCCCAGTGAAGGTAGTCCACTCGATGCCGAGCAGAACGAAGGCGACCGCGAGCAGCCACACCCAAGGCTCCGGCCACGACGGATGCGCCGCTGCGCTGAACTGCGCATCCGCTGCATCAGGCCGGAGATGCCGTTCGTTGATCTGCGCCAGGCGCGGATCGATCGCATTCGCGACGATGATCAGCCGCTCGCGCCCATTGCTGGCGACGTAGACTCCGGGCTTCGGCGCTTCGAACAGCGTGCCATTCGCCGTAGCCGTAGCGGCGAGCGGATGGTCGCTCCCATCGCGGATCTGCGCATCGGCGATCGGCGCCTCGATCCGACCGATGCTCTCGCTCGTGGTCGTCGCACCCGCGGTGAGCCAGCTCAACGCCGTGCCGAGAAACACCGGGAAGTCAGGCTGCAGCGTAAAGTTCGAGTCCTGCACCGAGAAGCCTACTGCGACCCAACGCGCAACGGCACGACCGGCAACGAGGAGCGCGCCGCCAGGGCCTCCTTCGCCTGCGGTCTTGGCCGTCACCAACGGGGTGGATGTGTTCGGATCGGCCAGCTGTGCGCTCTCCAGCCGCAGATCGCGCCATCTCACGCCGGAAGACAACGGATGCGACTCGTCCCAGCTCGTAACCGCTGGGTAGCGCGCCGTTCGCCACTTGGCGTCGAGCCATGGCGCGCTCGGCGGCCGAAACAGGAGCGCACCGGCAGGCGCTGCCTCGCGTGGCGCATACCGGTCGAAGACATACGCATCGAACGGCGGGAGCGCACCAAGCCCTGACGGGGTGCGCACGCTGAGCGCGACGCCCGGTAACGCCCGCAAGGCGTCCTCCAGAAAGCCGTCTCCGCTGGTGACGAGCAGGACGCGTCGGACGCGGTGGGGTGACACGACACAGTAAGCCACGTTGTCGAGATCGAACGCGTCCGCCTCGGAGTGGACTTCTGCACGCAGCACGCCGTGCTCGAAGTGGGTGACATCCAGAATCTGGTTCAGCGTGGTGGCGGCGGCGGCTTGCAACTGGCGCACGAGACGAAACCCGTTGGCACCGACCACCTCCAACGTGATCTGCTTCGCGCTCGGGGCGGTATTGACGATCTGGACGAGTGCTTCATACCGGGTCGGGTCGCCCGGAACCGGGCGCGCTTCGAACCCGGTGATGGCGACGTTGTCGGCCGGCTCGAAGACGGAATGCACGCGGACCCCGCGCGGCACGCTGTCCAGGCCAACCCCATCCGTGAACAGGTCTGCACGGGTGATCTTCGCGCCGACCGGCAGAGGGGGTACGCGGCCGGTCGCCTCGGGCGACAGGGGAATTCGTGCAAGCTGCTGCAACGCCTGCCCACGCGGATGGAAGCCGGCGTTCAATGTGCGCCCGCCGGTGTCCATCACCAGCACCTCCGCTCCGGCTCCCGCAGCCTCGATGACACCGCGTGCGCCTTCGAGAGCATGTTGCCAGCGAGTGCTGCCGTCCCGCGTGCGCGCGCTCATCGATGCGGAGTTGTCGAGGATCACGACGATGCGCTGGTGAGAAGCGCCCAACGACTGCAGCTCCGGCCGACTGAGCGCGAGCGTCAGGCTCCAGCCGATCGCCATCATCAACAGGGCTGAAAGCAGCCGGCGCCAGCGGTGCCGGCGGGCGCGCGCTTCGTCCAATGCCCGCCGCCACAGCAATGTCGACGCAACTTCCACACGAGGCAGCCGCGGCTTGATGAGATACAGCAGCCCGATGACCGCGGCGACGCCGGCGAGGAGCCCATAGGCCATCAGCGGCGAGAAAGCGAGGAAGCTCACCTCTGTCTCGTCATCGTGTATCAGGTGCAGCGACCGATGCCTTCGGGAGCCTGCCGATCCGGCAGGCACAGGACAGCGGGATTTGCCCGGCGCCGATGTCCTGTCGGGTCAATGCTCCTTGCCGTGCTCGGTGAGAAAGTACCGTTTCACCGCAGCGCGATACGGGAGGGGGACTTGCTCTCGCGCGAGCGCAGCTTCGGCTGCGCTGCGCTGCGGGCCTTGGGCCGGAGCCAGATCGACCAGCGCGGCCTGCGCCTGAGTGGCGGCGTAGAACCCCTCGCCCATGCCCGGCGAGTCGCTCTGGCCGGAACCCGTGCTCAACCGTTGCAACTGCGCAGCGAGGCGCAAGGTGGGCTTGCCGAGCACCGGCTCGGCGCCTTCGCTCGGCGTGTCGGGTGGCGTGTCTTCGCCTCCTTCTCCGGCTTCGCTGGTGTTTACACGCATGCCCATGGCACCGCCGTTGATGTTCGCCCGGGCGCGGTTCGGCGACGCCTGCGAAGGCGGGCTGTTCGTCATCCGCTCACCGCCTGTGGCCGCCTGCGAGAGCGCCCGCAGCGCATCGTTCAACGCGTCCATCGTCGTCGACCGGTCGGCGTTGCGCGTCTGCGTTTCCTCGGCTTCGTGATCGCCTTGGCGCGGCACGTGGTCCTGGCGCTCGTCTGCCGCTTGCGGCTGCTCGCGGCTCGGTTCGTCGCCGCCCGCGAGCAGCGCCTGTAGCCGCTCGAGAATGCCCTGCGCGACCCCCGCCGAAATCCCGCCGGCCTGGTCGCGCGCGTCGGATCCTGCCGGCCTGGCGGGTCCGCCTGGCTCCGCCGCCTCGACAAGCGCTTGCATGCGTTTGACATCCCGCGCCTGCACCGTCCCCCCGGCCTCCGCGCGGTCGTCGGTGCCGTTCGCACTCCGCACGACATCTTCGGGTTTGGTCCAGCGCTCCACCGCTTCTTGCGCGTGCAGCGCCGCGACAGACGTCGCGCTGGCATCGGCGGCGGTCTCGTGCTCGCCCGCCTGCGCGCGGAGAGCGGTGCGAGCCTCGGGCGCCAGATGGCCAACGGCAGAGAGAGCGGGTCCCACCGGCGCCGTCGCATGGCGCTCGATTACGCATAGCGCGAGCACGATCGTTCCCAGCGCGGCCGCGATGCCGAAACTGTCGGGGATGCGCAGCGGAAACAGCTCGCGCGGATCCAGGTCCCGGATCTTCTCGGCAGCGCCGCGTACTACCGCCGCCTCCCACACAGATCTCGCATCCTGGCGCGCAAACCAGTACGCGCTTTTCAGCTCGTCCTTCAGATTGCCGCGCGTGTCCGCCTCGCCAGCAGCACTCGTCAGGCTTGGCCGACGCGCCCAGCGCCACGCGACGTAAGCGCCGGCGCCCACGGTGGCCAGCAGCAGCAATGGTGACAGTGCGACTAGGACCGGGCTCGGCACTCGCAGCGTTTGGAGTAGAAAATACACTGCGAACCCCGAGAGCAGCGTGCACAGGATCCAGCCGCCTGCGCGCAATCGGTCGCGTGTTTGCACGCGCCTTGCGGCTCGCTGGAGCCACTGGGACAACTGCTGGTGCTCGGGCAGCCCCTGCGCGCGAACAGACGATTCCACTACGGGACGCAAGCTAACGTGAGCGGTTCATGAAGGATTCGGGGTCGCGCTGCGAGGCGCGACGGCGTGCAGCCGGCTCGGATCGCACACTACGCTGGTTTCTTTCGGGGGCATTGCCATAGACTATCCACGTCGACGCCGCGAAAGGATCGCGAGTCCCGACACACGACCCGGTGCCTAGCACCGCGCCGCGAAGCGTATCGATGCGAGCGCGCCTGCATCGTACCATAGCGAGATTCAGTGAATCCCAGAGCTGGGCAAGCCAGCGCTGGCGAGCCTGCGTGCCGGCGGCCCCGAGGCAATCTCTTGCGGACGGGCCCGGCGGAAAGGGATTTCACGCGCGCAATGCGGTAGCTGCTGCTTTCCTCAGGCGCGGGCCCGTTCCACCACCACACGAAGCGCTTCATTCCGACCCGAGGTGGCGCCCGCGTCAGGAAGGGTTCCACCCCTTGAGCTCGCAGGAAGGGGCGAACGCACTGTGCAGGACTTCACGTACACGTGCAGGGTCGAGCCCGTTGGCACGAACGTACTCCTGCACTTCTTCGAAGACCGCGTCTGGGTCAGCTTTGAGCTTATAGCGCTTATAGACATCGGGATGCTCGATCCCCAGCGCTTCGCCGAGCAAGCTGATGTAGTTGACGATCGCGAGCGGGTAGGCCGCTTCGGCTTGGCAGATCTCCCGCTGGCACGAGTGATAGATGGTGGCGACGATGTCGACGCGCGCGTCAGCTGCCGCGGCGAGGACGCTGCCGATAGTTCGTTCCCACTGCGTTCGGCCCAAGCGGCCGATCCATTTCGGATTACAGTGGCGTCCTAGCTCAGCTGGATGCTCGACCTCGACGAGCTCGAGCCCTGGAATGGCGCGCAGAATCGCGCGCGTGTTGTGCCAATCGAGGTCGGACTGCGCGAATCCGGTGTGGTAGTGCAGCGCGACGCGCTTCTCGATCCGTCGGACGAACGGAAGCCGGTCCAGGTGTCGCGCGATGAATGCAGTCACATGCTCGTAGGAGAACGCGACCTCCTGCTCCTTGGTGACCACTTCATCGTAGTGCTCGTTGCAGGACGGGCACCACATCAACACCTTCTTGGCGCCGTAGCTGGCGAAGTGCCGCATGCTGCTGGCGGCGAACGCATGAGACTGCTTCGGTTCGCCGTTCTGGTAGTGAACGATTCCGCAGCAATGGGCCGGGCCGCCCGCGGTATTGAAGTCGAATCCCATGGCCCGCAAGACCCCGATCACGGTCTTGGCGAGATGCGCGGTTCTCAGCACATTGCAGCCCAGATAGAGCAGCAGGTCTTTCCGCTGCGCCGCCGCTGCCGAAGGACGATCGATGAACTCCTTCTCACCCGGCATGAACTGCAGATCGGCCAGCACGTTGATCTCGCCGAAGTACTTGGCAAACGAGAACGCCGCCATGTCGCACTCCTTCCGATGCTTCCGTGCTGCCCCTAACGCATCGACTGCCGTCGCGAGCCGACGCCGAGCAGGGGAACGCGGATGACCCTGGTCCGAGCGCCCGTCGTCAGGTCGCTAAGCCCTATCTCTGCTCGGGAATATAGTCGGCGGCTGCGGCCGCCTCACCGAAGCTTTTGCCTTCCTGGATGCCCCGCTCCACCGCGAGGTCGATCTCGAGGATGCGCTCGGCCTGCTCCAGCGCGCGCGCAATGTCGGCATGCGGCACCACGACAATACCCGTTTCGTCACCCACCACCAGATCGCCCTCTTCGACGGAGACGCCGCCGATGGCGACCGGCTCGCCGAGGGCCTGCAGCTTGAGGCGCGTCTTGCCCGTCACCGGCGTCACGCAGCGACTCGCGAGCCAAAGTCCAGTGCTTCGGATCTCGTCCACGTCCCGGCATCCGCCGTCGATCACCACGCCTGCGGCCTGTTGGTGCTTCGCTGCGGCGGCGGCAAGCCCGCCGAAGGTGGAGATGGAAGCTCCGCCCATATCTACCATGAGCACGCGCCCCGGCCCGGCCGCCGCCACGAACTTGCCCGCAGCGAAGTCAGCGCGGTCGAAGGCACCCGGCGCGCCGCAGGCGTGGCGCGCGGTGGTGGCGAAGCCGACCATCCTTCCTTGTCCACTGCGCTGCTCGATGCCCTGCACGACGCCGGCGATCCCGAGCGCATCGAGCGCGTCGGACCAAGTGCTACTGCCCATGCGAGCGCAGCGCTCCAGCAGGGTCTGCTCAGCGGGTGTCATAAGGGAAGTCTTCTGCAGGTCGGGTCATCGATCTGCGCGCAACCATCGGCTACGTCCCAACAGGGCATGGCAGTGTGCCACGGCTGTCGATGGTCTATTGGTAGACCAGATTGAAGGAGAGCTGCAGATAATCGCCGTCCACCTCGTACTCGTCGTTCAGCGCCACCGCAGCTAGAGAGTTGGTGCCCAGCACGAAGGGCGCCCGGTTCGGGTACGCATAGTTGCCCGGTCCATTTGCGGTGTAAGGCCGATTGGCATCGATCGCATAAGACCGGCCGTTGAGGTAGTAATACATCATCGTCACGAGATTCGGGGTGACGCGACTCTGAACGTCCAAGATCCGTCCGGCGTAAAGCGCCAAGTTGACGGTGTCGCCGTCTTTGATCTCCCTGAGCTCCTGCCCAGTATTCTTATCGATCAAGTAGAAGTTCGTCACCTTGGGAGCGACCCGGTTGTTGACGTAGCCGGGCAGCTCCACGACATAGGAGTCGACCGAATCCCCATTGCCCCAGTCGCTGCCGAAGAGCACACGTGTGCCCGAGGGGCTCAACACGTTGTGAGGCTCGCTCCAGTACCCCCACTTGGCGCCGTCGACGACGCCGGCCGAGCTTCTGTGGTGCCCGATACGGCACACGCTGCTCGTGTCGGTGTCCGCGAGTAGAAGCTCTTGATCCAACAGATTCTGCCCGGCGGGGTCGCCAACGACCGAGACCGCCGCCCAACCTGGGTTGGAGACGGAGGTCGTGGAGATATGAGTTGTCGACGGCGGGTAGGGATAGCCGGTGACGGGGCCCACGATCACCTTTTGCGTTGCCGTCCACAGATCAACCGCGATGAGCGTCCCGATTAGATTCGGATCACCGTCGAATTGCACCGTGTTGAGCGTGTCATGTCCGGAGAGCGACCGACCGAGATTCGAGTGGTTGTACGGATCGTTTACGGGAAGCACATACAGCGGCTGAAGACGATAGTTGTAGATGGAGTTCGCCAGCATCGCAAGCGCCCCGCTCGGCGCAACGACCGGTGCGTTTGGCGATGCAAAGTTGATGACCCCATAGAGCGCATTGGTGGCGATCGAGTAGATGAACTTTGTGTTGCCGCACTGCAGTCCGATGACTTTCTGCGAGATGAAGGACATGTACTGCGCGTCGCTTCCCAGGGATAACAAAACGCCCCAGTTTCCCGTCGGACAGTTGGTCGGCGCGCCGCCGAAGTTGCGGACAACAGTCACCTCGCCGGTGCTGACCCGGTACTGCATCAGGTTCGGAATCGCGTTGTAGTTGGAAGGATAGTAAAGAAGATCGCGATCGGTCGGATCCCACAGAACCTGTTCGAGGTCCGTGGGCACGATATTCAACGTCGTGAGGAACTGATAGGACTTTCCATCGTAGAGATTGTGTCTCCCGGCACCGGTGGTGCGATCGTAGAGAATCAGGTAGGTTTCATCGGCGTTCCAGGCCGGCATCGTCGAGTACATCCGCATGATGACGGCATTGGGGCCCGGTTGCTCGGCGGCCCAGGAGATACGTCGAATCGTCGTCCCGAATTGAGGGTCGACGACCGTCCGCTTCCATCCCGGCTTGGCGAGCACGGTCATGGGATGGGGAAGCTTGTCCTGAACCAGCCCATCGCAGAGGTCCGCAGCGTCAGCCGTGGCGATTGCGAGCGCCAGGAAGAGAAGCCTAACCACGAAATGTCTGGTCATGCAGGGCCTCCTGTTTGGTATTGTTCGGGCTCGTTCATTTTCGCAGTCCGGATGAATACCGTCCACCCGGAGAAGGTTTCGACGCCGCTGCCGTGTTCGGCTACGCGCTACTCAACCCTGGCCAATCCCCGGCCCTACTCCTGTTCCCCGGCTGCCCACTCGATCCCTCCGAGAAGGTGCTCGAGATACAGCGGCTCGCTGTAGGACTCCTTGGTGTGCCCGAGCTCGGTATACCAGGCGCGCCCGCCGTCGAAGGAGTGACACCACGCCAGCGGGTGACTCGCTCCCATGGTACCGCCGGTGTATGTCGACTCGTCGATGCGCAGCAGAACGGTCACGCTCGGTCCCGGGTCTTCGCGGAAGTTGTACCACTCATCCGTACGGCGCCATTCGGCCGGTAAATGGCGGGTCGACGCATGCGTCGGATCGACCACCCGGAGCGTCGCGGCCTGGATCCGCGGGTGGTTCTTGAAATAGGCACCGACGAGTCGCCCGTACCACGGCCATTCGTATTCGGTGTCGGTCGCGGAGTGGATGCCGACGAATCCGCCGCCGCTTTGGATGAAGCGTTCGAACGCAGCCTCCTGTTCCCCATCCAGAACCTCTCCGGTCGTGTTGAGGAACACCACGACTCGGTATTGCGCGAGAGCCTCGTCGTTGAAGACCGACGCGTCCTCGGTTGCGTCGACCGCGAAGTGCTTTTGCGCACCGAGCGTCCGGATTGCTTCGATGCCCGCCGGGATTGATTCGTGCCGATACCCCGCCGTCTTGCTGAAAACCAATACGGCGAACCCGGTTTCGTCCGCGTACGCGCCCGAGCCCCCGGCCACACCGATGACGGCGACCAGCAGAATCACCCATAGCCGCACCCGCATCGAACGAGCCCCCTAACTCGGCGCGCGGAGCGTCTCGTAGACCTGCTGGGTCCTCGGTCCGGGTTGCACGCCAAGGACGATAGACAGCAGCTCGCGACAGCGCCGGTAGACTTTCAGTCCTTCGGCGTGCTCTCCGCGGCGCTGGTGGCAAAGCATCAGACGCTGGTACAGTTCCTCCGAGAGGTTGTCCCGCTCGAGCGCTTGGCGGTAAAGCACGATCGCGCGGTCGAGATCCTGCTTCGCCTCCAAGCCATCGCCGACAGCACAGACCACGCGATGAAATTGGCTGCGCAGCCGGTCACGTGACCCGAGCAGCCAGTCCCTTTCCCCTTCATCCGCGAGCAGAGGGCCTCGGTAGATGCTCATGAGCCGTTCGCCGAGCGCTGCCAACCTGCTCACCGGCACGTCCAAGACCTTCCGGGCCTCCTCGATCTGCAGTGCCACGGATTGCAATGCCGTCACGTCGGACCAGCAAAGATCGCGGTTGAGGCTGAGCTTCCCATCCTCGAGCCGGATGGCGTCCTCGTCGCCCAGCAGCTTTCGCAGACGATGCAGCGAGGTGTGCAACGCCCGCTGCGAGGCATCGCCCTCCGAGTCCGGCCAGAGGATTCCGGCGAGCATGGCCGCGTTGACGTCCGTGCCACCGAGCGCGACCAGCGCCTTGAGCAATTCGAGGAGCCGGTAATGGGATTTGCCGTTCGGTTTCGTCCCGTCCCGCTCCACTGCGAAGGTGCCAAGAGCGCGGATCCTCACTGTCCAAGGCCAGTGCTCGATATCGATGCTTGCGGGCTTGAGGCGCAGCCGCTTGATCAATCTGCGCACCGAGTCCGGTTCGATCCCCTGACGCAGCGCTTCGGACAAGAGCTCCACGTACATCGCCGGGATCTGGCGCGTGAAACAACATATGCCTGCGGTATGCGCCGGAATGACGACTTCCCTCAGCAGCCGCCCGCACTCGCCGGCTTCGCCTTTCCGGTGCGCGATGAGTGCTTCGATCGCGGCTGCATCGAGGTCGCAAGCCGAGAGATAGGTGCCGCGCGCCAGGGCTCTGGCCTCGTCCAGCAGCGCGACGGCACGTGGAAAATCGCCGTGCAGACCGGTGTAGGCCGCCGCTTGTATCGCCAGCCCGCCCTGCGAGTAGAACATGCCCCCTTCGGCTTGATGGCGCCGCCCTACGAGCGCGGCCTCCGCCGCTCGGGAGTAATCGCCCATGATCCCGAACAGATTCGCCTTGCCGTAGTGGAATAGCCCCACGTCAAGGCGCCGGGCCGGATTGAGCGCCTGCTCCATGCAGGCGAGGCCGCGTTTCGAGCCCTCGACGTCCCCGAGTTGAGCCAACACAGCCATCCGTGGCATGTACGTGACGACCCCTCGGAAACCAATTCCGTCCTCCAGGGCCACCGCCTCTCCGTACTCGATGGACGCTACGGCTTCGTCGAAGCGGGATCGACTCCCCAGGTACGTTCCCTTCCTCACATACCAATACATCCGGTTGAGCGGAGTCACCAGCCCCGACTCAAGCACCGGCTCGACTCGCTCGATCACCTCCGCACCCTGCTGCTCTCCGGGTAGGGAGATATAGTAGAAGAGCAGCGCCGTCGCCGCAGTGACCTTCCGGTTGGGGTCGAGCGGCGATACCAGCAATGCGTGCACACGCGCCGCAGCGACGGGCAACAACGGATCGCGAGGCCGGCGATGGAACAGCGAGATCATCGCGCTGGAGTAGACCTGCAGCTCCTCTTCCGGACTGGGGTACTCGAGCTCGCCTTGCACCAGACGCTTCAGCCGTTCGATCCAGGGGTCCATCTTGGTGAAGTCGGACCACTCGAGGAAGATCGCATGGATCATCGCCGCCGCGCAAAGCGCCTGGCCCAGTTCGTCGCCCCGATGCTCGAATGAAGCGCTCGCCTGCTCCAGTTCTACAATCGCCTCGCTCGGACGGGATGCGACGAACGACACGCCATACCAGTAGCCCAACCAGGGATCGCCCGCGGTGACCTCGGTGGGGATCTTCGCGATCCATTCCCGCAGGGTTTGTTCCCTTCCCTGTGCGATCAGCACCGGCGCGTGCTCCAGCAGGATCCGCGTGGCAGCCGCCGAGTCCTTTGCGTCCAGATAGAGCGCGACCGCATCCTCCGGATGTCCCGCTTCCTCCAGCAGCCTGGCCGCGCGGACGGTCAACTGCGCGAGGCCGGCGGCGGTGTACAGCTCTTTCGCCTTGGCCAGGAGGAAAGCTCGGAACAGGTCGTGATAGTGATAGCTGGGTTCCGCGCCGAGGCGCCGATCGGTGAAGAGGTGGCGCCGATAGAGTTGGTCCAGCAATTTTCCGGCGCCCGGCTGCAGACTGATCTTCTCCGCCATGCCGACGGTGACGCGCGGCAACAGAGCCGTGCTGATCAAGATCTGCTGAGCCTGCGGTTCGGCCTTGTCGAAGATCTCTCCGGCGAAGTAGTTGAAGGCCGCTTCACGCGTTTCGGCTTCGACGGACTCCGGCCCGATGCCGCTTCGCCTCAACCGCTCGAGCATCAGCGTCAGGCCGGCCGCCCAGCCATTGCACTGCCTGTGCAACTCGGCGACCGTGGCCTCGTCGATCGGATGGCGCAGCAGCGTGATGGATCTGGTCTCCTCCATCGTAAGCCGCAGCGCCTCCCAATCCATCACGTGCAACCGATCGGAGGCCATCAACCGCGCAAGCTGCGAAGGCGGCTCCGCACGGCTGATGATCAGCGCGTTGATCCCGTCCGGAATCTCGAGCAACGCTTCGGCGATGACGTGATGAAACTGCGAATCCGCGGCTACTTCATGGTAGTTGTCGAGCACCAGCGTCGCGCCGGCAGGCAGGCGCGAATACAGCTCGCGAAAGTAGCGCCTCGAGAAGTTTCCGATGTCGCTCAAGAACTCCGCCGTGAGCAGCGGCAGGGGTTTCTTGTCTTTGGGTGCAGCCCGTTGCGCGGCGAGGCCGAGATAGTAGAAGAAGGTCGCCACATCGCCGTCGCCCGAGTCGACCTGATACCAGATGCCGCCCGACTCGCGTGCCTCGCTATAGCTCGCAACCAGCGTGGTCTTGCCGGCGCCCGGTGGGGCACACACCCAGAGCGCAGGGCGGTCACGCCTTCGATCGATCTCGCCGAACAGACGTGTCCGCGGCACCGTGCCGTAGAGTCTGGGACGGGTGAGCTTCGCGAGGCCCTCTGCTGCGGGCCGTGCCGAGCGTGGTTGTTTTGGCCGCTGCATCCCGGTTCCCGGAAGAAGGATGCTTAGACTTCCTTGTGAATCCCGCGTGCCCACGGCGCCTATTCCCTCCCTTTCAAGGGGAGGGCGACGGTGGGGATGGGGTACGCCGCGCGTCTCCCCCATCCCCCTCCCCGCCTCCCCCTTGAAGGGGGAGGAAAGAAGCGCGACCGGGGCATCGGTAGCCGGGTTGCTCGACCCACTCAGAAGCCGGGTGCACCCAAAAAGCCTTCATTTCTGCTCGGTGCGAGAGCGTCCCTTGCCCGAGCTCTTATAGTCTAACGCGTCTGTGTCGGCTGCCGACACCGCAGGCGAAAGATCAGTCACTCTTCGACTCTTGCCCAACGCTGGCCGTCGAAGCGCCTGAGCTGGGTCTGCTTGATCGGCCGATAGTCGGAAGGACTGGTCGTGACGCTGATGCCGGGCAATAACATGGGAATCTTGACGTCCCGCAGGCTTGTCGCCTGACGCATGACGTTCGCCCGCGTGAGGTCGCCGCCGCAGCGCCTCAGGATCTCGACCATGAGCGCGGCCGAGATGTAGCCCGTGATGTTGAGAGAGTCCGCTACGTCCCCGTCCGGGTTGTAACGCTTCATCCAGCTCACATAGTCCCGCATCTCGGCGTCGTCCTTCCACGCGGGATCCATCGGATCCTTCGTGTACTGCGCCGCCAGCAGCCCGATGGACTTGTCCAATCCGGCGGGCGTCAACACTGTGGCCACAGACGTACTGGGAAAAGCGACGAATCGCAGGGGGCGCCAGCCGATGTCGTGGGTCTTGCGAATCGAGAACGCGCCGAACTTGGGGGTGGTAAAGGCCAGGAACGTGTCCGCTCCCGAGGCCTTCAAAGCCACGATCTGAGAGTCCACCGACGGATCGGTCACTTCGTAGCTTGCTTCGGCGACGATCATGGTCGAGGCTTTGTCGCCGAGCATCTCCTTGGTGGCTTTGACGTAGTCCTTGCCGAAATCGTCGTTCTGATACAACACGGCGATCTTGGCATCGGGGTGCCTGCGCACCAGGTAACGGGAGAAGGCTTCCATCTCGACGAGCGGACTCGCCGCCAGTGACATGCTCCAGGGGAAATTCTTCGGGTCGTTCCACCTGAGCCCGATCGCGGCGATCAACAGGTGCGGGACCTGTTTTGCGTTGAGGTATCTCTGGATGACGCTGTTGTTGGCCGTACCCAGCGAGCCAAAGATCAGCAGCACCTGTTCTTGCTCGACCAGCTTGCGCGTCTGCTCGACCGTCCTCGACGGGTTATAGCTGTCGTCTAGAGAAAGGAATTTGATCTTGCGGCCGTTGACTCCGCCGCGGTCGTTGATCATGTTGAAGTACGCCGCCTCGGCTTTGCCTATCGCGGCCGCCGCGGTGACCGGCCCGCTGTAGGGCATGGTCTGGCCGATCTTGATCTCGGTTGCCGACGCCCCGGGGTCATACCTGGTCTGCGCCGAAGCGGTAGCACCGAGAAAGACGCTAAGCACGCAGGCTGCGCCAAGCGCGCAGGAGCGGCGCGAACGCATCGAGTTCATGGCGACCTCCTGGTCAGTCTTTGACGCCTTCGATGACGCTGAACGGTGAGGATGTCGATACCACGCGCGTGAAAGTCCAGCCCGACGCCGATAGCAGCACATGGTACTCGTCCCGTGTGCGCTCTCTCCCCCCGTGCGTCATCACCAGCATGTGCAGGTCGATCAGCTTCGCGTAGGCGGGATCGTTGCCCGGTGGAATCATCGCCTCGGAGACGAGAACCCTGGCGGGTGAACGCGCCGCCATCGCGCAGGCGCGCAAAATCTTGACGCTGTGCTCGTCGTCCCAGTCGTGCAGCACACGCTGAAGAAAATACGCACCTGCGCGCGGCAGCTCGGACTCGAAAAAGCTCCCGCCGACAAACGTACAACGGTCGGCGAGCTGCCGGCTTGCGATGTAGCCGGTCGCGGCGGCCTCGACGTGGGGCAGATCGAACACGATCCCGTGTAGCCTCGGGTTGGACTCGAGAATCGCGCACAGCATGGTCCCGTTGCCGCCCCCGACGTCGACGAGCGTCTCGATCCCTGCGAAATCATAGGCGCTCACGATCGAAAGGCTTGCCATTTGCGTTACGGCGGACATCGCCTGATCGAAAACCGCAGCACGCTCGCTGTGCCGAGGCAGATAATCGAAGATCGTCTCGCCGTGCAGGTGCTCGAAGGCCGAGGTGCCCGTCGTGACGCAATGATCGAACTCGCCCCAGGAGCGCCAGGAGATCTCGCCGCCGTGCATGAGCACCCACGGGCGCAGCGAGCCTCGCACATCGGAGCGCAGCGTGTCTGACAGCGCAGTGTTCTCGAAGCGCGAGCCGGTCGTCTCTCGGAAGATCCCGGCACTCGCCAGCGCACGCAGGACGCGGTGCAGCGTAGGCCCGTGCGCTTCAGTTTGCAAGGCGAGCTCGTTCGCCGTCTTGGCGGTGTCGGCCAGCTGCGTGGCAAGGTCCAACCGCGCCGCCACATACAGACACCGCGGGATCATATGGTTCAGCATCAAGAGCCGCATGCGCCACAAGGGGGACTCCTGATGACCGGTTGGGGCTTCAACCGTATCCATAGTCTTCGTCTCCTTCTCTCGTAACCCGGCAGCCGGGCCGGCGCGGGTGGAGCCATCATCAGGCTCCGGCTGTTACACGCGCCTTACATATTCTGGGATCGGCTCGCGCACGAGGCGCACCATGACTGACCCTTATAAGCGAAGTCGCGCGTCGCTCCCGCGCGGGATCGAGGCAACCGTTGATGAGCGGCCGTCGCGCATCAGCGAGTTCTGCCCGGGCGTCCAGTCAGTTGGCGCGGCGCTAGGGCTGCGAGCTTGGCGACGGCGGCACCGACGACCGACCGAACCATCTACGGAACGTGGCTCACCCTGTGATCAGTGCGCGCCGGTCAATGACTTATAGATTCGTTCCGTCTCCGCCGACGGCGCGATTCCCAGAGAGGCGGAGAGCTCCTGCTTGCACCGCTTGAAGGCGTTGACGCCCTCGGCGGCATTACCCGTTTCCTTCAGGCATACCATGAGGCGCCGATACAGTTCCTCGGCTACCGGATCGATCGCCAACGCGCGGCGGTACACAGCCGCCGCCTCAACCCAATCGGTGCGTGACTCGTACAGCTGACCCAGCGCTCTGACGACGGCCTGCCAGCGGCTTCGGAGCTGATCCCTCGGTCCGAGCAGCCAACTGTGCTCTTTCTCTGTGGCGAGCAGATGGCCGCCGTACAGCTCCAGCGCATTCCTGGCCAGGTCCCCGAATCCGGCATCCGCGGCAGGCAATGTGTTCAGCCGGTTCGCCTTGCGCTCGAACGCCGCCACATCCGTCCAGCATACTTCGGCGTTGAGGCTGAGTTTGCCGTCATGCCCGAGGATCGCATCCTCGCGGCCAAGGAGCTTGCGCAATCGATGGATGCTCACGTCGAGCGAGCGGCTAGCGGCGTCCCCCTCTGCATCTGGCCACAGCGAGTCCATCAGCTCCGTGAAGGACCACGGCTGGCCGCCGCGTGCAGTGAGCGCCTTCAGCAGTTCGAGAAGCTTGTGCGGAGCCCTGCTGCCCAGATCCAGCGGAGTGCCTTCAATCACCACCTCGAACGGTCCGAGCCCGCGAATCCGGATCGGACGCGGCCACGCGTCCATGTCGGGACTCGGGCTGCGCAGGCGTGCGCGAGCGATGAGCTGCCGGGCGAATGTCTCTTCGATGCCCAGCTCGAGCGCTGCGCCCAGCAATTGTGGCAGCACCTGAGGTGCCCAGTAGACAAACCCGATTAGCCCGCTTTTCCGCAGCAGTGGCAATGCAGCACAGAGCGCACTGCGCAACTCGTCGCGCCGCCCTTCACGCAGAAGCGCGTAGGCTTCGTTAATCAAGCATTGGCATTCGACCCACCACCAGTCTGTCTGCGCGAAGCGCAGCCGTAGCTTGGCCAGCAGCTTCCTGGCGTCGTCGTTCTTCCCGTTTTCGATGAGTGTGCACGCGAGCAATGGCGTGTAGAGGGTCTCGAGTGCCCGATGACCCGCCTGCTGGCTTATGCGCACGGCAGTCTCGGCCTCCAGGTGCGCCTCCTCGGGATGACCCTGACCCAGTGCACAGATCCCCAAGAATGCGTGATAAGCACATACGGCGGCCAGACGTGCCCGGGGAAGCTGCGGACCGACGTCTTCCACCAGCAGGCGGCGTGCCGCGCCGAAATCGCCAGCCTCCATGTAGAGCATGGCGCGGAAGCGGTCGAACTCGAACTGCAGAGGGGCAAGTCCGGAGTCATCGGTAAGTTTGTACCCCGCGTCGAGCACCTGTTGCGCTTCCTCCCTGCGCCCCGAGTGGACCAGCATGGCAAACGCCCAGAAGCCGAAGTAGATACGGTCCGCCGCAGGCGCGTCCTCGGAGCGCCACTCGGCTTGCAGGCGGCGATAGATTGCGTCGCACACTGCGGCTTCGCCCCGCCGGTAGTGACACATCAGAAGGGTGCTGCCGGCACGAAGTTTATGACCTGCACTCACCTCCTGGTCTAGGAGCTGAGCCACGCGCTGCATCACGAGGGCGAGAGCCGGCTTGTCGGGCTGTCGGTACAGCAATGCACGGGCGAGGCTCAGCAGCCCGGCCGACCGAGCCGATTCAGAGGCGCTCGCATCGTCGTCATCCAGCAGCGCGCTGAGTCTCTCGATCCACACATCGATGGGCGACCAGTTCGTACGCTCGGGAAAGAAGCTGTCCGCCGCCGCCGACGCGACCGCCAGCTGCCCTTCGCGATCGTGCAAACGCTCGAATCCGGCGTAGGCGGCGCTGAATCGTTCGCGTGCAGTCACGTGGTCCTGCCCCAACAGTGAAGTTCCGAGCCAGTACAGCAGCCAGGGATCTTCCTCGATCTTCTCGAACGGCAAGCTGCCGATCCAGCGGCGTAACGTCTGCCGGCGTCCCTGCTGCAACAGGCGCTCGGATTCCTTCAAGATGAGCCGCGCCGCCGCATCCCACGCGCCGGTCTCGACATAAAGCGGGAACGCGTCTTCCACTTGCCCAGCAGTCTGCAGCAGCGCTGCGGCGCTGTGCGCAAGCCGCGCGTGCTCCGCAGCTCCCAGCGTATTTCTGGCCTGCGACTGCAGAAAGACGCGGAACAGCGCATGGAACTGATAGCTTGTCTCTTCGCCGTAGCGGCGATCGACGAACAAGTTGCGCTTGGACAGACCGGCGAGCAGTTTCGCTGCGTCGGGGTTGCCGCTAATCGCCTCGGCCAGCTCCGCCGTAAGACGCGGTAGATAGGACATCCGCAAGAGCGTCTCGCGTGTACCCTCCGATGCCCCGCTGAACAGCAGACCGGCGAAGTAATCGAACACGGTTTCGAGATTGTCGGTGGCAGCGATCTGCTTGAGCTGCCCGGTCTGCTTGAGACGCTCGAGCACCAGCGTCAGGCCTGCCGCCCAGCCATTGGTCTGCTCAAAGAGCGTCTGCAGCGTCGCCTCCGGCAGTTGCTGGACAGCCGCCGCGATGTTGGCTGTCTCCTCCAAGCTGAGCCGAAGCTGGTCCCACTCGATCAGCGCGACGCGCTGGGCCGCACGCAGCCGCGATAGCTCTGCAGGCGGGCCCGACCGGCTGACTGCGATCACGTTGAGCCCCGTGGGAGTCTCCTCGAGCCCCGACTGCAACGCCAGGTGGAGCTGTGAGCTCTCCGGAACGTCCTGATAGTTGTCCAGGACCAGGATGCAGCCGAGCGGCAGACGCGAGAACAGCTCGCGAAAATACAGCCGCGCAAATCCCGCTATGTCAGAGGCGTGCTCCTGGCTGAACAGCGGCAGCACTGCCTTCTTCCCATGAAGCAGCTCGGCTGCCGCGATCCGCAGGTAGTAGAAGAACGCCGCCGGGTCGGCATCCGCGCTATCGAGCTGATACCACAGCGCTCGCAGCTTGCGCGCCTCGAGGTAACTTGCAACCAGAGAGGTCTTCCCGGCCCCGGGCGGCGCCGAGAGCCAGACGATCGGGCGCGCCCGGGTTTCGTCGAGCTGCGCGAACAGCCTCGCGCGCGGGAACAAGCCTTCGCTGCGCGGACGGGTGAGCTTCGCAAGGCGTGGCTGCACTGTCCGGACATCCATTTAGCGGTGCGTGCTTATCCTAACGCGGATCGCGCAGCCCTGGCGAACCGGCGCCGTCACCTCTTTCGCTGACCTGCCGCCAACAAGGCAGACCCTCGCTCACGCGCCCGATCCTGCGACGAGCAGTGGCTGGCCTCCCGATATTGCCGGTGGCTCGGCGGCAAGCGGGGCGGGTAGGTTGGCGTTTGCCGGGCGCTCATCGATCAGCACCACACCGGCACCGATGTCGCCTAAGCCGCTCACGATGAGAATCGTCTCGAACCCTCCGTTATCCGAGCGTACGCGTACCTCAAAGCACATCGCGCGTGCGAGGCCGTCGAGCACCATCTCTAGACATCTCAACATACGTCCTCCTATGCATTCCGATGAGAAACCAAGCCGGTTGCGAAGCCACCCTGGCAGAGCATCCTGCACAAATCACTTCCAGCGCCTCGGCCTGCTCGATGCAAACCGCTCAAACTACCGCTCGAGAATTTCGCCAAACAGCGCCCAGCGCGTGCCGTCGAAGCGCATCATCTGCAGCTGCTCGAACGGAAGGTAATCGTTAGCCGAAGTGCTGACGCGGATCCCAGGAAGCAGCAGCGGCAGCTCGACGTCCTTCAGGTTGGCCGCTTGCCGCATGACGTTCTCGCGACTGAGGTCATCCCCGCATTGCTTCAGGACTTGAACCATGAGCTGCGCCATGGTGTAGCCGCGGGCGTTCAAGATGTCGAGCGGATCGCCGTCTGCGAAGTACTTCTTCATAAACGCGAAGTATTCCTTCATGGCAGCGTCGTCATTCCACCGTGGGTCGCTCGGATCCTTCAGATAGTGCGTAGACACGACGCCAACCGCGTTCGCTGCGCCCGCCGGCTTGATGACCTGCTCGATGGACGAGGACGTGCCGATGAGAAAGGTAAGGGGCCCCCAGCCAATGCCCGGTGCTTTGCGCAGCGCCTGGGCCGCCGCCTTGACTGCGGCGAAGATCGCAAAGGTATCGGCGCCCGATCCCTTGAGCGTGATCACCTGCGAGTCCACCGTCGGATCCGTCGGCTCGTAGGAGACCTCGGCCGCGATCATGCTCGCAGCACGGCTGCCCAGGCCTTCCTTCAGCCCGGCGAGAGCGTCCTTGCCGGAGTCGTCGTTCTGGTACAGCACGCCGATCTTCGCCTCGGGCCGCGTGCTCAGGAGATAGCGTCCGTAGATCCTTGCTTCGGTCCGGTACATCGGCACGCCCGGCATGGTCCACGGGTAGTTCTTC
>DATJVI010000003.1:0-174567 GCA_035501875.1 Burkholderiales bacterium
GCGACGGGCAGGGTACCGGCACGCTCGCTTGTTCCCGCGCTCATCCCCTTGAGGACAGATCTGCGGTACAGCCGCAGCAACCAGAAGCACAGCGGGTAGGCGAGTGCAGCCGCGAGCAGCACCACGAACGGCAACATACCCGTGAGGGCCACCGTAGTCGTCATCGAGCCGGGGCTCATCTTCCAGAGTACCTCCCGTTTCGCTCGCCGCCTTGCCGGCAGCCGCTTGCGCCCGCCCCTATACCCGCATCATACTTGCGCCGCGGGCGAGAAGAACGGAGGACGACCAAGCACTGTAGCAACTGCGGCAAGGAGGTCGATGAGAAGGCGGTCGCCTGCCCGGCGTGTGGGGTCCCGCCTCGGCTCGAGAAGAAGTTTTGCTTCGACTGCGGGACGGCGACGCAGTTCAAGATGAGATCTGATCGGTGCCGCTGCTTCAGCCTATCTACCGACCATGTTAGGAAATCTCTGATCAAGTGCTCTGGTCCTTCATGTATGCTGAGTGCATTGCAGATCAGAGAGCCGGTGCATGAAACAGATGTGCCTCGCCGGCTCGGTGTACCGCACGAAAGGCAAGAAGACCAAACGCGAGACGTTCCTGGCCGAAATGGACAAGATCGTACCGTGGGAAAGCCTCCCGATGCCGCGGCTGACGCGGGAGGAGGATGATGCACAGTGGACCAGCGACTTCTTGTAGCCCTGCGTCCATCCCGCTAGGCAAGGAGGGGATTGAACTCCGAGTCACAGGCATCCCGAGATGCGATCCGGATTCCTGCTCTACGGTTCCACGGGCTTCGTAGGCGATGCCATCGCGCGGGCGGCCGTGCAGCGCGGCATGCGCCCGGTGCTTGCAGGACGAGATGCTGCCAAGCTCGGCGCGCAGGCGGCGGAGCTGGGTCTGCCGCATCGCGTGTTTGCGCTAGGCGATGCCGATGCCATGGAGTCGGCGCTTCGGGACGTCGCCGCCGTCCTCCACTGCGCGGGGCCTTTCGTGCACACCTCGGCACCGATGTTGGAGGCGTGCCTGCGCACGGGAACCCACTACCTCGACATCACCGGCGAGATCCCCGTCTACGAAGCGATCGCCGCCCGAGATTCCGACGCCAAGGCGCGCGGCATCATGCTCCTCCCCGGTGTAGGGTTCGACGTGGTGCCGACCGATTGCCTCGCGGCGCATCTCAAGCGCCGCTTGCCCTCGGCCACGAGGCTTGCCCTCGGTTTTCACAGCGCCGGCCCTGCGCAGCTTCCGCCCGGGACCGCGAATACGTTTGTCGAGATCGCACGCTACGGGACTCTCGTCCGGCGCAATGGTCGTCTCGAGCTTGCGCCGCGCGGAGGTCCGCCACGCATGATCGACTTTGGCGACGGACCGGAGATCGTCACGCGCGTGACCTGGGGCGACATCTTCGTCGCCTACTACAGCACCGGGATTGCCAACATCGAAAACTTCATCGCGGTGCCCGCCGAGATGCGCCGCATGATGCGCATGGTCGACTTCATCCGGCCGCTGTTCCAGTTCGCGCCGGTGCGTAAGCTGGCGCGGCGTGGGATCAAAGCGGGATCGACAGCGCAGGAGCGGGCAAAGACCCGCGTAGCGGTCTGGGGTGAGGTGAGCGACGATCAAGGGCGGCGCGCCGCGGCGCGGATGCACGGCCCCGAGGCGGGAGTCGTCTGGACGTCGATGACCGCGCTGGCCGCGATGCAGAAGGTCGTGGCAGGCAGCCTGCGAGCCGGGTTCCAGACTCCGTCGCTTACCTACGGAGCCGACTTCGCGCTGGAATGCGAAGGCGTGACACGCGAGGACCTGACATAGGTTCGGTCGGCCGTGCCGCAGCTCAACCCGCCGCCGGGAAGCCGTACAGCCGTTCCGGATTCTCGACCAGGATGCGGTGCCGCGTGCGCTGGTCCGGCGCCCAGACGAGCAGCAGATCGAGCAGCACCGCGTCGTCGGGCTTGATCGTCTTTACGGTGGGATGCGGCCAATCGGTGGCCCACACCATGCGCTCCGGCGCTGCTCGCACGTACGCCTGCGCCAGCGCGCTCATGTCCGCGTAAGTGGGCGGGCCGACTTTACTATCCTGGTATGCGCCCGACAGCTTGACCCACGTGTTGCCCTTGTCGAGCAGCTTGCCGATGACTCGGAACGCGGGATGCTGAACGCCGGCTGCGGGGGGAATGCGTCCCAGGTGGTCGAACACGATCGGCGAGGGCAGCCGCAGCAGCAGATCCTCGATCTGCGCGATCTGGTCGCCGAGCATGTGGATCTGCACATGCCATCCGAGCGGGGCGACGCGGTTCGAGAGCGGCTCGACCATCTCGATCGCGGTGGCGCCGGCCTGAACGAGGTTGAAGCGGATCCCGCGCACCCCCAAGCCATCCAGCCGCTGCAGTTCTGCATCCGAGACCGTCGTGTCGACCACTGCCACCGCGCGCGCCGTAGGGCCGAGCTGGCTCAAGGCGTCGAGCGTGCAGCGGTTGTCGGTGCCATAGGTGGACGGCTGAACGACGACGTTGCGAGTCGTGCCGATCCGTTGTTGGACCTGGCGATAGTCGGAGACATGCGCGTCGGGCGGGCGCAGCGTCGCGGTCGGCGCCACCGGGAAGCGGCTGTCGTAGATGTGCATGTGGCAGTCGCAGGCGTTTGCAGGCGCCTTGAGGTGCGGCGCCTCCGTGCCGGAGGAATACGGCGCCGGTTGCTCGGCCCGGCTGCGTCTGACGGAAACACCTGCGGTCGTTGCCAAGGCCGCCAACCCGGCTCGCTTGAGAAATGTGCGACGGCTTCTCTCGTTGTTCATCCTGCGCCTCCTCCTATGCACCGACGTCTCATCGCGTCGCGCGAGCATTGTATTGCGAGATCGGGGCGAGGGTCAGCGAAGTGGCGGCGCACGGGTCATTGTGATCGCCCTGGCGCCTCGCCGCCGCAGTCGAAGTCGCCGGCATAGAACACCACGCGCTCTCGGCTCCCGATCATCGCGAGATAGGCGTTCTGGATCGCGTACGCTTCCTGTTCCTTGGCGCGCTCGCGCTCACAAGGCGCCATCTGCGCGAACTTCGGATGCCCCTGCTGCAGAGAGTGGACCAACTCGTGAAGCAGAGCGGCACGATCCAACGGCTCTCGCGCCGGATCCAGGTTCGCCGCGAGATAGATCCCCTCCCGCGGAACGTACGCAGCAGTCACGTTGCACGGCTCGTCACATATCTTTGCTTCGAGCGCAGGCTGCGGAAGCTGGAATACCGGCGGCAGCGCATCGGGGGCGCGGTAGTCCGACAGCATCTCGATCGCGGCGAAGAGCGCTCGGATCACAGGCTCGAGATCCTCGGTCACAGGTACCGCCTGCGGATCGGCCGAAGGCGGCGCCGCGTCCGACAAGCTGATCATGCAGCCGAGCAGGAGCGCAGCCAACCAGCCGATTCGGCCCGGCGCCGGGCCCAGCCGGGATGCTCGATCAGCAACCTGAGTCGGCGCCTGGGGCATGTGGGCGAGATACAACTCCATCGGTGGCGCCACCTTCGGGTCATGGCCGTGGGAAGTCCGTCTGGAAGCTTACGCCGGCCAGCAGATCTCGATCCAGAGCCCGCTCCCGCATTCGGTGTGCGCTGCCCTAGAGCTTACGCTACCGTGGCCTCATGGCATGCCACCCCAGCCGCGGGAGCAGGGGTGCGGCCTCAACGATCCGCCGGTTCCAACATCCAGAGTACGGACCATGGCGGCATCTCGCCTTCGCTTAAGGCGGGGTTCACGCCGGGCTCGCTGCTGTAGAGCACGCGTCCGTCATACTGCCGATCGCGATGCGCGGGAGCCTGGCCGAGGTTGGCAACGAGGTGCAGCACGGACGCATCGTTCAGCGTCCAGTGCACCGTGAGCAGGTGCGGAGGGACGAGTTCGCGCCGTGCGCCGCCTTGGATTCCGGCCAGGCGCGGCACGATCTCATTGGCACGCAATCGCAGCAGTGTGCGGTAGAACGCGAGCCACCGAGCGTGGTCCGCCCGCTCGCGATCGCTCCAATCCAGGTGTGCCGCGTCGAACGTAGCTTGCGTGCCGGGATCGGGGATCAGCACGCGCGCCGCTTCGTCGCAGAAAGGATCGAAGCGGGAGAACTCTCGGCGGCGCCCCTCGGTCACCTTCGCGGCCAACTCGCCTTCGAAGTCGCAGAAGAAAGGGAACGGCTGGCGCGCACCCCATTCCTCACCCATGAAGAGAAGCGGGATGGAGGGTGCAAGCAGCGCGATGGCCGTGGCGGCGTGCAGCGGTCCCGGCTGTGCAAGCGTGGCGAGCCGCTCACCGAACGCGCGGTTGCCGACTTGGTCGTGGTTCTGCAAGTACGACACGAACGCGGTGGGGCGCAGCTGCGCGCTCGGCTGTCCCCGCGGCCGACCGCTGCGGTATCGCGAAGGCTCTCCCTGGAAGGCGAACCCTTCCGCCAGCGCGCGAGCGAGATGCCGCAAGGGGTCGGGGACGTAGTCCGCGTAATAGCCGCCCGCCTCACCGGTGAGCAGCCGATGCGCCGCGTGGTGGAAATCGTCGTTCCACTGCGCATCATAGCGGCCGGCCTCTCCGGGCCCGCACGCCAGGAGATCGGCGGCGTTATGCTCGTTCTCGAGAACCAGGTGCACGTGCCGATGCGCGCCGGGCCCCGCGCGCACCGCCTGCGAGATCTCGGTCAGGATGTGCGGCCGAGAGTCGTCGATGATCCGATCCACGGCGTCCAGTCGTAGCCCGTCGAAGTGGTACTCCTCGAGCCAGTAGAGCGCGTTGTGGAGGAAGAAGTCGCGCACGGTGCGGCTTTGCGCTCCGTCGAAGTTGATCGCGGCGCCCCAGGGCGTGTGGTGCTGCGGGTTGAAGAACTGCGGCGCGTACAGGTGCAGATAGTTGCCGTCGGGGCCGAAGTGGTTGTAGACCACGTCGAGCAATACCATGAGGCCGCGGCGATGCGCGCTTGCCACCAGCCGCTTGAGCTCCTCCGGGGTGCCGTAGCGCGAGTCGGGAGCATAGGCCAGCACGGCGTCATAGCCCCAGTTGCGCCGCCCCGGGAAGTCCGCCACGGGCATCAACTCCAGCGCCGTAACGCCGAGATCTCGCAAGTAGTCGAGACGCCGCTCGACGCCGGCGAAGCTGCCCTCGGGGGAGAAGGAGCCCACGTGCAGCTCGTAGATCACCGCCTCCTCCCAGGGCCGGCCGCGCCAGCCGCCGTCGTCCCAGTCGAAGGCAAGCGGATCCACGACCAGACTCGCGTCGTGCACGTCGTTGGGATTGGACCGCGAGGCGGGATCGGGGACACGCAACCCGTTCTCCAGCAGGAAGCGGTAGCGCGTGCCCGCGCTCCCTTGCATGCAATCGAGCTGGAACCAGCCATCGCCGATCTGCCGCATCGGCAGCTCAGCGATCTGCTCCGGTCCCTCCAGCGCGAGCTGCACGGCGCGGGCCGCAGGCGCCCAGAGCCGAAAACGCACGCCGCCTCCGGGCAGCAGCTCGCAGCCGAACGGCATGCGGTGCAGCCGTCTCATCGGCGGCCGCTCCGGCTCGCTTTGCGCTCGTGCGAGCGCCATACCGTGCCTTCGTCGCAGATACGTCGGCTTACGAATCGGTCGAGCGAACCGTGC
This sequence comes from Burkholderiales bacterium, assembly GCA_035501875.1. GTDB lineage: Bacteria > Pseudomonadota > Gammaproteobacteria > Burkholderiales > SHXO01 > SHXO01. The sequence goes on from DATJVI010000003.1 coordinate 5,601, forward strand.
AGGATCGCAACCCTCCAGCAAGAGTTCATGCGACGGACCATCCGCCGGCGATGCGATCCAGCCGTGGTTGATGCAGTACAGCTCAAAGCACGCGACGAATGCTGAGAGATTCAACCGTATCAGGTGTCGCGCGTCGACTCAAGGCGAACTGCTGGATTGACCTTGGGACAAGGAGCCGATCCGCCAGAATTCGGGTAGCACTAGGGCAACAGAAAGCTCGGTAACAAGTGCCAGCGCCGCGGCTTCGATGTCCGCGGTCGGCGTTGTGTACCCATCCGCCCCGAGATATCCCTCCAGAATCGCGCGCAGGTCGTGTTCGCCGTCGACACTCGGGGTTGTCACCTTCGAGCTTATCGGTGCTTGCCTGCTCGATCTCCGGGTGAGGGGCGGCAGGTCGCGGTCGGTAAGCCGCATCCTACGTCTGCCGCAATCCTTGTGGTCTGGATCGGCGTCGGCTTGAAACAAATAAAACAACAGTCCCGCGCCAGCAAAGTCTGCCTGATACGTGCCTTCCATAGACTGCGCGCCCAGCTCTCGAGGAATGCCGGCGGCGGCGCTGTTGCAAGGTCTTGTATGTCCGAACGCGCCCGTTACGTTCGGTGCATCCCAGAGATGCCACCGTCAACCCCACAGCCCGCGCACAAGGCGCGAAAGGAGAAGCGTATGAACCCACAGTACCGGACTGCAAACTAGGCCAACCCGTGGCATCCTGCCCATCGCGTGCACCACGGCCCTCGCCTTGGCTTTCACGCTGTCGCTGCCGCAGGCCGCCCACGCGGATGGAGTCACGCCGCCACGCGCGCCCGCCGACATTCAGGTTGAACCGGGGAACGAACTATTCCTCGAAGGTCACGGCGTCGGCACCCAGAACTACATCTGCCTGCCTTCAGGCTCTGGCTTCGCCTGGACGCTGTTCACACCGGAGGCGACCCTGCTCGACCGGTATGCTCGGCAGATCACGACCCACTTCTTCAGCCCCAACCCATACGAGAAGGGCACCGTTCGCGCGACGTGGGAGCACTCGCGGGACACGAGCACCGTCTGGGCGATGGTGATCCAACAATCCATCGATGCTAACTTCGTCGAGCAGGGTGCGATTCCCTGGCTTCTGCTGAAGAAAGCTGGAGTTCGGGAAGGTCCGACCGGTGGCGACACGCTGACGGCCACCAGCTTTATCCAGCGGCTGAACACTCATGGGGGCAGCGCACCCTCGAGCGGCTGTGGCGCCTTAGGAGACGTCGGCAAGAAGGCGTTCGTGCCCTATTCGGCCGACTACTTCTTCTACACGAACCCCAGCGACCGCTGAAAGAGGCGGACGACGGCAAGCGGGATCTCTGCACACGGGCTGCGGCAGGATGCGCCCGTGCTGCGGGGGAGCTGCTTCAATCTGCGGCGGCGTCCCGATGTCCCCCGGCGCTTCGATTCGCTGTGGGGCGCCGCCGTCACCGGACCGGTCCGTGGCACGTCATCCGCGCACGGCCCTCACGTCTCGTTGCACCTGGGGCGACGCGAACGGCGGGGCAGATGAGCGTGCAGACAGGCCCAGGTACGTGAGGATGTCGACCAGCATCTGGGGATCACTCGATGGCGGGGACGATATGCAATGGCCGCTACAGCGCGGGCGCGATTCGATCTCGAGATCGGCCAAACACGACGGGCCGGGGCAGGTCGGGTCCGTCCTGCGCAAGAAGACATCGAGAGCCGCCCCAAGCTCATTGGGCTAGTAACCCGTACACGTCCAACTCGCCCAGCACCGTCGAACCGTCCCTGCGTGTTCCCACGTAAACCCTGCCGTTTGCCACCGTGGGCACCGTGAACTTCACGGCGTGGCCCGCTTGGTCGCGATTTCCAACCGCCTGCGAGCTGTCCCACAGCTCCGTCCGCAGGTCGGTTGCGTGGTACGCGTACAACACCGCGGGGTGGCATCCCGGCGGCTCGGACCCGCAGTACTGCCCGTTGTCCAAGGCCCAGACGATGCCGTTGCCTGCGCCGTTCGATCACACCGATGGCCTTGGGACCGGAAATCGCGATCCGTTCGCGGCCTGGGAGGACGGGATGCTGTTGAATTTTCCGGTGGCCGGATCGAAAGCGTATTGGCTCAGTGCTCCGCCGCCGGACGGAAGCGCGACCTCCCTGACAGCAGGAGAAGGTATGCCCAAGACGGAGTATCCTTTGCGGTTGACACGACGCGAGGAGTAGCGAGATGGCGTACGACCTGCTGATCAAGAACGGCAGCGTTGTCGACGGCACCGGCGCGGGCATGCGCACGGCCGACGTCGGCGTCACCGGGGGCAAGATCGTCGCGATCGGCACCGTCGACGGCAGTGCAAAGCGAACCATCGATGCCGCCGACTGCGTCGTGGCGCCAGGGTTCATCGATCCCCACACGCACTATGACGCACAGATCTTCTGGGATGCCGCGGTGACGCCCTCGCCCTGGCACGGCGTGACGAGCGTAGTGGTGGGGAATTGTGGCGTGGGCATCGCGCCATGCCGGCCTTCCGATCGTGAGATCGCCATGCGCGATCTGGTCAATGTCGAAGCGATCCCCTTCGACGTCCTGCAACGAGGCATCACGTGGGAGTGGGAGACCTTCCCGCAGTTCATGGATGCGGCGGCGCGCCGGCGCCCTGCTTTAAATCTGGGTTTTCTGGCGCCGCTTACGCCGTTCCGGCACTACGTCATGGGCGAAGCATCGATGGACCGTGCGGCCACCGCGGAGGAGAGGCGGAGGATTCGCGCCCTGCTGGCGGAGGCGATCGACGCGGGGGCGTTCGGATTCTCGAGCACCGTCTTGAATCAGCACATGGGCTTCGGCGGGCGGCCGCTGGCATGCCGCAACGCCGACGCGGAAGAGTATGCCGCCTACGCCGGGGTGCTGAAGGGGCGTGGAAAGGGCGCGATCGAAGTGGCTCTGACTCGCCAGATCGCGGTGCTGGAGGACGATCAGTACGAGCTGCTGGACCTGCTGCTGTCCGCAAGCGGCCGGCCGGTTACCTTCACCGCGATGTTCGACCGCGACGACATCCCCGAAGCCGTGCGCGACACGCTCCGGAAAGCCGCGCCGCTGATCGCGCGCGGAGCGCGCCCGCAGACTTCTCCTCTTCCGCTCACGCGCGAAGTGAACATGCGCAATCCCTTCGCGTTCGCCGCGTTTCCTTCCTGGGCGCGTGTGTTCGTGGATCAATCGAAAGCGGCGCAAAGAGCCGTCTATGCCGACCGCGCCTTTCGCGACGCATTCCGGGAAGATTTGAAAAAGCCGATGACCTTCGGCAACTGGTCGAGAGTCAGAGTGCACGAAGTGCGCGCGCCGGCGCTGAAGCACTTGGAGGGGCTATGCATCGCTGATATCGCCAAGGCGCAGGACAAGGACGGCGTCGACGCATTCCTCGACCTGGCGCTGGAGGACGATCTGGAGGTGGAGTTCACGCTCTCGACGTTCAACCATCGCGTCGAGCGAATGAAGGAGATCCTCGGCAATCGCGATATTTTCATCGGCCTGGGCGACGGTGGTGCCCACGTCGACATGCTGTGCGATTCGGGCTACCCGACCTACATGCTCGGCACCTGGGTACGTGAGCACCAGGCGCTTACGCTGGAGGAAGCGGTGCGCAGGCTGACTTCGGACCCGGCGGATTTCTACGGCATCCGCGATCGGGGACGCCTCCAAGTTGGACTCGCAGCCGACATCGCGATATTCGATCCGCAAACCGTCGGTTCGACCAATCGTGGAGAGCGGCGCTACGACCTCCCGGGCGGCGCGAAGCGGATCGTGATGCCCTCGCGAGGCGTGCGGTACACGATCGTAAACGGAGAATGTGTTTTCGCCGACGGGAGTCTGACGGACGCGCGACCCGGACAGGTACTACGCTCGTAGGTCGGTGACGTGTGCGTCGCTTATTCGCAGTTCTGTCCCTTGCGAGGCCGGGTCTACGGCCCAGTCTGATCGGCACCTGTCACGCGCTGCTCGAGCGCGACCGCGATGCGCGCAAAGACTTCGCCCCAATCGTCGAGTCGCGTCTGGCGGAACAAGCGCGCAGTGGGATACCACGGTGATTCGTCGCGACTCAGCAGCCAGCGCCAGTCCGGAGCCAGGGGCAGCGCAATCCACACCGGTGCAGCCAGCGCGCCGGCGAGATGCGCGAGCGCCGTATCGCACGTGATCACGAGGTCGAGATTGGCCACGATCGCCGCGCTATCGTCGAACGTCAAGGCGTGCTGGTGCGATAGACGCGCAGCCTCCAGCGCACGCAGCTCCGGAGGCGCGTGATGATCGACCTGAAGACTCACAAGTGACACCCCGGGGATCGCAGCAAGGGCAGCGAACTGCTCCGGAGCGATCGAGCGGTGGCAATCCTGCGGGTGCGTCGCGCTGCCTTTCCACGCGATGCCGATTTTGACCCCAGGCACGGCCGCAAGCTTCTCGCGCCAGCGCGCGACGAGGCTCGGCTCCGCCCGCAGGTACGGGACCGACGCCGGGATCGAGTCGATGGCGGAAACTTGCAGTATCCCGGGCAGGCTCGCGAGCGGAATCTGGAAATGGGCGGGCGGGACGGCCTCGCCGCGCCGGATCGTACCCTCGACGCCGCTCGCTCGCGAAAGGAGCGAGGCGAGCGGCGGTTGGCATTCCACGATCGGACGCGCTCCGGCTGCCTGGAGCTGCGCTGCGAAGCGCACCAACTGAAGCGTGTCGCCCAGGCCTTGCTCCGCGCGCAGAAGCAGCGTGCGGCCGGCAACCGGCGAACCGTCCCACGCCGGGATGCTCAGCGCCGGGAGCGAGACTCCGGCGAGACGCCAGCGCCATTCGTACTCGTCCCAGCCACTCTCCAGATCGCCGAGCAGCAGGCGCAGCTGTGCGCGGTTGCAATGCGCGTTGGCGAACTGCGGCGCCAAGTCGATGGCACGGTCGAAGTGCCGCATCGCCTCCCGAGTCTCACCTTGGAGCTGCAAGGCCAGCCCGAGGTTGTTGTGCGCCTCGGGATAATCCGGATTGACGGCCAAGGCCGCACGGTAGCTCGCGGCGGCCTGGGCCGGCTGGCCCATGGATGCGAAGGCAAGCCCGCGATTGAGTAAGGCCTGTGGCCACTCGGGGGCGAGCGCCAGCGCGCGATCGTAACTCGCGACGGCTTCTGCATGACGTGTGAGTTCGCGCAGCGCATTCCCGAGGTTGTACGCGGCTTCGGCGTAACCTGGATCCAGGCGCAGCGCTTCGTTGTAGTGTCCGAGCGCACGGTCAAAGAGGCGCAGCTCGGCCAACGCGACCCCGAGATTGTTGTGTGTGCGCGGCGCCATGGGTTGCAACGCCAGCGCGCGCTCATATGCGGCTGAGGCCTCCGCGAGCTTGCCCGCCTGCAGCAGCGAATTGCCGAGCGAGACCAGCCCGTCCGGATCCACAGGCTCGGACAGGCCAGGGCCGTGCGCCGGGTCGGTTTCGGCCGGACTCATGGCTTGGAAGGGCTTCGTGCCGCCGTGAACGGTTGCGCGGATTTCATACACGATCAGGACGAAGCGACGGATCGTCGCCTTGCTGTATGCAATAGCGGCGGCCGCGAACAGGACCTGAGAAGGGGCTTCCCGAGCCGATGAGAAACGAGCGCTCTCGATCAGGCGGACCGGGACCGTCGTCTCACTCGGTTCTAAGCTCGGTGAGCAGAGCCAGCGACCGCCCACGCAAGTCGTAGCGCGCGTTGGCTGCGAAGCGCCCGTCCATCGCCAGCCCCTGCTCATAGGCGGTGTCGAGCAGCACCTGCCAGGAGGTGCCGGGCCGAAACTGCGGCAGCGTGAACGGGATCGTCTCGTGATGCGCGTTGAGCAGCAGCAGGAAGCTGTCGTCTTCGAGCGGCTGCCCGCGCCGGTCGGTCTCCTCCAGCGCATCTCCGGCCAGGAACACGCCGAGGCAGCGCGCGAAGTCCTGGGACCACTCGCTATCGCTCATCTCGCGCCCCTCCGGACCGAGCCAGGCGATATCCTTCACCCCGCCGCCGCGGATCGGCCGCCCCTGAAAAAACCTCCTCCTCCGCAGCACCGGATGCATGCGGCGCAGCTGGATCATGCGCTGTACGAACTCCAGCAGCGCTTTCTTGCTCGGATCCAAGCTCCAATCGACCCAGGAGATCTCGTTGTCCTGGCAGTAGGCGTTGTTGTTGCCCTGCTGGGTGCGTCCGATCTCGTCGCCTGCCAGCAGCATCGGCACGCCCTGCGACAGCAGCAGGGTGGCGATGAAGTTGCGGCGCTGGCGCGCGCGCAGCTCCAGAACCTCGGGATCGTCGGTGGGCCCCTCCGCTCCGCAGTTCCAGGACAGGTTGTTGTCGTTCCCGTCGCGGTTGTCCTCGAGGTTGGCGTGGTTGCGCTTCTCGTTGTAGCTCACCAGATCGGCGAGCGCGAACCCGTCGTGCGCGGTGACGAAGTTGATGCTGGCGTGCGGCTTGCGCCCGCTCGCCTCGTACAGATCGCTCGAGCCGGTCAGCCGGCGCGCAAACTCGCCGATGCGCCCGCCGTCGCCTTTCCAGTAGGCGCGCACGGTGTCCCGGTAGCGATCGTTCCACTCCGTCCATCCGGGCGGGAAATTGCCCACCTGGTAGCCGCCTTCGCCCAAGTCCCAGGGCTCGGCGATCAGCTTCACGCGCGAGAGCACCGGATCCTGTGCAATCACGTCGAAGAATGCGCCGAGCCGGTCCACCTCGTGCAGCTCGCGCGCGAGCGCGGAGGCGAGATCGAAGCGGAATCCGTCCACGTGCATCTCCAGCACCCAGTAGCGCAGCGAGTCCATGATGAGCTGCAGCACGCGCGGCTGGCGCAGGTTCAGCGTGTTGCCGGTACCGGTGAAATCCATGTAGTAGCGCGGATTGTCGGGCGTCAGGCGATAGTAGGCGGCGTTGTCGATGCCGCGCAGCGAGAGCGTGGGGCCGAGGTGGTTCCCCTCGGCGGTGTGGTTGTAGACCACGTCGAGGATGACCTCGATGCCCGCGGAATGCAGCGTCTTGATCATGGTCTTGAACTCGCTCAGGCGCCCGGTGGACGAGTAGCGCGCCTCCGGCGCCAAGAAGCCGAGCGAGTTGTAGCCCCAGTAATTGCGCAGCCCCCTCTCGACGAGCCGCCGGTCGTCCACGAAGCTGTGCACCGGCATCAGCTCCACCGTAGTCACGCCCAGGCGGCGCAGATAATCGATCACCGGCGCGCAGGCCAGGCCGGCGTAAGTTCCGCGCAGCTGCGGCGGCACCTCGGGGTGGTGCAGGGTGAAGCCGCGCACGTGCAGCTCGTAGATGACGGTGTCGTGCCAGGGCACGAGCGGGGGCCGGTCGTCGCTCCAGGTGAAGGCGGGATCGATCACGCGGCACTTGGGCATGCCCGGGGCGCTGTCGCGGCGGTCGAAGGATAGGTCTTCTTGCCGGTGACCGACGCGGTAGCCGAAATGCGCATCGCTCCACCGGAGCGCCCCGGCGAGATGCTTGGCGTAAGGCTCTACCAGCAGCTTGTGCGGATTGAAGCGGTGGCCCTGCTCCGGCTTGTACGGCCCATGTACGCGGTAGCCGTAGAGCAGTCCCGGTCGCGCCTCCGGGAGGTAGCAGTGCCAGGCCTCGTCGGTGCGCTCGCGCACCTCGACGCGCTGCACTTCGTGCCGGCCGGAGGGATCGAACAGGCAGAGCTCCACCCTCTCGGCGTTGACGGAGAACAAGGAGAAGTTCACTCCTTGGCCGTCCCAGGTGGCGCCGCGCGGATGCGGGTCGCCGGGCCAGACGGCGGTGATGGGCGCGTTCACATTCCGCTCGCGGGCTTGAGCATCAATGCGGACAGCGGAGGCAGCCGGAGCTTGAGCGAATGCTGGCGCCCGTGGGATGGCACCGGTGCTGCCTCGACACCGCCGAGGTTGCCCTGCCCACCCCCGCCGTAAGGCGTGGCGTCGCTGTTGAGGCACTCGCGCCAATAGCCGCCGCGCGGGACGCCGATCGCATAGCTCTCGCGCAGCACCGGGGTGAAGTTGCATACCACGAGCACGACATCGTCGTGGCGGTGCCCCTTGCGCAGGAAGCTCACGACGCTGTTGTCGGCGTCGTTGCAGTCGATCCACTCGAACCCCTCGGGCGAGAAGTCCAGTTCGAACAACGCCGGCTCGCCGCGATAGAAACGATTCAGGTCGCGCACCCAGTCCTTCAGTCCCGCATGGAGCGGGTATTGCAGGACATGCCACTCGAGGCTTTCCTCGTGCTGCCACTCGCGCTTCTGCCCGAACTCTCCGCCCATGAACAGCAGCTTCTTGCCCGGGTGTCCCCACATGTAACCGTAAAGCAGCCGCAGGTTGGCGAATTGCTGCCACTCGTCGCCGGGCATCTTGCCGATCAGCGCGCCTTTGCCGTGCACCACCTCGTCGTGCGACAGCGGGAGCACGAAGTTCTCGCTGAACGCGTACCAGATACTGAAAGTGAGCTGGTTGTGGTGGTACTTGCGGTGGATCGGGTCCTGCGAGAAGTACTTCAGCGTGTCGTGCATCCAACCCATGTTCCACTTCAGCCCGAAGCCCAGCCCACCGAGGTAGGCCGGGCGCGACACCATCGGCCAGGCGGTGGACTCCTCGGCGATGGTCTGCACGCCGGAATAGTCCCGGTATACCGCTTCGTTGAGCGCCTTGAGGAAGCTCACCGCTTCGAGGTTCTCGTGACCGCCGAAGCGGTTCGGGATCCACTCGCCGGCGCGGCGGCCATAGTCGAGATACAGCATCGAAGCCACGGCGTCCACGCGCAAGGCGTCGGCGTGGTACTTGTCGAGCCAGAACAGCGCGCTGCTGGCAAGGAAGCCGCGCACCTCGGCGCGGCCGTAGTTGAAGATATAGCTGTTCCACTCGGGGTGGTAGCCCTGGCGCGGGTCGGCGTGCTCGTACAGGTACGTGCCGTCGAAGTAACACAGGCCGTGGCCGTCGCTCGGGAAGTGCGAGGGCACCCAATCCAGGATGACGCCGATGCCGGTGCGATGCAGGTGGTCCACCAGGTACATGAAATCCTGCGGCGAGCCGTAGCGCGCCGTGGGTGCGAAAAATCCCGTCACCTGGTAGCCCCAGGAGCCATAGAACGGATGCTCCATGACGGGAAGCAGCTCGACATGCGTGAAACCCAGCTCTTTGACATAGTCGGCGAGCTGGTGCGCCAGCTCTCGGTACGTGAGCGAACGGTTGCCGTCCTCCGGCACACGCCGCCACGATCCTAGATGCACCTCGTAGATCGACATCGGCGCGTCGAGCGCATTCGCATGCCGGCGGTCTTGGATCCACTGCGCGTCGCCCCAGCCGTAGACGAGATCCGCTACCACGGAGGCCGTGCGCGGCGGCACCTCGGTGCGGAACGCGAAGGGATCGCTCTTGTCGGTCACGAATCCGCGATAGCGGGATACGACGTGGTATTTGTACAGCGTGCCCGGGCCCACTCCGGGCAGGAACCCTTCCCAGATCCCCGACTCGTCGGCGCGCGCTCGAAGGGGCGCTGCGTCGGTGCGCCAGCCGTTGAACTCCCCGATCACCGACACACGCTCTGCATTGGGCGCCCAGACGCAGAAGCGTGTACCCGCCACCCCGTCGAGCTCGCAGGGGTGCGCGCCGAGCTTCTCGAATGCCCGGAACAGCGTGCCCTCGCGGAAGAGATAGACGTCCTGTTCGGTCAGCGTCTGCATGAATCGCTGCGCACGTGTGGCGAGCGCCGCACGATGCAACCGCGGTCAGTACCAGCCGGGTTTAGCCTGCGTACCCAGCATCTCGTCGTACAGGTCGGTGCGGCGGTCGCGCAGCAGCTGGTTGAACTCGTTGAGGTTGCGCTTGCGCCTGGCGTCGGACAGGTTGAGGTCTGCCAGCAGCATCTCCTCGCGGTCCAGGCTGGCCGGCCCGGCTAGCGGCCAGCCGGTATGGCTGACGATCAGGCTGTTGCCCAGAAACGGCTGCCCGCGCTCGATGCCGACGCGGTCCGCCGCCGCCACGAACATGGAGTTGGAGTGCGCCCCGCCCATGGCCAGGATGTTGGCCATCACGGGCAGATGGTCCGGCTGCGCCGGCATCGGCACCCAGTTGGTCGCCACGCACAGGAGGTCGGCGCCCTGCAGGGCCGCGAGGCGGAAGGTCTCTGGAAACCAGATGTCATAGCAGATGGCGCACGCGACGCGTCCCGCCCCGATGTGGAATACCGGCACGCCGAGATTGCCGGGCTCGAAGAAGAGGTTTTCCGCGCCCCACAGATGGTTCTTGCGGTAGGTGCCGATGTGGCCGCGGGGTCCCAGCACGGCCGCGCTGTTGTACAGCCGCTCGTCCTGGCGCTCCGCGATGCCGGCCACGATGAAGATTCCGTGCTTGCGCGCAGCATCCATCCACGCGCGGCAGGTCGGGCCGTCGGGCACCGGCTCGGACAGGTCGTAGGCCTCGGTGCGGGTTTCGAACACGTAGCCGGAGTTGCACAGCTCGGGCAGGACCGCGAGCTGCGCGCCGGCTTGCGCAGCCTGTGCGATCAGCTCTAGGCTGCGCGCGACGTTGGCCTGTTTTTGGCCCACGCGCGGCTCCATCTGCAGGCAGGCGACGCGCAACTGGCTCTCGGGCAGCGATGTCATGGCACGGGCTCCCTGGGCGGTTCAGAGGTTGGGCCGGCGATCTGTCCAGTCGTGGCGGCGCTCGTAGGCGTGCGCCACCCGCAGCAGCGTCGTCTCGTCGAACGGGCGCGCGGCGATCTGCAGCCCGATCGGCAGCCCGTCGCGATCGAACCCGCAGGGCACCGAGATGGCAGGCAGCCCGGTGAGATTGTACGGATACGTGAAGCGCCAGGAGGCGGCGAGCACGCTTTCCGGCTTGCCGGCCACCTGCACCGTCCACTCGCCGCGCTTCCACGCAGTGATGGGTGTCGTGGGTCCGAGCACCACGTCCACCGTCTCGAAGAGCTTGGCGAACTCGTCCATCAGCGCGCGGCGGAACTGCTCGGCTTTCAGATAGTCGGCCCCGGTGACGAACCGTCCGATCTCTACCAGCGTGCGAACGTCGGACTGATAGTGCGCGACGCGGCCCGCCTGCAGTGACCGATCGTGGTAGGCGGTCGAGCTGGCGAGCTCGATCGCGAAGATCGCCCCCAGCCCATATTCGAGCAGCGGGATGCGTAGCTCGCGCACCGTGGCGCCGGCTTGTGCGAGATCCGCTATCGCGTGCTCCACCGCGCGCTCCACGTCCTCCTGCAGGTGCTCGAAGAAATGGTTGCGGCATACGCCCACGGTCAGGCCCTTGACCGGCTTACCCAACGCTTGTGAGTAATCCGGCACCCGCTGATCTTGGCAGGCGGGATCGGAGGGGTCGTAGCCCGCCAGCACCTGCAGGAGGTGCGCGGCATCCGCGACCGTGCTCGTCAGCGGACCGGCGTGATCGAGCGACCAGCTGTGCGGCACGATGCCGGCGCGACTCACGCGGCCGAAGGTCGGTTTGAGCCCTACGGTGCCGCATGCGCTCGCCGGCATGCGAATCGAGCCCCCGGTATCCGACCCGAGCGCCGCCGCGCACAGTCCAGCCGCAACCGCCGCCCCGGATCCGCCGCTCGAGCCGGAGGGCACGCGCGTCAAGTCCCAGGGGTTGCATACGGGCGGTGTGACGTTGCCCCACGCGAACTCGTGGGTGCGCGTCTTGCCGATGAGCACTGCGCCCGCCGCGCGCAGACGTGCCGCCGCCGCGGAGTCACGCAGCGGGAACGAGAGGCCGGGCGCACTGCTGCCGGCGGTGGTGGGCATGTCGTGCGTGAGGTAGTTGTCCTTCATCCCGATCGGGATGCCATGCAGCGGCCCGCGCCACTTGCCCTGCTCGATCTCGCGCGCGGCGATACGTGCCGCATCGAGCGCATGCGCCGACACGTGGATGAAGCTGTTCAGACGCGTATCGGTCTTCTCGATGCGCTCCAAACACGCTTCGACCAGAGTCACCGGCGAAAGCTTTCCCGCGCGGATCGAAGGCGCGAGCGTCTCGATCGGCTGCGCCCAGAGCTCGCTGTTCATTCCGCGCTGTCCTCTCGATACGGTGCCGTCGGCTCGAACACGACGGCCGGGTGCACGTCGGTGAGGTCCAACTCGCGCAGCTTGCGGATCTGTTCGAGGATGTCGCGATACGCGGCGAGATCGTGCTGGAGGCGCTCGAGCGGAAGATCGATTCCCAATAGATCCTTGTACGGGTCCATGACGATGGCGTCCTCAAGGCGCGCTGCCGCCGCCGCCCGGGCGCTCCGGCGGGGGCTTGAGCAGCATGCTGGAAACGGCGTCGGGCAGCGCGCCCGCGGGCGCGCCCTTGCGCGGCATGCCCTGCACGAAGGGTAGCAGTTGCAACTTCGCGATGGCGTAGACGCGGCGCAGCTCCTCGACCGGGTGGGCGTGCTCGTCCACGCGCAGATCGAGCAGCGGATAGGCCTCCGTGTCGTGGATCTTGAGCGCGGCGGACTGCCGCCCGCGCTTGTCCCCACCTGCCGCCTGTCCCGCCGCCAGCGCCAGCAGCAGCCGCTCGGACAGGTCCAAAGCGCGGCTGTCCCGGAATGCGTGCGCCATGGCATCGAGCGTTGCGGCGTTCATCAACATGTTGCCCTGGATCGCAAAGCTGGGCTCTACGATCTGACCGAACCAGCCGGTGCACCGCGGGCCCGACCAAGCAGCACCGCGTCCCTCACCATCGACCAGTCCGATCTGCCGCAGGTCTCTGGATGCATCGTCGGCCAGTACCGCCGCCAATGCATCGGGCGCAGCACGGCCCTCCGACATCAACCGCAAGGCTTCGATTGCCAGATAAGGGTTGACCCAGGACTGCGTCGATACGGCGCCCACACCCGACTCGACGTAGGGACACATCGAGCCCACCGCCGGCACTGCGGTCGCGACCGCCACGCCGAGCATGCCGGTGCGAGGACAGCGGGCGACGATGGAAAATGTCATGGGCGTTGTATTCCGCCAGGCTACACCGCCAAGTGGCCGGCGATGCGCGACTCCGCATCGGGTTCCTTGACCGCGCCCTGGTCCACGATCTCGCCCAGCTTGAGCACCGCGTAGCGGTCCGCCACAGCCAGCGCGAACTGGACATGCTGCTCGACGAGAAGCATGGCGGTGCCGGACCCGTCGCGCTCGGTCTTGAACACCGCCGCCAACCGGTCGATGACGGACGGCTGCAGCCCCTCCGTGATCTCGTCCACCAGCATCAGCCGCGGCCGCGAAATCAGCGCTCGCGCCACCAGCAACATTTTCTGCTCCCCGCCCGACAGCGTGCCGGCGCGCTGCTTCAGGCGCTCCGCGATGAACGGGAAGTGGGCGCTCACGCGTTCCAGGCCGCGCGCGAACCATCGTTCGTCGGCCAACGCCAAGCGCAGGTTATCCCGGACCGACAGGTCCTGGAACAGCGCCTGCTCCTGCGGCGTGTACGCGATCGCCTTGCGCGCGATGCGATGCGGCGCGAGCCCCGAGACATCGTCGCCGAACAGGCTGACGCGGCCGTCCATCCGCGGCAGGAAGCCCATCACCGTCTTGAGCAGCGTAGTCTTCCCCATGCCGTTCTTGCCCAGGAGCACGAAGATCTCCCCCGGTCGGATCGACAGCGCCACATCGCGCACGATCACCGCCTCGCCGTAGCCGCTGCGAAGCTGCGAGACATCGAGCGCCGCGGCGTTCATCTCTGCGCGGCTCCCATCCCGGCGCCGCCTGCGTAGATCGTGCGCACCAGCTCGGATTCGACCACCTCGGCCACGGTCCCGTCCAGCACGATGCGCCCCTGATGCAAAACGATCACGCGCGAGCTGATCTCGCGCACGAAGTCGAGGTCATGCTCGACCAGCAGAATGCACAAGCGATGCTGCGAGGTGAGCTCCACCAAGATCTGGCCGATGAGCGTGCGCTCCGCTTTGGTCAGGCCGGCGGTGGGTTCGTCCAGCAGGAGCACGCTCGGCTCCAGGGCCAGCACCATCGCCAATTCGAGCGCCTGTTTCTGACCGTGGGGCAGGTGGCGCACCTGCACGGTGGCCTTCTGGTCCAGCCCGGTGGCTTGGATGACGCGTAGCGCGGCGTCCGGCAGTTCGAGGCTGGCGGCGCGGGTCCACATGGAGGGCTTGCGCAGCCGCGTGCGCGCGATGCGCAGCGATTCGGCGACGGTGAGCGTCTCGAACGTGTTCGCGTTCTGGAACTTGCGGCCAACGCCCAGAGCGACGCACTCGTACGGCGGCTTGCGCTCGATGTCGGCGTCGTTGACCTGGATCGTCCCGGCGGAGCGCTCGGCACCGTCGCCGATGCAGCGCATGAGCGTGGTCTTGCCCGCGCCATTGGGTCCGACCAAGCTCAGCAGCTCGCCGTGATCCGCCTGGAAGTCGATCCCCTCCAGCACCTGCAGGCTGCCGAAGTGCTTGCGCACGCCGGCAAGCGCGATCGCGTGCCTGCCGGCCGAGGCGAGCCCCGCCAGCGGCTCCTCCGATGCCGGCTGCAATGCCATCTTATCGGCGTGCAGCTTGGGTCCGCGGCGGAACATCCGCATCACCAACGGCGCGAGACCCTGCGGCAGCGCGACGATGACGACCACGAAGGCGAGCCCGACGATCAGCTTCCAGACGAACGGAAGGTTGCCGCTCAAGTAAGCGGTGGAGACATCGATGAGCAGCGTGCCGATCACCGGTCCGATCAGGGTGCCGCGCCCGCCCAGGGCGACCCAGATCACCAGCTCGGTGCCGAATACGAAGCCGGCATACTCCGGCGCCACCACCATCTGCACGCTGGCGAACGCGTAGCCGGCGATGGCCGCGATCACCGCACACGCGGTGAGCAGCAGGATCTTGATCCGCGAGACGTTCAGCCCGAGATACTCGCAGCGGGGTTCGTTCTCGCGGATGGCGACGAGCACTCGCCCAGCGTCGCTGCGCACGAACAGCCACGCAGCCGCGGTCAGCAGCACCAGGTAGGCACCTGCGATGCGAAACCAAGCCTCCAGCGAGACATCGAAGCTGTCGAACCCCGACAACCCGCTGCTGGAACCGGTGAAATTTCCTCCCGAGTAGAGGATCTGCGCCACCACGATCGGCAGCACCAGCGTCACCACCGAGGCGTACAAAGGCGAAGCGCCGTGATAGAAGGCAAGCCAGCCGACGAGCACCGCAGCCAGAGCGCTGACGGCTATCCCGGCTGCGAGCGCCAGTGCGGCGTGCGCGGGGCTGAAGCCTGCGTGGGTGAAGATCAGGCCGGCCGCATAGGCACCGATGCCAAAGAAGGCCGACTGCCCGAAAGTGAGGATGCCGGTGTAGCCCCACAACACGTCGACCGTAAGCGCGACCGAAGCGTAAAGAAAGGCACGGATGAGGTTGTTGACGAGGTAGGTCGGCAGCAGCACCGGCCCGATGGTGATCAGCATCAGCGCCGCGATCGCTAGGATCAGCAGGCGCCGCAGATCCGAGCGCCGGCGTAGCGTGTCCGACGCCAGTGCCGATACGCCCGGGGCAGGTACGCTATTCACGCGCAAACCCCTGCGGACGCAACCGCAACAGGACGGCGGCCAACACGACGATCGTCAAGCCGCCCAGCACCGGATTCGCATAGGTGCTGACCAGCACCTGCGCTCCGCCCAGCACCAGGCAGGCCACGCCCAAGCTCAACTGGGAGACCCCAGACACCAGCACCAGCATGAAAGCGTTCACCAGCCAGGGCACACCCATGTTCGGGTCCACGCTGGAAAGCGGCGTGATCAGCGCCCCAGCCAGGCTGGCGAGCGCCGAGCCGAGCGAAAAGGTCAGGAACCGCACCAGTCCGCTGTTGATGCCGAGCCCGCGCGCCAGGCTCTCGTTCATGATCACCGCGCGCGTCTGCAGGCCGAGCCGGGTCGCGTTCAGGAGCAAGCCGAGGGCCAGCGCCACGGCTACCGCCGCGAGCACCAGGATCAAGCGGTACTGCGAGTACGACGCGCCGAGCAGATCGATGGCACCCGACAGCGGGCTGCGCACGAACTGCACTTCCCGCCCAAAGCCCAGCGTGATGAGCTGCCCGAGGATGATGCCGAGCCCCCAGGTCGCCAGGATGGCATCGAGTGGACGGGCGTACAGCGGCCGCACCACCAGCCGCTCGATGATCATGCCGCACACGAAACCGATCGCGAATGCGAAGCCCGCCGACCACCAGGGGTTCAGCCCGAGCTCCGTGACCAGAAGGGCCGAGTAGCCGCCGACGGTGAGAAAGCCGCCGTGCGCGAAGTTGATGATCTTCATCACGCCGAACACGATCAACAGCCCGGCGGCCACCGCGTACAGGATCGCGGCGGTGGTGATGACATCGAAGACCTGGGCCATCGCGGCTCAAGCCGCAGGCGAGCGCAGAGCGCTTCCGCCCGCCTGCAGCCGAGGGCGGGAGCCTATTTCAGATTCGGACACTGATTGCCCGGGTCCACGTTCTTGAACGTCTCCAGCACTTTCACGCTGCCATCCTTCTGGACCTGCGCCAGGTACATGGTGAGCGGCGCATGGCGCTGCTTGTTCATCTTGATCACGCCGCGCGGCCCGTCGACAGCGACTCCGGCGAGGGCCGGGATGACTTTGTCGGCGGCCGTGGTGCCGACCTTCTCCACGGCCATCTTGTACGCGTACACCGCCTCGTACTCCGGAACCGACAAGTCGTTGGGCGTCTTCAGGTCGGCGCCGAACTTCTTTTGCATGGCGGCGAGGAACTGCTTGTTCTTCGGGCTATCGATATTGGTGAAGTAGGACGCGGAGATGAAGATGCCTTCCGCATCCGTACCCATGCTCTTGGCGGTGCCCTCGTCCACCGCCAGGTTGCCATAGGGGATGTTCACGCCCGCCGCACGCAGCTGCTTGGTGAGCGTCACGTTCGGCGCGCCGCCTGCGGTAGAGGTGATCAGCGCGTCCGGCTTCGCCGCCTTGAGGTTGCCGATGATGGCGGTCCAGTCCGACCCGTCCATCGGCAAGTACTCCTCGCCCAGCACCGTGCCGCCCTTGGACTTGATGTACTTCGCGGTGAACTCGAGCATGCCGCGGCCGAAGGCGTAGTCGCTGCCGATCAGGAAGAACGTCTTGGCCTTGTCCTTCTTCATGAAGTAATCGACGATCGGGGCAACCTGCTGATCGGGTACCCAGGCGTTGACGTACATATAGCGGTTGCAGGAGCGGCCCTCATAGAAGGAGGTGTAGATGAAGGGCGTCTTGCCACGCGTGACGATGGGGAGACCGGCATTGCGCGCAGCGCTGGTTTCCATCGTGATCAGCACGTCCACCTTCTTCTGGAAGATCAGCGAATCGAAGGCTTTCTGTGCGCCTGCGGCTCCACTGCCATCGTCAGCGACCTCCAGCACCACTTTCTTGCCCAGAATCCCGCCCTTGGCGTTGATCTCATCCACCGCCAGTTCCGCCGACTGCACGACCGACGGCGCAACCACGCTGTTGGCGCCGCTCAGGCCCACAGGGATGCCGATCTTGATGACGTCTTCCGCGGCGGCGAAGGGGCTGCCGAGGCAGGTGGCGAGCAGTGCGGTGCCGGCGGACAGTGTGACGAGTCTCCTATGCATGACGACTTCCTCCCAGTGATGACTGCGGTTGAGTAACGCGGGCCCGATGCGGCCGCGCCGGCCCGTGCCTTTGCTGCGAATACGGGTCTCTTCTATTTGCTGCAGACACGGCGACGAGGCACTCTTCTGCAAACGCCATGCCCCGCGGCTGCGACCGGCAAAGTCGCTGAATTATCGTTGCTATTCTCGCGAGCCAGCATGCCATCGCCGCCCCGGATCCGTGCATCCCGCCAGCGCGTGCACCACCGCGGAACCTGCGCAGGAACGATGCGGAACGAAGCCTAGCGTCGGCTCCCGTCCCAGCCTGGCTGGTCGCGGTCGAGCAATCGCTTCAAAGCTTCGAAGTGCAATGCGGACTGCTGGCGCTCCCCGCCGATCTGCTTGCCCACTTGCGCGCACACCGCGTCGGGCTGCGTGCGCAGGGGCTTGCCGGTGCTCTGCGCCAGCACCTGCACCATGCACGAGCGCTCGAGGTAGTACAGGTCGTCGAAGGCGTAGTCCATGCGCTCGCCGCAAACGATCACCCCGTGATGCGCCATGAACATCACGTCGGCACCGCCGAGCCCCGCGGCGATGCGGTCGCCCTCGTTGTCCGAAAGCGCGACTCCGCCATAGCCTTCGTCGTAAGCTACGCGGCCGAAGAAGCGCATGGCGTTCTGGTTCGCACCGATCTCCAGCCGCCCGCCTTGGATGATGGTGAGCGCGGTCGCGAAGGGCATGTGGGTGTGCAGCACCACCTTCTTCTTGCAGCGCAGGTGGACGCGGCTGTGGATGAAGAAGGCGGTCGGTTCGACTTCGTGCTTGCCCTCCAGCACCTTCCCGTTCTCGTCCACCACCATGAGGTCGGCCGGGGTGAGCTCGGACCAGTGGAACCCCTGTGGGTTGATCAGGAACCGGTCAGGCTTGCCCGGGACCTCCATACTGAAGTGATTGCAGACCCCCTCGTTCAGCCCCATCCGCGCGGCGGAGCGCAACGCCGCGGCGAGGTCGATGCGCGCCCGGCGCTCGTCGTACTTCGTCGCAGGCGGCGGCCGCTTCTTGACCGACTTCAGATCGCTCACGTCCATCGAGGTCCCTCCCGGGACAATGCCGTTGCGCGATTCTAAGCCAATCGGCCGGGATCCGACCGCGGCGACGCGGCCTACCTGCGGGCCGGCTCCGCTCCGCGTTGGACGACAAGAGAGCGCGGAGTTGGTCAAACTCGAGATTCTTCTACACCGGCCGCTATCCTAACCCCGTGAGAGCATCAGCCGCGTTTACAGGTGGCAGAATCGCGCAACCCGGATCAAAGGATCTTGACATGAATCGCCTGAACCCGTTACCTGCATTGGTGTCGCTCGCCCTGCTTGCCGCGCTCGGCGCGAGCGCTGCGGAACCCGTTGCCAACTCCCTGACGATCTATAGTGCGACCCAGCCCGGCGCCGTGACGCCGGAGATGTACCGCTACGGCGCCCAGCAGGGCGAAGCGGTCCCCGGCTACGCCGTCGTGCGGCACGAACGCGAGATCGACCTGAAGGCCGGGCGCAACGATGTGCGCTTCACCGACGTGGCGGGGCTGATCGACCCGACCACCGTATCCTTCGAGTCGCTGACTGATCCGAAGGGCACGCGGGTGGTGGAGCAGAATTTCCAGTTCGATCTGGTCAGCACCGAGAAGCTGCTGCGCAAGTTCATCGACAAGGAGATCACGGTCGAGCAGGCGCGCGGCGACAAGCTCGATACGTATACCGGTACGCTGCTGTCCACCGCCGGTGGCCTGGTGTTGCGCGAGGACGACGGTTCCGTGCGCGTGGTCTCGCATAGCTCCGGGATCATGCTGCCCAGCCTGCCCGGCGGACTCATCACGCGGCCCACGCTGGTCTGGGACGTGGCCGCCAAGAAGGCTGGCAAACAGGTGGCACGCGTGGCGTATCAGACCGCCGGGATCACCTGGTGGTCCGACTACAACCTGACCTACAGCGAGGGCGGAGACGCCAACTCGTGCCGGCTCACGGTCGGCGCCTGGGTGAGCATCCTCAATCAATCGGGGGCCGGTTACCCCGATGCCCGGATCAAACTGATCGCCGGCGACGTGCACCGCGCCCCGCAGGCGCCTGGCGCCCGGCGCGCAATGGCCGTGGCGAAAGCCCAGGCGATGGAAGAGGAGGCGCGCGGCTTCGAAGAGAAGAAGTTCTTCGAATATCACCTCTACACCCTGGGCCGGACGAGCTCGCTGCCGGACAACTCCACCAAGCAGATCGAGCTGTTTCCGGCCGTGAGCGGGGTCCCGTGCGAGAAAACCTTGGTGTACTACGGACAGGAAGGCGTCTATGCCGGCTACGGTGCCAATCCCTATACCGACCGCAACTACGGCATCACGGGGAACAAGAAGGTCGACACCTATCTGAGCTTCAAGAATTCGCCGGAGAACGGGATGGGCATCCCGATGCCCGCGGGACGGGTGCGGGTGAGCAAGCTGGACCCTGCGGACGGCTCGCTCGAGTTCATCGGCGAGGACCGCATCGATCACACACCCAAGAACGAGACGATCCTGCTCAAGCTCGGGACGGCCTTCGACGTCGTGGGAGAGCGCCGGCAGATGGAGTTCAAGATCGACACCTCGCGCAACACCATGACCGAGGAGATCGAGATCAAGATCCGCAACCACAAGGACGAGCCGGTGAAGGTCATCGTGAAGGAAAACCTGTATCGGTGGACGAACTGGAAGATCCTCTCGAGCACCCAGCCCTACGACAAACAGGATGCGCGCACCATCCAATTCCCCGTGACCGTCGCGCCCGACCAGGAAGCGGTGGTGCGTTATTCGGTGAGGTATACGTGGTGAAGGGTGACTAGTGAAGGAGTGAAGGAGGTGAAGGAGGTGAAAAGCTGCGCTCCCTCTCCCCCGTTACCGGGGGAGAGGGGCAGGGTAAGTGGGGCACTGCTTTAAGCTCATTCACTCCTTCACTCATTCACTCATTCACTCCTTCACTTCGTACTTTGGCCCATGACCACCCGTGAGGACATCGAAGCAGCAGCGGCCTGGATCGCGGGCCGAGTGCGCACCACACCGGTGATCGAGCTCGAACGCGGTGCGCTCGGCCCGCATCCGCCGGTCGCTCTCAAGCTGGAGCTGCTCCAGCACACCGGATCGTTCAAGCCGCGAGGCGCGTTCAACCGGATCTTCTCGAACCGAGTGCCAGAGGCCGGCGTGATCGCCGCCTCCGGCGGTAATCATGGAGCGGCCGTCGCATATGCCGGGCAGCAACTGGGACACCGCGCCGAGATCTTCGTCCCATCGCCCACGCCCCAGGTGAAGGTCGAGCGTCTGCGCCAGTACGGCGCTCACGTCACCGTCACGGGGTCAAGCTATGCCGAGGCGCTGGCCGCGAGCACGGAGCGCGCTCGATACTCCGGCGCCTTGGTCGTACACGCGTACGACCAACCGGAGGTGCTTGCCGGGGCGGGAACGGTCGGCCGTGAGTTCGACGAGCAGGCCACCGGTCTGGAGACGTTGTTCGTGGCGGTCGGCGGCGGCGGTCTGATCGGCGGAGTGGCGGCCTGGTACGCGGGGCGAGCGCGTGTGATCGGTGTCGAGCCGGAGCGCTGTCCCACGCTGGCCCGCGCACTCGAGGCGGGCGGGCCGGTCGACGTCGACGTGGCGGGTCTCGCCGTGGATTCCCTTGGCGCGCGGCGCATCGGCGAGGTGATGTTCCCGATCGCCCAGCGCTACGTCGAGCGCGTTGTCCTGGTGACCGACGATCAGATCCGGCGCGCACAGCGCCTGCTGTGGGACCACCTGCGCGTACTCGCCGAGCCCGGCGGTGCGACCGCGTGCGCAGGGCTTCTATTCGGTGGCTACCGCCCGCGGGAGACCGAGCGGGTCGGTGTCATCGTCTGCGGCGGCAACACCGAGCCCGCACTCTTCCGCTGACCGGCGTTTCGCGCGCCGCCAGCGGCGCGGCGAACGAAGACCGAAGGCGCCGGCTGGCGGAGCAGTGATGCCGGGCGATTGGCAAGCGCCGTCCCGTTGGGGTCGCTCCGGTCTGAATCTCCAGCCAGCGTTTCCTCGAACGCGCATGCGCCATAGATCGACCAAGGCGCACTGCGCTGCCCGTTGTTTCCGCGTTTCTTGGACGGCCGTTCTGCACTTCCACGCATGCGATTTGTGAAAAATACTTGACAGCGTTCAGTGCCCTACTAGAATTAGTACCTCGTGCAGTACGGGAACACAAGATCTAGTGGTTTAGGGATGTACCGAGCAGGAGTTGCATGTCGTGCCTCAACGACGAGCCGCCCTGCGAGAGAAAAGTCCGGGAGGAAAATTCGGATGCAGCTTTCCACCGAGTCCGCGCTCAGGGCGTCGACTGCGGGCGGCCTGACAGCAGAGGTCGCCGCGGCCGGCGCACCACAACGCGATTCCGCCTACGCGCAATACAAGGTCATCCGGCGCAACGGCGCGGTGGTGGGCTTCGAGCCGTCGAAGATCAGCGTGGCGATGACCAAAGCCTTCATCGCGGTGACCGGCGGGAACGGTGCGGCGTCTGCCCGCGTGCGCGAGATGGTCGCGTCGTTGACGGAGCAAGCCGTCGCTGCCCTGGTCCGGCGCCAGCCGATGGGCGGCACGTTCCATATCGAAGACATCCAGGACCAAGTCGAGCTGGCGTTGATGCGCTCCGGCGAGCACGACGTCGCGCGTGCTTACGTGCTGTACCGGGAGGAGCGTGCCCGCGCCCGCGCCCAGAACAAGGCCGCTCAAGCCGAGGCCAAGCCGGCGCCGATCAACGTCGTCGACGGCGGGGTGGCCCGCCCGCTCGACCTGGCGCACCTGAAGCGGCTATTGGCGGAGTCCTGCGAAGGGCTCGGGCGCGAAGTGGACGCCGAGCTGATCCTGCACAGCGTGCTGAAGGATCTGTACGACGGCGTACCGATGGAGGAGGTGCGCAAGGCCGTCGTGCTGGCAGCCCGCGCCCTGATCGAGAAGGACCCCGCCTACAGTTATGTGACTGCGCGACTGCTCCTCAACGCCATCCGTTACGAGGTGCTGGGCCGGGAGGCAGCGCAGGCGGATATGCAGGCCGGTTACGCGGAATACTTCCCGGCCTTCATCGACAATGGGATCGCGGCGGGGTTGCTGGACCCCGGACTGCGCCAGTTTGACCTCGAGGCCCTGGGCGCGGCGCTGGATGCGCGCCGGGACCTCAAATTCGGCTACCTTGGCCTGCAGACGCTATACGACCGATACTTCATCCACGTGGGCGGTCGCCGCATCGAGCTCCCGCAGGCCTTCTTTATGCGCGTTGCCATGGGCTTGGCATTGAAGGAAACCGAACGCGAGGCCCGGGCGATCGAGTTCTACAACGTGCTGTCGAGCTTCGACTTCATGAGCTCGACGCCCACTTTGTTCAACTCGGGCACACACCGGTCGCAGCTCTCGAGCTGCTACCTGACCACCGTCTCCGACGACCTAGACGGCATCTACGAGGCGATCAAACAGAACGCGTTGCTGTCCAAGTTTGCAGGCGGGTTGGGGAACGACTGGACTCCGGTGCGGGCCATGGGGTCCCACATCAAAGGTACCAACGGCAAGTCCCAAGGTGTCGTTCCGTTCCTGAAGGTCGTCAACGACACAGCGGTCGCGGTCAATCAGGGTGGCAAACGCAAGGGGGCGGTCTGCTCCTACCTCGAGACCTGGCACCTCGACATCGAGGAGTTCCTCGAGCTGCGCAAGAACACCGGCGACGACCGCCGCCGCACCCACGACATGAACACGGCGAACTGGATCCCGGATCTGTTCATGAAGCGGGTCCAGGAGAACGGGGACTGGACTCTGTTCAGCCCCTCGGATGTTCCCGACCTGCACGACAAGTACGGCAAGGCTTTCGAGGGCGCCTATTGCGAGTACGAGCGCCGAGCGCAGACCGGGGAGATCAAGCTCTACAAGAGGCTCCCGGCCCTGCAGCTCTGGCGCAAGATGCTGTCGATGCTGTTCGAGACCGGCCACCCGTGGATTACGTTCAAAGACCCCTGCAACATCCGTTCGCCGCAGCAGCACGTCGGGGTGGTGCACAGCTCCAACCTATGCACCGAGATCACGCTGAATACCTCCGCCTCCGAGATCGCGGTTTGTAATCTAGGATCCGTGAATCTGGCTGCCCATATGCGGGACGGCAACCTCGATCACGGCAAGCTCAAGGCGACGGTAGCCACCGCCATGCGGATGCTGGACAACGTGATCGACATCAACTACTACGCGGTGGACAAGGCGCGCAATTCGAACCTGAAGCACCGGCCGGTGGGATTGGGCGTGATGGGGTTCCAGGACTGTCTGCACCTCATGCGGGTTCCATACGCTTCGCGGGAGGCGGTCGAATTCGCCGACCGGTCCATGGAGGCGGTCGCCTATTGCGCGTATTGGGCGTCTACCGAACTGGCTGAGGAGCGCGGCGCGTATTCCACGTTCGAGGGATCCCTGTGGCACCGCGGCATCCTCCCCCAGGACAGCTTGGCCCTGCTGCGCGAGGAGCGCGGCGGCTACGTGCAAGCGGACATGTCGTCGGCCATGGATTGGGGCGGCCTGCGCGGGCGCATCCGGCGCTTCGGGATGCGCAACTCCAACTGCCTGGCGATTGCCCCCACCGCCACGATTGCAAACATCGTGGGCGTCTCGGCCTCGATCGAGCCCGTCTACCAGAACCTGTATGTGAAGTCCAACCTGTCGGGCGAATTCACAGTCGCCAACGAGCACCTCGTGCGCGACCTGAAGAAGCTCAATCTGTGGGACGAGGTGATGGTGGCCGACCTCAAGTACTTCGACGGCAGCCTGGCTCGGATCGATCGCGTTCCGTCCGAGGTCCGGAGTCTGTACGCAACCGCATTCGAGATCGATCCGACATGGTTGGTCGAAGCTGCCGCGAGACGTCAGAAATGGATCGATCAGGCGCAGTCGCTGAACCTGTATATGGCCGGCGCATCGGGCAAGAAGCTGGACGACGTATACAAGCTCGCTTGGATGCGCGGCTTGAAGACCACTTACTACCTGAGAACGCTGGGCGCGACGCATGCCGAGAAGTCGACGGTGAAGGCCGGTGCGCTCAACGCGGTGCCGGCCGATGGCGGGGTGGCCGGGTTCGCGACGAAGCTCGCTGCGCCCGCCCACGTCGACAGCACAGAGCCGAAGCTTTGCGCGATCGATGATCCAAGCTGCGAAGCTTGCCAATGAGCCGGGCGGGCCGCGTTGTTAGGAGAAGTAGATCGGGCGTTGCCGCGCCGCCGGATGCGCGGGCTTGCGGTCGGATGCAGAGGCGATGATGCGCGCTCGAGTGAAGAGATCGAGAAGCGGTGCGCGCCCGCATTCGGCACGCGCAGATGTGATGGGTGCTCGCGGCGCGCTAAGTAGTTGAGCGGCATAGAGCTTGCTTACGAGAACAGAACTTGGAAATAGGAAGATGCTGCAGTTCGAACAGAACAAAGTGAGCGCTGGAGTTGGCCTGCAATCCGCGGGCAGCTTCGCGGCGAGCGACGCGGGCGTGATGGAGGTTGGGGCGATCTCGCTGCCCGCAGTCCCGGCGCATCCAGGCGAAGCTCACGCGCTGTCGGAGGTCTACCGGCGCATCCGTGTCGAGGACAAGCGCATCATCAACGGCAAGACGGACGTCAACCAGCTCGTTCCGTTCAAATACAAGTGGGCCTGGGAGAAGTATCTGGCTGCCTGCGCCAATCATTGGATGCCGCAGGAGATCAACATGAGCCGCGACATCGCGCTGTGGAAGGACCCCGAAGGCCTCACGGAGGACGAGCGGCGCATCGTCAAGCGCAACCTGGGTTTCTTCGTGACCGCCGACAGCTTGGCGGCCAACAACATCGTGCTGGGCACGTATCGCCATATCTCCGCCCCAGAATGCCGGCAGTACCTGCTGCGCCAGGCGTTCGAGGAGGCGATCCACACCCACGCGTACCAGTACATCGTGGAAAGTCTGGCGTTGGACGAAGGAGAGGTGTTCAATGCCTACCATGAGATCCCGAGCATCCGGGAGAAGGACGAATTCCTGATCCCGTTCATCGACACGCTCACCGACCCGGCCTTCAGGACCGGGACGCCGGAAGCCGATCAGCAGCTGCTCAAGAGCCTGATCGTGTTCGCCTGCATCATGGAGGGGCTGTTCTTCTACGTAGGTTTCGCTCAGATCCTGGCGCTCGGCCGCCAGAACAAGATGACCGGATCGGCCGAGCAGTACCAGTACATCCTGCGCGACGAATCGATGCACTGTAACTTCGGCATCGATCTCATCAATCAGATCAAGATGGAGAACCCGCACCTGTGGACGTCGCAGTTCCGGGACGAGATCCGCGGGCTGCTCAAGACAGGTGTGGAGCTCGAATACCGCTACGCCGAGGACACCATGCCGCGCGGCGTGCTGGGGCTCAATGCTCGCATGTTCAAGGAATACCTTCGGTTCGTTGCCAATCGGCGCTGCCAGCAGATCGGGCTGGACCCGCTCTATCCGGGTGCTTCCAACCCATTTCCCTGGATGTCAGAGATGATCGACCTCAAGAAGGAGAAGAACTTCTTCGAGACGCGCGTCATCGAGTACCAGACGGGGGGCGCGCTGAGCTGGGACTGATGCAAACAGACGATTCAAAACGACCGCGCTCCGAGAACAAAAAGCGGAGTGCGATGAAGACAAGCGAGGCCGGCCGTGCCCGCGGTCAGATGACCGCGGGTGCCCCGGCCTTTTTTCCATCCCGGGACGGATGGAGTTTAGAACTGCTTCCGGCGCTACAGCGGCCCACGCTTGGGCCATGGGCGTCGGGGTAGTCGCACCGCGAGGTGCGTTTGTTCAACCTGAAGAGGAGTAACTTGAAATGGCAATGAAGAAAGCTGCTACGAAGAAGAAGGCGGGCGCCAAGAAGAAGAGCCCGGCGAAGAAACCTGCCGCCAAGAAGGCGGCAAAGCGGCCCGCTGCGAAGCGCAAGGGTCCGGCGCGCAAGATGGGCGCGAGGAAAGTAGCGAAGAAGCCGGCCCGCAAGGCGGCGAAGCGCGCTCCGGCCAAGAAGAAGAAGGCCGCGAAGAAGAAGGCTCCGGCCAAGAAGAAGGCTGCGAAGAAGTCGTCGGCGAAGAAGAAAGCGGCCAAGAAGCCGGCTGCCAAGAAGGCTGCCAAGAAGCCGGCTGCAAAGAGGAAGGCGGCCAAGAAACCGGCGGCTGCGAAGCCGGCCGAGCCTGCTGCTCCGGCAGCGCCCAAACCCGCTCCCGCGCCGGCAGCTTGGCCGTTCCCGGTTTCTGGTAACCGGCCGAACTAAGGTCTAGCTTCCAGGATGCTCGCGGGAGGCCTGCATCCGTGAGGATACCAGTCACCTCCGCGGGCTTTGTGCTTCCAGGCGGTTAGCGACCACCGCCGCGCATTTCTGTGTCGCGCCCGGAGTACGTCTAGCCGCGTGCTCTGGCGATGATATTCGGCTACGCGCCCCTTGGCGGGCGGTAGTCTGCGATCTCTATCGACCGCGCCATTCGGTTGGATGCGGGGTCGGCTGTATAGCTTTTTCCCACCGCGTCCTCTAGACCGGTGTCGGCGGTCGCTGCGCCGCTTGGTCCGGTTTAAAATCCAATCCCATTGTTCGTGCAGCCAGGCGCGCGTGCGGGCGTCAGCGCTCCGCTGTGGCACGTCGTGGCTTGCAGAAGCGGAGCAGTCCGCCGTCCTGGCGCGACGTGGGCCGGCGTAGATACGGCAGGGCCTTCAGGGCACCTGGCGTATGCCGGAGCGTCTGCCGCAATGGTCCAGCTTCGAGAGGAGGAAGTCGGGAATGAAAACCAGCGCAGGCCTGGGGGCCGTGTTGATCCTGTGGCTGATGAGCGCCGGTGCCGCCGACAGCTTGGTCGTGGAAGCCACCGCCCACGGCAGCTTCGAGGACGTAAAGCAGATGTTGAGGCTTGCCATCGAGAACCACGGGCTGGTGGTGGACCACGAGTCCAACGTGGGAGACATGCTCGAGCGGACGGGCAAGGACCTGGGGGCCACTGAGCGGATCTATGTCCGCGCTCAGGTGCTCGAGTTTTGCAGCGCCGCCTACTCGCGCAGAACGATGCAAGCCGACCCGCGGCTGCTCGCGTTCTGTCCCTATGGCATCGGCATCTATCAGCTGCCTGGCGAGAGCGACACCGTGCACCTGGTCTATCGGCGGCCGTGGGACGGGGCCGGGGCTGCAGGAGCGGCCGCGCTGCGGGAGGTCGATCGGCTGCTCGGAGCGATCCTGGAGGAAGCCGCGCAGTGAGCGCGATGCGAGACGGGCGGCGCGGCCCGCCCCGAAATGCGAAAGGCCCGCCGTCGCCCGGCGGGCCCCTGGATGGTCTCGTGCTTGCGGTTCAGCGGTTGGGCTGCGGTGTCAGCCTCAGGTAAGGCTTGAGGGCCCGATAGCCTTTGGGGAATTTCTGTTTGATGATCTCTGGGTCCTGCAGGGAAGGGACGATCACCACGTCCTCACCCTGCTTCCAGTTGACGGGGGTCGCCACGCTGTAGTTGTCGGTGAGCTGCAGCGAGTCGATCACGCGCAGGATCTCGTCGAAGTTGCGTCCGGTGCTGGCGGGATAGGTGATGGTCGCGCGCACCTTCTTCTTCGGGTCGATGATGAACACCGAGCGTACGGTGAAGCTGTCGCTGGCGTTCGGATGGATCATGTCGTAGAGGGTCGAGACCTTGCGGTCGGCATCGGCCAGGATGGGGAAGTTCACGGTCGTGTTCTGGGTCTCGTTGATGTCGTTGATCCAGCCCTTGTGGGAGTCCACCGGGTCGACCGAGAGCGCCACGACCTTGGCGTTGCGCTTCGCGAACTCGGACTTGAGCTTGGCGGTATAGCCTAGCTCGGTCGTGCACACCGGGGTGAAGTCCTTGGGGTGAGAGAACAGCACCACCCAGCTGTCTCCGGCCCATTGGTGGAAGTGGATCGGGCCTTCGTTGGAGTCCTGGGTGAAATCAGGGGCGGTATCGCCAAGGCGCAAGGTTGCCATGTCTGAAGTCTCCTTGTAGGTTTCGGCGCTGCTTACAGCCCGTGCGGCCGCCGGCCGCCCGGAAAGCCCGTAAATATAGCGCATCGGCCGACGGCCCCAGAAGGAATATTTTCTTCTATCCTCGAGGCGACGATTTCTAAGGGATCTACGGCAATGGAGCGCAAGAAGGTAGGTTCGAGCCAGATCCGCTCGGTCGGCTACGAAGAAAAATCCCAGACTCTGGAGGTCGAGCTCGCCGACGGGAGCATCTGGCAGTACTCGCGTGTTCCGAGCGAAGTGCATCGCAGGCTGCTCGCCGCCCCTTCGCTCATCAGCTATTTTCGCGACCACGTCGAGGAGGAGTACAGTCGCCGCAGGGTCCGGTGAAGCGCTCGCTCCCGGTCGAAGCCGCTCGGCGCAGCGGGGGGGGACTGCCCACGCATGGAATCCGTCGCCCACCGGCCGGTTCGGATGTCCGGATCGGCGCGCACGTCAGCATTCCGGTTCGCCGGGAGCAGGCCTGGGGTCGGGGTCGAAACCGAAGCGAGCCGCAACCGCTGTCGAGCGGATCATGCCGATGGGGACGCGCAGCGCTCCTAGCCCGAGCCAAGCTGCGGTCGGCGTCGGCCTGGCGTGCAGGATGAACTCGATCTCGGAGTCGGCCAGCGCTCGCCCGTCCTGTGTCGTCCAATAGCCGAGCAGGTGCGGCAAGTCCTGGTCCTGGATCAGCCCGACCCCGAGCTCGGTCTGCAGCAGCAGCGCCCCGGTCTCGTCCAGCCATGCCCCGCGCGGCGCAGACGCCTCGACCCCCGTGTGCGTCTGAAACTTTGGCTGCGACGCGCTGGCGCTGGAAATCCGGTACACCAACGGCGTGTAAGCGAGCGAGACGAACACCCGCTGCGGACCGTTCTGGAAGAACCAGCGCCCGCTTTCTTCGGCGCCATAGTTTCGGCCGATGAACGCGGCGATCGCAGAGTTGGCGAGGCGCTCCCCTTTGATCGCCCAATTTCCGCGCCGGTCGAGGTGCAGCCAACCGTAGACGTTGGGGACATTGGGCCATTTGGCCATAGCGCGGCGGACGATCTCGTCCATGGGCGAATTCTATCGCCGCGCCGACCGCTGTCAGCGGATTGCTTACGGGATACCACCCGGTGCACCGCATCCCGGCAACCTTGGCTCCCAGCGGCGACATCCGAAGATCAAGCAGGCTTCCCGGCTCCACCGTGCAGGAGTAACATGTCGATGTCTTGACGTGTTTTCTCCGACTTGCGATGTTCTCCGGCGCATGGGCTCTCCCTGGTCTGTTGCTGTGCTGTGTAGTCGCGGCGTTCGTCCCGCAGGCGCGCGGCGCGGGTCCGGGGACGGAGCCGCGGGACTGGGACGCGATTCGCGCGGTCGTCGTTTCGCAGCTGGAAGCGTTCAACCGCGGCGATGCCGCTGGAGCGTTCTCGCTCGCAGCGCCGTCGGTCCGCAAGCACTACCGCAGTGCTCGGGAGTTCATGCACAGGGTGCGTGCCGACTATAGCCCGATGTACCGGCCCCGGTCGGTGACCCTTCTCGAGCACTTCCTGGTCGCGGGCCAGCCGGTGCAGCCACTGCGGGTCGTGACCAAGCGCAACGACGTGTTGACCGCCTACTACGTGATGCAGCATCAGCGCGACGGCAGCTGGAAGATCGCCGGGTGCGCCCTACACCGCGGTCCGCGCATCCGGACATGACCGCCGCGCGCTCTCGCGCTGCCGCACCGGTGCAATCGCCTATACTCGGCTCGCATCCGAGCGGTCGCGGCCTCGCTTCCTCCGTGCACCTGAGGTTGGAAAGGACCCGGGCATGCCCCTGACCTTCTACTACGGTTCCGGCTCGCCGTTCGCGTGGCGGGTGTGGCTGGCGCTCGAGCATAAGCAGATCGCATACGAGCTCAAGCTCATGTCGTTCTCCGCCGGTGACCTGCGCAGCGCGCAGTTCCACGCCGTCAATCCCCGGCACAAGGTGCCGGCGATCGTGGACGGCGGCCTCGCGCTCTACGAGTCGGTGGCGATCGTCGAGTATCTGGATGAGAAGTACGCGGGGGCGAAGCTGTTTCCCGGAGACGTTGAGCAGCGTGCCGTTGTTCGCCGGCTCGTGCAAGAGACGGATCACTACTACGCGACGGCGGCCGACAAGCTGCTGGACCAGGTGCTGTTCACACCGCCGGAGAGATGGGGCGCCGTGGAGATCGCAAAGGCGCGCGATGGCGTCGCCGAGGAGCTCAAGACGTGGGAGACGCTGTTCCGCGGCGAATGGCTGGCCGGCGGCGAGTTGTCCGCGGCGGATTTCAGCTTGTACCCGCTCCTCGCGCTGACGCTGCGCATGGACAGGAAGAAGCCGGACCTCGACGTGCGCGGCCTGATCGGAGCGCGGGTGGGCGCCTGGATGCAACGCTTCGAGGCGTTGCCGTGTTGCCGCAAGACCTGGCCACCGCATTGGAAGTGACGAGCGAAGGGAAAATGCCGGATGAATGCTGCGGTCCGCATCAGGATCACTTGGCCGAACGGCTCGCTCACCGCGCGCCTGGAGGACACCGCTACGGCACGCGCGCTGTTGGCGGCGCTGCCGGTGGAATCGAGCGCCAGTACATGGGGCGAGGAGGTCTATTTCGGAGTCCCGGTGAAATCTCTCCTGGAGGCCGATGCCCGTGACGTCGTCGATCCCGGCACGGTCTGCTTCTGGGTGCAGGGCAGCTCCCTGGCGCTGCCCTTCGGCCCCACTCCGGTGTCGCGGAGTAGCGAGTGCCGCCTGGTCACGCGGGTGAATGTGCTGGGCGCGATCGAAGGCGACGCGCGCCGCTTGAAGACGGTGCGCGACGGCGATGCCGTCAAAGTCGAGCGCCTGCAGGGATGAAGCGCTTGCACTCCGCACTCACGGACCGGCGCAGCTTGCCGCAGCGGTTTCGCGGCACGCGCCAGGTCCGCGACGAGGATGAGCAAGAACCTCTCGTGAGCTGCCCCGCCAAGAAGTGGGCAGGGAACGGGGACTCCACGCGAAGGCGCGATCCTTGCTCGTCCCGTCTCGCCGGCATATCCTACCTCCCCTTGTAGAGCGGCAGATCGCCGCCGCCCGTCTTGAAGACGACCTGAGAGGGCTCGCCTAGTGAATCTGCTGCTCGGCTGCATCGCGGACGACTTCACCGGCGCAACCGACCTTGCCAACACGCTGGTCAAGGCAGGGCTGCGCACCGTCCAGCTCCTCGGGGTGCCCGCTGCGGGCCAGCGGGTACCCGACGCCGACTGCATCATCGTCGCGCTGAAATCCCGCAGCAATCCGGCTCCAGAAGCGGTGCAGATGTCGTTGAGCGCGCTCGACTGGCTGCGTTCCCGCGGCCCCGAGCAGGTCTACTTCAAGTACTGCTCGACCTTCGACTCGACCGACAGCGGGAACATCGGGCCGGTGGCGGACGCACTGGTGGAGGCACTCGGTACCGACTTCACGGTCTTCAACCCCGCGTTTCCCACCAACAAGCGCACGGTGTACAAGGGCTATCTGTTCGTGGGCGACGAGCTGCTCTCCGAATCGGGCATGCGGAACCATCCGCTCACGCCCATGACCGATCCGTCTCTGGTCCGCGTGCTGCAGCGGCAGACGAAGCATCGAGTCGGGCTCGTGCCCTATGCCACCGTCGTGAAGGGTCTCAAGGCGGTGCGCGAGGCCTTCGCTGCCTTGCGAAGCAGCGGAGTCCGGCACGCGATCTTGGATTCCATCACCGACGAGCATCTGCTCACCCTGGGCGAAGCCTGCGCCGACCTGAAGCTCGTGACCGGAGGGTCGGGCATGGCCATGGGCTTGCCCGCGAACTTCGTCCGTCGGGGGCTCCTCAAGGCGGGGCAGCACCACCCGGTGCCCAAAGTGTCCGGGCCCACCGCGGTGCTCGCGGGAAGCTGTTCGGTGGCCACTCAGGGCCAAGTGACGCACATGAAGAAGGATCACGAGGCGTTCGCGCTGGATCCCCTGGCGATCGCGGCCGGGAGGGACCAGGCTGGGGCAGCGCTGACCTGGGCCGACTCGCGCATCGGCGAGAAGCCGATCCTCATCTACTCCACCGCGACCCCGGAGCAGGTGAGCGCCGTGCAGAAGGAGCTCGGCCGCGAGCAAGCAGGCGTGCTGATCGAGCAGACGCTCGGCCGCATCGCGCAGGGGCTGGTGGCCAAGGGGGTGCGGCGGCTGGTCGTCGCCGGGGGAGAGACCTCGGGCGCGGTGGTCGGCGCGCTCGGCGTCGTCGGGCTGTACATCGGGCCGGAGATCGACCCGGGCGTCCCCTGGACCTTTAGCGTCGGCGAGCCCACGCTCGCCCTCGCGCTGAAGTCCGGCAACTTCGGCGCATCCGATTTCTTCACCAAGGCGTTCCAGGTGCAGCCGTGAGCAGCGAAGCAAGGTTGCGCGAGGAGATCTGCTATTTCGGCAGATCGCTCTTCGACCGCGGACTGACCTTCGGCAGCGCCGGCAACATCAGCGCTCGCACGGGCGAGGCTTGGCTGATGACGCCGACGAACTCCTGCCTGGGGCGGTTGGATCCCGCATCGCTGTCGAAAGTCGACGCCAAAGGCAGCACCCTCTCCGGAGACAAACCCACCAAGGAGGCGTTCCTGCATCTGTCGATGTACGCGGAACGCCCCACTGCCGGCGCGATCGTCCACTTGCATTCGACATACTCGGTCGCGGTGTCGGTGCTCGCAGACCTGGACGCCGAGGCGCCGATCCCGCCGATCACCGCTTATTACGTGATGAGGATCGGCAAGCTCGCGTTGCTTCCCTATTACGCACCCGGCGACACGACGCTGGCGAACGCGGTTCGCGAGGTGGCAGGGCGGCATCACGCGGTTCTATTGGCCAACCACGGCCCGGTGGTCGCCGGAAAGGACCTGGAGACCGCCGTGTATGCGACCGAGGAGCTGGAAGAGACGGCAAAGCTGTATTTGCTGCTGCGCGGGCAGAAGCTGAAGCTGCTTACTCCCGAACAGGTTGGCGAGCTCCACCGGAGATTCTCTGCATGACGCCGAACTCGGCCATACCTAGCGCTGGGAGCCCCCAATCTTCGCGCGGTGCCGGACGCGTGACGCGGCCGCGGCCGCCGGGTACTATTCCATTCGTTTCCATCCGAAGGAGGCAAGTCCGATCATGACACTCGAATTGGAGCAGGTTGCCACAGGAGGTCGGTGGTTGCGCTGGCTGGGCTGTTGCGCGGCGGTGATGCTGTTTGCGGCGATCACCGGCTGCGCCAGCAAGCCCGCCGTCAAGGGGGCCAAGGTCTCCCCCTCCGAGGTGCGGGTCTATGCGACGCCGGATCTGCTGCAGAGCCAGTACACGCTGGTCGAGCATGTCTGGATCGATTCCTGGCGCACTAACATCACCTATCCGAGTTTTGGCTCGGATTCCGCCGGGATCGATGCCATGAAACGCGTCGCCTCGGATGCCGGCGCCAACGGCCTCATCAACGTGATCTGCCTGGATGGGCGGGCGAGGCCTTCGCAAAGTCCGTTGCTGTACTGCTACGGCGACGCGATCCGGGTCAACTGAGGTCAGGGCGGCGGGGGACCGCGCACCACCGATCCACGGCGTTGCGCCCGAGCGCCAGCCAACATCGACGCGTCTTGACTACTGGGAGGAGCGACCATGAACACACGAACAATCGCTTGGGTGGGAGCTGCTGTGTTGGTGAGTGCAGCGGTGACCGCGCTCGGCCAGATGAAGCCAGAGGACTCGATCAAGTATAGGCAGTCGGCCATGTTCTTGGTCGGCACGAACTTCGGAACGCTCGCCGCCATGGTGCAGGGTAAACGCCCCTACGACAAGGATACGGCGATCAAATGCGCCAACATCGTAGCGTTCGTGAGCAAGCTGCCGCTCGACGGCTTCGTCCCCGGCACGGATCAGGGCAACACCAAGGCGAAGCCGGAGATCTGGCTGGACATGGACGACTTCAAGGCCAAGATGGAGAAGATGCAGGAGGAGACGGCCAAGCTCGCCGAAGTGGCACAGCAGGGCGACTTCGAAGCCCTCAAGGCACAGGTGGGCGCGACCGGCAAGTCCTGCAAGGCGTGTCACGACAAGTACCGGAACAAGTGACGCGCTCGTCCGCCGCCCGGACCCGGTTGCCGAGCGCGATGCTCGCAATCGGGCCGCGGGAGTTGCCTGTCACCTCACCAGCAGCCAAACCGCCAGCCCGCACGCGGTGAGCAGCAGCGCCGCGAGCCACAGCGGGCCGCCGCGCACCTCCTCCGCCCGCTCGCCCGCGGGGAGGCGTTTGCGGCCGGTGAAGAGCGGAGTGATGAGGTTCTCCCGCTTACCCCATAGGTAGTACAGCGCGGCGCCCACGTGCAGCGCCAACAGCGTGAGCAGCACGTAGAAGTTGGCCTTGTGCAGCCGGGTCAGAAGGTCGCTCGTTGCCTTGGACACCAGCTTCGCAAGGGGACCCTCCAGCATGACGTCGTCGTTGGCGAAGAGTCCCGTCCCGGCCTGTACCAGCAGGCACGCAAGAAGCGCCACGATCATCCAGCCGCCCAGGGGGTTGTGCCCGGGATAAAACGCAGGCCGGCCGCGCAGCAGCGACTGGGCATAGACGCGGGCCGGCCGCAACCCGCGCAGGAAGCCCGAAAAGCGAGCGTAGGTGCTGCCCATGAGGCCCCAAAGGATTCGAAACAGCACCAGCGCGAGGATCGTGAAGCCGGATAGCTCGTGAAACTCGAGCGCGTTGCCCCCGATCTGTCCGGTAGCGAACGACACCAGCACGAGAGCGACGAGCATCCAGTGGAACAGCCGGACCGGGATGTCCCAGACGCGCACTGTGGGGCCTGGCTGGGTGGGATCGGCTTTCGGCGGGTCCGACATCGATGGGCCTGGCTCTGAGGCGGCCGGGTGAGTATAGCGGCCGCGCCGGCTCGCAGCAGCGCCGCGGGTACCTTGCGGCCGCGGCGGGGGTGGTCTATAAAGACGGACAGCAGTCAACATTGGGGAGGAAGCGATGTCCGACATCGCACAGGCCAATGGGGTGGCCGCTCACCGCTCGGGTCGCTTCGCTGCGATCTGGCCGGTCTGCATCGCTGCGGCGCTCGGAGTGGTGCTGGTCTCGCTCGCTGGTTTCGCCGGATCCCAGTCGATTCACAACGCCGCCCACGATGCGCGGCACAGCCTGAATTTCCCGTGTCACTGACGCGTCCGGTACCCGGCACGCTGTCGCTGTCCCAGCTGCTGCTTCCGGCGTTGGGCGCTGCTGTGGCGGCCGGCGTCGTGGTCAGCGCCTTGCAGCAGCTCTTCCTGGCCCCCCTCATCCTGCAAGCTGAAAGCTTCGAGGCGGTGCAGGCCGCTGGAGGGGCGCCGGTTCCCTGGCTGCAGCGCGGCGCCTATACGCTCCTGTTCAACTGCGTTGCCGCGTTCGGCTTCGCGCTGCTGCTGGCGGCCGGCTATGCGCTGCGCGGTGGTGTGACGTGGCGCAAAGGCGTGCTGTGGGGGTTGTGCGGGTATGTCAGCGTGGCGCTGGCGCCGGCTTTGGGTTTGCCCCCGGAGCTGCCTGGTGCGCCTGCGGCCGACCTGGGATCGCGTCAGCTCTGGTGGTTCATGACCGTGGGGGCGACCGCCGCCGGCCTCGCTGGATTGTTCTTCTTGCGGGGCTGGGCATGGAAGCTCGCGAGCGCCGTGCTGCAGCTGTTGCCCCATCTGCTCGGGGCTCCCAGGCCGCCGGTGGCCGAGAGCGCGGTGCCGCAGCAGCTGGCCGCGCGATTCGCGATCGGCTCGCTCGGGATCTCACTGGTGCTCTGGCTGCTGCTCGGAACGCTCACCGCGGCGCTGAGTGAGGCGCGTATGCGCCGGTGGGCGCGCTGAGGCAGGCGGGGGCGAGGACAGCCGGCGGCCCTTGCAATCGATCCCTGACAACGGGCCCACACTCATGTTTGCGCGTATTGCCTTGGTCCGATTCTTGGCGCTGGCGGCGATCATGACGCTCCAGTGTTCTCCGCTGGCCGCAGAGCAATGGCACCCCGTGTCCGTCGATGACAAGGGCAAAGGTTACTATCTGGACACCGATCGCGTGCTGCGCATCGGTTCGACCGTGACGGTGTTCCTGCGCGAGACGGCGCTCCCCGACAGCATGCTGGCACGCGGGGCGAGACAGCGAGAGACCGCGCTGCGCATCGACTGCGGCAAGCCGGAGGCTTTGGTCGCCTACGGAGACGTCGTGTTCGAGGATGGTTCCAGGCTGCGCTTCTACGGCGAGAGCCAGATCAACCGGTACGCCAAGCCCACGAGCCTCCCCTTTATTGCGACCAGCATGCTTGCGTCACTCCAGCACGACCTGTGCGCGGTGCCGAGCGAGGTGTTGGTCGACGTCGCACATGCTGGCCAGAACAGGCGCACACAGGTCGACACCGCCAGTCTGCGGCTCGCTGAGGACGAAGTGCGCGCGTGGGTGCGTTACGACTACCCAGTCGTGGCGCTGGACATGCCCTACCGCAATCCCTACGGCTCCAAGCGCGAGCTGATGGCGGTGCGCTGCTCGAAGGCGGAGTATGCCGTGCTCGCCGGGCTGGACTTCGATGAAGACGAGGTGGTCTCCGACGGCTCCACGTTTGCGCAGCCCGCGTATCGGAGCGCGGCGGAGGGTGAGCCCGCCGAGTTGGTGCATTTGCTCTGCGACCGCTCCGGGGCGCTGCAGCGGCTGCCGCCGGCGCGGCTGGTGCGGACCAAAGCCAGGACCTGGGAGATCCCGCTCGACCCCGTGGCAGCACAGCCGCCGCCCGCGGTGACACAAGCACTGGCGCGGGCTGCGGGTGCAGACAAAGCCTTGGCTCTGCGGCTGCGCAAGGTGCGGATCGAGACCATCAGTCGGCCGCAAGGGGGGCACAAGCAGCAGTCGGTGGAGGAACGAACGGTGGAGAGCAGGGGTGCGGGCCTGATATTCGGCAACGTCAAGGCGCCGGAGTATTCGTTGGAGGATCTGTCGCTGTACGGCCTGATCACGGTGGCGTCGCGCTCCGCTTTTCCCGCCGGCGGGGGTGCCTCACGCCGACTCGAAGGCTTCAACTCGACCGGAACGCTGGTACCGGCAGGCGCCGGGGAGGTCTTCAGCTACGAAGCCGAGTACGCCACCGTCGATTCCACTCGGGGCCGCGGGCGAACCCGTTCACGGACGCAATGCAAGCTCGGCGCAGCGCAGCCTGCCGCTGCCCTGAACGCGAAGCTGACCGGCACAGCGGTTCCCGTCGATTGCGAAAGCCAGACGGACGGCCAGCCGTCAAGCAAGACCCACGGCTGGCTGCTGCTCGACGCCGGTTGGTTCTTTCAAGACCTGTTCGAAACGCTCACCTATCGCAGCGAGAGCCGGCTGCTCGAGGTCGAGACCGACTGAGCGTAAGCTGCGGGCCGGTCGCGCTGCGCAGCGGTCTGTGTGGCGCACCGGCGTGCGCTCCCGGCTCACCTTGCTCCGTGACCTGCGCGTGTCACCCGTTGATGCGCGCTGCCGCCGATTGGAGTTGCGGCGGATCGCGCCAGCGGGGCAGCAACAGAAGCAAGAGTCCTGTCGTCGCCAGGATCAATCCGAGATACAGCCCGAGGTATGCGCTGCGCGGCGCGCTCTGCTCCAACACGGATTCGCCGATATCTTCGGGGTTGAAGTAGACGAGCACGACTGCGCCTTGCGGGTATCGCGCTACGTAGGCGCGAGCGACGGCCTGCGGGTAGCCGTAGACGGGCTCCTCCCGGCTGAGCCGCGAACCGATCACCTCGCGCCTTCCGACCTGGTAGGAATAGGTGATGACGGGGCGCCACCGCATGCCCTCGGTGTCGGCGAGTGCGCGCACCTCGGAGCTCAAGATGACGGCGCGCGCATAGGGCCATGCGGCGCTGGCGCGTGCGCGAGAGATTTGATCCCAGCTGCGGCTCGCGGTCACGACGCCGACCAGGAACACGGTGGCGAACAAGCACGGCAGCAGCAACTGGTGCGGCTCTTCTTTCCCGAGCAGCGCCGGATCGGGCCGCGGCAGCCACGAGAGCGGTGATACGGCCGACGACTGCTGCGGCGGACTGGAATCGAGCGTGTCGGTTGCGGACTCTGCGGCCTGGAAGAATCGGCGCAGCGGCAGAAGCTCCGCGGCGCGGCCGAGATGGTGCAGCATCATTGCCTCCCTTGCGACGACTGACTACCGAGGCCTGTCGCGCGTGATGCGCAGGCCTGCGCTGTGTGTCGCCGGATGGGCGTTACCGCATCCGTTGGACGGCCATGTCGGCCGTTGGTCTCCGTGCGACGCAGCGCGAAAACTTCGATCAGTCTATCGCCGCGCGGTGCGCAAAGGAAACATTGTTAACTCTCCTGCCGCGACATGCCGGCGCCCGTGGATGCAATCCGCGCAGGTTCGATACGCCTCCATGGTGCAAAGAGGGCGCAGCCCGCCTGCGTCGCGTTGTACGGCGGATTCCGATCGGGCAGCGGTTGCGGCTCCGCGCCTACGCGGCCGCCGCGGGCAGCGGACAGTGACCTCGACTGCGCGCTGCCTCCAGCGCTTGGAGCAGTAGCCCGGGCTCGCCGCGAGCGAGCTGTGCAGCATCCGACAGCATTCTGCGCCAGACACGCGCTCCCGGACACCCATGGAACAAGCCCAGCATATGACGTGCGATCGAACGCAGGCTCACTCCGTTGCCCACCTCTTGTCGGGCGTAACGCAGCATGCGTCCAACGACCTCGTCGCGCGCGATCGGCGGCGCGCCGCACAGCCGATGCTCCAGCTGCGCCAGCAGATACGGATCGTGATACGCAGCACGGCCGATCATCACGCCGTCCACGTGTGCGAGATGAGTCTCGACCTGCGCGGCAGTCTGGATCCCGCCGTTCAGAATGATCGTCAGCTCCGGAAACTCCTGCTTCAGGCGGTAGACTTCGCCGTAACGCAGCGGCGGCACCGCGCGGTTGTCCTTGGGGCTGAGGCCCTTGAGCACGGCGTTGCGGGCATGAACGATGAAGGTGCGGCACCCGGCACGCGCCAGCGTCTCCACGAACCGGCGCGCGAAACCGTAGTCCTCGACGTGATCGATTCCCAGCCGCTGCTTCACCGTCACGGGGACCGCGGTCGCATCCTGCATCGCCTTCACGCAGTCGGCGACCAGTTCCGGCTCCGCCATCAGGCACGCGCCGAACGCGCCGCGCTGGACGCGCTCGGACGGGCAGCCGCAGTTGAGATTGACCTCGTCGTAACCCCAGCGGCCGGCGAGTCGCGCGCAGCGAGCCAAGTCCTCAGGATCGGAACCACCGAGCTGTAGCGCGACGGGATGCTCGGCCGCGTCGAAGCGTAGGTGACGCCCTAGATCCCCGTGCATCAGAGCGCCCGTGGTGATCATCTCCGTGTAGACGAGCGCCTGCCGCGAAAGCTGGCGGAAGAAGTAGCGGCAATGCCGGTCCGACCAGTCCATCATGGGTGCCGTGCGCACCCGAGCCGCGGCGAGTTGCATGGGCGGAGGGGTTGAGCTCGGGTCTGACACCGGAGCGCAAAGGAACGACGTCGACGCGACCGGTCGCCTCTCGGTCGGCGCGCGCATCCTCAGACGTGTCCCAGGACCGGGTGCGGCCGGTAGGGCTCCGCGAGCACTTTCAATTCCTCGTCGGTGAGCTTGACTTCCAACGCCTTCACCGCATCCTCCAAGTGCTGCATCTTGCTCGCGCCGATGATGGGTGCGGTGACCCCGGGTTGGTGCAGCAGCCAGGCGAGCGCGACCTGTGCATTCGATACATCGCGCCGCTTCGCC
The DNA here is from genome assembly GCA_035501875.1 of Burkholderiales bacterium. Lineage (GTDB taxonomy): Bacteria > Pseudomonadota > Gammaproteobacteria > Burkholderiales > SHXO01 > SHXO01. The sequence goes on from DATJVI010000003.1 coordinate 45,839, forward strand.
ACCGCCGTCACGTGCTCGACGACCGCGAAATCGGAATCCTGGTAATACATCCGGTGCGCGAAGTCGTCGCTCTTGGCACGCGTGGTGTCGCCCTTGTCTTCCCGGCGCCGGTTGCCCATGAGGAACCCGCGTGCGAGCGGGCTCCAGGGGATGAGGCCCACACCCTGGTCGCGGCACAGGGGGATCATCTCCCGCTCTTCCTCGCGGTACACCAGGTTGTAGTGATTCTGCATGGTGACGAAGCGGGCGAACCCGTGACGCTCGGAGGTGTAGAGCATCTTGGCGAATTGCCAGGCATACATGGACGAAGCGCCGATATGGAGCGCTTTGCCGGCCTTGACCACATCGGTGAGCGCGTCCAGCGTTTCCTCCACCGGGGTCTGGCTGTCGAAGCGGTGGATCTGGTATAGGTCGACGTAGTCGAGCTGCAACCGGCGCAAGCTGTCGTCGATCGAGTGCATGATGTGCTTGCGCGACAAGCCCCGCTGGTTCGGGTCTTCGCCCATCACGCTGAAGACCTTCGTAGCGACCACGACGCGGTCGCGCGGGACGGCCAACTCCTTCAGCGCGCGCCCCAACACGACCTCGCTCTCGCCCAGCGAGTACACATCGGCCGTGTCGAAGAAGTTGATTCCCAGCTCCCACGCGCGGGCGATGAAGGGTTTGGAGCGATCGTAGTCGAGCACCCAGTCGCGCCACTTGGGAGAACCGTAGGTCATGCATCCCAGGCAGATCCGCGAGACCTTGAGCCCGGTGGTTCCGAGGTTGACGTATTGCATGCGCTGCTCCCGATGTCCCAACAGCCGCCAGTGTAACGGCTGTCGCGGCGCCGCGGCTACTGTGGGAGCACTGCCCGCCTGCCCCAGGAGCGAAAGCCCGGGAGCAGGCATCCGGATGAAAGGATCAGCGTGGGCTCGGGCGGCCGGCGGGGCGCTCTTGTCCCGAGGCGTAGCATGCGGGCGTTCGGGTCGGCGGTTAAGAGAGGGGAGTGCCCTGTGAATCCGTGCACGATTGCGGAACCGCCCCGCGATATTCCATCAGCGGGCGGTCTCAGAAGCGGGATGGAGGAGCGGGACGAGCCGGCTTCGCGCTTGCGAGCGTGGCCGGCCGCGAAGGACAGAGTGGGCGAGCGCGGCTCAGTCGTCGTTGCTGTCCGACCAGCGGCGTTTGGGACTTTGGTGCTCTTCCAGGACAGTGGCATAGGCATACTCGACCCAGTCGGTCGAAGTTTCCTCGTCTCCGTCCAGGAAGCGCCGCTCGTAATTGGCCACTTCCTGCATCAGGGCTTCGAGGCGCGCCCATACGCGATCGCTATGCCTTTGACGCACTTCCTTGGCCAGGATTTCCTTCGCGTTCTGGTAGTCACGTTCGTTGAGGATGGGTCTGGCGCTCTTCGCGTCGGTCCGGCCCAGTCTGCTTCCCACGATCGCCCCCTTGTCTCACTTTGCAGCGGGAGAATTTCCTGTCGGGGAAAAACGCAAGGTTCGGGCCATCCCGTGCCGCTGTCAAACGAATGTCACGGGTGCACGTCGCGGCGGACGCGAGCGGGGGATGCGGCGATACGGGCCGTGCCGTTCGCCCCGCGCGCACGGAAGCGCAAGCCACGTTGCGTCGGCCGCGACCTAGGCACGCGAATCAGAGACCGAGCTGGGTCAGCGAGACCACCCACAGGGCGATGCCACCAGTCGCAGCGATCAGCGCCGCAACGAATAGCCAGCGCCTGCGTGTGAGAGCCGTGATCGACGCGAGCGAGATCGAGATCTGGATCAGCGTCATGGCCTGGGCCAGCCGGTGATGCGGGTGGTAGATCTGCTCACTGTGCTCGTTCGCTTTCTGCGAAGCTTCGTCCAGCGCTTCCGCCTTCGCGCGGATCTCCTTCTTCTCCTTGTCGTAGCGCTCGACTTCCTTGGCGTACTGCGCGGCCTTCTCCGGATCCCGCGCGAGGTGCGCGGCCAGCTCCGCCAGATGGCCCTTCGTGCTCTTGGACTGATAGTAGGCCCACTGGTCCGAGGCCTCTGCCTTCTTCAGCACGGCCTCGTTCTTGAACATCATGGCCTCGTTCTGCGCGGCTCCCCCCTGGTAGCTCACGAACGCGCCCAGGGTCGCCAGGATCGCGGTGAACACCGCCACCTGCTGCGCAAGCCCCGGGCCACGGTGTGCCTCGTGCTCCAGCTCGTGCTCATGGGCACCGTGGACGTGGAACCCTTCTTCCGACATATGCTCTCCCTTGATCGCCGTCTATAACGAGTCCCTAGATGACGTCTTGCTGTGCGACTTCAAGTTCCTCGCGGCTGTCCGGGTCCGCCGCAAAGAAAAAGGCGCACTGCAGTGCGCCTTCCCGGTGACGCTGCGAGGCGATCGAGTCACTCGGTCGCTCTCACCTCCTGCTTTTGTTCACCCAAGCCGTCGATGCCGAGCCGCATCGCGTCTCCGTGCTTGAGAAACACCGGGCTGGGCTTGACGCCCAAGCCCACGCCCGGAGGCGTGCCGGTGGTGACGACGTCGCCCGGCTTCAGCGTCATGCAGAAGCTGATATAGGAGATCAGCTTGCGGCAGCTGAAGATCATCGTGTTGGTGTTCCCGGTCTGCATGCGTTTGCCGTTCACGTCCAGCCACATGGCCAGGTTCTGGGGATCGGGGATCTCGTCGCGCGTGACCAGCCAGGGCCCCAGCGGCGCGAAAGTGTCGAACCCCTTTCCCTTGTCCCAGGTCGGACCCCGTTCGAGCTGCCACTCCCGCTCGGAGACGTCGTTGCAGATCAGATAGCCGGCGACGTAGTTGAGCGCGTCGGCCTCCGGCACGCTGCGCGCGGTCTTCCCCATCACGAACGCCAGCTCTACCTCCCAGTCCCCTTTCTTCGAATTCTTCGGGAGGATGACCGCGTCGTTGGGGCCACAGATGGCCGAAGTGGCCTTCATGAAGATGATCGGCTCCGCTGGGATGGGTTGGTTCGCCTCCTTGGCGTGATCGGAGTAGTTGAGCCCGATCGCTACCAGCTTGCCCACGCCGGCGACGGGTGGGCCCAGGCGCGGGTTGCCTGCCACTCTGGGCAGCGTGTCCACTTTAGCCGCACGTAGCCTCGCCAGACCATCGTCGCTCAACGCGCCGGCGTCGATGTCGCTCACAATGCCGGAAACATCGCGTATCGCACCTTGTGCGTCGACAATTCCAGGTTTTTCCTTGCCTGCCTCACCGTAACGTACCAGTTTCATGTTGTCTCCTGACGGAAGAGAACCCAACGCCGGGCCCACCGCACGCAGGCAATACGCAGCCGGCTGTGCTGAGGACTCTGCAATGGAGCGCTCGGCCGGACTTGATGCCGGACGAGGCGCTCTGGACCTGTCTGCGAACTTCGCGCGCTGTGTGCCTCTGCGTTCGAGTATTCGGGGTGGACCAAGGTGCTAGAGCGAGACTCCGCCGTCTATGATCACGGTCTGGCCGGTCATGAACATGGACTCGTCGGAGCCGAGGTACACGCACAGGTCCGCGACTTCCTCGGCGTTGCCCAGCCGCCCCATCGGCTGGCGCGCGATGAAGTCCTTGCGCGCCTGCACCGGATCGGCGAACGCATTGATGCGTTCGCCCAGACTGGGGGTATCGATGGTGCCTGGGCAGACGGCGTTGCAGCGGATGCCGCGCTTGACGAAATCGATGGCGACCGACTTCGTGAGACCAATCACGGCGGCCTTGCTGGCGCCGTACACGAAGCGGTTCGGGATGCCCTTGATGCTGCCTGCGACCGAAGCGATGTTGATGATGGAGCCGCCGCTCTCCAGCATGCGCGGCAGCAGTGCCTGGATCAGCATGTACATCGAACGGACGTTCAGTGTGAAAGAGAAGTCCCAGTCCTTGCGGGTGCATTCCAGCACTGTGCCGTGATGGACGAAGCCGGCGCAATTGACGAGGATGCTCGGGGTCGTGATCTCGCGCACAAACGCCTGGATCGCCGCATCGTCCGTGACATCCAGCCGCCGCGTAACGATCCCGGTCGTGGCGATCTCCGCGAGCCTGTCTTGGTTGACGTCGGTTGCGATTACCGAGGCGCCCTCGCGCGCGAACGCAAGCGCGACCGCGCGCCCGATGCCCTGTGCGGCCGCGGTCACCACAGCGGACTTGCCTCTCAGTCTCCCGCTCACGCGCCTCCCCTCGTCTGTGTGCGACCGCGCTGAAACCGGACAGCGCGGGAGGGCGGTAGTATGCCACAGGCAGTTCACGACGTCGGCGCGGCAGCGAGAGCAGCGTTGCCGCCAATTCTGCAATTCAGTTAGACTGCCCTCTCGCACGTACAACACCTACACAATGGAGGAGAACGGAATGGCCGCAGGCGCCCACTTCCGCTCGTGCAGCGCACAACGACACACCGATCGCGCATTGCGAGCGGCCGTGCTCTAAGCCAGGCGCTACACATGGCTTCGGTCGCGCTGAACAACATCCGCAAGTCCTTCGGCCGCGTCGAGGTGATCCATGGCGTGAGCGTCTCGATCAGCGACGGCGAGTTTGTCGTATTGGTGGGTCCCTCCGGCTGCGGAAAATCGACCTTGCTGCGCATGATCGCGGGGCTGGAGGAGATCTCCAGCGGCGAGATCCGCATCGGAGACAGGATCGTCAACCAGATCCCTCCCAAGGCGCGGGACATCGCGATGGTATTCCAGAACTACGCCCTGTACCCGCACATGACCGTGTTCGACAACATGGCGTTCAGCATGAAGCTGGCGGGCCGCAGCAAGGAGGAAATGCGCCAGCGCGTCGACGTAGCCGCAAAGATTCTCGGCTTGACCGAATACCTCGAGCGCTACCCGCGACAGCTCTCCGGCGGGCAGCGCCAGCGTGTGGCGATGGGACGCGCCATCGTGCGCAACCCGCAGGTGTTCCTGTTCGATGAGCCGCTGTCCAACCTGGACGCCAAGCTGCGCGTGCAGATGCGCACCGAGATCAAAGAGCTGCACCTGCGGCTGAAAACCACTTCGGTGTACGTCACGCACGATCAGATCGAAGCCATGACGATGGCAGACAAGATCGTGGTGATGAACGGCGGCGACGTCGAGCAGATCGGCACGCCGCTGGATCTGTACGACGAGCCGGCCAACCTGTTCGTCGCGGGGTTTATCGGGTCGCCAGCGATGAATTTTCTATCGGGGCAACTCTCCAACGGCAATGGGGTCGGCGTGAAGCTGCGGAAGGGGAGCCGGATTCCGGCGCCCACCTCCGGTGAAGCCGACGGACGCGAGGTCACGTTGGGCGTGCGCCCCGAGCATCTGGTGATCAGCGCCACCGGCGTGCCCGCCGAGGTGGTCGTGGTCGAGCCGACTGGAATGGACACGCAGGTCTACTGCAGGCTTGACGACACCGAGATCACCGTGATTTCCCGCGAACGGCACACCTTTAAGCCAGGCGACACGATCCGGTTGGAGCCGCTCCCCGGCAAGACCTACCTGTTCGATCCGGCGAGCGGCAAACGGCTCGCATAAGGCCCGGATCGTCTTTCCCCTGGAGGAAAACCCGAATGCGCAACCGATCCCGGCGCGAATTTCTCAAGACCTCCACGGGGGTCGCCGCAGGCGCCGCACTGGGATCTGTGCTGTTGCCGGGAGAGGCGTCCGCTCAGCACGCGTCGTTCAAGCCAGAGCCGGGGGCGACGCTGCGCGTGCTGCGTTGGAAGCGCTTCGTGCAGGGCGATGAGGACCAGTGGCTCGCCAACTCCAAGAAGTTTACCGAGAAGACCGGCGTGCCGGTCACGGTCGAAAGCGAGAACTGGGAGGACTTGCGCCCCAAGGCCGCCGTGGCCGCCAAAGTTGGCAGCGGGCCGGACATCATCATCGGCACCAACGACGACGCACACCAATACCCGGATCAACTCGTCGACGTGTCCGATGTGGCCGATTACCTCGGCAACAAGTATGGCGGCTGGTACGACCTTGCCCGCCAATACGCCACCGACGGCCGCCGCTGGATCGGCATCCCCATGGGCGCGGGCGCGAGCGCCATCGTCTATCGCGCGAGCCACATTAAGGCCGCTGGTTTCGACTCCATCCCGCGGGATACGGCCGGCTTTTTGAAGCTGTGCCAGGCGCTCAAGAACAAAGGCACGCCGCCCGGCATGGCCCTGGGTCACGCGACGGGAGACGCGAACATCTGGTGTCACTGGTTGATCTGGGCGCACGGAGCCAAGCTCGTGGACCAGAACGGCAAGGTTGCGATCAACTCGAAGGAAACGGCGGCGGCGCTCGGATATGCCAAGGCGCTGTATCAAACGTTCGTGCCTGGAACCTTGTCGTGGCTCGACCCCAGCAACAACAAAGCATTCCTGGCCGGAGACATCAGCCTCACTACGAACGGCGTGTCCATTTATTACGCGGCCAAGAACTCCGCGGATCCGAAGCTTAAGGCGATGGCGGACGACATCTACCACGCGAACATGCCCATCGGACCGGTGGGCCGGCCGACCGAGATGGGGCTCGCCTTCACCGCTGTCACGTTCAAGTACAGCAAGTATCCGCAGGCTGCGAAGGAATACTTGCGATTCATGTGGGAGAAGGAGCAGTACGAGGCATGGATGGAAGCAGCGCTCGCGTTCGTGACGCAACCGCTGCGGGCTTACGAGTCCGCTCCGGTATGGAAGTCGGATGCGAAGCGCTACGCGTATCGCGACGCGGTGAAGTTCATGCTGCCCAACGGCTGGCCCGGGAAGCTCGGCCCGGCTTCCGCCGCGGCGATGGCCGATTTTGTTGTCGTGGACATGGTGGCCGAAGCCGCGACCGGCTCCTCCTCCATCCAGGAAGCGATGTCCAAAGCAGAGCGTCGCGCCAAGCGGTATTACAGCTAGAAAAGGGCCCGCGCATGGATATCACGCGCACGCAAGAGTTTGTCCCGCAGGCCGCAGGCGAAGCGGGGGCGGTGTCCCGCCTGGCCCGGCTGTTCGACAACCGCCACTTCGTCGGACTGCTATTCATGCTGCCGGCGGTCGTTCTGCTGGTGGTGTTCCTGACCTATCCCCTCGGGCTGGGGGTGTGGCTAGGCCTTACCGACTCCACGATCGGAAGGCCCGGCCGGTTCATCGGGTTCGAGAACTTCGAATTCCTGGTGACGGACAGCGTATTCAGGTTATCGGTCTTCAACACCTTCCTGTACACGGTGGTGGCGAGCGCGATCAAGTTCGCTCTCGGCCTATGGCTGGCGCTGCTGCTGAACGAGCACATCCCGTTCAAGGCCTTCGTCCGCGCGATCGTGCTGCTGCCGTTCATCGTCCCGACGGTGCTCTCGGCGATCGCATTCTGGTGGATCTATGACGCGCAGTTCTCGATCGTCAGCTGGACGCTGACGAAGCTCGGTTGGATCGATCACTACGTCGATTTCCTGGGCGATCCGCAATGGGCTCGCGCCTCCGTGATCATCGCCAACATCTGGCGCGGCATGCCCTTCATCGCGATCTGCCTGCTGGCGGGCCTGCAGACGATCTCGCCCAGCCTGTACGAGGCGGCGGCCATCGACGGTGCGACCGGCTGGCAGAAGTTCTGGCACGTGACACTGCCCATGCTCACCCCCATCATCGCGGTGGTGATGACCTTCTCGGTGCTGTTCACGTTCACCGACTTCCAGCTGATCTGGGTGCTCACCCGCGGCGGGCCGATCAACGCCACCCATCTCATGGCCACATTGTCGTTCCAGCGCGCGATTCCGGGCGGAGCGCTGGGGGAGGGAGCGGCGATCGCTACGGCGATGATTCCATTCCTGCTGGCTGCGATCTTGTTCAGCTACTTCGGCCTGCAGCGGCGCAGGTGGCAGCAGGGGACCAAAGACTAGTGAAGAGCGAAGGGTGAAGGGTGAAGAGCGAAGGGTGACAGAGGTGAAGGAAGTGAAGAGGGAAAAGTCCCCTCCCCCCCGTCACCGGGGGAGAGGGTCGGGGTGAGGGGGATCACCTCATTCACTTCCTTCACTTCCTTCACCGCATTCACGTCTTTCACCCTTCACTCTTGAGTTGGGACAGCGATGAGCGAGACCGAACAAACCGCCGGCATGAGTTACCTCGTGTCGATTCCCAGACGCGTGGTGACAGTGTATCTGCCGCTCGTTGTGTTCCTGATCGTGCTGCTGTTCCCGTTCTACTGGATGGCAATCACCTCGTTCAAGCCTAACGCCGAGTTGCTGTCCAGCGAAGGCAACCCGTTCTGGATCGCCCACCCCACTCTCGATCACTACAAGAAGCTGCTGTTTCACACCGCCTATCCGAGCTGGATGTGGAACACGATGTTAATCGCCGTGGTGTCCACCTTCGGCTCGCTCGCCGCCAGCGTGCTCGGCGCCTACGCGATCGAGCGGCTGCGCTTCCACGGCTCACGCCATGTGGGCATGGCCATCTTCCTTGCATACCTGATCCCGCCCAGCATCCTGTTCATCCCGCTCGCCACGATGGTGTTCAAGTTCGGGATCTTCGACACGAAGTGGGCGCTGGTGTTGACTTACCCCACGTTCCTGATTCCGTTCAGCACGTGGTTGCTGATGGGCTATTTCCGCACCATCCCCTTCGAGCTGGAAGAGTGCGCGCTCATCGACGGGGCTACGCGCTGGCAGATCCTGGTGAGAATCATTTTGCCCCTGGCGGTGCCGGGACTGATCTCGGCCGGGATTTTCGCGTTCACCCTGTCCTGGAACGAGTTCATCTACGCGCTCACGTTCATCTCCTCGTCGGAGAACAAGACCGTGCCCGTAGGCGTGATCACAGAGCTGGTGGAAGGCGACGTGTACCACTGGGGCGCGCTGATGGCGGGCGCGCTGCTCGGTTCGCTGCCGGTAGCGCTGATGTATTCGTTCTTCGTGGAGTACTACGTGGCGGGGATGACCGGCGCGGTGAAGGAATAGCAGCTTGATGGCGGCTCGCGCGGGTGCCGTTGCCCGCTATGCAGGCTCACGAGCGGTCGACTAGAGGACAGCATGGCAGAGCAGAAGAAGCATCTTCGCAGCTACGAATGGTTCGGCAAACCCGACCGCGACAGCATGGTGCATCGGTCCTGGATGAAGAACCAGGGCCTGCCGCATCACCTGTTCGACGGGCGGCCGGTGATCGGAATCTGCAACACCTGGTCCGAGGTGACTCCGTGCAATGCGCACTTCCGCGAGATCGCGGAGCGTGTCAAGCGCGGGGTCTTGGAGGCCGGCGGGTTCCCGCTCGAATTCCCGGTGATGTCGCTGGGCGAGCCGGTGATGCGTCCCACCGCGATGCTGTTTCGCAACCTCGCCTCCATGGACGTGGAGGAGTCCATTCGCGCCAATCCCTTCGACGGAGTGGTGCTGCTCACCGGCTGCGACAAGACCACACCGGCGCTGGTGATGGGGGCCGCCAGCTGCGATCTGCCTGCGTTGGTGGTTTCCGGCGGGCCGATGCTGAACGGACGCTGGCGCGGTCAGACGGTAGGCTCGGGAACCCATGTGTGGAAGTTCACCGAGATGATGAAGACCGGCGAGATGAGCATGGAGGACCTGCTCGACGCCGAGGCCTGCATGTCGCGCTCTGCCGGGCATTGCATGACGATGGGCACGGCTTCCACCATGGCCTCGATGGTCGAAGCGCTGGGACTGGCGCTGCCGACGAACGCGGCGATCCCTGCGGTGGACTCACGCCGGTACGTGCTGGCGCACATGGCAGGGCGGCGCATCGTGGAGATGGTCAAGGAGGATCTGAGGATGTCGAAGATCCTGACCCGGGAAGCGTTCGAGAATGCCATCCGAGTCAACGGCGCCATCGGCGGCTCCACCAACGCGGTCGTACACCTGCTGGCGATGGCCGCACGCATCGGGGTGGACCTCAAGCTCTCCGACTGGGACCGCCTGGGACGCGAGGTGCCCTGCGTGGTCAATCTCATGCCATCCGGCGAGTACCTGATGGAGGATTTCTACTACGCGGGCGGATTGCCGGTAGTCATCCGCGAGTTGGGCGTGTCCAACCTGCTGCACAAGGGCACCCTCACCGTGAATGGCAAGACGATCTGGGATAACGTCAAAGACGCGGTCAACTACGACCACAAGGTGATCTTCAACATGGCCAAGCCGTTCAAGCCGCACGGGGGCATCGCTGTGCTCACCGGCAACTTGGCGCCCACCGGAGCCGTGCTCAAACCCTCGGCCGCGACACCTCAGCTCATGAAGCACCGCGGCCGCGCCGTCGTGTTCGAGACCATCGAGGACTACCACGAGCGGGTCGACGATCCCAACCTGGATATCGACGAGAGCTGCGTGATGGTGCTCCAGAACTGCGGGCCGCGCGGCTATCCCGGCTTTGCCGAAGTCGGCAACATGGCGCTGCCGCAGAAGGTGCTCAAGAAGGGCGTCACCGACATGGTGCGGATCTCCGACGCGCGCATGAGCGGCACCGCCTACGGCACCGTGGTGCTGCACACCTCGCCCGAGGCGGCGGTGGGCGGGCCGCTGGCGCTGGTCAAAAACGGCGACATGATCGAGCTCGACGTCGAGCGGCGCCGGCTTCATCTGGACGTCTCCGAGGCCGAGCTGACGATGCGGCGCAGTCAGTGGAAGCCACCGCCTCCCCACGATATGCGCGGGTACCTGAAGCTGTACTGCGAGCATGTCAACCAAGCCGACAAGGGCTGCGACCTGGATTTCCTGGTAGGCGGAAGCGGGGCTCCGGTGCCCCGGGAGTCGCATTGAGCCGCGGCGCGCGCCGCTCACTCTTTTAGAAAGCCCGGCGCTGCCGGGCTTTTTCCATCCTGGACAGCTGGATCGGGCATGGCCGAACCGGCGATTTCCACTAAAATGACGGATTAGCAGTGGATCGACGCCCTGGCGATCCGCGCCGATGACGGATGAGGAGGTACCCATGCTGCAGCCTGCCGACCTGACGATCAAACTCAATCCGAGCGACGACGTGGTCATCGCCCGGGTCGAATTGCCTGCCGGCACGGAACTGATCAAGGAGGGCGTGCGGCTCGTCGTGAACGTTCCCGCCGGCCACAAGATCGCGATCCGCGACATCGCCGAGGGCAAGCCGGTGCGCCGCTACAACCAGATCATCGGTCATGCGACCAAACCGATCCGCGCGGGCGAGCATGTACATGTCCACAACCTGGGCATGGCCCATTTCGAGCGCGACTATGCTTACGGCGTCGATTACAAGGCGACGGCGTTGGCTCCCGTTCCTGCGACCTTCATGGGCATCAAGCGCCCCGATGGGCGGGTGGCGACGCGAAACTACGTGGCGATCGTAAGCAGCGTGAACTGCTCTGCCCACGTCTCGCGCCGGATCGCCGAGCATTTCCGCGGCGAGCAGCTTGCCGAGTATCCCAATGTGGACGGGGTGATCGCCATCACGCATCAGAGCGGTTGTGGCATGGCCTCGTACGGTGAGCCCGTGGAAGTTCTGCGCCGCGTCCTCGCCGGGTACAGCACACACGTCAACGTGCACTCGACGGTGATGGTCGGCCTGGGCTGCGAGGCGAACCAGATCAACGATCTGCTCGCCGCGCAAGGGCTCAAGCGGTCGGATCAGCTGCGCGCCTTCACGATTCAGGACACGGGGGGAACACGCAAGACCATCGAGAATGGCATTGCCCAGGTGAACGAGTTGCTCCCGGAGGCGAACAAAGTCAAGCGCGAACCCTGTCCAGCGAGCCACCTGACGCTCGGCTTGCAGTGCGGCGGCTCGGATGGGTATAGCGGCATCAGCGCGAACCCGGCGCTCGGCGCTGCGGTCGACCTCCTGGTGCGAAACGGCGGTACCGCGATCCTGTCGGAAACCCCCGAGATCTACGGCGCCGAGCACCTGCTGACGCGCCGTGCCGTGAGCCGCGAAGTGGGTGAGAAGCTGATCGAGCGCATCCGCTGGTGGGAGGACTACACCAGCAAGCTCGGCGGCGACATGAACAACAACCCCTCGCCCGGAAACAAGGCCGGTGGGCTGACCACCATCCTCGAGAAGTCGCTGGGCGCGGCTGCCAAGGGCGGTACCACAGGACTCATGGCTGTGTACAAGTATGCCGAGCCGGTCACGGCCAGAGGCTTCGTGTTCATGGACACCCCCGGTTACGACCCGGTCTCCGCCACCGGGCAAGTGGCCGGCGGGGCGAACATGATCTGCTTCACCACCGGGCGCGGTTCCGCCTACGGCTGCAAGCCCTCGCCTTCGCTCAAACTGGCCACCAACACCGCGCTCTGGAATCGCCAGGAAGAGGACATGGACATCAACTGCGGCGTCATCGTCGACGGGAAAGCCAGCATCCAGGAGGTCGGCCAGCAATTCTTCGACCTCATCCTGAAGACCGCGTCGGGGCAGCCGTCCAAGAGCGAAGTCTTCGGCTACGGCGACGACGAATTCGCGCCCTGGGTGCTCGGGCCGACGATGTAGGTGCGGTGGCGGCGCAAGAGGGAATTGCCCCGACTAGCCCGTTCCGAAGCTCAGCCCCGGTGCCTTACGCGAGACGATAGCGATGGCTGACGAAAGCACGCCGCGGGATCTGTTCGAGTTCTTCCAGAAGATGTGGAATCCCACCTCGTTCCCGATCCCTGGGATGTTCACGCCGACGATGAATGTCGACGAGATCGACAAGAAGATCACGGAACTGCAGGCGGTCGAAAACTGGCTCAAGATGAACCTGACGTTTCTGCAGATGACGATCAAGACGCTCGAGATGCAAAGGTCGGCGCTGCAAACGATTCAGGAGTCCGCCAAAGCGAGCCAATCCCATACCAAGCCGTGAGGATCAACGACCCGCCGCCAACTAACGTGGAGCGTCCGGAGGCGCGCGCGCCGCTTGGCGCGATCGCCGCGGTGCGTGCCGTCAGCCCTCAGAGTCCCGCGCCTGCCGCACCCCGTGGGGTGCCGACCGAACGCGCCGAGACCGCGGCGGCGCCCACCCCCGCTGCGGCGCCGGTGGAACGACGGCAAGGCGACCGCCGCGGCGAGGACCGACGCAAAGAGCAACGGAACGTGACGCTCGATACGCGGGTGGGGCCACGGCGGCTCACGCGCCGGCGCGCGGAGGACAGCGCGCCACCGTCCATTGACGTTGAGGCCTAGTTCGATCGCCGTGGCGCTCGCGTACCGCTAAGCGGCTGGCGCGGGCGATCGAGCCTGCAGAGTCTCCTCGCCTTTCAGCGCGATGTCGATGGCATGCACCCCCGAGGCGATCCGGGCCGCAGTCCGTATCTGTTCCACGGTGACTCCGGCCTCGCGCACCCCGTTCTCGTGCCCGGCGACGCAGCGCAGGCGTGCCGGTAACGCGCAATCGCGCATCGACGCCACGAGTCTGAGCACATGGATCCAGATCCTCGAAAGCGGCCTGCGCGTGAGGTCGGTGCCGGCGATCGCGCTGGATGCGGGGCTCCGGAAGTGCAGTAGCCTAGTCGCACGTCCGTTCCTCCCGCACGTTGCCTCGCGCACGCTCACGCTGGGAGCAGCTCCACGGAATCCTCATCGGCCGGCCTTCGCGCCGCTGGACGAGCCCGGCGCCGGGCACCCGCACCGGTGGGGCGGCATCTTTGTCGCAGTGCACAGACCTACCGCGACCACAGCGGGATGAAGCCCGAAGCGATCGACCGTGTCGTACCGATGGTCTCGCGGCCCGCGACGGGGCTGCAGCGACTGCGGCATCTGTCCGTTCTGTCCCGCTTTGTCGCGCCCTATCGCGCACGTATCGTGGGCGCGGCGATCGCGTTGCTCGTGGCGGCCGCCGGCTTCCTGATGATCGGACAGGGGCTCAAACGCGTAGTGGATCTCGGCTTTGCCCGCGGCGATGCGGCAGCGCTGAATCAGGCTCTGTTCGCGCTGCTGGGCGTGATCGTGATCATGGCCGGCGCCACCTACATCCGCTTCTATCTAGTCTCCTGGCTGGGCGAGCGCGTCGTCGCCGACATCCGCCGTGCGGTGTTCTCGCATCTGCTGGAACTGTCGCCCGGCTTCTTCGAGCAAGCGCGCACCGGCGAGGTGATCTCTCGGCTCACCGCGGACACCGCATTGCTGGAACAGGTGGTCGGCACGAGCGCGTCGATGGCGGTGCGCAATGCGCTGCTCGGGCTCGGGAGCCTGGCCATGCTCGCGCTCACCAGCGCGAGACTGACCTTCCTGGTGCTGTTGATGGTGCCCGTGGTCGTTGCGCCGATCGTGCTGTTCGGCAGGCGCGTGCGCCGGCTGTCGCGCGCCAGCCAGGATCGCGTGGCCGATCTGGGCGCCTACGTCGACGAGACGCTGCACGAGATCCGCACCGTGCAGGCCTACGGGCATCAGACGGAAGACCGGCGCGCCTTCCGCCAGCGCGTGGAGGACACGTTCCAAACGGCACTCGGCCGCATCCGCCAGCGTGCCTCTCTCATCTCGGCGGTGATCGTGCTGGTATTCGCCGGGGTGGGGATGATTCTGTGGACCGGCGGCCACGATGTGCTCTCCGGGCGGTTGACGGCGGGCGAGCTGTCCGCGTTCGTCTTCTACGCTGCGATGGTTGCCGCCTCGACGGGCGCGATCAGCGAGGTCGTAGGCGACCTGCAGCGCGGGGCCGGTGCTGCGGAGCGGTTGGTCGAGATCCTGGACACGCGTCCGGATGTAAGCGCTCCGGTCAGCGGCTCGCCGTTGCCCGAACCTGCGCTGGGAACCGTGGAGCTCGACCGCGTCACGTTCTACTACCCGAGCCGTCGCAATCAGCCGGCGCTGCAGGACTTCTCGGTGCGGGTCGAGCCGGGGGAAAAGCTCGCGCTGGTGGGGCCTTCCGGCGCGGGGAAGAGCACGGTGTTCCAACTGTTGTTGCGCTTCTACGATCCGGCCTCCGGCGTGGTGCGCGTCGACGGCGTGGACGCGACCCGTACCGATCCACTGCAGCTGCGCCAGCGGATCGCCTTGGTCGCCCAGGAGCCGGCGATCTTCGCCGCGAGCGTGTCGCAGAACGTGCGTTACGGCCGTCCGGACGCAAGCGACGAGCAGGTGCGCGCCGCCTGCGAGGCTGCCTTCGCCACCGAGTTCATCGAGCGCCTGCCTGAGCGTTACGCGACCGACTTGGGCGAGCGTGGTGTGCGGCTTTCGGGCGGACAGCGGCAGCGGCTCGCCATCGCCCGCGCGATCCTGTCTGATCGGCCGATCCTACTCCTGGACGAAGCCACCAGCGCGCTGGACTCCGAGAGCGAGCGCATGGTGCAGGCGGCGCTCGAGCGGCTGATGCGAAACCGCACGACACTCATCGTCGCGCATCGCTTGTCTACCGTGCGCCGCGTCGACCGCATCGCGGTCATCGATCAAGGCCAGCTCGTCGCCGTGGGCCGCCACGAACAACTGCTGAACAGCAATCCCCTGTACGCGCGTCTCGCGGCTCTGCAGTTCGGCGCCTAGGATCCCTTGAGCCGCACGCAAGGGTGGCCGGCCGAGCGAGCAACGCCTTGGCCGGTCGCCTCGCGATGCGAACGCACTGTCAGCGGCCGGCACGGTCAGGATCGGCAGCCGCTCTGGGCGGGGCCGGTCCAAGCTTCGGAATCGGCGTGCGTGTGTTGAACTCGCAGCAGCGGTGTGCTAGCGTCAAAATTCCTTCCCGCTTTGTGGATGCGCGCACAGCGGTCCACGGATTCGTTCTCTGGGTCGGTTTGCTCACGACACCGCAGGAGGACTCTCCCCATGCGCTTCTCGAGAATGCCGGCAATCGCGCTGTTGGCGTTGGCCGGCCTGGCCGCACCTTTTCCTGTCACCCTCGCTGCGATCAACGCGCAGAATCTCGGTGCTCGATACGACCAAACCGCTTCCCAGATCGCGTTCCGGGTCTACTCGTCGCAGGCCACCCGCATCGAGCTCTACCTGTATGCGAAGGCCTTCGACGCGCAAGAAGCGGCGAAGTACGTACTTGCCAAGGACGCAGCCAGCGTTTGGTCCATCACGGTTTCCGTCTCGGCGCTTCAGCAGGCCGGCATCACCGGCCCGGTGTTCTACGGCTACCGGGCCTGGGGCCCGAACTGGCCCTACGACCCGTCGTGGACCAAGGGGTCCAGCGCCGGCTTCGTCACCGACGTCGATGCGAACGGCAATCGCTTCAATCCCAACAAGCTCCTGATCGACCCCTATGCGCGCGAGATCAGCCACGACCCAACCAATCCGGAGTGGACCGACGGCACCGTGTACGCCTCGGGCGCTTCTTATCGCAATGTGGATAGCGGCCCGAAGGCGCCCAAGGGCATCGTTCTGCCGGCAGATCACCACCGCACCGGCACCAAGCCTACCCGCGCGTTCAAGGATGACGTGATCTACGAAGTGCACGTGCGCGGGCTGACTAAGAACGACCCGAGCATCCCAGCCGCGTATCGAGGCACCTACAAAGGGGCTGGGCTCAAGGCGGCGTACTTGGCGAGCCTGGGGGTCACGGCGGTCGAGTTCCTGCCGGTGCAGGAGACGCAGAACGACACCAACGATGTTGAGCCGAACACGGACGCCGGCGACAACTATTGGGGCTACATGACGCTCGACTACTTCGCGCCGGATCGCCGCTACGCTCACGACCGCTCGCCCGGCGGCCCGACCCGCGAGTTCAAAGCCCTGGTCAAGGCCTTCCACGACGTGGGCATCAAGGTCTTCATCGACGTGGTCTACAACCACACCGGAGAAGGCGGCGCCTGGAACGGCTCCGAAAAGACGACCTACAGCATCCTCTCGTTCCGCGGCCTGGACAATTCGACCTACTATTCTCTCACCGCGGACCGGCAATACTCGTGGGACAACACCGGCGTGGGCGGCAACTACAACACCTACAACCCGATCGCGCAGGACCTCATCGTCGATTCGCTCGCTTACTGGCGCGACAGCTTGGGTGTGGACGGCTTCCGCTTCGATCTCGCTTCCGTGCTAGGCAACACCTGCCAACACGGTTGCTTCAACTTCGACAAGATGGACCCCAAGACTGCGCTGAACCGCATCGTGCGCGAGCTCGCTCCCCGCTCGGCCGGCGGCGGCAGCGGGGTGGATCTGATCGCCGAACCCTGGGCGATCGGCGGCAATTCCTACCAGGTGGGGAACTTTCCAGCGGGCTGGTCCGAATGGAACGGCATCTATCGCGACAACTTGCGCAAGCATCAGAACAAGCTCGGCCTCGAACCCGTCACGACGGGCCAGTTGGCGACACGCTTCGCGGGTTCCTCCGACCTCTACGAAGACGACGGACGCAAGCCGTGGAACTCGGTGAACTTCCTCGTGGCGCATGACGGCTTCACCCTGAAGGATCTCTACTCCTGCAACGGGAAGAACAATTCGCAAGCCTGGCCCTATGGCCCTTCCGACGGCGGCGAGGACAACAACAACAGTTGGGATCAGGGAGGCGTGCCCGCGGATCAGCGCCGGGCCGCGCGGAACGGGTTCACTCTCCTGATGCTGTCGGCCGGTACCCCGATGATGACCGGGGGTGACGAAGCTCTGCGCAGCATCCGCTGCAACAACAACCCTTACAACCTCGACTCTCCGGGCAACTGGCTCGATTACGCCTGGAACAATGACCAAACCAACTTCAACACGTTCGCCAAGGGGATGATCGCCTTCCGCAAAGCGCACCCCGCGCTGCGTCCCGCCGACTGGTACGTCTCCAGCGATACCAACGGGAACGTGATGGAGCAGCTGCGCTGGTTCAAGCCGGACGGCGGCGTGGCGGACAGCGGTTACTTCGATGACCCGAACAATCACGCGATCGCCTACCGCATCGACGGCAGCGAGTTCGGCGATCCCGCCTCGGCAATCTATGTGGCTTACAACGGCTGGTCGGGCGATGTGAGCTTCAAGCTGCCCTGGCCCGGAAACGGCAAGGACTGGTATCGCGTCACCGACACCTGCAACTGGGCAGAGGGTCCCGGTCAGGTGCGCTCACCCGGTTCGGAAGACGACGTCGGCGGAGAGGGCGTGAGCTACGGGGTTTGCGGCCGCGGGGTGTTGCTGCTGATCGCGAAGTGAGCGCTTGAGCCCGACCTCCGTGGGGCGACGCCCGAGGCGAGCAATCGTCCGGACGGATGTCGAACGCCCGCCCGTGGGAACAGTCGAATCTGTCGTGGCGGCGCCATTCGAACATTCCGCATTGAGGAGACCAGACGATGACCCGAGATTTCTTTATCCCTCTACCGATCACGACTTTGGCCCTGGGAGCCACGCTGCATCGGTTTTCTCAAGCGCCGCCCGAGCGAGTGACGGTAGAGGGTCCTGCTCTAGACGTGATGACCGATCTGAGGACGGTCCCCGCGGTGACGGTGGACCCGGGAGCGACGATCGATGAGGCGAATGCCCGAATGATCCGGAACCGGGTGCGCTCGCTGTTCGTCACCGATGGGCAGGATCTCGTGCTGGGTTTGGTCACGGCTACGGACATCCTGGGCGAGAAGCCGGTGCAGGCCATGCAGACCCGCAGCGTCGCTCGCCGGGACGTTCTGGTGAGCGAGGTCATGACACCCCGCGAGCTGCTCGAAGTGATCGAGCTCGACGACGTCCGCGGCGCGAAGGTCGGGCATGTGCTTGCTACGCTCGAACGTTCCGGCCGGCAGCATGCGATGGTGGTAGAAGTATACGAACCGTCTTACGCCGACAAGCTCCGCCCGGCTCCGCAGCCCCGGCCTCGGCACAGCGTGTGCGGTCTGTTCTCGCTCACCCAGATCGCGCGTCAATTGGGCGTGCAACTGCAGACTACGGAAATCGCGGCCACGTTCGCCCAAGTCGAAGCGCAGCTCGCGCACTGACCCCGCGCGGCACCGGATCGCGACGCGCACGGTTCGAGCGTCGAGGGCATGCGACCGCACAGGGCCGGGCTCGAACGGGAAACGGAATGCTCTGGCGTGCGCTCACGGACGATGACGAGTCTGCGGCCCGGCCGGACTTGCGACGAGGGCTAAACTATAGCGGTTCTGAGCCGTATAGCACGCTCACCGATGCATGCACTCCCCCGACCGACGAGCACTCGTCTTCGCCGCCTGAGACGCGGTCTTCTCCTGTTCGCTCTGGCGCTGGTAAGCGCTTCGACGTTCTCGGCAGCCCCCGCCGAGCCCGTCCCTTCCCGAGTCGAGGTGAAGTACCGGCTGCGGATCGCGGGCGTCCCGATCGGAGAGGGTGTCGCCGTGCTTCAGCAGGACGGCAAGACCTACTCCGTGATCATGGAATCCAACACGATCGGGATTGCCGCCATCTATCGGCTTCATGTCCGAGCCGAGGCGAGGGGCGACGTCACGCCGGAGGGGCTCCGCCCGCTGAGCTTCATCGAGACGCGCAACGGCCGCTTCAGGCGTAGCGCGAATTTCGACTGGGCTGCCGGCCGGCTGCGTCTGACGGACGGCGAGAAGAAACAGACGCTGGAGCTTCGTCCGAACACTTGGGACACCGCCACCTTGGCCTGCGCCTTCTCCTTCGCGCGCCCGGATGGAAAGGACAGCGAGCTCTATATGACCGACGGGCGGCGCCTCATCGAGTACAAGTACTCGGTCCTTGGCCGAGAGAAGCTCCTCACCCCGTTAGGCGAGCTCGACACGGTCCACGTGAGGAAGATCCAGGACGCAGGCGACAAACGCGCGTTCGACGCCTGGCTGGCGGTCGACCGGCATTTCCTGTTGGTGCGCGCGCGCCTCATCGAGAAGAGCGGCATCGCCTTCGACTGGACCGTCGACAGCGTCGAGTTCGCGTCTTGACGACGCGCAGCCGCGGCGCGTCAGCCTGCTGCGGGATCCGGCGCGTCGTGCATCCCGAACCAGGGTTCCGGCCGAATAAGACGTGCCAGAGTGCCATCAACCGTAGCCTGAGCCGGCAGCCCGCGCACCTTCTCCGATCGGGGTGCCCAGCCTTCCACGGGCTAGAAATGCAAATGCCGGCTACATCGCACCTTTCCACTTGGGATCGCTTCAGCCGATCGGCGGGTACGGTATGCGCTGCGGATGGAGTAGTGGATGTACATCCGGCATGAACCCTGCGTGCCTGGCCGATCTAGCCCTCGCGTCCGTCACTCAAGCAGGGCCTCATTTTGAATAAATGGACATCGCATGAACGCCCGAATCCTCTTCCTCGTCGCCCTGCTTAGCGCGCCCGCACTCACCCGCGCCGAGAAGAGCGACCCCGTTGACCTGCAGGTGCGCTACGGGCGCGCGTACAGCAGCTACGTTGTCAACGAAGACGGCACCGCCTCCGAGACCCACGAGTGGTCCATGACCGTGCTCAAGGAGAGCGCGCTGGAGTGGGGCAAGCGCACGTCCATCAATTACAGCACGAGCGCGCAGCAGGCCGAGGTCATCGCGGCCTACACCCTGAAGCCGGACGGGCGGCGCATCGACGTCCCGAAGGATAACTACCAGATCGAGATCAACCGCGGCCGAGGCGGCGACTCTCCGGTCTATTCCGACCGGTCGACCACGACGGTCGTGTTTCCCGACGTCGCGGTAGGCGACACGATTGCGATCTCGTACCGCCTGGTCCAGACGGATCCGCTGTTCCCGAAGCACTTCTCCGTCGCGCAGAGCCTCTCGCCACAGGTCGCGTACGACGACGTGCGCGTGCGCTTCGAGTATCCGGCCTCGATGTGGGTGCAATACCAGGCGCGCGGGATGGAGCAGAGCGAGAGCGGCGAGAAGGACGGCCGCAAGGTGGTCGCATGGCGCTACGCAAACTCCAATCCGGTGCAGGACAAGCGCCGGAACTTCTCGGTCTACGACCCCGACAGCGAAACCGGGTTCGCCTTTTCGACCTTCCGCAACTACGAGGAGATCGCGGCCGCATACGGCGCGCGTGCGCTGCCCAAGGCCGCGGTGACGGAGCGCATCCGGCAGTTGGCCGCGGACATCGTGAAGGACACACGCGAGCCGCGTGACCAGGCGCGCCTGTTGTACGAGTGGGTAGCCAAGAACATCACCTACGCAGGCAACTGCATCGGCATCGGGGCGGTGGTGCCGCGCGACATCCCGTTCGTTCTGGACAACAAGATGGGCGACTGCAAGGACCACGCGACGCTGCTGCAGGCACTGCTGACCGCGCGCGGCATTCAGAGCACGCAAGCGCTGGTCAACGCCGGGTCCGAATACCGGCTGCCGAAGATCCCCGTGGTGTCGACCGTCAACCACGTCATCAACTACCTCCCTGCGTTCGACCTGTACGTCGACTCCACGTCCGAATCCACTCCATTCGGCATGCTGCCCTTCGCCGATCAGGACAAGCCGGTACTGCTGATCCAGGGCTTCAAGCTCGGTCTCAAGACACCGGGATCCGCGGTGGGCGCCAACCGACAGCACACCCGCAGTGTGCTCAAGATCAATCCTGACGGCTCGATGTCCGGTTCGGTCGAGGTGGTGCAGAAGGGCGAGGGTGCCGTCGCGTCGCGCGCCTGGGCACGGATGCTCTCGCCCGAGCGGGAAGCCGACCTGGTAAAGAACATGTTCCTGCAGCAGGGCATGATCGGCAGCGGCACCTTCGAGAAGGACGACCCCGCAGCACTCATCGACACCTACCGCTACAAGGCCGACTTCAACGTCGAGCGGTTCGTCAAGGTGCCCGGGTCCGGCGCGTTCTACATCTATCCGCTGCTGCGGAACGCGGGCTCGATCGGCGACGTTCTGAACTACTCGCTGGAGCCGGAGATGGCCGCGGACGTGACATGCTCGAACGGCAGCCTGACCGAAGACTACGAGATCGAGCTGCCCGCGAAGATGAAGGTGCTGTCCGTCCCGGATGACCTCAAGGCTTCGGGCGGCGCGGTCGACTACCGCGCGACCTACGAGCTGGACGGCAACCGGTTGCGGGTCAGGCGCGAGATCGACGATCGCACGCCGGGCAACGTGTGCCCGCCCGAGGTCATGGCCCGGTACAAGCAATTCGGGGAAAAGGTGATGGACGACCTCCGGGCGCAGGTGCTCTACAAGTGGAAGGCCGACTAACGAGGGTACGTTTGGAGACGGCGCGCCGCGCGTAGCTCGATGGGCGCACCGAAGTGGGCCTCCCGCCGCTGAAACCGGTTGAGTTGCTGACCGAGTTGATCCTACCCCGCGCCTGCACGGCTACTCCCGTCAGCGGACGCCGGGACCCCCCCCAGCACGCAAGCGTCGGATCTGGGTACCAGATTCTCGGTCACATGAACTCGATGTTCATCTATGCGCGTCTGAGTGCGGCTATCGAGACCGGCTTCTCGTTCGCCTCGGGCGGAAAGCCCGGTCTGCTGGGACATCCGTGGAGCGTGCGGTTGCTCCCGCTATGCGCCCGGCATTCGGTCGGTGATCACGCACGCCGGCTGTGAGCTGCGTACCGTGCCGTCGAACCACGGCGCCGCACAGCGGACCGCACACCACGTTGCAGCCTCGATCAGGTTGCCGGGTGCTGCGATCACCGTCCCGATGAGCCGCGCCTTGGCGCGGATTCACGCCGGCTGAGCTCGCCGCACGGACTCGTGACCACGGGCGCGCGCGGTCGCTACTGTAAATCGAGCGCGTGCTTCTTCAACTCCTCCAGCGTGATCACCTCTAACGCGGCTTCATGGGTCGCGGCCAGGATCACCGGCGGGGCGGCGCCTGCGTCGGCCGCCTCCTTCCAGCGCGCGGCGCACAGGCACCACCGGTCCCCGGGCTTCAATCCCGGGAAACCGAACTGTGGGCTTGGAGTGGAGAGGTCGTTTCCGCGCTGCGCGGAGAAGGCGAGGAACTCGCGGGTCACCTTCGCGCAGACCACGTGGCGTCCGAGGTCCTCGGGGCCGGTGTGGCAGCACCCGTTGCGGAAGAATCCGGTCAGGGGGCTCGTCCCGCACTCGGCCAAAGGTCCGCCCAGGACGTTGCGGGCCCCGCGCGGCGTGGACGAATCGAAGGGCATAGGACGTGGGTCCGAGTGCGAGGATCCGTATTGTAGACGCAGCGTCTACGCGGCGGAGGCCAGCACGCGCGCGTAGACCTCGCGGTCTACGTTGCCGCCGCTCAACACGAAGGCCACTTTTCTCCCGCGCAGGTGCTCTCGCTCTTTCGTGATCGCGGCCAGTCCAGCAGCGCCGGCGCCTTCGGCCACGTTGTGCGTGCACGTGAAGATCAGTCGCATCGCGGCCGCCACTTCCTCATCGGAGACGCGGACCACGCGCGCGAGGTGCCGCCATAGGATCTCGAGCGCCTCCGGCTCCGGAGTGCGGCAGGCCATGCCGTCGGCAAGCGCCGTGCTGACGGCGTGCTCGATCGGACGCTTCTGCTCGAAGGAAAGCGCGTAGGCGGGCGCGTGCTCGGAAACGACGCCGACGATCTCGATCGGGAGGCCAAGCGCCTCGCGCGCCGCGATCATGCCGCAGACGCCCGAACCCAGGCCGATCGGCACGTAGACGACCGCGAGGCCGGGCACCGCCTGCAGCAGCTCGAGCGAATAGCTCGCCACGCCCTGGAGCAGCAGCGGATGGAACGACGGCACCATGTGCAAACCGCGCTCCGCGGCAAGGCGAGTGGCATATTCACGCGCAGACTGAAAGTCGTCGCCGTGCTCGATCAGTTCCGCACCGAGCGCGCGCATTGCGGAGTTCTTCTCGCGGCTGTTGCCGTACGGTACGACGATGGTTGAGGCCAGTCCGTAACGGCCGGCTGCATACGCGACCGACTGGCCGTGGTTGCCGCGCGTGGCGCTGATCACCCCGCGCGTGCCGCCGCGGCCGAGCGCATCGAAATAGACCAGCCCGCCGCGCACCTTGAACGCGCCCACCGGCGTGTGGTTTTCGTGCTTGACCCACACCTCCAGGCCCAGGCTCTCGTGCAAGAGCGGCCAGGCGTACTGAGGCGTGGGGTCGAGCACGCGATAAACGGTCGCGGCGGCGCGTTGGAGCGTTTCCAGTGAGGGGAGCAGGTCGGTAGATGGCATCGTTGAACGAATGGGTGGTGCGTCAAGCGATCAACAGCGCGGACTGCGCCAGTTCGCGAAGACGCTGCTCGATGGGGTCGGCAGAGACCGAGCCGGGCATCGTTGCGGCAACCCCTGGCCGCAGCGCCGCCCGATCCCGCGTGCCGTCCAGCTGCCGCAGCAACGAGAGCTGTGGCTCGGGAAGCCGCAGCCGCTCATGGCGCAGGTTGGTCACGTCGGGACCCTGCCCGGCCTGGTAGCGCGCGAGCGGGCTTGCGGTCGGCTTTTGGCTGAGCGCCGAGGTGAATGGTGCAGCGGCCGCGTGCAGCTCCACGGCATGGATGGTGAAGCCGTTCAGCAAGTCGGTGCCGAGCGTCTGCACCGCATCCGGCGCGGGTGCGCCTAGGGAGCGGGCCGAGATGCGCGCTTGCACTTGGTTCAGCAGATCCGAAAACGCGAGATATTGTGGCCAAATCTCGCTCAAGATCCACAACGCTGCCTTGGTCATCGGCTGACTCGTGGTGAGCGTGCGCCCGGCCGGAGTAATGAATCCCTCCGGCACGTCTGGGCGAAGGTCCGCCTCACCGCGTTGCGGTCGAACGGGACTTGCCACCGACAGTCCATGCAGGCGATCGGGGACGATGGCTCGCTCGACGTTGCACTCGGCGTGCACGAGCAGCGTTTGGCGAAACATGCGGTAGCGGAGGAAGTCCATCAGTTGTTCTTGCCGGATCACGTGCGGCGCCACGCGACATAGCGTATCGGCGACGTGAGGGGCGAAGCCGGAGGCGAACATGGTCGCGATCTCCGCCTCGGCTAGGTATTGCAGCCCGTGCGCAGCCGCCCGCTCCGCGAACTGGTGGAAGTAGAGCGGCTCGTTGGTCTCGGCCAGGTGCTCGTGCAAGATGTAGTAATCGGGCGCGGGGCGCAGCAGCTTCAGCTCGTTCCGCAATAGCGCACCGTAGGGATTGCCGTCCTCGGGGATGGACTCAGCCAGGAAGTCGAGAATCGCACGCGCCTGCTCCACCCGCTTGGCCGGCGTCGCGAAGCCCGCGGCTTGAAAGCGCATGAGGTCTCGGACCATCCCGCGCATGTGCCACCCAGGCAGCGTGTTGTAGCTCACGTAGGCGACGCCGTTAGCGGTCAGATTGCGCCGACAGATCTCCAGGATCGCATCCTGGACTGCGTTCGGGACCCAGGAGTACACGCCGTGCGCGATGATGTAGTCGAAGCGGCCGAAGCCCTTTCCAATCTGACGCAGGTCCGTCGCGAGCAGGCGCACGTTGGCAAGCGCGAGCGCGTCGACCACTTTCTGACCGTGCGCGATCTGGACGCCGGAGAGGTCGATTCCCACGAACTTCGCTTGCGGGAGGGCGACCGCCATGGGCAAGAGGTTGCCGCCGCCCGCGCACCCGAGCTCCAACACAGAGCAGCGCTCCACTGCGGGAGGCGACAGCCCGAGCAGGTGCGCTAGCGTAGCCAGGTGGTCCGGATGGGTCTGTGCGAAGGGGAAGCTCTGGTACGGGACCTCGTCGTAGCTGGTCGCAACCTGCTGCGCGCGGGGCGCGCCCGTGCGATCAACCTTGGCCCGTTTTGCTTTTCGCATATCGAGACACGGCGTGGTCTGTTCGTCCCCATAGGGTACATGCAGCCGGCGCAATCGGCTACCGCGCCCGGTGGGGAGACGATCTCGCGTTTGCGCCGCTGGGCCAGGCCCAAGCCCAGGCTTCAGGCCTGGTCGTTGGCGCTAGCTCCCCCCGCGAACGCCAGGATCCAGTAGTGCCTGGCGTTGAACTCGAACTCGCCGATGCCGGTCATGCCCAGGCCCTCGACGTGAGCCGCGAGCGAGCGCGGGTTGTCCTTGGAGACGAAGGCGACCCCCGCGTGGTACCGGCCCGCCAGCTCATGCAGCAGCGCCCGGTACATCCCGCGCAGCAGGCCGCGGGCGCGGAAGCCTCGATCCACGCAAACCGGCCCGTAGACACACGTAGTTTGCGCGGAGAGTGGGCGGCCGGCGAAGCTCAGGTCGGCATAGCGGGCGATCATCGCCGCGAGCAGCGGAAACTGCAGATTGAACTCGATGCTGGATGTGCACAGGTAGCCGGCCACGCGCCCGGCGTCCACTGCGACCATCACGGCTACATCGGCATCCATCTGGACGAACTGCTCGCGCGTGAAGCGTGCAGAGAGAAACCCGTCCCGGCGCGCTTCGGGCGACAGGTTCTCGAGCAGGTTGTCCTCCTGCAGCGCCAGCACGCCTGCCCAGTCGGCGTCACAGACACGGCGGAATTGCATGGACGCTCAGCGCGTGAGCACTGCGTCGGAGACGAAAGGATTCGAACGCCGCTCCGCGCCGAAGGTGGACATCGGACCATGCCCCGGGATGAACGCGACCTCGTCTCCCAACGGCCACAGCTCGGTGGTGATCGAGCGGATCAGCGTGTCGAAGTCCCCGCGCGGGAAGTCGGTGCGTCCGATGGAGCCACGGAACAATACGTCGCCCACCACAGCGAGCTGGTCGGGCAGACTGAAGAAGATCACATGTCCGGGCGTGTGTCCCGGACAGTGCCGCACCTGCAACTCGACGTTGCCGAAATGCACGGTGTCGCCGCCTGCCAGCCACCGGTCCGGCGTAAACGATTCCAACCGAGGAAAGCCGAACCGAACGCCCTGCTGCGGAAGCTGATCGATCCAGAACTTGTCGTCTCGGTGCGGGCCCTCGACCGGCAGCCCGAGCCGACGCGACAGCTCCACGGTGCCGCCGCAGTGGTCGATGTGGCCATGGGTGAGGAAGATGCGCTCCAGCTCGACGCCGAGCCGTTCGACGGCAGCAAGGATGCGATCGAGGTCTCCACCGGGATCGACGACGGCCGCGCGGTTGGTTTGCTCACACACCAGCAGCGAGCAGTTCTGCTGGAAGGGCGTCACCGGAATGATCGCGACTTTCAATACTTGACTTCGTGCGACTGTGGGCCTACCTGGCGCGGGCTAGATCAGCCCTCTGCTCTTGAGCTCGTCCTTGAGATAGGCGTAGAAGACGGGCGCGGCGATTACGCCCGGAATGCCGAACGCCGCCTCCATCGCCAGCATCGCCAGCAGCAGCTCCCACGCGCGCGCGTGGATCCGTCCGCCGACGATGCGGGCGTTGACGAAGTACTCGAGCTTGTGGATGAACACCAGGAACGCGAGCGAGCCGAGCGCGACATACAGGGTATGGCTCAGGCTCACGATGACGATGACCGTGTTGGAGATCAGGTTGCCGATCACGGGCAGCAAGCCGGCGACGAACGTGATGGCGATCATGGTCTTGCTGAGCGGCAAGTGAACACCGCACAGCGGGAGCACGATGCCGAGATAGATCCCAGTGAGCGTGGTGTTCAACGCGGAGATGCGCACCTGGGCGAACACGACGCGTCGGAATGCTGCGCCTACTCGCGCCCCGCGTTCCAGCAGCGCGAGCGCGAGCGGCCCCGCCTCGGAGCTGGGGCGTGCCTCACGCAGCGAGATGAAGGCACCGATGATCAGGCCGATCAGCACTTGCGCCACGCCGCGCCCCGCCTCGGTGCCCACGCCGCGCAGCTCGCGCGCATGCTCGCGAAGCCATTGCACGGCCGCCTGTCGCAGCTCGTCGGCGTTGGCCGGCAGGTTCTCCACCAGCCAGGGAGGCAGCGCCCGCCGCGAGCCTTCGATGATCTGGGCCATCTCGCGAAGCAGGGCAGACAGGCTGCCGACGTCCGTGCGCAGCAGTGCAATGATGCCGAGGATGATGAGCGCGATCAGCAACAACACGACGACGGTTAGCACGCTCACCGCCGCGACCTTGCTCCACTCGTGGTTCATGCGCCAGATGCGAAGCCGCGGGGCGAGGATATGCACCATCTCGTGGACGAGCAGCCCGGCGAGCAGCGCCGGCAGCAGGTGCAGCGCCAGGACCAGGAACAGCGTGACGCCGGTTAGAATCCACGCAGCGATCTCGAAGCGGGTAGCGTTCTGGATGCGTGCGCGGTCCATAATCGGGTCCGCGGCCTCAGCCGTGCTGAACGGGGAGGCCGAGAGCGACGCGCAAGCGCCGCACTCCCTCCGCTAGGCGTTGTTCGGAAGCGGCGAAGCACCAACGAATGCAGCCCTCGCCCTCCGATCCAAAGGCGATTCCCGGCGCCAACCCCAAGCCCACCTCCGACACCAACCGCTTGCACAGCGTGAGGCTGTCGCTGAGGCCATCCATGCGGAAGAACGCGTACATGGCCCCGGTGGGCGGCGCGGCCTGAATGCCGGGCATGGCATTGAGCTCGTGCACCAGATCGTCGCGCGCCTGCCGGAAGCGCGCCACCGTGCGTGCGATGACGGGTTCGCCCTGCCGGATTGCGACCACTGCGGCGCGTTGCAGGAAGGGTGGTGCGCAAGAGGTGTTGTACTCGATGAGCTTGGGCAGGTCCGCAGCCAGCGCAGCGGGAGCCACGATCCATCCCAGGCGAAAGCCGGTCATCAGCCACGACTTGGAGAAGGTGTTCGTGCTGACCACCCGATCGCCGTCGGTCGCGATGTCGAGGAAGGAGGGCGCGACCGCGGTGGATCCTGGCGCGGCGCCGTTGTAGTACAGGCGCTCGTAAGCATCGTCCGCGATGATCCAGATCCCGTGGCGCCGGCAGTGCTCGAGGATGGCGCGCTGCGCTTGCGCGTCGATGGTCCAGCCCGTGGGATTGTTCGGTGAGTTGATCACCACCGCCCGCGTGTCGGGAGTGAGCGCGCTCAGCAGCCGGTCCAGATCCAGCTTCCAGCCCGCGGGATCGAACTCGAGCGCAACCGTGTCCACCTGGGCCCCGAGGATCTTGGGGATCTCGACCAGATTGGGCCACAACGGCGTGACGGCAACGACCCGGTCACCTGGTCCAACCAGCGCCTGTGCCGCCAGCATGAGCGCCGACATGCCCGAGCTCGTGATCGCGACATGCTCGAGCGGCGTCGCGCGATGCAGGCGGGAAATGTATTCCGCAACCGCGGCGCGCAGCTCGGGGATGCCGAGATTGTGTGCGTAGAAGGTATCGCCCGCGGCGAGCGCGTCGATCGCGGCGCGGCGGATGAACTCCGGCGTGACCTCGTCGGGTTCGCCGAACCAGAAAGCGCACAGGTCCTCGCGGCCCATACCCGCGTTGGCCACCTCGCGGATCTTGGATGCACGAAGGGCACGCACACTCGGGCGCGCAATGGCGGGTTGAGGCTGCATGGCTGCGGGGTTGCCAGGAGAGCTGGTTATTCTCTCACGACACGCGTCACGCCGAAATCCTGGCGTAAGTTGCCCCGCTCCGGGCCCAGCGGGTGGGCGTGATATTCTGGGGTGATCGCGCGAGGGGTTGCGCGCGCTGCGATCCTGTACAAAAACGCTCATGCTTGGCAGCATGTCGAACCCCGCTTCGCAGCGGTATTTGCCACCGCTGCTTCGCCCCCGAGCTGGCGCCGCCGCACATGTGCGCTGCGCGTGAGCATCTACCTCAGGTCGGCTCCCCGAAGGCGGGCGCGGTCATGCTGGCGGGAGCGGTCCTCTGCTGGGGCGCTCTCTCGGCGGATTGCCGGGCGCAGACCGAAGACGACCTGCTCCGGGCGTGCGCCTTCGAACTGTCGCAGGAGATCAAGCGCCGGTTCACGCCCGCAGATTTTCCCGATGAGCTGCGACGCGCCGGCGTGGAAGGCATCGTGTCCGTGCGCTTGACGGTGAGCCGCGGCGGCGCGTTCGGCGGATCGTCACTGGTCCGCAGCTCCGGCAATGCCGTGCTGGACATTGCCGCGCTGCGCTTGATGGGGCGGCTGTTCCCGCCTTCGTCGCAGGCACCGGCCGAGTGCCGTTTGGGTACGGAATTCGACCTCACGCTCCCGCTGCGGTTCTTCCTTCTCGGCTCTGCAGCCGGGCGCTGAGTGACGGGCCGCAGCGCGGCCGAGCCGAGGTGCACTGACCCTGCGGCCGCCCCGGTCGGCGGCAGCGGCTTCGATGGGCCGGCATGGCAGCAGCCTGCGGGGAGTGCGACAATGTCGGCCTTTCCCGAGGCATCCGACGCGAGGAGACCGAATGACCACGCAGCAGCACTCCAACTTCATCAACGGCCAATGGGTAGCGGGCGCGACCTGGTCGAAGAACGTCAACCCGTCGGACCTCAGCGATACCGTCGGAGAGTATGCGCAGGCCGATGCCGGCCAAGTGGAGCAGGCCATCGCGGCCGCGCGCGCAGCGGCGCCCGGCTGGGCGGCATTCAACATCCAGGCGCGGGCCGACGCGCTGGAAAAGATCGGCGCCGAGATCCTGTCGCGCAAAGACGAGTTGGGATCGCTGCTGTCACGCGAGGAGGGCAAGACGCTGCCCGAAGGGACGGGCGAGGTGGCGCGTGCCGGCAACATCTTCAAGTTCTTCGCCGGCGAAGTTCTGCGGCGCACCGGCGAACTCGTGCCCTCCGTGCGCCCCGGGATCGATGTCGAGATCACGCGCGAGGCGGTGGGCGTCGTTGGGCTGATCTCGCCGTGGAATTTCCCCGCGGCCATCCCGGCCTGGAAGATCGCACCGGCGCTCGCCTACGGCAACTGTGTGGTGTTCAAACCCGCCGATCTCGTGCCGGGATCCGCCTGGGCGATCGCCGAGATCATCTCCCGCTCCGGCATTCCCGCGGGCGCGTTCAACCTCGTGATGGGCCGCGGCAGCGTAGTCGGAGAGGCCATCGTCAACGATCCGCGCGTGGACGCGATCAGCTTCACCGGCTCTGTGGATACAGGGCGCAAGATTGCCCAGAAGGCCATTGTGCAGATGAAGAAGGTGCAGCTCGAAATGGGCGGCAAGAATCCGCTGGTCGTGCTCGACGACGCCGATATCAAGACCGCTGTGGAGTCGGCGGTCAACGGCGCTTACTTCTCTACCGGCCAGCGGTGCACGGCTTCCTCGCGGCTGATCGTCACCAAGGGCGTGTACAACAAGTTCGTCGACGCGATGATCGAGCGGTTGAAGAGCCTGACGGTGGACCATGCGTTGAAGGCCGGCACGCAGATGGGGCCGGTGGTGGACAAGAACCAGCTCAATCAGGATTTGTTCTACATCGAGGAGGGGAAGAAGGAAGGGGCCAAGCTCGCTTACGGCGGCAATCTGCTCAAGCGCGAGAAGGAGGGTTTCTACCTCGAGCCCGCGCTGTTCACCGACACCAACAACGCCATGCGCGTCAATCGCGAGGAGATCTTCGGGCCCGTCGCGAGCGTGATTCCGGCGAAGGACTATGACGAAGCGCTGGCGTTGGCTAACGACACCGCCTTCGGGCTGGCCTCGGGGATCGTCACCAGCTCGCTCAAGCACGCCGCGCATTTCCGCCGCAACAGCCAGGCCGGGATGGTGATGGTGAATCTGCCCACGGCCGGGGTCGACTACCACGTGCCCTTCGGCGGACGGCGCGGCTCGAGCTACGGCCCGCGCGAGCAAGGCCGCTACGCGGTGGAGTTCTACACCGCGGTCAAGACCGCGTACGTCGCAGCGCTGGTCTAGCTCGGAATCACGACCGCCGCGCGACGCGGGCGCCGGGAGGCGCCCTGCTCCAGTGCGCGCAATCGCCGCGAGGCCTGGACCTCGCCTTCCATTCAACCGGGGAATGCCGGGTAGACTCATCTCGTTCCCGGGCGGGGTCCTCGCCGCATGAGGCGAGATTGCGCTTACCTGATGCGCTGACCCTCGGCAGAGAGTCGCAGCGCCCCGGGATCGATGCCAGAGCCAGGTGCGATCGGTCTCGAGGCGGCGCCGCCTGATAGAATCGCGGGCGGCCGCTCGCCGTGGCCGCGACGCGAGTCGGATCTCGCTCCCTTACCAACCCGGAACCCGTCGATGCCAAGTGCCTTGTTCACTCCGTTCGAGATGCGTGGGCTGAAGCTTCCCAACCGCATCGTGGTCTCGCCCATGTGCCAGTACAGCTCCGAGCACGGCTCGGCCAACGATTGGCACCTGATGCACCTCGGACAGTTCGCGATGGGGGCCGCTGGGCTCGTGTTCACCGAAGCGACGCACGTGTCGGGCGTTGGGCGGATCAGTCACCGCTGCTTGGGGCTGTACAGCGACGACAACGAGACGAGCCTCAAGCGCGTGATCGACTTCTGTCGCCGGTTCGGCGTGGCCAAGGTGGGCATCCAGCTTGCCCATGCGGGTCGCAAGGGGTCGGTCCAGCCACCGGCCCAGGGCGGCAAGCCGCTCGGCCCCGGCGAATCCTCCTGGCAAACGGTGGCGCCGTCGGCGCTGCCGTTCGGTCCCGGCTGGCACACGCCCTCGGCGTTGACGCGCGATGGCCTCGCCCAGGTGAAGCGGGAGTTCGTCGACGCGACCCGGCGCGCGGCGCGCATCGGGTTCGACGTCGCCGAGCTGCACTTCGCGCACGGTTATCTGCTGCATGAGTTTCTGTCTCCGATCTCGAATCAGCGTGCGGACGAGTACGGAGGCAGTCTCGGGAATCGCATCAAGTTCCCGCTCGAGGTGTTCGAGGCGGTGCGTGCGGTATGGCCGGCCGAGCGGCCGCTCGGCGTGCGAGTTTCGGCCAGCGACTGGGTCGAAGGGGGATGGACGCCCGAGGAGACGGTGCTCCTGGCGCGAGAGCTCAAAGGCCTGGCGTGCGACTTCGTCGACGCCTCTTCGGGACAGCTCGATCCCCGCCAGCAGATCCCCTTCGCGCCCGGCTACAACGTGCCGTTTGCCGAGCAGATCAAGAAAGAGGTTGGCCTTCCCACCATGTCCGTCGGCATGATCACCCGACCGCGCCAGGCCGAGGAGATCATCGCGGCCGGGCGCGCCGATTTGGTGGCGATGGCGCGCGCGATGATGGACGACCCGCGATGGGCATGGCACGCGGCGCGCGAGCTGGGAGCGGAGGCGCCGTACGCGCCCAATTACGCGCGCTGCAGCCCAACGCAGTGGAAGCCTTGACGCCGGATCGGAAGCCGTACCCCGTAGCGGACGCGTCGAGTCTGACGCTCGCCCGATGCAAGGCGACAAGCGGCCATCAGTGCTAGCCTGGTGCAATCGCAACCGATCCATGGTGCATCCATGCCGCGCATCGCTGTGAACGCACAAGCTCTCGGGCAGTTCGTATCGGAAAAGTGGGACGGGGAGATCGTCCCGCGCCTGACCGAGTACATCCGCATTCCGTGCAAGTCACCGCACTTCGATTCTCGATGGCAAGGGAACGGCCACTTGGAAGCCGCTGTGGCGCTTGCCGAGTCGTGGTGCCAGCGCCAACGCCTCCCCGGGCTCACCCTGGAGGTCATCCGGTTGCCCACCCGCACGCCGCTGCTGTTCTTCGATCTCCCGGGCGAATCGCCGGGCACCGTGCTGCTGTATGGGCATCTCGACAAGCAGCCGGAGATGATCGGATGGCGCGAGGGCTTCGGCCCGTGGGAGCCCGTCCTCGAAGGCGGGAAGCTGTATGGGCGGGGAGGAGCGGACGACGGCTACGCGGTGTTCGCGTCGCTCACCGCGCTCCTGGCGCTGCACGAGCAGCAAGTGCCGCACGCGCGCTGCGTGGGGTTGATCGAATGCTGCGAGGAGAGCGGCAGCTACGATCTGCCCGCATACCTGGAGCTGCTCGCTGCGCGCGTGGGCACGGTGGATCTGGTCATCGGCCTCGACTCGGGCTGCGGCAATTACGATCAGCTCTGGGTCACCACCTCGCTGCGCGGCATCGCTGCCGGCACGCTCACGGTGGAAGTGCTCACCGAGGGCGTGCACTCGGGCGACGCGAGCGGCGTGGTGCCCTCGTCGTTCCGCATCGCGCGGCGCCTGCTCGACCGGCTGGAGGATTCCGCGAGCGGCCGAATCCTGCCTACACAGTTCTACTGCGAGATCCCGCCCGAGCGCATCGAGCAGGCGCGGCAAGCCGGCGTCATCCTGGGTGCGACCGCGCTGACGCGATTTCCCTTTGCCGGCCGCACTAAGCCGATGGTGGCCAGTCCCGACGAGGCCGTTCTCAACCGCACCTGGCGCCCGTTCTTGTCGGTCGTCGGTGCGGACGGCCTGCCCGCGATCCAGGATGCAGGCAACGTGTTGCGCCCGCGTACGGCGTTGAAGCTGTCGCTGCGCATCCCGCCTCTGGTGGACGGGCGGCAAGCCACGCAGGAACTCAAACGCATCCTGGAAGCGGATCCGCCGCAGGGCGCGAACGTGCGCTTCGAGCCGGACCAGGGCGCCACGGGGTGGAGCGCTCCACCCACCGCGCCGTGGCTCGCGCGCGCCGTCGATGAAGCCTCGCAGGCGTTCTACGGCCGACCGGCGGTCATGATGGGTGAAGGCGGTACGATCCCGTTCATGGCCATGCTCGGCAAGCAGTTCCCGGAGGCGCAGTTCCTCATCACCGGCGTGCTCGGGCCGAGGTCGAACGCCCACGGGCCCAACGAGTTCCTGCACGTCGACTATGCTAAGAAGCTAACCTGCTGTGTGGCGCAGGTAGTGGCCGCGCACGCCTCGGTGGCATGAACCGGCGCGTCAGGCCCGCGTTGCCGTCAACGCGATCGAATCGATGGTCCAGGTGGGCTGCAGGGCAGCGGGAATCGCGCCGAGATCGCCCGTGCTGACACCGGTCGTCACGAGCACCGAATCGATGCCGCAAGCGTTGGCCCCGGCGATGTCGGTCTCGAGCTGGTCCCCCAGCATCACCACGTTGCGCGTGCCGCAACGGCGCATCGATTCCTCGTACAGATACGGCAGCGGCTTGCCAAGCGGCACGAACTGCGGCAGCTCGGCTTCCCGGTAGCGCCGCCGCAGCGCGGTTTCGACGAGCAGCGCCACGCTTCCCGCAGCGATGCCGAAACTGCGTACCCCGCGCGAGTAGATCAGATCCGGATTGGGCAGCAGCAGATGCACTGGGCGACCCGCGTCCAGCAACCGGAACAGCGTCGTGATCGCGGCATCCACGGTGTCGAGAAACGGGAACCCGGTCTGGTCTACCACCGCGAGCACTTCGAAGTCGGAATCGGCCGGCACGACTTCCCCGCCCGCGCGGACGACGTATTGTTGGCTATCGTGCGTGCCCAGTACGGCGCAGCGCGCACCCCGCAACGCATGCGCAGCGAAATAGCTCTCCAGCAACAGCCCGGAGCTCACGATGCGGTCCGCGCCGATCTCCAAGCCAAAGCCGCGGTAGCGTACGGCGGCGGTTTCCGGCAGCTTGGAGGCGTCGTTGGTGAGGACGTGATAGGGCTTGCCGATCCGATTCAGGCGCCGGAGCAAGTCGGCCGCGCCGGGCATGGCGCCTTCCGCATGCACCAGAACTCCATAGGCGTCGAACAGCAGCGCGTCGTAGCGGTCGATGAGGGCCTCGATCCTGGTGACCGGCACCGAAGCGCTCCCCGACCTCGACGCCGCCGCGGGTGTAGGCGACTCGTCCATCTCGCTGGTGCTGCGTGGCTGCGGGAGGGTGCGAGCGTCAGGCGTCGGGCGGGGCGATGACCACCTCCTCATAGGGGTGGCGCCGCGTGATCAGCTTGGAGTGGGCAAACACGTCGAGGGCCCGCTCGTACGGTTCGCGTTCGATCGCGACATCCCCGCTCCAAGTGCCAAGGTTCTGGTACGCCTCGATCGCACGCGTGAGCGCTCCCGGCGAGATTCCTGGGAAGAACCCCGCTTCGCGCGCCGCCACCTCGGCCGGCGGCGCGCTGTTCACCCACGCACGCGCCTTGCGGTACGCCCGCATGAAGCGTGGCGCCGCTGGACCTCGAGCCCAGTCACGCGTCGCAGCCACGCTGCTGAATGCAACCGGACCGATGACTTCGCCGACCGCCGCGACGACGCGCGCCACGCCTTCCGTCTCGAGCTGCTGCGGATACGGTCCCTGCTCGTGGAACCAGGCGCCTTCGCCGGCGCGAAAAGCCTGCAACATCTCTTGCGTCGATCCACGGTGGATGCCCTGCAGCTCACTGAGCTCGATGCCTTTGCGGTGAAGCGCATAGGCCAGCATAGCTTGTGGTTGGCCACCGTGAACGTACAGAAACCCGCCAACACGGAGTTGCTCCCAACGGAAGGTGCCCGTGCCGTCGCGCGCGGCGAGAAAGAACCCGTCGCGCTGGTTGACCTGGGCAAAATGGGCGAGCGGCGATGGCTGGCCCCGTTCCAGCGCCACCCAGCTCGCCGACACCGCGGACTGCACCACGTCGACCTCGCCGGAGGCGATGTGCTGCGCCACCGTGGTTCCGGCCGGCACCACCGCGTACGTCGGCGCGAAACCCTCTTCGGCGAAGAAACCCGCTGCCACGCCCGCGATGAGCGGGCTGTAGAAGGCGGCGTGGCGCGATACCATGATCCGCAGCGGGAGCGATTGCCCGGCCATCTGTCACTCCTGTCCAGTGTTGGCAGTCCAGCAGCCGGCGTCGGCTGCGTCCGTCACTTGCGCCGGTGCCCACTGACCGATCGACGAGCGCAGTGCCGGCATGTGCGCTTGCGGGAGCGTGTACGAGGCGGAACGATCCGTCAAGCATCCCCTGTCGACATCATCGCGTGCGCCCGAGGCGTCAAGACGCGGGACGTCCGCGGCAGCTCGCCTATGCTCGCGAGCGGGCACGGGGTGGTCGTTATTGTTGTGTGACTTGCGTGGATCATCGAATAACCCCGTGCTGCATCCGTGGCTGATGCAGGCTCCGGCTGGCGCGTCGTCTCGCATCGTCCGCCTGATCTGCGTAGACTATTTCGCATCGGAGCCGAGTCAATGGAGGAGGACATCGTGGAACCGACGAAGCTCGACGCAACCCGCCGCCGGTTTCTGGGTCGCCTGGGCGGCGTGTCCGCAGGCTTGGCGCTTTCGCCCTGGCGGCCTGCGCAGGCCGAAGAGTTGCGCGCAACACGGTCCTGCTCGGAGCGGGACGATCTCACGCCGAGACAGATGGAGGGGCCATACTTCAAGCCACGCTCACCGCAACGCAACTCGCTGCTCGATCCTGCAGTGACGGGGAGCAAGATCGTCGTCGCGGGCCTGGTGTTGTCGACGCGTTGCGAGCCGCTGCCCGGGGTACTGCTGGATTTCTGGCAGTGCGACGACAGCGGCGACTACGACAACTCGGGGTTCCGGTTGCGCGGTCATCAGTTCACCGACGCGGCGGGCCGCTACCGACTCGAGACGATCGTGCCCGGGCTGTATCCCGGGCGCACCCGCCATATCCATGTGAAGGTCCAGCCGCCGCACCGCCCGGTGTTGACCACCCAACTCTATTTTCCCGGGGAGGTGCGCAACCGAGACGACTTCCTGTTCCGCGAGGAGCTGCTGGTCGCGCTGCAGGACACCGAGCACGGCAGAACAGGCAGATTCGATTTTGTAGTCGTGTCGGGTTAGCCGCCTTCACCTGTCGGCAGGCGGTCTTCGGCGCGCAGGCGCAACGCCAACGAACGACGGGCCAATCGCCCCGCCCCGGCCGCGCTGCGCTCAGCGCGCCGTTCGGTTCACGAGATAGATCCCTGTGCCCACGAGCAGTACGGCGGCGGCGAACGCGGGCCGCACCGGCTCGTGCAGCACCGTGACGCCTGCAATCACGCCGAACAGCGGGGTGAGGAACGTGAACACCGACAAGCGCCCTGCCAGATAGCGGGTCAGCAGCCAGAACCAGGCGAGGTAGCTGGCGAAGGTGATGATCACGCCCTGATACAGGAGGCTGCCGGCGACAAGCGGCGTCAAGGCGATCAATCCGGGCTCGCCCATCGCGACCGAAGCCGCAGGAAGCACCGCCGCGGAGACGCCGACCTGATAGAGGAGGGTCTTGCTGGCGCTGACGGCGGAGAGGCGGGTCGTGCGGATCACCACGGTGGTCGCCGCCCATAGCAGCGCCGCGATGACCCCGAGCGCGTCGCCCGCGAGCGAGGCGCGGCCCGACGAGAAGCCGTCCCAAAATGCGATCGCGATCCCGGCGAAGGCGAGCAGCACCCCCGTCCACTGCCCGGAATGCAGCCGCTCGCTGGGCACCAACCGGTGCAGCCCGAGCGCGGTCAGGCACGGACTGAGGTAGACGAACACGACCATGCGCGATGCCCCGGTGAAGTTGAGCCCGGCGAAGATGCAGAGAAATTCCGCCGCGAACAGAGCGCCGGCGAGCAAGCCGGGCCCAAGCGAGCCGTCGCGCTTGAACAGAGGCACGGCACGCAGCCGGGCCCAGCCGAGGAGCAGCGCCAACGCGATCACGCAGCGCACTCCGCCCTGCATCACGAGCGACATGCCGGGAGCGGCCAGCTTCGCGACGACATGGCCACACCCCCAAAGGAAGCAGAGCAACACCATGGTCAACAACGCGGCGGTGTCGACCGGTTTTCGGATCGCGGCTGCGTGGGACAAGGAGGCCTCGTGTGCAAGTCCGTCGAGGTCGGGACTATACCGGCGTTCAACGCGGTTGCACGCGTGGCGATGATCGCGTCGCGTGTGAGCTGCACGGGACCGGCGAAACTTAAGGAACGCACCACAGGCGATCAGCCCGGACACTGCGAGCATCGCTGTGGTGCGTGCGACAAGTTACCGCCGTAACGGAGCGAGCGCATCACCTCTTTCGTACCACCGCAATTGAGTGCTATGCTTTGTGGCGTGAGCAATGTGTCGTGTGATCCGAGCCGCTTGAAGCGCTCGTCCTCACCGCAGGCCACGTGCACTAGACTTCGGTGTGTGGGGTGAAGGGCGAGCTGCTCACGCGAACCCGGGCGCTATTTCAGCTGGCGGCAACCTGCCGCGAGTGCTGGCATTCTTTCCCTCTGCTGCTGCATCACGCAACTAGCCGCTGCCTCCGGGTTAGTTCGGATCTCTCGCAACTCTGCGTTTGGCCGTTCAACCGCATTGTCCGATTCGTACACCACAGCGGGTCGCATGGTCGCTCGCTGGTGCGCTGCACGCCCGCCGCCGCATCCACAGTGACGCTATTTCTTCCGATAGATTCGCCGCTTAGGGGCTCTGGCAAGGAAGCTGCTTACCATCGAATTGCAGCGGCGACCCCGGCGGATTTTGCCGGCCGCGGCGGCAGGAACTGGAACGTCGCGCAAGGCAGGATGCGGAGCATCAAAATCCGGCGCGGGTGCGCCACCGAATGAACGTTCGTGCACTAGACCTTTCGTGCACTAGGCAGGGGCTGGCGCGTTGAGTAGTTTGGCCTTGCGATCGGCGCAGGCGCACGCCCTCGCGAACATTGTGCGAGCCGGCGTTGGATCGGCTCAAGAAATCGTTGCCATAACCGTAGAATGAATCCCCGTCGTTGGAAACGGTGGGTCGAAGACGAAGAACAGGTAGGGAGGACGGCGGCATGCATTGACG
Source organism: Burkholderiales bacterium (assembly GCA_035501875.1). Classification (GTDB taxonomy): domain Bacteria; phylum Pseudomonadota; class Gammaproteobacteria; order Burkholderiales; family SHXO01; genus SHXO01. Next base: position 84,872 of record DATJVI010000003.1, read on the forward strand.
ACTTTAGGAGAGAGGTGCCATGACGACCTTGTTTGAAGGATACAAAGCCAGGTATTCCTCCGGTCAGGAAGATGAGATGTCCCTGCAGGAGTACCTGGAGCTGTGCCGGAAGGATCCCCGGGCCTACGCCACAGCGCCAGAACGCATGCTCGCCGCGATCGGCGATCCCGAGCTCGTGGACACCCGCCTCGATCCGCGGCTGTCGCGGATCTTCTCCAACCGCGTAATCAAACGCTACCCCGCCTTCGCCGAGTTCTACGGCATGGAAGACGCGATCGCTCAGATCGTCGCCTTCTTCAAACACGCTGCACAAGGTCTCGAGGAAAAGAAGCAGATCCTGTATCTGCTGGGGCCGGTCGGCGGCGGCAAGTCCTCCATTGCGGAGCGCCTCAAGCACCTGATGGAGAGAGAGCCGGTCTACGCGCTGCAAGGCTCCCCGGTCAACGAATCCCCGCTGGGCCTGTTCCCGCCGAGCGAATACGGCGCCGTGCTGGAGAGCGATTACGGCATCCCGCGCCGCTACCTCACCGGAATCATCTCGCCCTGGGCCATCAAGCGCCTTAAGGAATTCGACGGAGACATCTCGAAGTTCCGCGTAGTGCGCATCCAGCCCTCGGTGCTGCGCCAGGTCGCCATCGCGAAGACCGAGCCAGGCGACGAGAACAACCAGGACATCTCCTCGCTCGTGGGCAAGGTCGATATCCGCAAGCTCGACAAGTTCGCGCAGGACGACCCCGACGCCTATAGCTACTCCGGCGGGTTGTGCCTGGCGAACCAGGGGATGTTGGAGTTCGTCGAGATGTTCAAAGCGCCGATCAAGATGCTGCATCCGCTCCTGACGGCGACGCAGGAAGGCAACTTCAAAGGAACTGAAGGATTTTCCGCGATCCCCTTCAACGGGATCATCCTCGCGCATAGCAACGAGTCGGAATGGCAGTCGTTCCGCAACAACCGGACCAACGAAGCCTTCCTCGACCGGATCTACATCGTCAAGGTCCCGTACTGCCTGCAGGTCTCCGAGGAGTTGCGGATCTACGAGAAGCTACTGCGCAACAGCGCGCTCTCGAAGGCGCCTTGCGCGCCTGGCACCCTGGAGATGATGGCCCAGTTCTCGGTTCTGTCGCGCCTGAAGGAGCCGGAGAACTCCAGCATGTACTCCAAGATGCGCGTGTACGACGGCGAGAGCCTCAAAGACACCGACCCGAAGGCGAAGTCCTACCAGGAATATCGGGATTACGCCGGTGCGGACGAGGGGATGAACGGCATCTCCACGCGTTTCTCGTACAAGATTCTCTCCACGGTCTTCAACTACGACCAAACCGAAGTGGCGGCAAACCCCGTCCACTTAATGTATGTGCTCGAGCAGCGCATCGCACGGGAAGACTTCCCCGACGAGACCAAGCGCAAGTACCTCGAGTTCATCAAGGGTTACCTGGCGCCGCGTTACGCCGAGTTTATCGGCAAGGAGATCCAGACCGCCTACCTGGAGTCTTACTCCGAATACGGCCAGAACATCTTCGACCGGTATGTGACGTACGCCGACTGCTGGATCCAGGACGAAGACTTCCGCGACCCGGACACCGGTGAGATCTTCGATCGTGCAGCGCTCAACACCGAGCTGGAGAAGATCGAGAAGCCGGCCGGCATCGCCAATCCGAAGGACTTCCGCAACGAGATCGTGAACTTCGTGCTGCGCGCGCGGGCCAACAACGCCGGCAAGAACCCGACCTGGAGCAGCTACGAGAAGCTGCGCGAGGTGATCGAAAAGAAGATGTTCTCGAGCACCGAAGACCTGCTTCCGGTGATCTCTTTCAACGCCAAGGCCTCCGCTGACGACCAGAAGAAGCACCAGAACTTCGTGGAACGGATGGTGGCCAAGGGCTATACGGAAAAACAGGTGCGCCTGCTCTCGGAGTGGTACCTGCGGGTGCAGAAGTCGTCCTGACGACTCGAAGGTGAACGAAGTGAAAGAGGTGAAGGAGGTGAAACGGGCGGGCTGGCTGCTGCCACCGCTGCCTGGCCCTTCGCCTCGCGCACCTCACCCCTCCCGCCGCTACCCCCGCATATGAACTACCTCATCGATCGTCGCCTGAACGGCCGCAACCGCAGCGCCGTAAACCGCGAGCGCTTCATCCGCCGCTACAAGGACCATATCCGCCGCGCGGTCAAGGATATGGTCGCGGAGCGCTCGATCAAGGAGATGGTGCAGGGCGGAGACGTCAAGGTTCCCGCCAGAGATATCTCCGAGCCGGGCTTCCGCTACGGCGCGGGAGGCGACTGGGAGATCGTCTCCCCGGGGAACAAGCAGTTCGTGCGCGGGGACAAGATACCGCGCCCCGATGGCGGAGCCTCGGGCAGCGGCGGGCGCGAAGCGGGATCGGGACAGAGCATGGACGACTTCGTGTTCTCGCTCTCTCGCGACGAGTTCCTCAACATCTTCTTCGAGGACCTCGAGCTGCCCAACCTCATGCGCACCGCGATGGCCGAGGCCGAGGACAAGAAGCTGGTCCGCGCCGGCTACGTCAAGGACGGCACACCCTGCAACCTGAGCGTGCCGAAGACCATGAAAACGGCGTTGGCGCGACGTGTAGCGCTCGGCGGACCGCTGCGCGAAGAACTGGAGCAGGCATGCGCTGAGCTGGAAGAGGCCACGCGCGCCGGTCATTCCCCCGCGCGCCTGGCGTTGCTCGAGGGGCGTGTCGACGATCTCAAGGCGCGGCTCACGCGGCTGCCGTTCCTGGATGATGTGGATCTGCGCTACCGCTACCGCGTAGCGGTGCCGGCGCCGGTGGCGCGCGCCGTCATGTTCTGCCTGATGGACGTTTCGGCCTCGATGGACGAGCGCAAAAAGGACCTGGCCAAGCGCTTCTTCACGCTGCTCTACCTATTCCTCACGCGCAAGTACGAGCGCGTGGAACTGGTATTCATCCGCCACACCGATGAGGCCCAGGAGGTGGACGAAGACACCTTCTTCTACGACACGCAGAGCGGCGGAACCGTGGTGTACTCGGCGCTCGAGTTGATGCAACAGATCTGCGTTGCGCGTTACGCTTCGTCGGACTGGAACGTCTACGCGGCCCAGGCCTCCGACGGCGATGCCTTCGGTGCCGACCCGGCCAAGAGCTCGCGCTTCCTGCGCGAGCAACTCCTGCCTCTGGCGCGCTATTTCGCCTATATCGAAGTCCCGGACGAGAACCAGACGGGCGCGAGCAGCCTGTGGGCAGAGTACGGCGAGATCCAGAGTCACTCGCGCAACTTCGCCATGACTCGCGTAGCGCGGCCCCAAGACATCTATCCGGTGTTCTGCGACCTGTTCCGTAAGGAGAAAGTAGCGTGAGTCCGCTGCCGCATGGGCCGGAGTGGGAGTTCGAGCTGCTGGAGCACTACGACCAGGCGATCGCCGAGACGGCCGCCGAGTTCGGGCTCGACACCTACCGCAATCAGGTCGAGATCATCAGCTCGGAGCAGATGCTGGACGCCTATGCCTCCAGTGGGCTCCCGCTCGGCTATCCCCACTGGTCCTACGGCAAGGCCTTCATCCGCCACGAGCAGGCGTATCGCCGGGGCTACCAGGGCCTCGCCTACGAGATCGTCATCAACTCCGACCCCTGCATCGCGTATCTCATGGAGGAAAACTCCCTGATGATGCAGGCGCTGGTGATCGCGCATGCGAGCTACGGCCACAACTCCTTCTTCAAGGGCAACTACCTGTTCCGGCAGTTTACGCAGGCCGATGCCATCCTTGACTATCTGGTCTTCGCCCGGCGCTACGTGACCGAATGCGAGGAGCGCTATGGCATGGCGGAGGTCGAAGAAGTGCTCGACTCCTGCCATGCGTTGATGGAGTACGGCGTCGACCGTTACCGGCGGCCGCAGGCGCCGTCGGCGCGCGAAAAAGAGGCGCGCCGCACCGAGCTGGCAGAGCATCGGCGGCTGCAGTTCAATGATCTCTGGCGCACCGTGCCGCCGGCGGCGGCGGCCGACAAAGCAGTCGCTTCCACCGTGTTCCCGGAGGAGCCGGAAGAGAACATCCTCTACTTCATCGAGAAGCATTCGCCGCGGCTTGGGCCTTGGCAACGGGAGCTGGTGCGCATCGTGCGCAAGCTCGCCCAGTATTTCTATCCGCAAACCCAGACCAAGGTGATGAATGAGGGCTGGGCCACCTTCTGGCACTACACGCTGATCAACCGGCTGTACGACAAGCGCCTGGTCGACGACGCCTTCATGATCGAGTTCCTGCACAGCCACACCAACGTGGTCACGCAGCGCGGCTTCGACCAGGAGGGCTACCACGGGATCAACCCGTACGCTCTGGGATTCGCCATGATGCAGGACATCCGCCGCGTCTGCGAACAGCCGACGGAAGAGGATCGCGAGTGGTTTCCCGAGCTGGCCGGCAGTGACTGGCAGAAGTCGCTGGACTTTGCGATGCGAAACTTCAAAGACGAGTCGTTCATCGCGCAGTATCTTTCCCCCAAGCTCATCCGAGACTTCCGCCTGTTCGTCGTCGCCGACCATGCGAGCAAAGCGGAGCTGGAAGTCGACAGCATCCACGACGACCAGGGCTACCGGCGCGTACGGCGCATGCTGGCCGAGCACTACAAGCGCGAGAACCTGCTGCCCGACATCCAGGTCACCCGCTACGAGCGCGACGGCGACCGCTCGCTGTTGCTGCGCAACCAGATCTACCGCGGCCGTCCGCTCGTCGACGAGGAAGCCAACGAGGTCCTGCGGCATCTCGGTCGTTTGTGGGGCTTCCCGGTGCGCCTGGAGGCCGTGGACGCCGAGGGCCGCGTCGACGGCTATCGCGAGTGGCGCCCGTGAGAGCGGGCGGGACCATCGCCAGCGTGTCGTTCCGTACCCGCACTCCCCGGTGAAGGTCGCCGGCTAGGCACAACGTCAGCCCGGCGGGCAGCCGGGCAGAACCGCAGTGCTGACTGCTGCCCCGGTCAGCGTCATGACTTTCTCCGAAGACCGCTCGACCGACGGCCGCCTCACGCGGGCTGTCATCGATCGCACAGCAAGAGCGCGAGCGAAAACCGCCGCGATGCCGAGGCGTGTTACGCGCGCAGCGCGGGATCAACCGGTCTTACGGCGCAACCGCCAGCTATAATCGACGCCGCTCGAGACAAGGAGGCGGCGGTGGATACCGGCATGGAATGCGTCGTGAAAGGCGACGAGCAGCTGGGCGAATGCACGGTCTGGTGCGAGCGCGAGCAGGTGCTGTGGTGGGTGGATATCCGTGCGCCGGCGCTCAAGCGCTACGATCCCGCTCGCACAGAGGTGCAAGTGCTCGGGCTGCCAGAGGCGATCGGCAGCTTCGGCCTGCGACGCAGCCAGGGCATGGTCGCCGGGTTGAAATCCGGGCTGTATCTGCTTGACCCGCGATCCGGTGCGCTTCAGCTGCTCGCGGCGCCGGAAAAGCATCTTCCCGATAACCGGTTCAATGACGGCCGCTGCGATCGCGCCGGGCGCTTCTGGGCCGGCACGATGCGCGACGGCCCGCGTCTGCCCACGGGATCGTTATACCGTCTCGACGCCGACGCACGCTGTACGAAGCACAGGAGCGACATCGTCATCCCCAACAGCATCGCATGGAGCCCGGACGACCGGGTGATGTACTTCTCCGACACGCAGCGCAATCTGATCTGGGCCTACGATTTCGATCTGGCGGCAGGTGAGATGCGCAACGAGCGCGTGTTCGTCGACTGCAGCAGCCATCCAGGCCGGCCCGACGGCTCTTGCGTGGATGCCGAGGGTTGCCTGTGGAATGCCGAGTACGGCGGCTGGCGCGTCGTGAGGTACACCCCGGATGGCCGCGTCGACCGCGCCATCGAGCTGCCTGTATCCAACCCCACCTGCTGCTGCTTTGGCGGCAAGGAGCTGGACACGCTCTACATCTCGACCGCACGCCAACGCCTCGCGCCCGACGAGATCCTGAAGCAGCCTCTCGCCGGCAGCGTATTCGCCATTCGCCCCGGGGTGCGCGGGTTGCCGGAGGCGCGCTTTGCCGGATGAGATCCGAGCTCAGCGACTGGCGTGCAGCAGTGCCTTGGCGCTCCTCGCTGAGCGCCGCGACACCCGGTACGCGGTATCGCGCGGCAGCGCTGGTCTCGACACACGCGCTCTAGGCGATGAATGCGCCCCGGCGCGGCAAGCGCGCATCCGGCCGTACGACTACTGGATTGCACCCAGAGTGGCAGGGCTCGCGACGAGCAGGTTCGCATTGCCGCTGCCGGAGGACTGCGCATATCCGCCATACTGACGGCCTTGCAGCGGACCGATGTCCTCCTGCATCGCGTGCAGTGCACCGAGCAGCGTGGCGAGCGCCCGTCCCCCCATCTCTGCTACGGTGAGGCGGCTGTATTCGCCGAACGAGCCGATCGCATCGTCGACCTCCCCGCGTTGGAGCCGGCCGATCAGGCGCTCATCTGCCGCCATGCGTTCGGGCGTCGGCATCAGATGCCGGCCACGCACCAGCGCATGCGTGAGCGCGGAACTGGCGACGAACACCGCACGTCGTCCCAGTCGCTTGGCTGTAGCATGGATCGCGGCGCCGGCACGCAGGCACTCGGCATGATCCGATAGCAGCACCACCGGGACGCCGACCACGGCCACCTCGGCAGTGGGGTCCAGGTGCGACAGCGGAACGAAGGTCCCGTAATCCCACTGATAATGCGGAGAGTCGTTGCGCCCCGCCGGAACCCCCGCGCGGTTCCACTCGTCCACCAGTGCGGCGCCGAACTCGGGATCACCGCGATAGCGGTACGGCAGCCCCGGGATCAGGTCGGGCGCTTCGTCGGCGACACAGATGCCGGCGTGCTCGGCCTGGCAGGTGGCGAACCAATGGAAGGTCGACACCCAGTGCGTTGAGGCGATGACCCAAAGGTCGGGCCGAAGCGTGCGCACGTCGTGTCCCAGCCGGCGTTCTCCGGCCACCAGGGTGTGTTGAAACTCGGGCGTGATCTCCGCGCGGCCGAGCGTGGGCACGTGCGCGACCAGCGCTCCAGCGACGACTCCGCTCATTTCACGCACCTCCGGATCATTCCGCTGGCACTCGCCCGTTAGACGAAACGCATCGTCACGCTGCCCAGCTCCTGAACGCGCACATGGATCGCGTCGCCCTTTGCGACGGCGATGGCTTCGGTCACGCCGCCTGTCATGATGAAAGTCCCAGCGGGAATATGCTCGCCGCGCTGGGCCAGCATATTGGCGAGCATCGCCACGCTATTGGCCGGGTGCCCCAGCACGGCGGCGCTGGCCGCGGTGGCGACGACCTCGCCGTTCTTCTCCACCACTACGCCCAGCGTGGCGAGGTCGAGCTCGGCCGCGTCGCGCGCCCGACCGCCCACGACGAACCGGGACGCGGAGGTGTTGTCGGCCACTACCGACTTGAGGTCGAACTTGAAGTCGCGGTAGCGGGAGTCGATCACCTCGACCGCCGGCAGCACGAAGCGTGTGGCCGCCAGCACCTCGCCGATATGACATCCGGGTCCCCGCAGAGGCGCCTTGGTCACGAAAGCGATCTCCGCCTCGATCTTGGGGTGGATGAGGCGGCCGATGTCGATCTCGCCGCCATCGGGGCAGCCCATGTAGTCCATCAGGAAGCCGTAGATCGGGACCTCCACGCCCATCTGCTTCATCTTGGCGCGCGAGGTGAGGCCCATCTTCAGCCCGGCCATCCGGTGGCCGCGCGCGAGCTTGCGGGCACGGATGGCATACTGAATGGCGTAGGCGTCCTCGAAGTCCATCTCCGGATGCTGGTCGGTGATCTTGAGGACATCGCGTCCGGCGAGCTCCGCGCTTTCGAGGTGCTCCGCGAGGCCGGCGATGGTGGCTTCGGACAGCTGCATGCGCCTAGACGAACCTGCAGTTCACCGAGCCCACGCCCCCCAACCGCATGTGCAAGCTGTCGCCGGCGCGGATCGGGAACATGATCGAAAGCGAGCCGGACAGGATCACCTCGCCGCTCTTCAGCGGCAAGCCGAGGCTACCCAGCTTGTTGGCGAGCCAGACGACGGCGCTCACCGGGTTGCCGAGCGAGGCCGCGCCCGCACCGGTGCCGATGATCTCGCCGTTCTTCTCCAGGACCATGCCGCAGGTGGCGAGATCCACCCGCCGCGGGTCCACGGCGCGGTCGCCGAGCACGAATGCGGCGGCCGAGGCGTTGTCCGCCACGGTGTCTTGAATCTTGATCTTCCAGTCGGTGATGCGCGAATCGACGATCTCGAAGGCCGGCATCACGCAGTCGGTTGCAGCGAGCACGTCGGCGCCGGTGAGCCCGGGGCCGGTCAGGTCTCGCCCGAGCACGAACGCGATCTCGCCTTCGCCGCGTGGCTGGCAGAAGCGCTTCGCCTCCAGCGTTTCCCCATCGCTGCAGGCCATGGCCGACAGCAGGTGTCCGAAGTCGGGCTGATCCACCTTGAGCAGCTGCATCACCGCTTTCGCCGTGATGCCGATCTTCTTCCCCACCACGCGCTCTCCCGCATCGCGACGGCGGCCAACGGTGTGCAGCTGGACCTGGTACGCCTCGTCGACGCTGATGGAAGGCTCGCGCTCGGTGAGCGGGGCGATCTGCCGAGCGTTGCTCCAGGCCTCGAACAACTCGTCGCCAAGCGCGACGATGCGATCCTCGGATACGGACACGGGTAGCCTTAAGCGTTCACGCTGGCGTCGCGCGGCAGAGTGTACACCGGGAGCATGTGCGGACCGCGCTGATCACTGCTCCCGACGGATTCACTTCTTCGCCCCCACGGCTTCCTCTTCGCGCTTGGCGATGTTGGCCAGAATCTCCGCGCCCCGATTGGCGGCCGAGAGCCCGCGGAACAGGAAGCAGAGGTTGATCACCGCCTGCATCTCCTCCCAGCTTGCTCCCGCACGACGCGCGGCGATGCCGTGCAGCGTGGCGGCGTCGTTCAAGTCCATGAGCAGCATCCCGAACAGCATGAGCTGCGCCGTCTTCACGTCGAAGCACTTGGGGTACATGCCGTGCTCGCGCACGCGCTCCTGAAGAGCGAGCATGGTCGGATCCAGCGCGCCGGTGACGTTGAGGCGTGCCTCGATGCGCGGGGGAACGAAGCCGAGCAGGTCCTGGTACACCTCGGCGCGCTGCTGCAGGGTCTGGCTGGGATCGGCATACGCGCCGATGCGGCGGCGTACGGTGTCGGGGTCGATGCGGGGCGGAAGCATGGATCTTTCTCCGGTGCGCGTGACGATCGCTTTCGAGATTATTCAGAAAATCGATTTTATTGGCAAGCAGCGATTTTCCGGCTATGCTCAGGCCATGCTGCACAGCAGACCCGAGGCCTCCATAGCCGGCGAGGGCAAGCCGGAACGCGGTGGCCCAAACGGCGCGCAGCCTGCCGGCGGGACCCTGGCGTCGGCCCTGGCGCTGCGTATCCGCGAAACGATCCTGCGCGGCGAGCGTGCGCCGGGGGCGAGGCTGCGCCTCGACGAGCTTCGCGCGGCCTACGGCGTGTCGCTCAGCCCGCTGCGCGAGGCGCTGTCCCGATTAGCCGCGGAGGGGCTGGTGATCGCGCAGGACCAGCGCGGCTATCGCGTGGCGCCGGTATCGCCGGAGAACCTCGAGGAGGTCACGCGCCTGCGCATCGCGCTGGAGGGCATGGCGCTGCAGGAGTCGATCCGCGTCGGCGACGAGCACTGGGAAGGGGAGGTGCTGGCCGCTTTTCACCGGCTCACTCGCCTGGAGCAGCGCTCGCCCAAGCGCGAGCGCATCCCGGAGTGGGAGGCGCGGCATCGCGAGTTCCACTTCGCTCTGCTCGCAGCCTGCGGGATGCCGCTGCTGTTGCAGTTCTGCCGCACGCTGCACGATTTCAGCGATCGCTACCGCCGCCTGTTCCTCGCGCGCCATCCGCTCGACCGTGACGTCCACGCAGAGCACCTTGCGCTGTTGCAAGCGGCGATCGAGCGCAAGCAGCGCAAAGCGACCGACCTGCTCGAGCAGCACGTGACCCGCACCAGCGCCAATGTCCGCTCGGCGATCCTGCGCAACAGCAAGCGCTGACCGGGCGCAGCAGCTGGCGGCAGGCCTTCGGGCGCCGCGCCGGGACGGTACGATCCGGGTGAATCGTCCTATAATGCCGCGGGTCTCCTCGCGTTCACGCCGGGCGCACCGCCGTGACGCAGAGGGGATACGGAGTCATGCACGCCCAGCAGTCACAGGCTTGAATTCACTCGTTGTGTTCCAGATCAGCGCATGCAGCCGGCGCGGGCCGGACGTCGCGCCAACCGCATAGAGGAGAAGCCAAAGTGAGAACGGCATCGACCGGGATCAAGATCGTTTGCGCCATCCTGCCCCTGGTGTTCGCATCCGGCTGTGCTACCAGCTCGGGTTCCGCTGCCCCCAAGCCGGCGCCGCCGCCGGACAAGGCGGACCAGGCGCTCACTGCCGCACAAAGCGCGATGCAAGAAGCCAAGGCCGCGCGCGCTGCTGCTGACGCCGCGCTTGCCGAAGCACGTGGGAACCGGGCCAGGCTCGACGAGATCCTTGCGACCGTGAAGACCAGCTCCAGCCAGGGCGACACGACCGCGCAGAAAGCGCTGGAGGCCGCTCAGGCCGCGAACCAAGCCGCGCAGGAAGCCAAGACGCTCGCCGAAGAGGCGATGATCTCGGCGCAGAAGGTCAACACCAAGACCGACCGCATGTTCCAGAAGGCGATGCGGAAGTGATCTCGCGTACCGCGCGCCGCCCGGCGCCGGCGCGCGCTAGTTCTCGACCGCGGCCGCGTTGCGCAGGATTTCTTCCAGCGTGCTGGAACCGGTGCTGATCGGTATCGGGATCGCTCGCTTCTGGCTGGCGGCCGCGGCCACCCTATCCCAATCCACCTGACGCCGCCGCGACACGCTGCGTGCGATCGCCGCGATCGCCGGCGTGAGGTTCTCGCCCTCCTCGTCCGGAATCGTCTGGATGCGGGGAAAGACCTGGAGGTACGGCAGCTCGCCGCGCCAGCCCAACAGGTAGTGCTCATCGATGATGCGCACGGGGCTACCGACGGGAACCTGTGCGTAGAGCGACTCGATGTCTTCGGGATACAGTCGGATGCAGCCGTGGCTCACGCGCATCCCGACGCCCCAGGGCTTGTTGGTGCCGTGGATCAGGTAGCCACCGCTTAGCCCCAGGTACAGCGCGAAGTTTCCGAGCGGGTTTCCCGGCCCAGGCGGCACCTCGGCCGGCAGCCAGTCCCCGTCCGCCGCGTGCTCCTCGCGGATGTCGGCAGACGGACGCCAAACCGGGTTCGGCGTCTTGCGGGCGACCTTCGTTTCCCCGAGCGGTGTTCGCGCGTAGTCGGTTCCGATGCCGACGGGATGCGTGATCACTTGGCCGGGCTGGCCACGCTCCGGCCGCTGGAAGTAGAACAGTCGAAGCTGCGCCAGATTGAGCACGATGCCACGGCGCGGGCCGGGAGGCAGCACAAACTGTGTGGGCACGACCACGCGCGTGCCGGCACCGGGCACCCACGGGTCCACTCCCGGATTCGCCGCCGTGATCTCGCCGTAGCCCAGGTCGAACCGGCGAGCCAGATCGAGCAGCGTGTCGTTCTCTTGAGCAATCACCACCTGCACTTCGCCAACCAAGTCGCTTCCATCGGGTGGAAGCGGGAAGGTTGCTGCCGCGCCGCTCTGCGCACACAGAACCAAGCTCGCCACAACGGCAGAGCGAAATCGCGGGCCGCAGGATCGAGAATCGGAGTAAGCGAGAAGCGACACAGGGAAATTACGAAGGAATTGAGCGAAAGCCGGCCATAGCTACACTGAACGGGAAAGTCCGCCGCTGCACCCTATCCTCGAGCTTCGTCCGGGTCTTGTCCGGAGCCGTCGCGGATCCCACGGCAACACGAGGAAAGTATAAACAGAGGTCGGGATCCATTCGGTGCCACTGAGCCGCGGAGACGGGCCGACGTGCTGGCCGATCGCTCCGACTGTTGACAGTGCGGCGCCCGGGCCTCTCAACCCATCCAGGCCAACACAGCGAGCGCAGCGAAGCAAGCTTAGCGTGTTGGCGCCGGCTGATCTAGCCCGATGGATGTGAGCGACGCGGCGGTGCCGTCACTGCGCTGCCAGCGGACGAGCGGTGCCGTCCGCGGCGGCGCGCTTCTGCGGGTGCGCGGGTTTCGCCGGCTTGGGATGGTCGAGATCCGCGAGGGCTTTTGCGCGTGCCTTGTCGCACTCGAGCTTGGGCTTCTTGCGCATGCAGGTGGCATAGTCGTCGCTGATCTTCTTCTCCGCGGCGGCACGCCGTTCTGCCTCGGATGCCGGCACGGCAGGCGTTGTGGCCGGAGCAGGCGCTGCGCTGCTGGCAGACGGTGGCGTCCCGGCGACCAGCTCCTCGGAGGCGATCGGCTGGGTTGCCGGGTGTGTGACGGCAGGCGCAGGCGGCTCGGCGGTGACCGGAGAGGTCGGCTGGCTGGCGGCTGGAGCCTGGGTCCCGCGATCGGGGCGTGGTGGCTGCGCTGCTTCGACAGAAGGCGGCGGCGCGCTCGCGTCCCTGACGGGCGCCGCATCGACGCTCTTGACTGGCACCGGGGATGAGGACGGCGCAGCGGGATCGGTTGGCTTCGCTCCGGCCAAACTCGCCATCGCCCGGTCCCGTTCCGACGCGCAGGCGGACTTGTCCTTGTGCGTCCTCCTGCACACCTCGTACTGCTTCAGGATGTCGGCCGTGGCCGGAGAGATGTGAGGCGTGGCTTCCACCGGTGCAAGGGTGGCCTGCACATCCGGCTCCGGCGAATCGTCGGTGTGGGATTGCGGCTGCTTGGACGTCGCCGGCTTCTGCGGCTCTCCCGCGTGCGGTGGGTTGGCCTTGGGTCGCGAACGCGACACGTTGCCCATCAAGTCTTCGCCGCACGCATCGGCGAGGTTCGACTGCCAGGGAACGGTGATCCTATGGCCGTCTTCACAGCGCAGTATCAGCTGGTCGATGAACTTGTTCGGCTCGACCTCGACGTGATAGTGGCTGCCGACGATCTCGTAGGCCAACAGGTTGCCGCTGGCCAGTGCCATCGCGGCGGCGGCAAGCATGCTGTACGCTTTCATGCACAGGCCTCTTCTCGGCTGGATGCTGTAGGGCTGGAGAGCAGTGGGGAGCAGGAACCGCGCCAGGACTCCCCGTCTACAGGCGTTATCGGCCCCGCGGGGACGCTCTTGATACCTCCGGACTGCGGTCGTGGAGGGCGCCTTGGCGCCGGATCGGTGGACGCTGGGGACGGCGCCGGGCCGCTATCTCCAGAATCCGAGGTGAGGCAGAGCGGCTTCGTCCTCGAGCAGCGGACCGATGACCAGGATTCGGCGCTGGCCGCGCGCGAAGACCTCCCGACACGGCAACGCGAGCGTCGGATTTTCCGGGTGGCTGCCGGTGAGCGAGAGCAGCCGCGATTCGGACAGGGCGTAGACCACGCGCTCAATGCCTGACCAATAAACGGCCCCCGCGCACATCGCGCACGGCTCGGCGCTGCTATACAGCGTGGCCTGCGCCAGGCGCTGCGGGGGAAAGCGGCGCGAGGCCTCGCGCACGGCGATCAGTTCAGCGTGCCCGGTCGCATCGCCACCCGGCCAGCCGAAGGCGTTGCCCGCGGCGGCCAATATCTCGTCGGCATCATCCACGATGAGCGCACCGAACGGATGCTTGCCCGCGGCCTTCGCCTCGCTGGCAAGCGCGATCGCTCGGCGTAGATAGTGGAGGTCGCGCTCGGTGGGGATGGCGTCCATCGGCCTGTGCGTCACTCGAAGCGGACCGCCCTAAGGCCGGCGCGCAACGCGCGCATACAGAGGGAGCGACGCTCGAGCTGGGATCAGCGAGGCGCGCGGGCAGCTCCCTGTCGTTCCGGCTACCGAAGAATCCGGTAGACGCTCGCGAAGTCGTCGGTCCACACCCCAGTCCTGCTCGGGAACCTCGCCACCGGCGCCGGCTGCTCGCGCGAGGAGACTCGCGGCGAGTCGCTCACGAGGACCCATTTGGCACCGTATGACACTCCTGTCCCGTCGTCCTCGGTGTCGATTACTTTGGCTTGCTTCCCGAATGCGTCGGCCGCCGCCTTCACCACCGGAGCGAGATCGAGGAACTTGTTCGAGACGTGCACCGCCATCACTCCTTCCGGCTTGAGGTGATGGAAGTACAACGCGAAGGCCTCCTTCGTCAACAGGTGCACCGGGATCGAGTCGCCCGAGAAAGCATCGACGACGAGCACATCGAAGCGCTGCGGCGGCTCGCGTTCGAGCGACAGCCGGGCGTCTCCCAGCGCGATCTCGGTCCGCGCAGGGGAATCGCGCAGGAACCAGAACTGCCCCTGGGCGATCGTGATGACAAGAGGATTCACCTCGTAGAACCGGTAGGTGTCGCCCGCTCGCCCGTAGGCGGCGAGCGTGCCGGCGCCCAATCCGATGACTCCGACGCGCTGCGGCGCCGAGGATCGCGTCCCCAGGATCGCAATTCCGACGCCATTGCGCTGCGTGTAGTACGTCGTCGGAATGCGACGGTAATCCGCGCTCAGCAGCTGCATTCCGTGGATGATGCTGCCGTGGTAGAGCTTGCGTGCCAGGCTGGCGCCCGTCCCGGCGTCTTTCACGGTGAGCGTTCCGTAGAAGTTGCGCGCCATCAGCCGGACCTCGTGGCGTACTGCAGCGGCTTCGCGGACGAGAGGCCCAATCAGGCCCAGGACCAGCGCCAGCAGCAATGCCCACTTGATCTTGATCCTTCCGCGGTGCAGCCAGCCGGTGCGCACGTAGTCCAGCGCCAGGACGACCGATAGCGCGCTCAGGACCAGCCCGATGGGCAGCTCATGGTAAGCGTTGAACACGCGCGGCGCGATCAAGCCCACGAAGATGCCTCCCAGCATCCCGCCCGCAGCGATCATGAGATAGAAGGTCGTCAGGTGACGTGCATTGGGCTTCAAGCCGGCAAGCTCGCCGTGGCAGGTCATCGATACGACGAACAACGAGCCCGAGAACAGGGCGATGAGCGTGAGCAGACTGCTGCGTCCCTCGTGGAAGAGCACAGCGAAGGCCATGGCTGCGAGCGCGACGGCGAACAGCGGCAGGAACAGCCATCGCTTGTACCACCGCGCGCTTTCGAAGCACAGGATGAAGCTCAGCAGATACAGCGTCAGAGGCAGGACCCACAGAAACGGAATGGGCGCCACGTTCTGCGTCAGATGAGCCGTGACCGCAGCCAGGAGCACCGAGGGGCAGAACGCCAGGAAGGCCCACAGTCCGAGCAGCCGGATCGGTGGTCCCTGCGGCGCCCGGTCCGGGTCGAGTCTGTACACAGGCCGACGTGCCGCGTGCCAGGCGAGACAACCACAAGAGACAGCGAACAGGACGTACCCGACCGACCACGCGGCCGATTGCCGCTGAAGCGTCAAGTTGGGCTCCACCAGTGCGGGATAACTCAGCAGCGCCAGCATCGACCCGAGGTTGGAGAGGGCGAACAGACGATACGGCGCCGCGTGCGAGCGCTCGGCCGCGTACCACGCCTGAAGCAGCGGGCCCGTCGTCGAGAGGAGGAAATAAGGCAAGCCGATCGAGGAGGCGAGCACCGCGAGGATGCGAAGCGCCGGGTCCTCGGTGCCTGTCGGCTTCCATGCCGCGTTCAGTGTCAACGGCAAGGCCAACAGGCTGCCCGCGAGCAGTGTCAGGTGCAGCCAGCTTTGCCTCCTCGGCGACAACGTGCTGACCGACCAGTGCACATACAAGTAGCCGAGCAGCAGCACCGACTGGAAGAAGAGCAGGCAGGTCGTCCAGACCGCCGCGGACCCACCGAACCACGGCAGCACCATGCGCCCGATCATCGGCTGCACCTCGAACAGCAGGAGTGCGGCCGCGAATATGGTGATGGCGTAGAGACCGCTCCGTGGCGTTGCCATGCGAAGTGTCGAGGCCGCTTCAGTCGCAGGATCGGTCTGCACGGGGCAATGATACTGCGGGCGATGCGTACGCGGCGCTGTGCGGGCCGTGGGAGCGAAGCTGTTCGTCGCCTGCCGGCTCAGGCGCGGGCGGCGCGCTCGAGCATCCGGCGGCTCACCTGGTTGTGGCGTTCGATGAGCGGGGCGAGCTCGGCTGTCACGAGCGCGCCGTGGTCCACCACGATGCGCCCGTTGATCACGGACAACCATGCGTGTGCGGGCGCGCAGGTGATCAGCGCGGAGACGAGATCGGACTGCGCGCCCGCGTGTTCCAGGTCGTCCACGCGGAACGCGACCAGGTCGGCGGCCTTGCCGGTCTCGAGGCTGCCGATATCGTCTCGGCCGAGCACGCGCGCGCCGCCGAGCGTCGCCAGCTCCAGGGCTTCGCGGGCCGACAAACCGGCCGATGCAGCCTCCTGCTCATGGGGCGCCACGCGCTGCAGCAGCATCGCCTGCCGCGCCTCGGCCAGGAGATGGCCCGAGTCGTTGCTAGCCGAGCCATCCACCCCGAGCGCGACGTTGACCTGTCGATCCAGCATTCTGCGCACGGGCGCGATCCCAGAACCGAGGATCATGTTGCTGCTGGGGCAATGACACACGCCGGCTCGCGCGTGCGCGAGGCGGTCGATACCCGAGCTCTCGACGTGAACCACATGTGCGAACCAGCAGTCTGCACCCAACCATTCCACCGAGTCCGCGAGATCGAGCGGATGCAGCCCGAATCGGTCCAGGCAGAAACGGGACTCGTCCAACGTCTCCGCGAGATGGGTGTGCAGGCCGACGCCTCGGAAGCTGCGCGCCAGACGGGCTGCGTCGCGCATCAGCTCCGGCGTCACGCTGAACGGTGAGCAGGGCGCAAGCCCGATGCGCAACATGGAGCGCGGCGCAAGGTCGTGGAAGGTCTCGATGACGCGTCGACAGTCGGACAAGATCGCCGGCTCGTCCTCGACGATACGGTCCGGGGGCAGCCCGCCGCGGCTCTCGCCCAAGCTCATGCACCCGCGCGTGGCGTGAAAGCGCACGCCGATCTCTCTCGCCGCGTGGATCTCGTCGTCCAGGCGAGCCCCGTTCGGAAACAGATACAGATGATCGGCAACGGTCGTAGCACCCGATCGCACCAGCTCCGCCAAAGCCGTCTTCGCGCTGACATAGACGGCTTCCGGATCGAGTTCCGCCCAGATCGGATAGAGCAGCCGCAGCCAGTCGAACAGCGCAAGCCGGCGCCCCGTGCCCACGGCGCGCGTGAGAGACTGGAACAGGTGGTGGTGGCAGTTGATGAGCCCGGGCAGCACAACGCAACCGCGTGCGTCGATCGTCTCCTGTGGGTCGCGCGCGGGTCGATCGGCAGCGATCCAGCTCTGGATCTCCGCGTGAGTCCCGACCGCTTCGATCGCATCGCCGCAGACGAGGACCGAACCGTCCTGGATCTCGCGGCGTCCAGGGTCCATGGTGACGACCACATCGGCGTGCGCGATCAGCAGCCGAGGCGCTTGCGTGCTCATGGCAGCGTCATCGTCATCGGATTTGCCTCGAACGCGTCAGAGCAAAGGGAGGTCGAGGCGGATCGGCGAGCGCGTAAGCCCGCAGTTGCCGTGATAATCCGACGCCTTGGCCTTCACGCTTTCCACGCCGGGCGGCTCATCCGGAGTTCGCGGCATTCCCCACGATCCCCGTGCGTGCGTGTTCGATCGACTCCGCCGCTTCTTCACTTGCCTTCGCATCGGCGGTTTCTTCGGGATGGATGACCCCATAGCGCAGCCCCAGCTCGCGGAGATAACGCCGGTAGGCGACCGACAGGCGGTCGCAACGCACGGACCGCTCCGCCCCTGGATCGAGGGGCAACCGCTTCGGCACTTGGTTCTCGAGGATCGGTTTGTCTTGCAGGAAGATGCGGTCCTGGAACGCCCGCAGTTCTTCATCCGTCTGCTCGAAGTTAGTGAGCGCCAGCAGCATCCACACACGGCTGCGTTCCTGCTCCAGGGGTTGTACATGGAGGCTGATTGCCTCGCGAAACCCGTGTTGCGCCTGCGGCAGCTTGTTCAGGATCGCCGTCAAGGCGCGCACGACGCGATAGGCATATTCGACGTCGCTCCCGCCTTGCGCCAGCGTGTTGGTCTGCGGCTGCCAGAAGAAGCAATGGCGTGCCTGCACCCCGCGGCCGCCCTGGCCGTCGTCGAAGCTGCCGACCGCGTAATCGCGGACCTCGGTCCGCGCAGTCTCGCCGAGGATGCCTTCGTGCACGAACGGGAAGTGCGCCATGTCCAGGAAGTTCTCCACGATGCGCGGGCCGCTCGCCTCCACCTCGTAAGGTCCGCAATGCACGCGGCGCAGGCCGACATCGTGGTACTCGGGAAACGAAGGGACTTGCAGCGCGGGCTCACCCAGGCTCACCCACACCAGGCCGTAGCTCTCTTGGACCCGGAAGCTCGTTACGCGTGCGCGGGCGCGCCCGGCAAGCTCCGGATGCGCCGGGATCGCCGTGCAACGCCCTTCCGCGTCGTAGCGCCAGCCGTGATAGCGGCACACCACCTCCTGCCCGACCCGATGCCCGATGGACAACCGTGTGCCGCGGTGAGGACAGCGGTCTTCCCATGCCCGCACGGCGCCATCGGCGGCGCGCCAGAGTACGATCTCGCGGTCGAGCAGGTGCGTGGCGACCAGTCGGCCGCCCGCGATCGACGCGCTCGCTTCGACGGGGTGCCAGTCGTCGACCAAGATCGGGTCTTCACACACGGGAGTCGCTTGCTCGCACGTGGCGGGCGAGCCGCCTCACTTGCCCGGATCGGCGGCGCGGTGGTCGATTTCCTCGATCCACTTCGTTTTGACTGCCGCAGGCAGAAACGACGCGGCGATGGAGTTGCGCGCAAGTTGCACGAGATCAGTCCGAGTGAGGCCAAGCGCACGCTGGCAGGCGAGATAGTTCTCGAGCACATAGCCGCCGAAGTACGCCGGGTCGTCGGAGTTCACCGTCACGCGCAGCCCGATCCCGAGCAGGCGTTTGAGGTTGTGATCTTCCAGCCGCTTGAATACCGCGAGCTTCACGTTGGAAAGCGGACATACGGTGAGCGGGATCTGCTCGTCGGCCAGCCGCCGGCACAGCGTCGCATCCTCCTCGCAGCGCACACCGTGGTCGATGCGCGAGACCTTCAAATCGTCCAGCGCTTCGTAGATGTAGGACGGCGGCCCTTCCTCGCCGGCATGCGCGACGGTCAGGAATCCCGCTGCCCGCGCGCGCTCGAACACGGCGGAGAACTTGGACGGTGGATGCCCGAGCTCGGAAGAGTCGAGTCCCACCGCGCAGATCCTGTCCTGGTGAGGCAACGCCAGCTCCAACGTCTGCATCGCCGCTTCTGCGCTCAGATGCCGCAGGAAACACAGGATCAGCCGGGAGGAGATCCCGAGCGCCCGCTCGCCATCGGTCAACGCGCGCCAGATTCCATCGAGCACGGTGTCGAAAGAGATGCCGCGCTCAGTGTGCGTCTGAGGGTCGAAGAAGATCTCGACGTGGACCACGCCATCGGCCTTCGCCCGCTCGAGGTAGGCCCAGGTCAGACGATAGAAATCCTCCGCGTCGCGCAGTACGGCTGCGCCCTCGTAGTAGATGTCCAGGAACGATTGCAGGTCGTGGAAGCGGTATGCCTGGCGGAGCGCCTCGACCGAAGCGTACTTGAGCTTCACGCCGTGTTTGTGCGCGAGCGCGAACACCATCTCGGGCTCCAGCGTGCCCTCGATATGCAGGTGCAGCTCTGCCTTCGGGAGGCCGCGGACAAACGCGTCCAGATCGGTCGCTGCGGCGTGCGGATCAGTCTCTTGCATGGGCGCCCTCCGAGCGCAGGGGCAGGAACGAATCCGTGCCTCGTACGTGCATGCCTCGATCCGCCCGCAGCGCTGCTCTACCTGGGGATCGAGCCCTCGACTCCTTCGACGTACCAGTCGAAGCTCATCAACTGATCGAGCGGCATCGTGGAACCGGCGGGCACCCTGACCGTTCCGGACTGGTCCTTGACCGGACCCTGGAACGGGGTGAGCTTGCCGTCGATCATCGCCTTCTTCTTGTCTTCGAACACCTTGGCCACGTCCAGCGGGACGGCTGGATTCAAGGGCGTCATCACCACGAGATTTTCCTTCAGGCCCCACTTGACCACCTCGGGCTTCCAGGTGCCGTCCAGCACCTTCTTGACCGTCGCGATATAGAACACCCCCCAGTTGTTGGTGTTGGCCGTCAAATGGGCCTTGGGCGCGAACTTGGTCATGTCGGAGTCCCAGCCGAAGGCGTGCACGCCTTTCTCCTGCGCCACCTGGACCACTGCGGGAGAATCGGTGTTCTGGCACAGCATGTCTGCGCCCTGCGCGATCAGCGTTTCCGCGGCCTGCCGCTCCTTGGCCGGGTCGTACCAGCTGTTGACCCAGATCACCTTCGTCTTGACCTTCGGATTTACGCTCCTCGCCCCTTGGGTGTAGGCGTTGATGTTGCGGATCACTTCCGGGATCGGGAACGAGGCGATGAAGCCCAGCGTATTGCTCTTGGTCATCTTGCCGGCGACTACGCCGAGCAGGTAGGCGCCCTCGTAGAAGCGCGCCTCGTACACGCCGAGGTTCTTGGCGGTCTTGTAGCCGGTGGCGTGTTCGAAGATCACGTTGGGAGCGCTCTGCGCCACCTTGACCGTCGCGTTCATGAAGCCGAACGAGGTGGTGAAGATGACCTTGTTGCCATCGGCGACGAGCTGGCGCAGCACGCGCTCCGTGTCGGCGCCCTCGGCCACGTTTTCCACATAGGTGGTCTTTACTTTCGCACCGAATTCCTTCTCCAATGCCTTGCGTCCCTGGTCGTGCGCGTAGGTCCAGCCGGCATCCCCGACCGGGCCCACATAGATGAAGCCGACCTTGAGCGGCTCCTGATCCGCGAACGCCGCTGCGGCAAACGGGCCCGCCGCGGCGAGTGCCGCCAGGATCGAGGAATTGATCAGAAGGGTTCTACGGTCCATCATGGGTCTCGCTCCTATGTCTTGCGGAAGATGCGTTGTCGTCGGCGACCAGATCCTCGAGGCGAAACCGTGCGATCCGGCCAATCTCTTGCAAACAGGTGGAGAATTCGCGTGCCGGGTCGTTGCCGACGCGCTGCGCGAGCCGTGCGAGGATCTCGCTGCGGTCCAAGCCGCGCACGGCAACGATGAAGGGGAACTCGAACTTGCGGCGATAGCCCGCGTTGAGCGCTTGAAACTGCGCGAATTCTTCGGGCGTGCAGCGGTCGAGCCCGGCCGAGGACTGCTCGGCGCGCGAGGCATCGGTGAGCTCGCCCGCGATCGCCAACTTGCCGGCGAGCTCCGGGTGAGCTCGGATGAGAGCGAGCTGCTCGTCGCGGGCGGCGGCCTCCACGCTCCGCTGCATGGCCGACCACAACCCAGGTATCGAGCCGAATGGACGCTCTTGCCAGGCCCGCTCGGCGACCCACGGAGAGTGCTCGTACACGTGGCCGAGCCGCGCCACGAACGCGGCTCGATCCAGGCGATTGACCTCGCTCAACGGGATGCGCCTCGCATCACTCATGACGCCTGCAATGCTCGATCAAGGCTGCTGCGGCCGGTGCGGATGCCGGGCGATCCAGTGCCGGGCGATGTCGACGCGGCGACAGATCCAGACCCGATCGTGCCTCTGGACATGGTCGAGAAAACGCGCCAGCGAGGCGATCCGCGCCGGCCGTCCGGCCAGCCGGCAATGCAGGCCGATGGACAGCATCTTGGGCGCGGCCTCGCCCTCCGCGTACAAGACATCGAAGGCATCTCTCAGGTAAGCGAAGAACTGCTCGCCGCTGTTGAACCCTTGCTGTGTGGCAAAGCGCATGTCGTTCGTGTCCAGCGTATAGGGGACGATCAGATGCGGCTTGCCGCTCACCACCTCCCAGTAGGGCAGGTCGTCGCTGTAGGAGTCGGCATCGTAGAGGAAGCCGCCGTGCTCGACTACCAGCCGGCGCGTGTTCTCGCTCGTGCGTCCGGTGTACCACCCCAGCGGCGCGGCGCCGGTCACGTGCCGGATCGCATCCACCGCGAGGCGCAGATGCGCGCGCTCCGTGGCTTCATCCACGCCGTGATAGTTGATCCAGCGCCAGCCGTGACTGGCGATCTCGTGTCCCGCCTCGGCCATCGCCGCCCCGGCTTCCGGATGGCGCTCCAACGCCATGCCGACCGCAAACACGGTGAGCGGCAGGCCGCGGTCGCCGAACAGGCGCAGCAGGCGCCACACGCCCGCTCTGCTGCCGTATTCGTACAGCGACTCCATGCTCATGTGGCGCGCGCCGGCGAAGGGCTGCGCGCCGATGATCTCGGATAGGAAGGTCTCCGACGCAGCGTCGCCGTGCAGCACGCAGTTCTCCGCGCCCTCCTCGTAGTTGAGCACGAACTGCAAAGCGATGCGTGCCTGCCCAGGCCAATCCGGGTGCGGCGGCGTGCGCCCGTATCCGATCAGGTCCCGGGGATAGTCCGATGAGGATCGGGTCACTGGGATCGGCACGGAGAGTCAGTCGCGGGCGGCTTCACGGGTTGTCCAGGCTCGGCGTCCTGCGGCGGTACCGCCGAATCCTAAAGCAAAATCGGCGCAGGCGGTGCACGACGCCCAGGGGCGGACATCTTTGAGGCTGGTTGTGGGGAAGCGCCGGGAGTTTGGTTGTATGCTAAGCCAAATCGACTCTGTGTTCGCCGTTTTCCGATCCGGCCCCTCGGGGCGGGTCGGCCGTGCGCCAGCCGAACCATGGGCAAGCTCACCACTCACATCCTGGACACCGCGCACGGCAGGCCGGCCGCGGGCGTATTCGTCGAGCTGTACCGCCGCTCGTCGGGCGAGTGCATCGCCTCCGCTCGCAGCAACGACGATGGCCGCTGCGATCGCCCGCTGCTCGAGGGTGCGGAGTTCCGGCGCGGCGAGTACGAGCTGCTGTTCCACGTCGGGGACTACTTTCGCGCTCTCAATGTGCCGGTTCCGGAGCCCGCATTCCTCGATCGCGTGAGCGTGCGGTTCGGGATCGCCGATGAAGCCGCGCACTATCACGTCCCGCTGCTGGTGTCCCCGTGGAGCTATTCCACCTACCGGGGCAGCTGATGATGGGCCAAGCCGCGGGTGCTGCAGTCCGGTTTCTGCTCGACGGCGAGGTGATCGAGGCCGAAGGCATCGCGCCCACCACCACGCTGCTGGAATTCCTGCGCGAGCGCCTCGGGCGCACCGGCACCAAGGAAGGCTGCGCCGAAGGCGACTGCGGCGCTTGCACCGTGGTGCTGGGTGAGCTGACCGCGGACGGAGTTAGCTATCGCGCGGTCAATTCATGCATCCGCTTTCTGCCCACCGTCGACGGGAAGGAGCTGGTGACCGTGGAGAGCCTCAAAGCTGCGGACGGCACGTTGCATCCGGTGCAGCGGGCGATGGTGGACTGTCACGCGTCGCAGTGCGGGTTTTGCACGCCCGGCTTTGTGATGTCGCTGTTCGCGCTGTATCTGGAGCAGCCGGCGGCCGACCGCTCGGCAGTGACCCGTGCGCTGGCAGGCAACCTATGTCGCTGCACCGGTTATCGGCCGATCCTCGACGCCGGATGCCGGATGCATGGGTACCCGGAGCCGCGCGTCTGGTCCCGCCTCGAAGCGCGAAGCGGCGCGCGGCGCGAAGCGCTCCAGGCGATTCGGCGCAGCGGGACGCTCACGCTCGCGGGTGAACCCGGCTTCCATGCTCCCGCGTCGGCAGACGAGCTGGCGCGGCTGTATCGCGACCACCCGCACGCGCTCCTGCTCGCCGGCGGCACCGATATCGGGCTGTGGGTCACCAAACAGTTGCGCGAGCTGCCGCCGCTGATCTATATCGGCAACGCGGCCGACCTCAGCTTCGTGCGCGAGAGCGGCGACTGGCTCGAGATCGGCGCGGCGGTGAGCCTGACCGATGCTTACGACGCGATCGTGGAGCGCTATCCCACGCTGCGCGAGCTGGCCGATCGGTTCGGCTCCCCGCCGGTGCGAAACGCGGGCACGCTCTGCGGCAATATCGCCAACGGGTCGCCAATCGGGGATTCCATGCCGTTCATGATCGCGCTCGGGACGACGCTCGTCCTGCGCCACGGCGATCGGCGGCGCGAGCTTGCGTTGGACGGCTTCTACCTCGGCTATCAGAAGACTGCGCTGGAAGCAGGCGAGTTCGTCGAGGCTGTGCGCATTCCGCTGCCGCGGCCGGGCAGGCTGTTCGCGAGCTACAAAGTATCGAAGCGCGTGGACCAGGACATCTCGGCGGTGTGTGGGGGCTATGCGCTGGATCTCGCCGACGGGCGGATCGCCGCGGCACGCATCGCTTATGGCGGCATGGCGGCGGTTCCGCAGCGCGCGCGGCATACCGAAGCCGCGCTCATCGGCAACCCGTGGACGCGCGAGAGCGTCGCAGCGGCTTTGCGGGCGCTCCCGCAGGACTACGCACCGATCTCCGACATGCGGGCGAGTCGCGAGTACCGGATGCAGATCGCCCAGAACCTGCTCACACGGTTCTTCCTCGAGCACCAACCTGCCGGCCACCCCCTGCGGGTGGCGCAGGTGGCCCCGGCCTAAGCCGATGTCCGAGCCGCTGCACGAGACGATCGCCGGGCAGCCCCTGCCGCACGAGAGCGCGCACCTGCACGTGAGCGGGGAAGCCGTCTACACCGACGACGTCGCTCTGCCCGCGAACACCCTGCACGCGGCGCTCGGCATGAGCACTGTGGCGCACGCGCGCATCCGCTCGCTGGACTTGAGTGCGGTGCGCGCATGCGCCGGAGTCGTCGACGTAGCCACCGGCGCGGACGTGCCGGCCCAGAACAACTTCGGTGCGATCCTGCACGACGATCCGATCTTCGCCGATACGCTGGTGCGATTCGCGGGGCAGGCGCTGTTCGGCGTAGCCGCGACGTCCTACGCCGCTGCGCGCCGCGCCGCGCGGCTGGCGCGCGTGGAGTACGAGGAGCTGCCGGCAATCCTCGACGTACGCCAGGCGCTCGCCGCGGGGAGCTTCGTGCTGCCCACGCACACGATCCGGCGCGGAGAGCCGGAGGCCGGCCTGGCCGATGCTCCGTACCGGCTGCAGGGCTCGCTCGTCATCGGCGGTCAGGAGCACTTCTATCTCGAGGGGCAGGTGGCCGTGGCACTGCCGCAGGAAGACGGGACGATGCTGGTGTTGAGCTCGACCCAGCATCCGACCGAAGTGCAGCATGCGGTGGCGCACGCGCTCGGGCGACGCTCTCACCACGTGACCGTGCAGTGCAGGCGGCTGGGCGGGGGCTTCGGCGGCAAGGAAAGCCAGCCGGCGCAGTTCGCCTGCGCGGCTGCGGTGCTCGCCGCGCGCACGCAGCGGCCGGTGAAGCTGCGGCTGGACCGGGATGCCGACATGCTGATGACGGGCAAGCGGCACGACTTCCTCGTCGACTATGACGTCGGCTTCGACGCTGCGGGGCGTATCCGGGCGCTCAAGCTGATGCTGGCTGCGCGCTGTGGGCATTCGGCAGACCTCTCCGGCCCGGTCAACGACCGCGCGCTCTGCCATGTGGACAATTGCTACTTCCTCGAACACGTCGAGGTCGTGTCCCACCGCTGCCGGACGAATACGACATCCAACACCGCCTTTCGCGGTTTCGGGGGTCCGCAGGGGATGATGGCGATCGAGGCCGTGATCGACGACATCGCACGGCACCTGCGCCGCGATCCGCTCGAGGTGCGCCGCGCCAACTTCTACGGCACGAGCGAGCGCAACGTCACCCACTACCAGATGACAGTCGAAGACAACGTCATCGAACGCATCGTGGACGAACTGGAGGCGAGCAGCCAGTACGGTGAGCGGCGCAGCCGGATCGCGCAATTCAACGCCACCAGTCCGGTGATCAAGCGCGGCATCGCGCTCACCCCGGTCAAGTTCGGCATCTCC
This sequence comes from Burkholderiales bacterium, assembly GCA_035501875.1. GTDB lineage: Bacteria > Pseudomonadota > Gammaproteobacteria > Burkholderiales > SHXO01 > SHXO01. The sequence goes on from DATJVI010000003.1 coordinate 110,704, forward strand.
TTCAACGCCACGCAATACAACCAGGCCGGCGCGCTGGTCCACGTCTACACCGACGGCAGCGTGCTCGTCAATCACGGCGGCACCGAGATGGGCCAGGGGTTGTACACCAAGGTCGAACAGGTCGTGGCGACCGAGCTGGGAGTCGGGATCGGGCGGGTGCGCAGCTGCGCCACCGACACCAGCAAAGTGCCCAATACCTCCGCCACGGCCGCCTCGTCCGGCAGCGATCTGAACGGCAAGGCGGCGCAGGCCGCGGCGCGCGCGATCAAGGAGCGCCTGACCGCTTTTGCAGTGGAGAGATATCGGGTGCCGCCCGCGAGCGTGCGGTTCGAGGCGGACCGGGTGCACGTCGCAGAGCAGACGATCGACTTCGCGGCCTTGGTGGATCAGGCGTATGCCGCGCGCATCGCGCTGTCGGCCACCGGCTATTACCGCACGCCCAAGATCCACTGGGATCGGGCGACGCTCAGCGGCCGCCCGTTCTTCTACTTCGCCTACGGCGCAGCGGTGTCCGAGGTCGCCATCGATACCCTGACCGGAGAGTTTCGCCTGCTGCGCGCCGACCTGCTGCACGACGTGGGGCGCTCGCTCAACCCGGCGCTGGACATCGGGCAGATCGAAGGGGGATTCCTGCAGGGCGCCGGCTGGCTCACCACCGAGGAGCTGTGGTGGGACGAAGCCGGCCGGCTGAGGACCCATGCACCGTCCACGTACAAGATCCCCGCCGCGGGGGATTGGCCTCTAGAGGTGCGCGTGCGCCTCCTGGAGAGCGCGCCAAATCGCGAGGACACGATCTTTCACTCCAAGGCCGTGGGCGAGCCGCCGCTGATGCTCGCGATCTCCGTGTTCCACGCCATTCGCGATGCAGTGGCCAGTTGTGCCCCGCCCGGTGCGCGGTTGCAGCTCAGCGCGCCCGCCACGCCCGAGTCGATCCTGCATGCCCTGGCGGCGCTGCAGCCGTCTGAGCCGATCCGTGCGCGCGCGGCGGCGGTGGTGGGAGGCGGCGGGTGAGCGCCTGGATGAAGGCGTTGCTGCGGACGTTGGAATCGGAACCTGCGCTGGTCCGTGTCGCATTGGCGTCGGTGCTGGGCTCGGCCCCCCGCGAGGTGGGCGCGTCGATGCTGGTCGGCGCGCTCAGGCAGCACGGCACCATCGGCGGTGGCAACCTGGAATTCAAGGCGCTGGAGATCGCGCGCGCGATGCTGCACGACGCGCGCGCATGGCGAGTCGTGCGGTTCCCGCTCGGTCCTTCGCTTGCGCAATGCTGTGGCGGATTCGTCGAGCTTTGGTTCGAGCGCATCGAGGCCGCACAGCACGCCGAATTCGCCGGCCTCTACGAAGCCGAAGCGGAAGCGGCGCAAAGCGGCGCGGTGCTCGCCACGATCGCTGTGTCCGGCGCGCGCCCCCGGCACCTGCTGCTGCGGCCCGAGCTCGGTCACGACGCGCCGCTCGAGGCCTCGGTGTTGGAGATGTTGCGTTCGATGCAGGCGGAGGGGATGGCCGCGGGCCTGGTCAGCGCGAAGGGCCGCGCCGTATTCCTGGAGCGCCTCGAAGCCCCGGACACGCCGCTCTACGTGTTTGGGGCCGGACACGTGGGCCGCGCTCTGATCCCGATGCTGGCCGGGCTGCCGTTCGCCGTGACTTGGATCGACAGCCGGGACGGCATGTTCCCGAATACGCTGCCCGACAACGCGACGGCTCTCCAAACGTTGGCACCTGCGGAAGAGGTGGTGCACGCGCCTGCAGGCGCCGCGTTCGTGGTCCTGACGCACAGTCATGCGTTGGATTACGACATCTGCAGAGCGATCCTGCGGCACGGGGAGTTCAGCTTTGCCGGCCTGATCGGCTCTCACACCAAGGCCGCACGCTTTGCGCACCGCTTTGCTCGCGACGGCATTGGGGAGTGGCAGCGTGCCCGGCTCGTGTGCCCGATCGGAATCGCCGGCATCGCCTCCAAGCGCCCGGCAGCCGTCGCCGTTTCCATCGCCGCACAGCTGTTGAGCTTGCGCGATGCGCACGAGGGCCAGCACGGCGCCTTGCATGCTGGCTTCGCAGAGGTACACGGCACAGAGAAACACGAGCTGCCCTGAAGCGCCGGGAAGTACACGACGATCCGCCGCAGAGCGCAGTCCGCACGCAAGCCCAACAAGAAGAATGCATTGCCATAATGCCTCGGGACGAACGCGTAAGGTCTGCCGGCACGCAGCGCGAGGTGTTTCGTGCACGGCGCGCTCTGCGTCGTCCGTCCCTGCGCGCGGTGGGCGTTTCGTCGAGGGGTTGACCTGATGCAACGGAACCCAGAGCCCGACGTCGCGCCACGGCTTGCGCTGCGCGGGATCACCAAGCGCTACCCGGCGGTGGTCGCCAACGACTGCATCGATCTGGAGGTCGCGCCAGGCGAGATCCACGCCGTGTTAGGCGAGAACGGCGCCGGCAAGAGCACGCTGATGAAGATCATCTACGGCGTGGTGAAGCCGGATGCAGGCGAGATGCTCTGGCAGGGCAGCCGGGTCGAGGTCGCCACTCCGGCGCAGGCGCGGCGCCTGGGCATCGGCATGGTCTTTCAGCATTTCTCGCTATTCGAGACGCTGACCGTCGCGGAGAACATCGCGCTGGCGCTCGACGAGCGCGTGGCGCCGGACGAGCTTGCCTCCCGCATCCGCGCCGTGTCCCAGAGCTACGGCCTGCCCATCGACCCGGAACGCCTGGTGCACAGCATGTCGGTCGGCGAGCGGCAGCGCGTGGAGATCGTGCGCTGCCTGCTGCAGCAGCCCAAGCTTCTGATCATGGACGAGCCCACGTCAGTGCTCACTCCGCAGGCCGTGGAAAGGCTGTTCGAGACCTTGCGCCGGCTCGCCCGGGAGGGCTGCAGCATCCTCTACATCAGCCACAAGCTGGATGAGATCCGGGCGCTGTGCGATGCCGCCACGGTGCTGCGCGGCGGGCGGGTTACCGGGACCGCCGATCCGCGGCAGGAGAGCGCGGCGGCGTTGGCGCGCATGATGATCGGCAGCGAGTTGCCCGAATGCCATCTTCAGCCGCGCACGCCCGGCGAGCTGAAGCTGGAGATCGAGCGGCTGTGGCTGCCCACGCTGGATCCGTTCGGCGTGACCCTGCGGGAGGTGAGCCTCGGGGTCCGCGGCGGTGAGATCGTGGGGCTCGCGGGCGTGTCCGGCAATGGCCAGAAAGAGCTGCTGGCGGCCCTATCGGGCGAGACGCTCGCGTCCGCGCAGAGCATCCGTCTGGTGGGCGAGCCGGCGGGCAATCTCGATCCCGCGCGCCGGCGGCGCCTGGGCTTGAGCTTCGTGCCCGAAGAGCGGCTCGGCCGCGGTGCGGTTCCCGCCCTGAGCCTGGCCGCGAACGCGCTGCTCACCGGCAGCGGCCGGGGCATGGTCCGCCGGGGCTTCATCCGGGATGCGACGATGCGTGGATTCGCGCGCTCCGTGATCGAGCGCTTCAACGTCAAGTGCGGCAGCGAGGAAGCCATCGCCTCCAGCCTCTCCGGCGGTAACCTGCAGAAGTTCATCGTCGGGCGCGAGACGATGCTCAACCCGCAGGTGATCGTGGCCGCGCAACCCACCTGGGGCGTGGACATCGGCGCGACGAGGCTGATCCGACAGGCGCTCATCGATCTGCGCGACCGCGGCGTCGCCGTATTGGTGATCTCCGAGGAGCTGGAGGAGCTGTTCATGGTGAGCGACCGCATCGCGGTGATCGCCAACGGCCGGGTCTCGGCGGCGTTGCCCACCGCGCAGGCCACCGTGGAACGCATCGGCGCTTGGATGAGCGGGAAGTTCGACGACGCGCCGGCAGAGGCGATCGATGTGGAAGCTTGAGCCGCGCCCGGAGCCGTCGCGGCCCATGGCGTACGCCTCGCCGCTGATCGCGGTAGTGCTCACGCTCGCCAGCGGGTACCTGCTGTTCTCGCTGCTAGGCAAAGATCCGGTGCAGGCTTTCCAAGTCTTCTTCGTCAAGCCGGTCGAGACGCGCTATGGCGTGGGTGAGCTGCTGCTCAAGGCGACCCCGCTCATCCTGTGCGCGACCGGGCTCGCGCTCGGATTCCGCGCCAACGTCTGGAACATCGGCGCCGAAGGACAGCTCGTGATCGGTGCGATCGTCGGCGGCGGCGTCGCGCTGCATTTCAGCGAGGCGCAGGGAAGCTGGTTGCTGCCGCTGATGCTGCTGGGTGGCATGGCTGGCGGCATGGCGTGGGCGACGATTCCGGCGTTGCTGCGCACGCGTTTTCACACCAACGAGATCCTCGTGAGCCTCATGCTGGTGTACGTTGCCCGGCTGCTCCTGAGCTATCTCGTGCACGGCCCCTGGCGCGATCCCGCCGGCTACAACTTCCCGCAATCGCGGATGTTCCAGGACGCGGCGCTGCTGCCGGTTCTCGCCGATGGCATACGCACAAACTGGGCTTTCGTGTTCGCTCTCCTGCTGGCCGCGCTGTCGTGGGTGTTCGCGGAGAAGACCTTTGCCGGGTTTCGTCTCAAAGTCAGCGGCCTGGCGCCGGGCGCGGCTTCCTACGCCGGCTTCAGCGAGAAGCGCAACATCTGGCTCACCCTGCTGATCTCGGGCGCTACCGCGGGGCTCGCCGGCATCGCGGAGGTGGCTGGCCCGATCGGCCAATTGCAGCCGTCGGTGTCGCCCGGCTATGGCTTCGCCGCCATCATCGTCGCCTTCGTCGGGCGGCTGCACCCGCTGGGCGTGGTGCTTGCCAGTCTGCTCATGTCGCTGCTCTACATCGGCGGCGAGACGGCGCAGATTCAGATGTCGCTGCCGGCGGCGGTCACCGGTGTGTTCCAGGGCATGCTGCTGTTCTTTCTGCTGGCGGCCGACCTGTTCATCCAGTTCCGGATCAAGTCGGTCGCGAGGCACCCGGCACCGGGCCGCTCCACAGGCGTTGCGGCAACGGAGAGAGCGGCATGATGACCGGCTACATGATCGCTTTTCTCGCGAGTACCGTCGGCGCGGCCACACCGCTCATCTATGCCAGCTTGGGGGAGCTGATGGTCGAGCGCGCGGGCGTGCTGAACCTGGGGGTGGAAGGCATGATGCTCACCGGCGCGGTCGCAGGATTCGCGGTCGCGACGCAGACCGGCAGCCTCGCGCTCGGCTTCGCGGCCGGCATGGGTGCGGGGATGCTGCTCTCGCTGCTGTTCGGCTTCCTCACGCTGACGCTGCAGGCGAACCAGGTGGCGACCGGACTCGCCCTCACGCTCTTCGGCGTAGGCTTGAGCGCGTTCCTGGGGCGCGGCTTCGTCGGCGCGGTGGTCACCGGGCTGAAGGGCATCTCGCTCCCCGTCCTCAGCGACTTGCCGCTGGTGGGCCCGTTGCTGTTCCGTTTCGACCCCTTGGTCTACGGCTCGATTGCGCTGTTCATCGTCCTGGAGTGGTACCTCGGGCGCGCGCGCGGCGGGTTGTTGGTCCGCGCCATCGGTGAGTCGCCTGCATGTGCCCACGCGATCGGGTACCCGGTCGTCGCCATCCGTTACCTCGCGGTGCTGTTCGGCGGAGCCATGAGCGGGTTGGCCGGCGCCTACCTGTCGCTCGCCATCACGCCCATGTGGGTGGAAGGGATGACGGCCGGGCGCGGCTGGATCGCGCTGGCGCTGGTGGTGTTCGCGACCTGGAAGCCGTGGCGCGTGGTACTCGGCGCGTACCTGTTCGGCGGAGTGACGATCCTGCAGTTCCACGCGCAGGGCCTGGGGCTCGCCGTGCCGTCCGAGTTCTTGTCCATGCTGCCGTATCTCGCGACGGTGGTGGTGCTGGTGTTGATCTGCCGCGATCCCAAGACCATCCTGCTCAACCAGCCGGCGTCGCTGGGCCGGCGCTTCCATCCCGACGCTGGATAGCGGAACAGTGGTACCGAGGCGAGCATGAGGGAAGGCAGCAGCGTCAAAATGGCGGTATCGTCCCGGGGCTGCGCCGAGCCGGTTCGGTGTGTCTCCTGCGCCTGGCCGCGCGCGCTGCGTCTGTACGCTCCGATCGAATCGCGATGGAAGCCTATCTAGTCGACTGGCTCAATCTGCTGCTGCGGTGGCTGCACTTGGTCACCGGCATCGCGTGGATTGGCGCCTCGCTGTATTTCATCTGGCTCGACAATCACCTGCTCCCGGTCACGGACCCGGAGGCGGTGCGCAAAGGCGTGGCCGGAGAGCTGTGGGCGGTGCATGGCGGCGGCTTCTACCACGCGCAGAAGTACAAGGTCGCTCCCGAGCGGCTGCCCGCGCCGTTGCACTGGTTCAAATGGGAGGCCTACTGGACGTGGATCTCCGGCTTCGCGCTGTTGTGCCTGCTCTACTACGCCGGGGCGAGCGTCTATCTGATCGACCGCAACGTAGCGGACATCGGGCCGGTGGCGGCTGTCGCCATCGGATTGGGCACGCTCGCCGGGGGATGGATCGTCTACGACGTGCTGTGCAGATCTGCGCTCGGACGTGACGAGCGCGCGCTGGGTGCGGTGCTTGCCGTGTTGTGCATTGCCGCCGCCTACGGGCTCTGCCATGTGTTCGGCGGCCGCGGCGCTTACATCCACTTCGGCGCGATGCTCGGCACGATCATGGTGGCGAACGTGCGCTTCGTCATCATTCCTGGGCAGCAGGAGCTGGTGCGTGCCAAGCTGGAAGGTCGCGAACCCGACCCCACGCCGGGGCTCAAGGCACTGCAGAGGTCCAAGCACAACACCTACTTCACGCTGCCGGTGCTGTTCACCATGATCAGCAGCCATTTCCCGATGACATTCGGACACTCCGGCAACTGGGCGATCCTGGTGCTGATCTCGGTCGCCGGAGCCGCCATCCGGATCTGGTTCGTGGCGCGTCACCGGGGGCGCTCGCCGTTGCTGCCCGCGGCCGTCGCGGTGGCTGCTGTGGTCGCGGTCGGCGTGGCGATCGCGCCGCTCGGACGCACCGCGCCAGCGAGCGGCACGGATGCACAGGCCGGCTTCGACCGCGTCCAGGCCATCGTCATCACACGCTGTGCGGTGTGCCACGCGGCTGTTCCGAGCCAGCCGGGATTTACCGCCGCCCCCAAGGGGGTGATGCTGGACACGCCGGAACGCATCGCCGCCCAGGCGGTACAGATCTTCCAGCAGACCTCCAGCCGCGCCATGCCCATCGGTAACCTCACCGGGATGACCGACCCGGAGCGTGCGGTGATCGCGCAGTGGTACTCGCACGGTGCACCGCATTGACTGCCCGGGCAGCCCGTCTCGAACTCCGCCCCGTTGACGCATCTTGAGCGGCGCGCACGCCCATGACGACCCTTAAGCCGGCGCTCGCAGCCTTCCGGGGAATGGTGTTGCACTTCCTCACCGATCCCGGGGAGGGGGACGATCCCCACGCATTCCAGTTCTTCGAGGATGGATTGCTGGTGCTGGAGCAGGGGCGCGTTCGGTCCGTCGGCCCGGCACGCGATCTGTTGACCTCGCTGCCCGCAGGCGCGAGCGTCACGGACTACTCCGGCCGGCTGTTGCTGCCGGGCTTCGTCGACGTGCATATCCACTATCCGCAGATCGACGTCATCGCCTCATATGGCACCCGGTTGCTGGATTGGCTCGAGCGTTACACGTTCCCCGCCGAGGCGCGCTTTTCGGACGCCGCCCATGCCCGCGACGCGGCCGACTTCTTCCTCGATGAGCTGTTGCGAAACGGCACCACCACCGCGCTCGTGCTGGGCAGCGTGCACCCGGTATCGGTCGAGGTGTTCTTCGAGCGTTGCCTGACCCGCAATCTGCGCATGGTCGCGGGCAAGGTGCTGATGGATCGCAACTGCCCGCGATCGCTGCGCGACACGGCCGAAAGCGGCTATCGGGAGTCGGCGCAGCTGATCGAGCGCTGGCACGGCCGCGAGCGGCTGGGCTACGCGATCACCCCGCGCTTCGCCGGGACCTCATCGGAAGCGCAATTGCAACTCGCTGGCCAGCTTGCGCGCGAGCATCCGGACGTGCATATCCACAGCCACATGTCCGAGACCGCCGAGGAGATCGCCTGGGTGCGCCAGCTTTATCCGTGGAGCGCAAGCTACTTGGATGTGTACGACCGGTTCGGGCTGCTGCGGGAGCGCGCGGTGTATGCGCATTGCATCCACCTCGACGCGCAGGAGCGCAGCCGTTTCGCGCGGACCGGCGCCGCTGCTGCGGCTTGTCCGACGTCGAACCTGTTTCTCGGCAGCGGGCTGTTCGACTTCGACGCCTCGCTCGCAGCGGGCATGTGCGTGGGCATCGGCACCGATGTCGGCGGTGGCACCAGCTTCAGCATGCTGCGCACGCTGAGCGAGGCCTACAAGGTCGCGCAGCTCAAGCAGCAGCGTCTGTCGCCATGGCGCGCCTTCTATCTCGCGACCCTGGGCGGCGCACGGGCGCTCAAGCTCGAGCGCGAGATCGGTAACTTCGAGCCGGGCAAGGAGGGCGACTTCGTCGTGCTGCGGCTCGATCCTACACCGCTGCTCGAGCGCCGGATGCGCACGGCGGATACGCTCGCCGAGAAACTGTTCGCGCTGATGACTCTGGGCGACGACCGCGCGGTTGCCGCTACCTATGTTCTGGGTGAACCGGCTTACGCCGCCGGCACCGCTTTCCTGCACAGCGCCCCGCGCGCTTGAACTCGGCATCGCCAGCGGGGCGTGTCTTCCCGCCGCCAAGCTGGGCTGCGGCGCGCTACACTATTATGTTTATCGATGCTTGCAGCAGACACGATGCCCTCTTCCGATCTGACCACTCCCACGCATCCGTCCCCGGGGGTGCAGCAGGCTCCCGCTAGCGAGCCGAGCGTTACGATTGCGAGAGCGACTGCCCGACGCAGGAGAGTAGCGCTTTGGGCCGGGGCCGGCGCGCTGGTCGTTGCCGCGGTGGTGGGATGGCTGACGTACACCCGCTTCCACCAGGCGCCCGCGGAACCCGCGACGGGCAACACGCTTGCGATGGATGTATCGGGCGGATGGTGGAGTATCTCCGGCGACCGCTATCTTCAGCTGGACTGGGACGGCCGACGGGCGACACTGCTGGACTACTCGGGTTCGGATCAGGGCGTGAGAAGCACCGGCACCTGGCGCACGAGCCAGCGCACGGTGAGCGTCAATGTCGACGGCGCAGCCGGCAAGCTGTCGCAGGATTTCGAGCTCGTCGGCAACGACGCCGAAGCGTTCCTCGCCCCGGCCCCAGCCGCCAATGCCAAGCTGATGGACTCGTGGATCGCCGACCACGGCGATGACGATGAGGATGCCGCACCGGACGGGCCGAGCACCGTCCAGGCGGGGTGGCGGCTACCGCGTCGGGAGTGAAGCGGGCGGGCGCGGCGGGTCGCCGAGCACGATGTCGAACTGCGCGAGGGACACCTCATCGCAGTTCGTCTGCGGGCCGCCGCGGTCGATCACCAGGAAGTCGCACTCGGCTTCGAGCGCGAGCAGCGCGTGGTGCCACACGCCGCGCCGGTAATTCACTCCCTGCACTCCGTTGGTGATGAAGGCGCGCAGCGTCTCCGGCCGCAACGCGTCGGCGGGCGCCGCCACGACCACGAGGAACGGAGTGCGCGTGATCGGCACGAACGCCTGGCTGGAGAGCGGATGGCGTTCCATCTCGCGGATGCGCACCGGCGAGGGCCAGGGCCGGGCGCGGAAGATGTTCACGAGCGGGCGTCCCCCCGCCTCGGTGAGGTCCAGCTCGGCGAGGTCGTGGTAGCGCTGCGCATGGCCCGCATTGATCGTGTAGTGGTCGCGCCCGGCGGTCTCGATGACCTCCCCGAACGGCGCGAACGCCTCGCGGGTGAGCGGGTCGATGTGCAGGATCATGACGGCGTGCCGAACAGACGCAAGCGGCTCACCCCGCCGTCGGGGATGATGTTGAGCCGCACATGCGTGATCGGGCCCAGGTCCACGACCTCCTGCTCGAACGAGTGCTGGCGGTCCATTTCGAGCTTCTGCTCCGGCAGCAGGGTGCGCCAGAACATCGATTGCACCACCAGAGACTGGTCGGTGGCCGCGGCGACGTGCGCAGCCTGCAGCGAGCAGCGGTCGGGGTAATTGCCCTTGAAATGCGCCGTGTCGACCTCCACGCGCAGGACGGATCCCGGAACGCCGAGCGCCAGGATCACCCAGTCGTTGCCGGGCTCCCGCCTGCGGCGGGTCTCCCACCCGTCGCCCATGTTGATGCCCCGGCCCGGCGCGATCAGGTTCCACATGGAGCCGAAGTGCTCGTTGTTGCACGCTACGGCGCGGCCGCCGTGCTCGAGCGCCGCGAGATCGATCAGCCCTGCACCTGCCCCGCGCTCGAGCGTCGGCACGACCTGACCGAACACGCGTAGCCGTGCGATCCCGCCATCCGGATAGATGGTGAGGCGCAGGTGCGTCCAAACGCGCGGGTCGTCCACCGCGATGTAGTGATGCGAGTCGCCGCGCAGGCTCGTGGCGGGGAGCAACGGGGTCCATGCTGCGCGCTCGTCTGGCTCCGCAGCGCTCGCGCAAGCTTCGATCGACGCCGCGGGCGGAAAGTTGCCGGTGAAATGGCTGGTGTCGATGTCCACGCCTTTGATCATCCCGGGCCAGGCCAGGCGCACCACGCACCAGTCGTTGCCTTCGATGCGTTTGCGGCGCGTTTCCCAGCCGTCCATCCACTTGCCGTGATCGTCGTATTTTCCCGGGATGAACACCGCAGGCTCGGGCTGGAGCATGCGTTCCTTCGCGGCGAAGAACTCGTCGCTTGCGCGCAGTGCCATGGCGCCGCGTCGCGCATCGGCGAGGTTGACCCATTTACGGGTGAACTCAGGCGCCTCGTGTGCGACTGTGGACATATCCAGCTCCTCGGAGTGCACAGCGATGGCGTCGGTCCTGTCCCGGGCGGGCTCTTCCGGTTCGCGCGAGACCCAGTGTCGCGGTTTAGCTCTGCCAGGGGTTGGGGCGGCCCGGATCGATCCCGTATTTCCCGATCGCCTGCACTACGACCTTGCGATCGATGACCTTGTCATCAGCCAGCGCTTTGAGCGCGGCGACGGTGACATGGTGCCGGTCCACCTCGAAGAAGCTGCGCAGCCGCTCGCGCGTGTCGCTGCGCCCATAGCCGTCGGTGCCGAGCGTGACGTAGCGCCGAGGGACCCAGGCGCGAATGAGGTCCGGGACCGCGCGCATATAGTCGGTCGCGGCGATCACCGGGCCCTCACTCGGCGCGAGACAGTCCTCGACCCAGCACTTCCGGGGCGCGGCACCCGGGTTGAGGCGATTGCGGCGCTCGGCGTCCATGCCGTCACGCCGCAGCTCGGTGAAGCTGGTCACGCTCCAGACGTCGGCGCTCACATCCCAGTCCGCCCCCAGGATCTGCGCCGCCGCGAGGACCTCGCGCAAGATGGTCCCCGAGCCCAGTAGCTGCACGCGTGCTCGCCCGCCGTCCGCCTGTGCCGCGCGCAGCCTGTACATCCCGCGCAGGATGCCCAGCTCGGCGCCTTCGGGCATTGCGGGATGCGCGTAATTTTCGTTCATGACAGTGACGTAGTAGAACACATCCTGCTGCTCTTCCAGCATCCGGCGCATGCCGTCCTGCAGGATGACGGTCAGCTCATAGCCGAAGCAGGGGTCATAGGCGACGCAGTTCGGTACGGTGGAGAACAGCAGATGGCTGGAGCCGTCCTCGTGCTGCAGACCTTCTCCCGACAAGGTGGTGCGGCCCGCAGTGGCACCCAGCAGGAAGCCGCGCGCGCGGGAATCGCCCGCCACCCAGACCAGGTCACCGACCCGCTGGAAGCCGAAGCACGAGTAGAAGATGTAGAACGGCAGCATCGGCGTGCCATGCGCGCTGTAGCTGGTGGCGGCTGCCAGCCAGGAAGCCACCGCTCCGGCCTCGCTGATGCCTTCCTCGAGGATCTGCCCGTCCTTGGCTTCCTTGTAGTAGAGCAGTTCGTCTCGGTCTTCCGGCTCGTAGAGCTGCCCCGTCGACGAGTAGATCGCCACCTGCCGAAACAGCGCCTGCATGCCGAACGTGCGCGCCTCGTCCGCCACGATGGGCACGATGTGCCGGCCGAGCTTCGCGTCGCGCAGCAGCTGCGACAACAGCTGCACGAATATCATCGTGGTGGACTGCTCGCGTCCGTGCGTGCCTTCCAGGAACTTCGCCAAAGCCGCGCGTTCGGGCACCGGCAGCGCCGGTCCCTGGGGCGTGCGCTCGGGAACGTATCCTCCCAGCGCCTGGCGCCGAGCCTGGAGGTACTTCATCTCGGGGCTGTCTGCGGCCGGCTTGTAGAAGCGCAGGTGCGTGACGTCCTCATCCGACAAGGGAAGCGCGAAGCGATCCCGGATCGCGAGCAGCGCCTCGTCCTCCAGCTTCTTCTGCTGGTGTGCGCCCATCTTGCCCTGCCCCGAGTCGCCCATGCCGTAGCCTTTCTTGGTCTGCGCCAGGATCACCGAGGGCTGTCCACGGTGGCGGGCGGCGGCATGATAAGCGGCGTAGATTTTCACCGGGTCGTGGCCGCCGCGATGCAAGCGATCGATATCCTCGTCGGAGAGGTGGGCGACGATGGCCTGCAGCTCGGGGTACTTGTTGAAGAAGTGCTCGCGGTTGAAGCGCCCGTCGGTAGCGGCATACTTCTGGAACTCGCCGTCGACGGTCTCATGCAGGCGCTTGAGGATGATGTTGTCGTGATCGCGGGCGAACAGCGGGTCCCAGTCCGAGCCCCACAGCACCTTGATGACGTTCCAGCCCGCGCCGGCGAACAGTCCTTCCAGCTCCTGGATGACGGAGCCGTTGCCGCGCACCGGGCCGTCCAGGCGCTGCAGGTTGCAGTTGACCACGAAGATGAGATTGTCCAACCCCTCGCGCGCGGCGAGCGACAGGCCGGCCAGCGACTCCGGCTCGTCCATCTCGCCATCGCCGACGAAGGCCCAAACCTTGCGGTTCTGCGTGCCGAGAATGCCGCGGTTGTCGAGATAGCGCAGGAAGCGCGCCTGGTAGATAGCGGTGATCGGTCCCAGGCCCATGGAGCCGGTGGGGAACTGCCAGAAGCGCGGCATCAGCCAGGGGTGGCAGTAGGAGGACAGCCCGTTGCCGCCCACCTCCTGCCGGAAGTTCTCGAGCTGCTGTTGCGTGAGACGGCCTTCCAGGAACGCGCGCGCGTACACTCCGGGGGCGGCGTGCGGCTGGAAGTAGATCAGGTCTCCTTGCTGCCCGGCGCGGAAGAAATGATTGAAGCCCACCTCGAACAGATCGGCGCCGGAAGCATACGTGGCGATGTGTCCGCCCAGCTCGGCGGAGATCTTGTTGGCGCGCACCACCATCGCCAGCGCGTTCCAGCGCACCAGGCCCAGCACGCGGGCCTCGAGCTCCAGATGACCCGGGAACTGCGGCTGGTCGGCGAGCGTGACGGTATTGCAGTAAGGCGTGTTGAGCACTGGCGGCAGCGGCACGCGCTCGGTCCGGGCATGGTCGAGCAGCCGGCGCAGGATGAAGTGTGCGCGCTCGCGCCCCTCGCTCTGGATGATCGCGGTGAGCGCATCCAGCCACTCCTTGGTCTCCGCGGGGTCAGGGTCCTCCGGCAGCACGGCCCAATGGCCGGAAGTGGTCATGTCGCGAACATCGGATAGGTCGGTCATAGCGGGAGCTCTGGGGCTGGAACGCTGGAAAAGCGCCACGATCGGCGTCGGTGGAAATGCTACCGCGTTTCCCGGCGCATGTGCGCAGTCCAGCCGGCTCGGTCGGCGGCGGAGCATTCCCGCACTCGAGCCGGATTGCGAACGTGCAGGCGCTACGCGACGCAGCAGCAGGGAGGCGCTCGAGGCGGCGATGCGCACGCGCGCGGCACGCCTGCTCGTCTGGCTGCTCGTTATGGCGCTAGCCGCCGCTGCCCCGCCCACCGAGTGTGGCACGTTTGGGTCGGTCGAAGTCGGCGGAGGCGATTCGGTCGGGGTTTGGGGAGTGGGCCTCGGGTGGGATGATCTCTACACCTGGAACCTAGGCCCGCATTTCCAGGCGGTGCAGAACCTGCTTCTGCGCATCGATCACTGGCACGGTACCCAGGCCGAGGCGGTCGTCGCGAACCTCTGGGACCTGAGCGCCACGCCGGTGTTGCGGCTGCAATCCGCAACGAACACGTTCCCGCGCGTGTTCCTCGACATCGGGTTGGGCGTCCACTTGATCACGGAGCCCCGCATCAACCGCACGCGCCAGTTCAGCACGGTGTTTCAATTCGGCGAGTTCTTGGGACCGGGTGTCCAGTTCGGCGATCGGGGCCAATATGAGCTGAGCTTCCGCCTCCAGCACGTATCCAATGGCCGCATCGAGGAGCCCAACGATGGGCTGAACTATGGCACCCTCGTCTTCCAGTACCACTTCCGCTGACGCCGAGAGACGGCGCGCCGTTGCTCAGGCGTCGGGGCATGCCCGATGCAGACTCGCGTCGAAGCGGCTTCAAAGCGGCGGCAACTCGACGCCGATCTGCTCCAGGATGCCGCGCGGGGCGCCTCCGGGCACCACCTCAGGCTGGATCATGACGATCTTGTCGCCCACTACGCGATAGTAGAAATAGTGCTCGGGGATGATCACTTTGCGCCCGGTCGGTCCTACCGGTGCCATGCCGGGCATGGCGAATAGCCCCGTGTGCGTGCCACTTTGACGCCACTTGACCGCGTAGCGATCTGCGTGCACCTCGACCGGATCGTGGTCGTAGGTCCAGTCGGGGAACCCGGTGTACAGCGCGGTCAGCATGCGCAGGAACTCGGGCTTCGTGAGCGTGCGGTGCGCGGACACGAAGGCGAGATCGTCCGACACCGTCTCCGCGATGCGGTCCACGTCGTGCGCTTTGAGCCCTTCGATGTAGCTGCGCAGGACGGGCGGGATCGGGGTTGGCATTCGGCTTGACCTCGGCACAGCGCTCACACTGGCGCAGAACAACCAAGCCTGTCAAGACGGGCTGAGCGCAACGCGCACGGCTCACGCGGCCGCGACCACAACCCGGCTCACTCCGGGGACGCCGCGGGCGCTGCGGGCGAGCCAGCCCCGCCACCCGAACAAAGACGAAGACCCGACTACGCCCGGCCGCTTCCCTCATTGCCGAGGGGATGACGAATGCAAGAGGGAAATGCGATGCGGTTAGGACCCACGATCGGCGCGGGCGGGACACGGCACAGCAGCGCGGCCTCTCCAACACTCGCCTCGCGCATGGCAGATCAGCGGGGGCGGCGACGGCGGAGATAGGGTTCGATGAGCAGCGCCAGCCCGATCACCAGTGCAATCACGCCGCCCCACACGACGGGCATGGCCGGCGCCTCCACGTTTTTGCGCAGGCGCACGCCGACGCGCGAGATCGGCGTGTGCGGCGCGTCGGGCCCTTCCACGAATAGCGTATAGCTGCCGGGGTAGAAAACTTCGAAGGTGCCGGCGTCGACCGTGACGCTGTGACCGGGGCTTCCGGTGACCCGCAACGCACGCTGCAGGATCGCCTGGTCGCCCTGAAGCACCGTGACCTCATAGTCGTCCGCGCCCGGAAGCCCGGGCGGGCCACCGTCCGACTCGAAGCTCAGGCGAATGCCGATGCGGTTCATGTCCGGATTCAAATCGACGGGAACCGGGCGGTACGCCTGACCCTTCGCAAAGTGGAGAATGGTGCCGTCGGGCAATGTCCAGCGCTGCGCGCGCTCGGTGAGCTCGAAGCTCGGGCCGTCCGAACCACTGAGGCGTTCCCAGAGGAGTAAATACGCCGGACCGAACAGCACGCCCAGCAGGATCAACAGTGCGGCCGGCCCGCGCATCTCAGGCCGACGGACAGGTTGCAGAAGCGCCTACAGCGGGTCGCATCGAGGGACTTCGGCAGGCACGCCGGGATGCGACTGAAGACTCCGTGAGGCGGCAAGTTAGGACGTCGAGGACCGCAGAGAGGGCGGCAAGCCCGAGTCTGATCCTCGGACTGCGGCTCTTGTGCGCTCGGATCGGCAGCGCGCGTTGCCGCTCCGCCTGGCCGAAAGCGGCTGCCTCAGGCTCAACGCTCGCTGAGGTAGAACCCAATCGGTACCGTGACGGCAACTTCGCGGCCGCGTAGGCGCTCCGGTACAGGTGGCACCGTGATGCGCCGCACGATGCGCACGGCTTGCTGGTCCAGCAGGCGGAAGCCGCTGCTGCGTTGCACAGCCACCTCCTTCATGCTGCCATCGGCGGCCATGGACACCTGCACCAGCGTAGTCCCGCTCCAGTTCCAACGCCGCGCCTCCTCGGGAAAGTCGGTCGCGTTGATTTCCTTCCCGACGTAGCGGGACAGGTCCCGCTCGAGCAGCTGCAACGCCTGTTCTTCGGTCAAGGCTGGCGCTGTCTTGGCACGGCGAGCCGGCACGGGGCCGTTACCGGCTGCCGGCACGGGATGAATTCCGACCGCGTCCCCACTCAGGCCCTGCCCGAAGGAGGGTGCCGTATGTAGGGCGGCGAAGGACAGGGTTCCGACTACTGCCGCGAGCAGTGTGCGCAAGGTATGAGGGGTGGTCATCGGTGTGGGCCGCGGCGCGGCAGCGAGTTATTGTTTGTAGGAGCCAGTATAGCGGACCCGGGTCGGTCCTTCCTCTCGTCCGTGCCGGCTCATATCGGGAGTAGGGACTTGAAGCGCTCCGTGGCGGCGACGAGCTGGCCGCGGATCCCGGGCTCCCAGGCCGAATGCCCCGCATCCCCGACGACGACATACGCGGCTTCCGGCCAGGCGCGATGCAGCTCATCGGCGCTCACGATCGGGCAGATCATGTCATAGCGGCCTTGCACGATCACACCGGGAACGGAGCGAAGGGTCTCGACGTTCGCCAGCAACGCGTCGCCGGCCAGGAACGCACGATGGCGGAAGAAGTGCGCCTCGATCCGCGCCAACCCCAATGCCACGTGATCACCGGAGAAATACGACAGGGTATCCGGACTGGGCAGCAGCGTGGAGCAAGCGCCTTCGTACATGCTCCAGGCTCGGGCGGCCGGAAGATGGACGGCCGGATCGGGATGGTTCAGACGCTCCGAATAGGCCGTCAGGAGATCGCTGCGCTGCGCCTCCGGGATTGGGTCGACGAAGTTGCGCCAGGCATCCGGGAAGATCTGACGCAGGCCATACAGGAACCAATCGATCTCCTGGTCGCGGCAGAGAAACACTCCCCGCAGTACCAGCCCGAGACAGCGCTCGGGATAGGCCTCGGCGTAGGCGAGTCCCAGCGTGGCACCCCAAGACCCCCCGAACACCACCCAGCGGTCGATCCGCAAATGGCTGCGCAGCCGCTCGATGTCGGCGATCAGGTGCGGTGTCGTGTTGTCGATGAGCGATCCGTGTGGCGTGGAGCGCCCGGCCCCGCGCTGATCGTAGATCACGATCCGGTAGAAGGAAGGGTCGAAGAAGCGGCGATGGCCCGGGCTGGCGCCCGCACCTGGTCCGCCGTGAAGGAAGAGCACCGGCACCCCCGATGGATTGCCGGACTGCTCCCAGTACATCGTGTGCAGCGCATCCACGGGCAGCCGCCCCGACTGGAATGGTTCGATGTCGGGGTAGAGCTCGGTGCGAACGCGGAGCGGCTGGTCCATCGAATGGGGGTGAAGAGTGAAGGATGAAGGGTGAAGGGTGAAGGAGGTGAAGGAGGTGAGGGGGATCACCCTTCACTCTTCACTTCTTCACGCCTGCACTTCGCATCTCCGTCACCTTGTACCCCTTTGCACGCAGCAATTCGACGATCCCCGTGGGACCGAACAGGTGTCCGGCTCCCACGGCCACGAAGGTGGGCTCGTTCCCTTTGAGCATGCCGGCGATCTTTTCCACCATCACTTCGTTGCGCCGGTCATACAGCTGCGCCCTCAAGTCCTGCGCCAGCGGCTCCGGAAGGCTGTCCGTCTCCTTGTCGACCTGTGCCACGAGCCGGTCAGCGTCTCCCGCCATCCAGGCCGACACCAGTTCCCGGATATCGGCGCTCATGCTGCCGTCGGCGACTTCGTCCAGCGACGCCTTGAGCATCGCCTCCTGCAATTGCGGCGAGAAGCTGTTCAGCAGCGCGAGCTGCTCCCGCAGCGATTCCAGCTCGACGATTCGCTTGCCCTGCTGCTTCGCCAAGCGTGCGAAGTGCACATCCAGACCCAGGTTGGGATCGTAGCCCTCGCGCGCGACCTCCAGCATCGCGATGGACATGGCCAGCATGTGTGGACGCATGAGCTGTGCATACTCGACCGGCAGGCCGAGCGCGGGCAGCGTCTTGGTCAGTTGCTCCATCAGCTGCGGCGAGATGTGCTTGGCGAGGTTGTCCGGCGGTTGGTAGGTCGCATCGGCGGTCATCGCCGACGCGGCCGACGGATCGGTGGGATCGGCTTCCAGCGCGAGGACCTTGGACTGCGCGAACGCCTGCTCGACGGTGGCGCCGAGCGGATACATCTTGCGCGCGCCGACGTGGATCGTGCCGAACAGGTAGACGACGTTGGTGTCGGAACGTGCCTCCCAGATGAGTGGCGTGCTGCCGCCCTGCGCTGATGCGGCTAGCGCGGGCAGAAGGAGCAGGAAGGCGGTAAGCGTCCGGCGTGGCAGCAGCCGGAGCGAGCGGGACAGAACCTGCATGGCGTGCACAGTGTAGCAGAGGGGACTGCGGCAGGCGGGGCGTATAATCCGGCGCTTGCTCACTTGGCCTCTGCGTTACAGTTCCATGGAAGATCCTCTGCGTAAAGCCGCGCTGGACTATCACCGACTGCCCAAACCGGGAAAGATCTCCGTCACACCGACCAAGAGCCTGATCACGCCTCGCGACTTGTCGCTCGCCTATTCCCCGGGAGTGGCGGCGGCGTGCGAGGAGATTGCAGCGAACCTCGCCCGCACGCGCGACTATACGGCTCGCGGCAATCTGGTCGGTGTCATCACCAACGGCAGCGCCGTGCTGGGGCTCGGGGCCATCGGAGCGTATGCCGCCAAGCCGGTGATGGAAGGCAAAGCGGTGCTGTTCAAGGAGTTCGCCGGCATCGATGTGTTCGACATCGAGATCGATGAGCGCGACCCGGATGCGTTGGTGCGCATCATCGCGAGCCTGGAGCCGACCTTCGGCGGGATCAATCTGGAGGACATCAAGGCCCCGGAGTGCTTCTACGTCGAGCGCAAACTGCGCGAGCGCATGAAGATCCCGGTATTCCACGACGATCAGCACGGCACCGCGATCATCGTCGGCGCCGCCGTGCTCAACGGGCTCAAAGTGGTCGGCAAGGATATCGCCGAGGTCAAGCTCGTGTGCTCCGGTGCCGGCGCCGCAGCGCTATCCTGCCTCGATCTGCTGGTGAGCCTGGGTTTGCGGGTCGACAACATCACCGTCAGCGATATCAAAGGCGTCGTCTATCGCGGCCGCAGCGAAGAAATGGACGAGTACAAAGCGCGCTATGCGAAGGACACCAGTGCGCGCACGCTCTCCGACATCATCGCGGGCGCCGATATCTTCCTCGGCCTGTCCGCGGGAGGCGTGCTCAAGCCGGAGATGGTTCGCAAGATGGCGGACCGGCCGTTGATCTTGGCACTGGCCAACCCCGAACCCGAGATCAGACCGGAGCTCGCCAAGGCGGCGCGCCCCGACTGCATCATCGCCACCGGGCGCTCGGACTATCCAAACCAGGTGAACAACGTCCTGTGCTTTCCGTTCATCTTCCGCGGCGCCCTGGACGCGGGCGCCACCACGATCACCGAGCAGATGAAGCTCGCTGCCACACGCGCCATCGCCGAGCTGGCGCAGCAGGAGCAGTCCGACGTGGTCGCGCTCGCCTACGGCGATGCGAACCTGTCCTTCGGTCCCGAGTACCTGATCCCCAAGCCGTTCGATCCGCGCTTGCTGGTCAAGATCGCGCCGAGCGTAGTGGAGGCGGCTGCCGCGAGCGGCGTGGCAACGCGTCCGATCGCAGATCTCAACGCGTATCGCGATCAGCTTACCCAGTTCGTGTACCACTCCGGCTTGATCATGAAGCCGGTATTCGAAGCCGCCAAGAACAACCCCAAGCGCGTCGTCTATTGCGAAGGCGAGGATCAACGCGTCCTGCACGCGGTACAGGTCGCGGTGGACGAGGGATTGGCGCATCCGATCGTGATCGGGCGCCCGGAGATCGTCACCGCCCGGCTGGAGAAGCTCGGCCTGCGCGTGCGTCCTGGCCGCGACTTCGAGCTCGTCAACCCGAACAGCGACCCGCGCTTCGGCGATTACTGGCGCCGCTACCACGACCTCATGCAGCGCAAAGGCGTGTCGGTCGAAGTGGCAAAGCGTGAGGTGATCCGCCGCACGACGTTGATCGCCGCGCTCATGGTCCGGCAGAACGACGCGGACGCCCTGTTGTGCGGGACTTACGGGGAGCACGCCACGCACCTCAACTACATCGCGAACGTGATCGGGCTCAGACCGGGCGCGAAGCAATTCGCGGCCATGAACCTGGTGTTGTTGCCTGAGCGCACGCTGTTCATCTGCGACACCTACGTCAACTCCGACCCCAGCGCCGAGCAGCTCGCGCAGATCACGGTGCTGGCCGCCGAGGAGGTGCGCCGCTTCCGGCTCACGCCTAAGGTCGCGCTGCTGTCGCACTCCAGCTTCGGTTCGGCGCGCACGCCATCGGCGCGGAAGATGAGCCAGGTACGCGAGTTATTGGAGCAGCTGGCGCCCAATCTGGAGGTCGAGGGGGAGATGCACGGAGATGCGGCGCTGTCGGAGGAGATCCGCATGCAGGTGTTCCCCAACTCGAGGCTCAAGGGCGAGGCGAACCTGTTGATCATGCCCACGCTGGATGCTGCCAACATCTCGTTCAACCTGCTCAAAGTGGTGGCCGGAGAGGGGATCACCGTGGGTCCGATCCTGCTGGGGGCAGCCAAGCCTTGCCACATCCTGACGCCGACGGCCACTGTGCGGCGACTGGTGAACATGACCGCGCTCGCGGTTGTGGATGCAGCTGCACAGCGCTGATCCGGACCGCTGCGTGCCGGAGCGCTTGCGGCTGCACCGGGAAGAGAGCAGCTGACTGTGACGAGACTCCCCGATTTTCGCAGCCGCGAGTTCTTGCTCGATCACATCGCGCACACGCTCGCGTTCTATCACCCGCGCTGCATCGACAGCTCGGGCGGGTTCTTCCACTTCTTCCGCGACGACGGAACCGTCTACGACGCGGCGACGCGGCACTTGGTGAGCAGCACGCGCTTCGTCTTCAACTACGCGATGGCGTATCGGCAGTTCGGTGTGCCGGCGTATCTCGATGGCGT
Organism: Burkholderiales bacterium; assembly: GCA_035501875.1. Classification (GTDB taxonomy): domain Bacteria; phylum Pseudomonadota; class Gammaproteobacteria; order Burkholderiales; family SHXO01; genus SHXO01. The sequence continues at coordinate 131,886 of DATJVI010000003.1, forward strand.
TCGTCACGGCCTCGCGTTCCTGCGCGAGGCGCATCTCAGCCGGGCGACCGGCGGTTATGCATGGTTGCTGCGGTTCGAGCGCGGGCGGGCCGAAGTCATGGATGGCACCAATCACTGCTATGGCCTCGCGTTCGTGCTCCTTGCCTATGCGCACGCGCTGCGCGCCGGGTTCGAGCCGGCGCGCACGCATCTGGAGGACACGTTCCGCCTCATGGAGGCACGCTTCTGGTCCGACGCGCACGGGCTCTACGCCGACGAGGCGTCGGCGGATTGGGCAAGCCTTGCGCCCTACCGCGGGCAGAACGCGAACATGCACAGCTGCGAGGCGCTCATCGCTGCGTTCGAGGCGACGGGAGAGAAGCGATACTTGTCGCGCGCGGCGACGCTGGCGCGCAACATCACGCTACGCCAGGCGGCCCTGGCCAACGGACTCGTGTGGGAACACTACCATCCGGATTGGTCGGTGGACTGGGAGTACAACCGGAACGACAAGACCAACCTCTTCCGTCCGTGGGGTTACCAGCCGGGGCACCTGATCGAATGGGCGAAGCTGCTGCTGATCCTTGAGCGCCACCGCGCTCATCTGGAGGGCGACACGAGTTGGTTGCTGTCGCGCGCGAAGGAGCTGTTCGATGCGGCGCTGGAGAAGGCCTGGGACAGCGAGTTCGGCGGAATCTACTACGGCTTCGCGCCCGGCGATGAGATCTGCGACGCCGACAAGTATTTCTGGGTTCAGGCCGAGTCGCTCGCGGCGGCGGCGCTGCTCGGCGCGCGCACCGGAGAGGCGCGCTACTGGGCCTGGTACGAGCGCATCTGGAGCTATTGCTGGCAGCACTTCGTCGATCATCGCTATGGCGCCTGGTACCGCATCCTCACCCGGGATAACCGCAAATACAGCGACGAGAAGAGCCCGGCCGGCAAGACCGACTACCACACGATGGGCGCCTGTTATGAGGTACTCAACGCGCTCTGAGCTTGCACCGCACCCGTTTCTATTGGCCTTGGTTGGCTCTCCGAGCCTGTGGCTGCACTGCGGCACCCAGCGTTTCTCACTTCGTGGATGACAGACCATGCCCATTGCCCGATTCGACCACGTAGCGATTCCCACCGCGAAGCCGGAGCAGATGCTGAGCTTCTACCGCGCTCTGGGCTTTTCCGCGCCTTCGCCCGACGAGTGGCGTGCGCAGGGCCAGCCGTACTTCTCGATCGTGTTCGGGGACAACAAGATCAATGTGCACGCCCCGCAGCTGTGGCAGAACGGCGCGTTCACCCTGCGCGGTCCCACCGCGCAGCCGGGCTGCGGGGATTTCTGTTTTGTCTGGGCCGGCACGCCGGAAGAGCTGAAGGCAACGTTGCGTGAGGCCGGCGCTGGAATCGAAGAGGGGCCGGTAGAGCGCATCGGAGGTCGCGATGGCGGCCGAGCGAAAGGGACGAGCGTCTATACCCGCGACCCCGACGGGAACCTGCTCGAGTTCATCATCTACTGAATCGCAAACCCGATGGGCGACGCGACTGCGGGCGCACGCCGAGACGCCGAGCGCCTGCGGCAGAATCTGCAAGGCGAGGTGGACAGCGCTTCGCTCTACCGTGCGATGGCGCAGGCGGAATCGAATCCGCACGCCGCGGAGCTGTACCGCCGGCTGGCGCAAGTGGAGGAGGGTCACGCCTCGTTCTGGCGCAAGCGTTTGGAGGCCGCAGGCGTGCGCGCCGCGGATCCCGCGCCGGACTGGCGCACCCGAGTGTTGATCTGGGCTGCGCGACGCTTCGGAGCCGAGGCGGTCCTGCCGACCGCGGCGAGCCTGGAGTCCATCGATCGCCATCAATATGACGATCAGCCGGAGACCAAGGCCACCGGCATGCCCTCGCAGGAGCGCTCCCATGCGCGGTTGCTGTCGCGGCTGTCTTCGGGGCGACGCGGCATCTGGGACAGCTCCACCTACGCCCAGCTCGAAGGTCGGCACCTGCCGGGAAGCGGAAACGCGCTGCGCGCCGCCGTGCTCGGGGCGAACGACGGTTTGGTGTCGAACCTGAGCCTGATCATGGGCGTGTCGGGCGCGACGGCATCCCAGCAGTCGGTGCTGCTCGCTGGAGTGGCCGGGCTTCTCGCCGGCGCTTGCTCGATGGCCATGGGCGAGTGGCTATCGGTGCAGAACGCGCGTGAGCTGTATCGCAGGCAGCTCAGCACCGAGGCCGACGAGCTCGCGCAAGTGCCGGACGAGGAGCGCGAGGAGCTGGTGCTGATCTACCAAGCCAAGGGTCTGCCTGCGGAGCAGGCGCGTGCTCTGGCGGACAAGATCATGTCCAACCGGGACACGGCGCTGGACACCCTGGCGCGCGAGGAGCTCGGCATCGATCCTGGCGAGCTGGGAGGTTCGGCGTGGTCCGCAGCCGCGTCGTCGTTCTTGGTGTTCACCCTAGGCGCAACGATCCCCCTGCTGCCGTTCGTGTTCGCCAGTGGAGCGGCCAGCGTGGTTGCGAGCGCAGCGTTGAGCGCGGTCGCGCTGTTCGGGATCGGCGCGGCGGTGACCGTGTTCACGGGCCGTAGTGCGCTGTTTTCGGGAACGCGACAAGTCGTGATCGGGCTCGCCGCCGCGGCGGTGACTTACAGCGTCGGGCGCGTGCTCGGCGCCACGATCCTGGGCTGAGGCTCAGGCGAAGATCGCGTACAGCAATGCGCCCAGCAGCGCGTACTTGATCGCGTAGTACAGCGGCTGGTTGTATGCCTTGATCCGTTTGCCGAGCAGTCGCACTCGGTATGCGACCGAAAACACGTGATTGAGCGCCCCGACCTTCTCGTTTTCCACGTTTTGGGTCGCTGTGGCCTTGACCACATGGTCCATCACGAAATGGTTGATCCGCCTCACGAGCCGGCTGCGCAACGGACGCTCTACGTCGCAGAATAGAATCAGTCGCGTCTTGTCGGTCTTGTTCTCGGCGTAGTGGATGTACGTCTCATCGAAGACCACGCCCTCGCCATCCTTCCAGTAGTACGGCTCACCGTCCACTGCGATGTAGCAGTCGGGCGAGTTGGGCGTGTCCAATCCCAGGTGATAGCGCAACGAGCCGGCGAACGGGTCGCGGTGCCGCACTAAGCGCCCGCCAGGCGGCAGCACGGCAAACATCGCGCCGTGCACGGAGGGAATGGACTGCACGAGTGCAACGGTCTTGGGACACAGCGCCTGAGCCGAAGGCAGGAAGGTGTCGTACCACTTGAGGTAGAAGCGCTTCCAGCCGGTGCGAAAGAAGGAGTTGAATCCCAGGTCGTTGTACTTCGCAGCCGCCCGGATATAACCCTCGTCGAACAGCTTCAGCCCCTCGTCGCGGATGGTCTGCCAGTTGTCTTGCAGCGGTTTCAACTCCGGGAAGCCACTCACATCCAGGTATGGCTTCGCCGGCACGGCCGAAGACAAGTAGAGCAGCGCGTTGTACGGCGCCAGAAAGGTGGAATGGTCGGTGAGCTGGCGGGTGAACTTGTGCCGCACCCGGCCTCTCAGGTGGACGTAGACCGCGGAGGCAACGAAGACAGCGGCCACGGCGATCTTGGGGGCGAGGTTGGAAACCGGCATGGATGTCTTGAGCTCGCGGTTGGGTCTGCCTAGTGCGACACGTGCGACGCACGTCGAGATGTCAGGACGGCCAGAAGAAGTGCCGCCTAGTGGAGTTGGCCGTGGCAACCAGATGCAACATCCGCCGCTGCCTCCGGCATCCCGATTGCTTAAAGTATATTGTAACGCTCATCCGTGCCCGATGTACGCCGAGACGCTAAAGCTGGTTTCCACGCTGGGTGCTCGCCGCCCGGCTGCGGCGTTGCCGTCACGCCTGGACCAGCTCTTTCACTTCTTGGCCGCGCCGGACTGTGAGCCTGCCGCGGTCGAGGATCAAATCTGGCAGCTTTGGATGCACCATCCGCACCGCCGGGTGGCGCAGGCGCTCGAGCGCACCGCCGTGGACATCGCTGCCATGCTCTACGACGTCGCCGAGACCCGTCTCAACCATCTGCTGCGCGCCTGCCCCGGCTTTTCCGAGGCATGGAACAAGCGCGCGACGCTGTATTACCTCCAGGAGCGCGATGAGGAGTGCGTGCGCGACATCCACCGGACGCTGGAGCTCGAGCCTCGCCACTTCGGCGCGCTCTGCGGCTTGGCCGAGGTCCTGCGTTCGGCCGGCGATGGCGAATCGGCCCTGTTCGTGTTCCAGACCGCCCTGCGCGTCAACCCCCACCTTACCACCGCCCGCCGAGCTGTAGAGGAGCTGCTGGGCGGGTCGGCGCAGCGCGTGCAGTAGACTCCCCGGCTGCATCGCTATAATCCGAACCGCTGTTCGTAGGGCGGCCTGCATAGCTATCGGCGCGCGGGCGATGCAGTTTAGCCGTCCTCGCTTGGCGCAGAGGCAATCGGAGTGGGGCGCTGCGATGGTGCAACGGGTTGCGGTCGTCACCGGAGGCAATCGAGGTCTCGGATTCGAGATTTGCCGGCAGCTGGCCGGCAAGGGGATCGGCGTCGTTCTCACTGCACGCATTGTGGGGAGCGGCGAGAAGGCAGCGAAGCTGTTGCAGGGCCAAGGGCTCAACGTGTTGTTTCACCCTCTCGACGTTACCGACGAGGCAGGAGTTTCCGAGCTCGCCGACTACTTGGCCCGCGCACACGGGCGCTGCGACATCCTGGTCAACAATGCCGGCATCCTGCTCGGCGGGCGCCGGACCAGCGTGGTGACGGAGTCCCTGGAGGCCGTGCGCAAGACTGTCGAGACCAACGTATATGGCCCGTTCCGGCTGATGCAGGCGCTCGTGCCCTGGATGCGGAAGAACCGGTACGGGCGCGTCGTCAACCTCTCGAGCGGGCTTGGGCAGCTCGACGGGATGGGCGACGGTACCTCGGCCTACCGACTTTCTAAGACCGCGCTCAACGCCCTGACCCGGATGTTCGCCACGGCGACAGAGGGGTCGGGCGTGCTGGTCAACTCGATGTGTCCCGGCTGGGTGCGTACGGATATGGGCGGACCTCAGGCCACGCGCAGCGTCGAGCAGGGCGCCGAGACGGCGGTGTGGCTAGCAACGCTGCCCGATGATGGTCCCACCGGCGGCTTCTTCCGCGACCGAAAGCGTATCGCGTGGTGAGGTAGGACAAAGGACGAGCGCGGAACGCCGACAGGAGATCGAAACCTGTGCCCCGAACACCAGGGATGACAGCCAATCCATCCGCAATGCGTATGCGGTCCCGGTCCGTGTCGTGGCCGGAATGTCCCATCCTCGTTGCTCTGCGTCGCCGGGGTGCGACTGGAACGTCATGCGGGCTGCGGACAGCAGACCGATGAGTCTCTCAAGGTTACGGCAGCCGCGGCGTAAAATGGGAGATCTTGTTGCTTGCCGTGCCGCGTGGCCATCACCCTATCTTCCCCATTCACGCGTAAGTGGATCGCCGAACGCCTGGAGCGAAGTCTCGGCCAGATGCAGGATGATCCGCTGCTGCCGCGCTATACGCATCCCCCTGGGCGCACCGTCGTTCCCGCGGCCGTCCTCGTGCCTTTGGTGAATCGTCCTGCAGGGATGCGCGTGCTCTTCACGCGGCGCACCGATCACCTCCATGACCATGCAGGCCAGGTGAGCTTCCCCGGAGGCCGGGTGGAAGAGCGGGATTCGGACCGCGCCGCAACGGCGTTGCGAGAAGCCGAAGAGGAGACCGGCCTCAGTCGCGACCGCGTGCAGGTGCTGGGGCACTTGCCCGACTACGACATCCTGACCGGCTTCCGGGTGACGCCGGTGGTTGGCTGGGTGGAGCCGCCGTTTCGGCTCTCACCGGACCCGTTCGAAGTGGCGCAGATGTTCGAGGTTCCGCTGGAGTTTTTCCTGGAACCCGCCAATCATGAGCGGCAATCCAGGGTCGTGAACGGCGTGGAGCGCCACTACTATGTCATGCCCTACGAGGGTTGGAACATCTGGGGCGCGACGGCAGGCATACTGTACAGCCTATACCAGGCGCTGACACGCGACCAGTGACCAAGGGCAAGGCACCTGTGACCCCGGCGGTTCGGCAGCTGCGCGCCGCAGGGATCGACTTCACCGATCATCTCTACGAGTACGAGGAGAGGGGCGGGACGGCGCGGTCTGCGCGCGAGCTCGGGGTCGACGAGCACTGCGTGGTCAAGACATTGGTGATGCAGGACGAGGCGCACAACGCGCTCCTCGTCTTGATGCACGGCGACCGCCAGGTGTCCGCGCAGGAGCTGGCTCGAGTGATCGGCGTCAAAGCGATCACGCCGTGCGCACCGGAAACCGCCGACCGGCACACCGGCTACCTGGTCGGCGGCACCTCCCCATTTGGAACGCGTAAGAGGTTGCCACTGTACATGGAACGCACTGTCCTGGAGCTACCTTGCGTGTATATCAACGGGGGCAAACGGGGCTACCTGGTTGGCATGAGTCCTGCAGACCTCGTCAAGCTCCTGAACCCGACATTGGTTTCCGTCGCCACGATCAAGCAATAGGAGGTATCGCGTTGCAAAGCGAGAGAAGAGTTAGCCAGCTCGGACGGCGGGCCGCCGACCATCAGCGCGAGCGGGAGTTGGCCATGCTGCGCTCCGAGATCGAGCTGCTGATGGCCGAGCGTGACAGCCTGCTTCGGACGACCGGGGCGGCAGCGATGTTCGTCGCCAAGCTGGATACCCAAGTCCTCCCGGAGTCGACCTACGAGGCCGCCGATATCCTGGCCGCTTGCCTCAATGCGCTCTCGGAAGAGACGCTGCGCGATGCCGTGGAGCTGGTGCGCAACCAGCTCGGCGAGACGCTCGGTACTCCGGCAGAGAAGTGATCACGATGGGCAGAACGGAGCGTAGCGCTCCCGGCTCGGACCGCGCGGTGGGCCTACGCGGATGAACGGCGCTGGCGCTTCGCGACGGGGTGCCCGCCGGATGCAGGGCGCGTGACCGGCCTCCTTTGCCGTCCCCTCCTGGCACCCCTTCGCCGGCAGGCTCGGACTCGGCCGAGGAAGCGCGGCGGCTTCGTGCCGAGGGCGAACTGCTCAAGGCCGAGCGGCAAACATTGCTGCTTGCCGCCGGCACAGCCGCCGTCTTCGTGGTCGGGTTGGACGGTCGGCGCATGTCGGAGCCCGCGTATCACTGCTAGACCTGCTGTGCGATGCGCTCAACGCGCTCACCGAAGAGAGGCTGCGCACGGCCATCGATTTGAGGTGACGGTAACCAGGCAGGGCCGCGAAATGACCCCAGGGTACGCCTCGCCGAGGCCGGTACGCGGGCGCTTGCCGCTTCAGCGCCGCGGCGAGTCCCTCGTCCGGGAGGCCCGGGGAGGCGGCGCGTAACGCGTGTCCGCTCGTCAAGCTTGGGGCCGGTCTAGCCGCGGCACCGCTAGGCCGCCTCAAGATTGGTGATCTTCCCGCGTCGCAGCCATGGCGCCAGACACCGCACCGATCCCAGCGGCCGCCAGACCAGCGATCGGCCTGGTGTTGACCGGTGGCGGGGCGCGAGCCGCGTACCAGGTGGGGGTGCTGCACGCGCTCGCCGGTCTGCTGCCCTCCGGTGCACCGAGTCCGTTTCCGATCATCTGCGGCACCTCTGCGGGCGCGATCAACGCCGCCGCGCTCGCTTGTGGAGCCAACGACTTCCGCCGCACCGTCCACGAGTTGGCGCAGGTGTGGCGGGGGTTCCGCACCCACCAGGTCTACCGCTCCGACGCGCTCGGGGTGATGCGCACCGGTGTGCGCTGGGTCTCGGCGCTTCTGCTCGGTGGCTTGGGCCGCCACAACCCCACCTCGCTCCTCGACAATGCGCCGCTCGGACGGCTGCTGGCCGAACGCCTGTATTTCCCCGGCATTCAGCGCGGCATTCAGGGCGGCCACCTGCATGCGTTGAGCATCACGGCGTCGGCGTACGCCTCGGGCGAGTCGGTGAGCTTCTGCCAAGGTGCGCCGGGCCTGCGGGGTTGGCGGCGCGCGCGCCGTGTCGGCCTGTTCACCACGCTGGGAGTGGAGCATCTGCTGGCTTCCTCAGCACTGCCCTTCATCTTTCCCGCGGTGCGCATCCATCGCGAGTACTTCGGCGACGGGTCGATGCGGCAGATCGCACCGCTCAGTCCGGCTCTGCATCTGGGCGCGCAGCGCCTGCTGGTCATCGGGACGGGACGAGCATGGGGCCAGCCGGCCGAACGGGTCAGGGCTGCCGGCTATCCTTCCCTGGCGCAGATCGCCGGCCATGCGCTGAACAGCATCTTCCTGGACCAACTCGAGACCGACCTCGAGCGCCTGCAACGCATCAACCGCACGATCGCGCTGGTGCCCAGCCATGTGCTGCGCGAGAGCGGGTTGGAGTTGAAGCCGGTCGAGGTGTTCACCTTGCTGCCTAGCGCGGCGCTGGAGTCCATCGCGGCGCGCCACACGAAGGATCTGCCGCGTCCGATCCGCACGCTGTTCCGAGGCATCGGAGCCGTCGGCTCGTCCGGCTCGACGCTCGCCAGCTATCTGCTATTCGAACGCCGGTACTGCCGGGCCGTCATGCGCTTGGGATATGCGGACGCGATGGAGCGTAAACAGGACTTGCTCGATTTTCTCGGGGTGCAACGCGAGAGCGAGGAGGTACCGGTGACGCTGGACGAGAGCGTGCAGGACTGAAGCGTTGCACGACTCACGAGTGATCGTGATGTCCCGGGCACACAGTTGGACCATGCTTGCCCGCGACCGCCCGAGCATCCGCGGGCGAATCGTCAGCCGTGGACCTTGCGGCTGTCGGCGGGCGCCTGTTCGCGCTCGAACATGCCGTAGTCCCGGACGACGCTCGTCACTCGCAGCCGATAGTTGTGGAAGATTCCGCCACGACCCCTGGCCTGCGCCGCGCGGTGCGCCTCGAGTGCGCGCCACTGCGCCACCGCGGACTCGTCTCGGAACACGGAGAGGGAGAGCATCTTCCCCGGCTCAGTGAGGCTCTCGAAACGCTCGATGGAGATGAAGCCGTCGATCTGCTCGAGAAAGGGTCGCAGGCCTGCCGCCAGATCGAGATACTCCTGCCTGCGGCCCTCGGCAGGCCAGACTTCGAAGATGATGGCGATCATTCGAAACTCCTCATCGCGATCACGGCGCTGACGCCATGACGAAGGCTTCCTGCCTTGGCTACCGAGCGTTAAACCGTACCGGCGGCGTGGCAATACACAGCTCCGGTCCAATCGCGCCCTGGATCCTACGCGAACTCGGTGAAGCAAGCGCGATGATACTGCTGCTGCACCCACAGATCACCGCTGGGATCCTTGGCCCTGCGCCGCGCGTATACTTGAATCGCAAGGCAGCCTGCGGCGCGGGAACCGGAGCGGGAGACTGAGCGGCTCGCAGTCGATCGAGTCGCGTCCAACGCTCCCTTGGCCTGCCGCGCAGTCGGAGAAGCAAGGATGACGCAATCGCTTTGGGACAACCCGATGGGCACGGACGGCTTCGAGTTCATCGAGTACGCCGCGCCCGATCCTCAGGCGTTGGGACGATTGTTCGAAAGCATGGGGTTCGATGCCGTGGCGCGGCATCGGCGCAAGGACGTCACGCTGTACAAGCAGGGCGGGGTGAACTTCGTCGTCAACGCCGAGGCCGGCAGCTTCGGCCAATCGTTCGCGCGCGTGCATGGCCCAAGCATCTGCGCCATCGCGTTTCGCGTGAGCGATGCGGCGGCCGCCTACCGCCGAGCGCTGGACCTGGGCGCGTGGGGCGTCGAGAACCGGCCCGGCCCGATGGAACTCAACATTCCTGCGATCAAGGGGATCGGAGACTCGCTGATCTATCTGGTGGATCGCTACGGCGATCGGACCATCTACGACGTGGACTTCAGCTTCCTTCCCGGCAAGAGCGCCTCTCCGGCCGGCGCCGGCTTGCGGCAGGTGGACCATCTCACCCACAACGTGCACCGCGGACGGATGAAGGAATGGGCGGATTTCTACGAGCGGCTGTTCAACTTCCGTGAGCTTCGCTACTTCGACATCGAAGGCCAGCTCACGGGCTTGAAGAGCAAGGCCATGGTGAGCCCGTGCGGCAAGATCCGCATCCCGATCAACGAGTCCGCCGACGACCGCTCACAGATCCAGGAGTACTTGGACGCGTATCATGGCGAAGGCATCCAGCATGTGGCGCTGGAGACCGCGGACATCTATGCGACCGTGGAGGCGCTCAGGGCGCAGGGTGTGCAGTTCCTCGACACGCCGGATACGTACTACGAAGCAGTACCGGCCCGGCTGCCGGGCCAGGGCGAGGATCTCGAGCGCCTCAGGGCGGACCGCATTCTCGTCGACGGCGCGCCCGACCAAGGCGCGGGACTGCTGCTGCAGATCTTCACCAAGACCGTGGTCGGGCCGATCTTCTTCGAGATCATCCAGCGCAAGGGCAACGAGGGGTTCGGCGAGGGTAACTTCCGCGCGCTGTTCGAATCGATCGAACTGGATCAGATCCGCCGCGGAGTGCTGAAGGCGCAGTCTGGGTCGCGCGCTTGAGGACCTCCTCGGTCCGCTGGACACTCATCGGCCGCGGCTCGCGCGGCGACCGGCTTCGGGGCTCATCGGGGCTGACGACGTCCGGGTAACCCGAGGACATGCCCGTCTGATGGACCCGGGCCAGAGCAGAGGACGGATCAAGCGTGCCACCCGAGCGTCATGAACATCCTCGGGGGTCGGCTGGATCGGACGGCGGTCCAAGCTCGGTGCGTGCCTGAACGACTGACGCCGCTGCAATGAGCATCGCGCCGGGCCAGCCCGGCCGGCAGAACCAATCCGGAGGCCGGTCGAGGAACGCGCTGTGGTCGAGGGTGACTATTTCGGCGCGGTCCAGATGGTGGCGCTTGTGCTCGCGGCGCAGCGTCTCGAACGGCGCATAGCGGCTCCCGTCGATCCACATCTTGATCCATGTCATCAGCGTGCCGAATGCGTGATGGGGTTGCCTCGAGCGGAAGATGCTCCGATGCGCGAGTTCGTGCACGAGGTAGGCGCTGTACACCAGGCTGTGGCCAGTGACCAGCACGCGCGCCAGGTTGAGCCACCAATGTCCGGCGAAAAGGAGCCAAGCGCCGAGGCCGTAGCCCACCAGTCTGTATGACAGCGCAAGCACGTCGGGCAACACGCCGTGCCGATACCGGGAGAGGCTCGCGATCGATGCCGCGTCGGCTTCGGGCCTGCTTGGCGAGCGCGGATTGATTAGAATGCCCGCTGTGCACGGCACTCGCCGGGTTCGCTTCCCTTGGCGCCAATGTCCCTTTTCTGCGTTCTTGCAGCACTGGTCCTCGATCAGCTGCGCCCGCTGCCCCACCCCAGCCCGCCCGAGCGATGGTTCGTGGGCTATGCCGACAGGCTCGCGCACGGTCTGAATGCCGGACAGCCGTCGAATGGGGCGATCGGCTGGATCCTCGCCGTCGTCCCTTGGGTGGCAGCGGCGGTGATCGTCCACTACGTGCTCAAAGTTGCGCTGCCGACGCTAGGATGGGTGCTGGCATGGGCATGGGACGCGATCGTGCTGTACGCGTGCATTCGCCTCCGGCACATCACTCAGGACTACACGGCGGTGGCGGATGCTTTGAAGGCCGGAGAGCTGGAGCGCGCACGCGAGCTGATCGCCCGATGGCGCGGCGAGCCGGCGACTGACTGGAGTCAAACGGAGATCGCACGCGCGGCGATCGAGACGGCGTTCCTGCGCGCACATCGGGACTTGCTCGCGTTGATCGCGTGGTTTGTCGTGCTGCCTGGACCTGCGGGCGCAGTGTTGTACAAGCTCTCGGCGATGCTGGCGGATCAATGGGGCCGCAGGGCCGATGACGAGTTCGGCCGCTTCGGCGCTTTTGCCGTACACGCCTTCCGCATCCTCGACTGGGTGCCATTGCGGATCACCGCAATCGGCTTCGCCATCGCCGGCGACTTCGAGGACGCGGTGCAGTGCTGGCGGGCGCAGTATCGAGCTTGGGCCGATCCGGACGTGGGCGTGATCCTTTCCAGCGGTGCCGGCGCGCTAGGGGTGCGGCTGGGCGGTCCGCTGCCAAAGGAGGGTGGCGTGCAGTATCGTCCCGAGCTCGGTCTGGGCGACGAGCCGGACGCGAACTACATGCAAAGTGCGGTGGGTCTGATCTGGCGTACCCTTGTGATCGGGATGATCGCACTGCTCGTGATCACGCTCGCGAGCTGGGTCGGGGGTTGATCTGATGCCCGCAACCCAACACCGAGAGGCTAGGGCGCAGCAGAGGTCAACGCGTCGGCCTTGGATCCGTCTGGTCCGGCGCGCAGGTCAGCGTTTGTTGGCGCGGTCCAACTCGACAGTGAGCTTCCGATACACACTCAGCCGCCGCTCGCTCAACTCGCCGCGTTCCCCAGCCGCCGCGACGGCGCAGCCCGGCTCATTGCAGTGCCGGCAGTCGTTGAACTTGCATCGGCCAAGATAGGGCCGGAACTCTACGAACCCGCGCGCGAGGTCGGCTTGCGTCAGATGCAGCAGCCCGAACTCCTGCAGCCCGGGGGAATCGATCAGGCTGCTGTGTTCGTCCAGACGGTACAGGCGGGCATAGGTTGTCGTATGCCGGCCCGAGTCCAAAGCCAACGAGATGTCGCCGGTCGCTGCCCGCACCTCGGGCAGTAGACCGTTGATGATCGTGGACTTGCCCATCCCGGACTGCCCGACCAGCACCGACAACCGTCCCTCGAGATGGGCCCGCAACGGGCTCACGTCCTGCGTCGCGGTGAGTGGCAGCACAGTGTAGCCCAGCCCGCGGTACAGCTCGAGCGCCTGCAGCGCCGGTGAGGTCTCTTCGATCAGATCGAACTTGTTCAGTACGATCAGCGCACCGATCCCTTGGTGCTCGGCGGCCACCAGGCAGCGGTTGAGCAGCTCCTCGTAGAAGGAGGGCACCGTGGCCAGCACGATCACCATCTGGCCGACGTTGGCGGCGATCAGCTTCTGGCGGTAGCGGTCACAGCGATACAGGAGTGTGCGCCGCGGATCGACCGCGTCGATCACGCCCTGTGTCGAGGCGGTCTGCACCACGGCGACCTGGTCGCCGCACGCGAGCAGGCTGCGCTTGCCGCGCGGGAAGCAGGTGAGGATTCCTCCGTCCGCGAGCCGCACCAGGTAATGTCGTCCGTGCGTGGCGATGACCTGACCGCGCAGCAGCCCCTGACGGGCAGCGTTCGATATCGGAGAAGAATCCAAGCGAAGAATAATTCTACCTGATCCGTCGCAGCATCCCGGTTGGGCCCGCGTTGGCAAGGTCCTTGCAACCCCGCGCGCAGACACGGCGCGTGCTCGGGTCTTCATGCACACTTGCCGAGGTGCATCGATGTGCGGTCTTCGGATGTGCTCGCCGCCGCCGACCTTTGCTGGGACGGTAGTCGCCGAGTTGCAGAGTCGAGGCAATGCAAATGACATGGCGGGCCAAGGGCTTCGTCGCCGTGGCCATCATGGCGGGGATCTGCTATGGAGCCACGGCCAAGGATCGGGACCGTTGGCTGGCCGCGATCGGGATCAGCCAGACGTCCGCTGCCAAGCTGCGGATGGAGAACGACCGGCGCAGGTTTCTGGAGCGGCAGGCCGCGGAACAGGCGCGCTGGCGCAACGCAGCGCAGGCGATCGACGAGTCCGGCTCCGAGGCTACGTCCCTGCTGAGTCGGGAGGAGCTCTGCGCGGGCCTCAGTCAGCGTGAGGCGATGCTCAACGCCCAGGGTGAGAAACTCGACCCGGCTGCGGAGAACTTGAAGCACATGTGCGAAGCGTCCGGACGGATTCAGTGATCCGTCCCGGCGCTGACCCGGCACTACCGCACCGCGAAGCCTCGGCGGCGCTGCTGGGCTTCTCGTTCTAGCGCTAGATCACGTTCTTCTTCAGCACGCCGACCAGGCTGCTCATCGCGCGGTCGATGAGAGGCACCGACTCGAGCACCACGGCGCGTCCGGTACGCAACTCGCGGGCGAGCTGGTACAGAGAGTATTCACCGACCTGAACGCCTTGGCGATTCACGAACAGGTAGGTGCCCTTGAGCGGGCTGATATAGGAGAGCTTGGCCTGCACGCGCTCGCCCTCATCATCCCGGAACTCGATCCAGTCGCCTTCTTTGAGGCTCGTTACCGGCAGGATCTCCTGATCCTTCGCCTTGTTGGCGGAATCGCGCTTCACCCCGGCCAGCTCGGAGACGCCGGGGAGGTCGGCAAGGCTGATTTCCTCGACCTCGATGTCCCCCTCGCCAAAGGGATTCTTGATCGTCACGTTGGAGAACGACGGCGGCGCAACGGCGGGTTCCGCATCCTCATCCGTTCCCGGCGCGGGATGCGGTTCTCCAGCGGAAGGGGGTGCCGTCTCCGCTGGCTGACTGGGGGTGTGATCCGGTGCGACGCGAGAAGTCGTGGCGGCCGTCCCCTCGGCTTTCTGCGATGTGGCTCCCATCGGATGCGCGGCTACGGCGCTCTGGGACTCGATGCCCGGCGCCGGGGGGGCTTGTATCCCAGACGAATCTCCTGGTAAGGGTACCGGGGCGCGCAACGGCTGCGCAGCGGTGCCTTCCATCTGCATCGTCTGGTCCACGCGCGCTTCCTGGCGCTGGTCGGCGGTGCTGGGCGTCGCCGGACTTGCGTTCTGGCTCGGCTGCGGGGATGCGCCGCTGATCACCTTGGTGTGCAGGCGCATGAGCCTGGATAGGAACTGCGTACGTGCCGATTCCTCCGTGCCGAGCGCGCGCAACCCAGCGTGCAAGCGCTTGAGCAGTCCGGGCAGCATCGTCGCCAGTCTGCGCCGTTCCTCGACCGACTTCTTGTGGGTCACGCTCCAGATCAGCAGGTCCATGGTCTGCAGTGCACTCTTCCAGGCGTCGCTGTCTTTGCCGTGCCGCGCGTGCGCAAGCAGCAGCAGCTTGACCCAGTGTTCGACCAGGAATTTCAAGACGAGTCTCGGAATGCGGGTCGTCTCGGCGCGCTTTCTGACCTCGAGCTCCGCGACCGCCTTGCCGACTTCGAGGCGCTCCTTGTAAGCGATCTTGCGGGCAGCCTCCGCCGCCGCCAACTCGGCGCGGGCATTCTCTTCCTGGATGACGGCGGTGAGCTCGTCGTGAAGCGTCTCGAAGATCTCGATATCGTCCTCGAAGCCCTCGAGCAGGCGTTGAACGATCTCCTCGATCTTCCTGTAGACAGGCGAGCTCTGATCGAACTTCTCGTCCAGGCCCAATGCATACTCGCCCAGCGCATCGAGCATGCGCCGGGCTGGATGCGACTTTTTGGAGAAGAACTTCTTGTCCAGCACGGCGACTTTGACCACCGGAATCTGCATGCGCCCGATCAGCGCCTTGAGCGCCGGCGGTACGCGCTCGTCGCCGAAGATCTGATCGAACAGCATGGCCACGATGTCCAGCGTCACGCCATCGGTCTGGTCGACGCTGTTGGCGAGGCCTTTATCCTTCAGCTCCCGCACGACGTTGGTGGTCCCGGATGCGAGCTGCGAGAGGTCAACGCCGGCCAGACCCGCCGGCAGCGTCGCGACATCCCCATGCTGCAACCGGGTGAGCGAGCCGATCAGCTCGGCTCCCTGCAGCAGCCGGGCAGGCACTGGGAGCGCGCCGCCGGCAGCGAGGGCCGCGCCAGGCGAGGCGACGCCGGTGCCCAAGATGGGCGGAAATCCGGGCACCTGGATCATTTCTTCCGCTCCCGTTGGAGCCGCTCCCGGGGCGCCAGGTCCCACCGGCGGTGCGCCCGCCGGGACCAACCCAGCGGGGACGCCGCCAAGGGACATAGCGCGGCCGCCGCGCACCAGCAGACTTTGCAGGACGGAAAAGAGGTCTTGCTCACCGCCCATGCCTGGGTCGAGATGTGGGCCGGGTGCCATGGGCATCGCGCCGGGCAACGCCATGCCGGTGGCCATGATGCCACCGCCCGGAAGGCCGCCTGCGGATAGGGCGCCAGCCGCCACGGAGGGGTCGAGTGGCATCGCTCCTGCCAGCGCTGCACCGGGAAGGGTCACGCCCGCGCCGCCGGCCCCACGCCTCATCCCGAAGCGGATCTTGGGCAGGATGGAGCGCTGGATCAGCATCGTGTTGATGTCTTTGTAGATCGAGCGGACCTCGTCCAGCACGTGATCGTCGAACAGCTTGTGGAAGATCATGCGGATCTTGATGTTCGACTCGAGCTCGCGGCAGGTTTGCTTGTACGCGTTGCACAGCGCCTGCGGACTGAATGGGTTGTCTTCCCCGTGCAGCGTGGCGTCACCGAGGAGTACGCCCACGCGCTGGTCGAGCGCATCGAGTTCCTCCTCGCAGTAGCGGCGCAGCTTGGCTGCCATCTCGCCGACCTTGAGCGTTTCCTCCAGATCCTCGTCGTTGACCAGGCCCAACTCCGAGCTGGAGAGGTCGAACTGACTGAAGCCCGGGCCGCTCTTGCCCTCACGGTCCGCGCGCCGGGCTAGTTCGCTCTCGTAATTGGTCCGAAAGTCGGACTCCATGGCCTTGCGCCTGGAGATCAAGTTGTCCTTGGCGCTGATGTAGAGGCCGCGCAGCTCTCGGTCCTGGGTTTGGTCCGCGATGCCCCACAGCGCCTCCTCGGCCTTCTCCAACATCGTCGCGACCGCGCGGGAGGCGCGCTCCAGCGCGAGGTCCTGGCATTCCTTGAGCAGCCGACCGAATTGGGTCGCCTGCGGGTCCGGGGACGGACGGTCGAAGTCGCGCATGGGGATGACGTTGGATGCGGCGTTGTTGCTCACTGCGTTCCCTCCCGCCGGTCGAGCCGGTGCTTCAGGTCCTGTGGGGCCGTGCTCACGAGCCATGTCGCGGAGCACGCGTCCGGACGCACGCGGCGGGCGAGAGAACGCAGCAGGACCGGCGGGAAGACAGTCCGCGTCCGGGTTGTGGTTGGCGGGGGCGTCGAATTGGTCCCCACCGAGAGCACCTGGCGGTCCCGCTATCCGCGGGGCGAGGCCCGTTGGACCGGTGACTTTGCGTCCCCACCTTGCGACGGGTTTGCCCTGTTACACGTGCTTGGCGAATAGGCTCACGCCGCAGTTGCTTTTCCGCGACGGCCGAACGGGTGCGCGCTGGCCGATCGGAGCCCCTGGGGACTCCTATTCGTACGATAGTTATCCGCAAGCAACGGAAAAACTTTAGCGCTTATGGCAGCGCAGGAACCTCGAAAGATGGCTGCGCATGGGCACACGACGGATGGCGGTCCCGGCGAGGCCGCCGGCGGCATGCCGTGACCGGGCGCGGCATACCCTCCGCGCTGGCATACCGGGCTGCGCGCGCCCTACCGGTCGGGTGTCTCGGTGCTATGAGGCTGCCACATGGAAGGGGACAACCGGAGTTGCTGGCGGCGCAGCGCGATCAACTGGTACGGATCACCGCGCATCTTGTCGGAGGCCTGGACCTGAGCCATGTGTGTGAGCGCGTCGTTGAGCCGCTCTTCGTCCAGCCGGTACCCGTGGGTGGTCATGCAGTCGGAATACGCGTTGGCTTGCGCGCGCAAGTGGTCGATGTTCGGCTCGCCCGGAAGTGGAGCCACGGCGTTCGCCGCCTGTCGGCATTCGGGGACGTCCATGACGCCCCTTGGTTCCTTGCTGGCGCAGCCGGCGAGCGCCCAGCCGAACCAGGCCGCGAGTGCAGCGCGAGACAACAGCCCCATGAGGCTTGCAGCCACGGGTGCGCGCACCGTTTCGCGCAAATCATGGCGGAACGAAGGCTGCGGGATTGCGTCCCGACTTTGCCGTCTGTCAAGGTTCCAGCAGCGCATCGGCTCTCGCCATTGCGCCGGCGAGCGGATCAAGATGCGGCAAGAGACTGGAGCCGCGCGACACGAACACTGGCCGGGGGGTGCGAGTCGTAGAACGCAGAGTGCAACGGATCGGGCGTGAGCGTAGAAGCGTTGTCTTTGTAGAGCTTCACCAACGCGCTGATCAGCTCGCGCGCAGAACTGTATCGGGCCGCGTATCGGTCTGCCTCGAACTCATGCCGGCGGGAATACATGGCCACCAGTGGATGCAACAGAAACGTGAACACCGGCACGACGAGAGCGAACAGCACCAGCGCCATGGCGTTGGTGGCGGGGAAGCTCACGCCCAGACCATGGTAGAACCATGCCCGCTCCTTGAGCAGGCCCAAGAGTGCAAGGAAAGCGAGGCTCACGGCGAATGTCCAGATCATTCTGCGTATCACATGGTGCAGCTTGAAGTGACCCAACTCGTGAGCCAGCACCGCCTCGATCTCGTCCTCGCTCAGACGGGAGACCAAGGTGTCGAAGAACACGATCCGCTTCGTCTTTCCGAAGCCGGTGAAATACGCGTTGCCATGCGTGCTGCGCCGGGATCCGTCCATCACGAACAGCCCGCTCGATCTGAAGCCGCACTTGGCCAGCAGACGCTCGATCCGGCTCTTGAGCGTACCCTCCTGCATCGGCGAGAACTTATTGAACAGCGGCGCAATGAGGGACGGATAGACGGCCAGCATGAACACGCTGAAACCGACCCAGACGATCCACACGTAAAGCCACCACCACGTTCCCATCTTCGCCATGAGCCACAGCACCGCCAACGCCAGGGGCAGTCCTAGCGCGACGCCGACGGCTGCCGACTTCGCGAGATCCAGCGCCCAGGTCGCCAGAGTCATCTTGTTGAAGCCGAAGCGTGCCTCGATGCCGAAGGTCCGATACCAGCTGAACGGCAGGTCGACGACGGAGGTGACGATCACGAACAGTGCGAGGAAGGTGGTGCCGCGTAGGATGTCCGTCCCGAACCAGGAGCCGGCCCGCGCGTCGAGGTACTGGAGCAGGCCGCCGAATGTGAGCACGATCAGTACGACGGCATCGACCAGGCTGTGGACGACTCCGAACCGCGTCTTGGCGATGCTGTAATCGGCCGCTTTCTGGTGCGCCTCCAGGCTGATCGTGGCGGCAAACTCGGCGGGGACCGTGGCGCGATGCGAGCGGATATGCTGGATGTGGCGGCGAGCCAGCCATAGGCGAGTTGCGGTCCCGAGGGCCAATGCGGCGAGAAAAACAGCACTGAAGCTTGTCATGCGTAGGCGGCTCCTATGGCTGGGCGGCGGCTACCGTGCGTGCCCGGCGTGTGACACAATGGCGGCCCGAAAAATTCCGGAAAGCGCCGAAAAATTATGGCACAGGATGCAAGCCATCTGATCTGGATCGACATGGAGATGACGGGCCTTGTGCCCGAAACCGATCGCATCATCGAGGTGGCGCTCGTCATCACGGATCAAAATCTCGTGCTCGTCGCCGAGGGCCCAGTGCGGGCGGTGCACCAGAGCGCCGCGATCTTGGACGCGATGGATAGCTGGAACAAGGCAACGCACAGTCGTTCCGGCCTGGTCGACCGCGTCAAGGCCTCGCCCCTCTCCGAATCCGACGTTGAAGCACAGATGCTCGCTTTCCTGACGGATTACGTCCCGCAGCGTGCGTCCCCCATGTGTGGCAATTCGGTTTGCCAGGATCGGCGTTTCCTCGCTCGCCATATGCCTGCGCTCGAGGCCTATTTCCACTACCGTAACCTGGACGTGAGCACGCTCAAGGAACTGGCGCGACGTTGGAGACCCGAGCTGATGTCCGGCATCACCAAGCAGGGCAAGCATGAAGCGCTGGCCGACATCTACGAATCGATCGAGGAGTTGAAGTACTACCGGGAGCATCTGCTCCGGTTGTAGAGGAGTGCGTCCGGACAGCGGCCCGACGCGAGCCACCCTTCGGGATCGACCCCGATAGCGGGGGTTGGGGAGCCGCCACCGCGAGCGGGCCCGCTGTCCAAAGGGGCGCATGATGGCGCGGCAGGCAGAGACCCCGACCGGCCGGCCCGATCCAGAATGAAAAAGCCCCCGCCGGTCGGCGAGGGCCTATGTTCTGGGTACTGCTCGCGCGGGGTAGTCGTTATGCAGCCTTCTTGCTGCGCCCTGCGGTCCCGGCGTTGACTGTGGCTTCGGTCACGTCGACCACCTGCTTGCCGGCTTTGCTCAGTGCATCGTAAGCCTGATTGGCGGTCGATAGGGCAGACTTCATCGCCGCGAATGCGAACTCCGACCCGCCGGGGGCCGATTTCGCCGCCTTGTCGAGCGCCGTGGCGAAGTTCTTGTTCACCTCGGAGACTTGAGTTTCGACGATCTTGGTGATCTCGCCGTGTGCGTCCAGCGCCCACGCGTATACGGCGCGCGCGTATCCGATCGCCTTGTCTGCATTGGACTGGGCAAAAGACGTCTGCAGCGCCGTGAGCTCCTGCACGTCCTTGGCGCCTGCGAGTGCCTTGACCTGCTTGACCGCATCCGCCCCCGCGGCCTTCGCCGTCTTCAGGTTCAGATCGATCAGCTCTTCGGCTGCCTCGGTGGTGGTCTCTGCGAACTTGAGCGCCTGCTCGAAATTGGCCTTTGCCTGGGCGCTCACATCTTCGGGGATGGGAAACATCATCTTGCGGATCTCCATTGCGGGTTGGGAGAGGGGGCTCGGGAGGCGATGCTGATGCTGCATCGCACAAACACCGCTATTCTATTGATTTCCGAGCCTCTGTCAACACACTTTCGAGAAAATTTTCGGCATCTGCACGGGTTGTCGGCACAGTCCGGACGCTGCCAGGACCTTGGCGAGAGTAAGGGCTAACGTCCACACTTGGCACCTGCCCCTTAGACGTCACCTCCAGGCCAGCGGACAGAGCGCCCGCTGCTACGCCGGACAAGACTCGCCGCGGGGCGAGTCTCGATCGGCCCGAACCACTCCCTTGGCCTCCCGGCTGGTCCTGCGCGGTCGCGCGCCTGACCTGGGCGGACGCCCCGGAAGATAGGATCGTGCCGCCTAGGTCTTGGGCGCTCTGCGCGCGCAGAGCGCTACATGCGTTCGAATACGGCCGCGATCCCTTGGCCTCCGCCAATACACATCGTTACCAGGCCGTAGCGCCCGCCGGTGCGCTGCAGCTCATAGATGGCCTTCACGGTCAGGATGCAGCCGGTCGCCCCGATCGGATGGCCCAGGGCGATCGCACCCCCGTTCGGGTTCACCTTCTTGAGATCGAAGCCGAGGTCCTTCGCGACTGCGCAGGCCTGTGCCGCGAACGCTTCGTTCGACTCGATCACATCCATGTCGCCGACCTTCAGCCCGGCGCGCTCCAGAACCTTCTTGACCGCCGGCACCGGGCCGATGCCCATGTATCTGGGGTCCACGCCGGCATGCGCATAGGCCACGAGCCGTGCCAGGGGCTTGAGCCCGCGCTTCTCGGCGGCCTTGCGCTCCATCAGGACCACGGCTGCTGCACCGTCGTTGATGCCGGAGGCATTGCCCGCAGTGACCGTCCCGTCCGGCTTGAACACTGTCTTGAGCTTGGCGAGACCCTCCAAGCTCGCGTCCGCACGCGGATGCTCGTCCGTATCGACCACCACCGGTCCCTTACGCGCCTTCAGTTCGACCGGCAAAATCTGGTCCTTGAAAAGTCCCTTTTGGATCGCGTTCACCGCGCGCCGGTTGCTCTCGAGCGCCATCTCGTCCTGCTGCTGGCGGCTGATTTCCCACTTGGCGGCGACGTTCTCCGCGGTAATGCCCATATGCACCGTGTCGAATGGATCAGTCAGTGCGCCCACCATCATGTCCATGATCTGCGCGTCCCCCATGCGCGCGCCCCAGCGGGCGCTGGGCAACGCGTACGCGCCACGGCTCATGGACTCGACTCCGCCGCCGACAGCCGCCTCGGCATCCCCCAGCGCGATCACCTGCGCTGCCGACACGATCGCCTGCAGCCCGCTGCCGCACAGGCGATTCAGCGTGAGCGCCGGAGTCTCCTTGGGAAGGCCGCCGTTGATGGCGGCGACGCGCGAGATGTACATGTCCTTGGGCTCGGTGTGGATCACGTTGCCGATGACCACATGGCCGACCGCGTCGGGCGAGAGCTTCGCCCGGCTGACCGCTTCTCGGATCACCTTGCCCGCGAGCTCGGTCGGAGCAACGTCCTTGAGGCCGCCGCCGTAGTCTCCGATGGCCGTGCGCACACCGCTCAAAACGATCACTTCGCGTCCGCTGTCCATGATGGGTCTCCTTGAACTGGGTCTGCCCCGGGAAGATAGCGTATCTTACAGGACTTGTGCGCTGCGATATCCGTCGGTTCCCTTCCTTGCAAGGCAGCGGGCCGTAGCGCGGCTAGTGCGGATTTCGGTTCAGGGATCGGCAGCAGACCGAGTGGCGGAGGCCTTCGCAGCGGTCCGTGAGGCCGATCTCAGTCGGCTTCGTCTCGGAGCCGCTGAAGTTGCCGCCGGGCGCGCTTCGTCGGCCGGCCCCTGACACTCGCGTCCGGATGCCGCGCGCTGCGCGTCAGCCGAGCATGCTCGCGTTGACGTTTGCTCTCTTCGGTCTCCGAGTAGAGTGTCGCCGCCTCCGTTGCCGAACCGCGACGCACCGACAACGTGGTGACGAGCACAACGTACTCCGCGCTGGGCGTGCGGATCGTGAGGTTGTCGCCGAGCTTCAGCGTGCGCGCGGGTTTCACGCGGCCGCCGTTGACCATCACCTTGCCGGTGTCGACCGCGTCCGCTGCGATGGACCGCGTCTTGTAGAACCGCGCCGCCCACAGCCACTTGTCGACGCGGCATTTGTGGTCCTGCTCGTCAGTCACTCTGCTGAGTTCCTCCGATCCAGACCGGCATGCGCGCAGGCGCGCGGTGGTACTATCCGACGCAGGCAGTCAAGCTGCTTCGCATCACTGCTGCCCCGCCGCTTTCAGTGGCGGGTGCTGCCCGCGCGCGTGACCACTTCGCTGGCGAAGATCTGCTCTGCGTCCACCGCGTCGAACGCGTAGCGCCGATTGCAGAATTCGCAGGACACGTCCACCGCCCCGCGTTCCTGCAAGATGGACCTCACCTCCTCGCGGCCGAGCATGCGCAGCATGTTGACGACCCGTTCCCGCGAGCACGAGCAGCGGAAGCTCACCACGCGCGCCTCGAACACCCGGATGTCCTCCTCGTGGTACAAGCGGTGAACGATCTGGCGCGCCGGCAAGCCGAGCAGTTCCTGCGTCGTGACGGTCTCTCCCAGCCTCACGGCGCGGTTCCACGCATCCGGGTCCGCGGCGCTCGATCCCGGCAGCCTTTGCAGCAGCAGACCGGCGGCCTGATTCGGATCTGAGGCCAGCCACAGCCGGGTTTCGAGCTGTTCGGACGAGGCCATGTAATGTTCCAGCGTGGCGGCCACGCTTTCGCCCTCCAAGCTCACTACGCCTTGGTAGGTCTGCCGGGCGTCGTTGGGAGCGATCGTGATGGCGAAGCGACCGTTGCCTACCAGGGCGCGGAATCCACCCGCCGGCAGCTCCCCATCCCACTTTGCGGTGGCCCGCATGGTCTGATCGCTGGTGCACTCGACCACGATGAGCTTTACCGGTCCGCTGCCCTGAACTTGCAGGATGAGCGAGCCGGTGAACTTGATCGTAGCCGACAGCAGCGCGGCGGCTGCCATCAGCTCACCCAATGTGGTGCGCAGCGGCTCCGGGTAGTCGTGTCGCTCGAGCACCGCGCGCCACGTAGCGTCCAGATGCACGATCTCGCCGCGCACCGGCGCCCCTTCGAAGAGAAAACGTTGTAGGGAGTCCGTCATCAGTCCACGTCTAGAGCAAGTTTTCGCGGGCCGGAGAACCGCTCACCGGCGCCGGCATCTTGCCTGGTCCACGGAAGCACACTCGACTGAACATGGGGTTGTGCATGCAGATATAAAGGCCCGAGCAGTCTGTTCAATCCGCCGAGTGCTGCTCGCGCAGCGCTCGGCGCTGCACCTTGCCTGTAGTGGTGAGCGGCAGCGCGTCCAGGAACTCGACCAAGCGCGGACACTGGTACGCAGCCAGGCGGGCGCGCACATGCGCCTGGAGCTGGTCCTTGAGCGCTTCGGTCGCGGCGTTTCCGGGCATGAGCACGACGCAGGCCTTGATGATCTCACCGCGTTGAGGGTCGGGCACGCCGATGACGGCAGCATTGGACACCGCGGGGTGCTTGAGCAGACAGTCCTCGATCTCGGTCGGGCCGATGCGGTATCCCGCGCTGTTGATCACGTCGTCGGTGCGCCCCTTGTACCAGTAGAAGCCATCCGCGTCGCGGCTCGCCATGTCGCCGGTGCGCCCCCAGCCGCCCGTGAACTTCGCTCCGGTGACCTGGGGGTTGCGCCAGTACTCGAGGAACACGACCGGGTCGCCGTCGCGCCACACGGCGATCTCCCCCGTCTCGCCATCGGCCAGCAGGTTGCTCTGCTCGTCGAGCAGCGCGACGCGATGGCCGGGGTAAGCGCGCCCGATCGCGCCCGGACGCGGCTCGAACAGCGCCGCGCAGCCGCCGATCACGTAGTTCATCTCCGTCTGGCCGAAGATCTCGTTGATGGTGACGCCGAGCTGCGTGCGCGCCCACTCCATCACCGCCGGCCCGACCGCTTCGCCGCCGCTCATCAGGCTGCGCAGCCGCACCCGGTAGCGGGACGGATCGCGCACCTCCTTCATCATCATCTTGAGGGCGGTCGGGAACAGAAACGCGTTGCGCACGCCATATCTCTCCATCAGCCAGAACGCGCGCTCGGCGTCGAAGCGACCGCGGCAAGCGACGATCGGTACCCCGAAATGCCATGTGGGGAGCAGGGCGTCGAATAGACCGCCGGTCCAGGCCCAGTCGGCCGGCGACCAGAACAGATCACCGGCGTGCGGGAAGAGGTCGTGCGAGCAGACAAACCCCGGCAGGTTGCCGAGCAACGCTCGATGCGGGATCAGCGCGCCCTTTGGCGGCCCGGTGGTCCCGCTGGTATAGATGATCATCGCCGGGTCGTCGGCCGAGGTCCGCACGGGATCGAAGTGAGTGGCGGCGGCGGCGAGCAGATCTTCCCACGCGTGTACACCGCGCTCGCGTGCGCCGGCCACCCCGACGAGGTGACGCAGCTCGGGCAACCTCGGCTGCAGCGGCAGCAGCTTCGCGAGCGCGTCTGCGTCGATCACGGCAGCATGCGCCCCGGCATCGTGCAGCCGGTACTCGAGCGCGTCGGGTCCGAACAGGTGTGACAGCGGCAACGCGATGGCGCCCATCTGGTAGAGGGCGATATGCGCGATCGCGGTTTCCGGACGCTGCGGCAGGATAATGGCGACGCGCTCGCCGCGCGCAACGCCCAGCGCCGAAAGGGCGTTGGAGAGGCGGTTTGCCGCCTGCTGGATATCCCAGAATGTGTAGGTCGCTGCGGCCCCTGCATCGTCCTCATAGTAAAGGGCGACACGAGCGCGATCGTCAGCGTGTTGCCCGCAACAGTCCCAGGCGAGGTTGAATTGTGTCGGCACCCGCCACCGGAATCCCGCGCTCAGTTCGCTCCAGGTACGGGCCCGGTTCATCGTTTCGAGGGTATAGGTCGCGTCCGCGCTCAACCTTTGCCCCTGGGCTTCTTTTGATACAACCGATACAACTCCCGGTTATCGCCCGGCCGCGCGCCTTCCCACACCAACCGCCAGCTCTCGTCCGGGATGTGCATCTCGTCACGCCTGCCCTGGACCAACAGCAGGTCACAGTCGCGCTTGCGAGCCGGCTCTGTCTCACGGTACGTCACGATGTGCCCGAAGTACTCGAGCATGGCCCGCTGCGGTTCTCCGAGATTGAAGCTCGAAACGCAGCGCGAGTGTGCAGGGACTGCGTCCCGGATCGCTACCACCATACTCCGGTAGCTGTTGGCGCTGTCCACCCAGGGGATGAACAGCACGGCCGCGATGGCCCAGAGCAGTGTGATCGTGGCCGTCCAGGCGAGCAGGGGGCGCTCCGCGTTGCGCGGCAGGCGCGGAATGATCCAGATCCAGGCGGCAGTGAAGGCGCCCGCGAGGACGAACTTGAGCATCTGCCCGTTCGGGATGTAGGCAGGCCGCAAGCGCAGCAGGTGCGCATGCAAGCGTGCCGGAATGCTCAGGTCCAGAGCGACCCAGTAGTACCAACCGACTAAGGCGAAGAAGCAGAACACCATGAGCGAGAACCACCATAGTGCATTGGCCGCGCCGCGCCTGAGCAATGGGAGCCCCACGATCGCCAGCAGCGAAAGGGGCGGAAGAAGAGGCAGTGCATACAGCTCGCGTGCGTCGCGCGACACCGACAGCACGATGAACCCGACCAAGAACGCCGTGAGCGGAAGGTGCAATCCCGCATTGGAGCGGATGTCACGCCGCTGGACCCACAGCGCCCAGAATGCCAACGGCCAGACGGGCCAGGCGAACCAGGGGAGCACACCGAGGTAGTAACCCAGTTTGGCCTTCGGCCCCAGGGAGTTGAGCCCCAGAAAGCGGCCGAAATTGTTCACCCAGAGCCAGTCGTAGAAGAGGTCATGCGAGCGCAAATACAACGCGACCGGCCATATCGTCAGCCAGGGCAGCGCTGCAAGGACCGCGACTCCTAGCGTGGCCAGGTAGCGCTTGGTGCGCCACTGCGGGAACGCTGCCGGCAGGACGAGGCAAGTCAGGCCCAACATCCCCGGAGCCAGCAACCCCTTTGACATGAACCCGATTCCGGTGCCTACCCCGAGCCAGAATCCCCCCAGGATCCACCGCCGAGGCGCGAGCGCCAATCCATACAGCGCGACGACGAAGCCGGCCAGCAGCGACAAGTCCGTGATGAGGTAATGGGCCCGGTCGATGAGCCCGATGCAGCCCATGAGTGCAAGCGCGCCCAGCCAGCCCCGGCCGCGCCCATACAACTCTTTCGCAGCGAGGCCTAGGAACGCGAACGCCAGGCCCATGTACAGAGCGCATGCGAGCCGGGCTGCGTCGTGCAGCGGCAGAATCCGCCCGAAGGTGCGCGTAAGCAGTGCCGCCGTCAGGTAGAACAGCGGCGGCTTCTCCATGAAGGGCTCGTCGGCCAAGGTAGGGACGACCCAGTCCCCGCTGTGCAGGACGTGATACACGAGGCCGAAGCTGTAAGCTTCGTCGGGCTTCCATGGATCCCGGCCGACGAGACCGGGCAACATCCAGAGAATGAACAGCAGGCAGACCAACGCGCGCGGGCGGGCGGTCAAGAACGCAACCGCAGCGCGCGGGCCAAGGGCAGTGGAGGGTGCCGTTTCTTCCGCTGTTGGCATGTTCTTGTTCCTGCTGCGGGTGAAGTGTAGCCGCAGGGCTCCGCCGCTGAAAGCGAGCGGTGCGCCGACGTGGCGTTCGGACGCATCACGGGGTCTGAAAACGAAAAAGGCAGCCGAAGCTGCCTTTGTTCCGTGATGCTGTCCGCGCTCAGGGCACCTGGGCCTTCGCGGCGGTGCGGCTGTAGCGCTGGCGGAATTTCTCCACCCGCCCCGCCGTGTCGACGATCTTCTGCTTGCCCGTGTAGAAGGGGTGGCACACCGAGCAGACTTCCACGTGCAGTTCGCGCCCCAGCGTAGAACGCGTCTTGAACGTGTTCCCGCAGCTGCAGATCACATTGATCTCTTTGTATTCGGGGTGGATCTTGGGTTTCATGATCGCTCCTTGGCTTGGCGGCGGACTATACGCGCCCCGCGTGCATTGCGCAATATCGGGGCGCCCGGCCCACAAAGCAAGTCGGACGTCGAGCCGGTGTCCTATCCGGCTCAGTGCCCGCCAGGGCCTTTGATGGCGAACGGCGGCCTGGTGAGCCAGATCACCGGCACCAGCACCAGAAGCAGCACTCCGCTGAGACAGAGCACGGCATTCGTAGCCAGTAGATAGGATTGCGAGGTAATCAGCTGGTTCACCTGGGCGAGCGCAGCGCTGGGCGAGAGTCCGGACTGCTGCAGGCGCTGCAGGTAATCGATGCTCGGCTGGGCGTACAGGTTCACGTTCTCGACCAGACGGGCATGATGGAAGATTGCCTTGTGCTCCCAGGTCGAGGCGAAGATGGCGGTGCCGAAGCTCAGTCCCAAATTGCGCATGAAGTTGGCAATGCCGGATGCCGAGGCGATGTGCTCGACGGCGACGCCCGACAAATTGATCGTCACTAGAGGCAAGAAGAAGCAGCTGATCCCGATCCCCATCAGGAAGCGGCTGAGCGCGACGGACCAAAAATCCACATCGGGCGTGAACCGGGCGCTCCAGAAGGCGACCACAGCAAAAGAGATGAAGCCGAAGGAGGCCACGGCACGCGCGTCAACGCGATGCAGGTTGGCGCCGATGAGCGGTCCGAGAATGACGGCCAGCACGCCGCCGAATGCCACCACTTTGCCGGCCCATAGCGAGGTGTAGTCCTGGTATCCCTGCAGCCAGAGCGGCAAGACCACGACGGTGCCGAAGAAGGCCATCGTCCCGAGCATCAGGCACAGCACGCCGACGGCGAAGTTGCGTCGGGCGAACAGTCGCAAGTTGACTACGGGATGCTCTGCGGTCAGCTCCCAGGCCACGAAGCAGGCGAGCGCGAGCAGCGATACACAGGCCAGGGCTACGATGAACGATGATCCAAACCAATCCAGCTCGTTGCCTCGGTCGAGCAGAATCTGCAGCGCACCGATCCCGATCGCGAGCAGGCCGAGCCCTACGAAGTCGACCGGGACTTGGCGTCGGGCCGATTCGCGCTCGCGAAACAGCGACCAGACCAGGCTCGCCACCAGGATGCCT
Organism: Burkholderiales bacterium; assembly: GCA_035501875.1. Classification (GTDB taxonomy): domain Bacteria; phylum Pseudomonadota; class Gammaproteobacteria; order Burkholderiales; family SHXO01; genus SHXO01. The sequence goes on from DATJVI010000003.1 coordinate 160,385, forward strand.
AACGGCAAGTTGATCAGGAACACCCAGTGCCAAGTGAGGTTCTGCGTGAGCCAGCCTCCGGCCAGCGGGCCGACGATCGGCGCCACGACGGTTGTCATCGACCAAAATCCGAGCGCCAACCCGCGCTTCTGCGGGGGGTAGCAGCTCGTGAGCAGTGTCTGGGCGAGCGGGATCATCGAGGCGCCGACCACGCCCTGCATGACTCGCGCGCCGAGCAGCATGGGAAAAGAGATCGACAGGCCGCAGAGCAACGAGGCTAGGGTGAACAGCAGCGTGGCTGCCACAAACATGCGGACCTGGCCGAAGCGCGTTGCAAGCCAACCGGTCAGCGGAAGCATGATCGCTTCGGACACCGCGTAAGAGGTGATCACCCAGGTGCCCTGGGTCGGGCTCACGCCAAGGTCGCCCGCAATGGTCGGCAGCGAGACGTTCGCGATCGACAGGTCCAGGATGTTCATGAACGACCCGAGCCCGAGCCCAACGGTGGCGAGCGCCAGCTCGGCGGTGGACATGGGACGGAGCGCACCTGGCGCCGGAACAGGGTGCGGCCGGTCCTGCATCGCGACGGTCGCGCTGCTCACGGGTGCGGGCGTGCAAGATTCGCGAGGATGATCTTGTCGATCAGCGCATCGGCTGCTTGAGCCTGCTCGGCGTACACGTCGGTCGCATAAGCCGGGCCCTCGGCCGGTTTCCGTGCCAGCACGTCCCCGCTGCGATCATGCGTGTCGACGGTCGCGCGCATGGACAGTCCGATGCGCAATGGGTGTGCTGCCAGCTCCGCCGGATCCAGCGCAATACGCACCGGCAAGCGCTGTACGATCTTGATCCAATTGCCGGTGGCGTTCTGCGCGGGCAACAGCGAGAACGCGCTGCCGGTCCCTGCGGCCAGCCCCACGACGCGCCCGTGATAGACCACACCGCCGCCATACAAGTCGGCGGTCAAGCTGACCGGCTGGCCGATCCGCACGTTCTCGAGCTGCCCTTCCTTGAAGTTCGCGTCCACCCAGAGCTGCTCGGCCGGGATCACCGCCATGAGCGCCGTGCCGGGCGACACGCGCTGGCCTACCTGTACCGCTCGTTTGGCCACGTACCCACTGGTTGGCGCGGGCACCGTGCTGCGGGCCATCGCGAGATACGCCTCTTTGACCTTCGAAGCCGCCGTCAGCACACGCGGATGCGACTGCGCACTTACGTTATCGACCAATCCTGCGGCCGCACGCAGCTGCTCCCGCGACCGCACGATCGCGGCCTGGGCTTGATCCACCGCCGCTTTCGCGCCATCGAGCTGTGCTGCCGCAGCATCGAGCGCCGCCTTCGCATTTTGGACATTCTCGGGGGATACGAATCCCTGCGCCGCCAGCTCTTCGCGGCGTCGGTATTCCGCACGCGCTCGGTCCGCCTCCGCCTGGGCGCGGGCCACCTCATAGCGCTGGCGCTGCAGTTCCGCCTCGCTTGCCACGAGGCTTGCGCGCGCCTGATCGCTGTTGGCGTACAGCCCCCGCACGCTGCGCACTGCATCCGCCAGCTCGGCCTCCGCCGCCGAGAGCTGGACTTGATAGTCCGCCGGGTCGAGCTGCACGAGAGGCGCTCCCTGCCTGACGAACTGCGTGTCGTCGGCGTTGATGGAGACCACGGTGCCGGCGACCTGGGGGGTCACCTGCACCACGTTCCCTCCCACGTACGCGTTGTCGGTGGACTCGTGATAGCGGCCGTAGGCGAACCAGTAGCCGGCGGTGCTCAATCCCGCGATTGCCGCGAGGCTCAGTATGGTCAGAAGCGCGCGCGCACGGCGCCGTCCATTGGCCCCACGCACTCCGGCGCGCAGTGCGGGCGCCTGGGCGGGCGCGTCCGAGTCATTCATGTGCGTCGGACGGGTTTGCCCGCGGCCGGCGGCAGCGCCGGCTTGCCGGTCTCCACCCGCTCGAGATGGCCGGACAGCTTGCGCAGCAGGTGCTCGAAAGTCTCGGCCTCCGACGGCGTGAAGATCTCGAGGCAGACGCCGTAGTCCTGCCAGGCGAGCGGCATCACGCGTTGGATGAACTTGCGGCCGTCCCGTGTGAGCGAAAGCTCGATGCGCCGACGGTCAGATGCACTGGCCACGCGCTCGACGTAGCCCTTCGCGACCAGCTCATCCGCGACGCGCGTCATGTGCGTGCGCGACTGCACCAAGCTGTCGGACAGCGTCGACGGATTCACCCGGCCCTCCGGGGTCGAGTACAACATCATCAGCATTCCCCAGGCCGACGTCGAAACCCCCTGTGCGCCGAAGAAGCGCTCGAGATGGTCGACGAGCTGGCGCAGCACGTGGTACGCGAGACGGATGCGTACCACCCTGGCGAGCGGCATCTCCGGATGCCTGGCCCGGATGGCGTCGACGCCGCGCTCGAAGCGAGCTAGAACCCGGTTCATGATGGCGAACGTGATAATAACGTTGGTTATTATCCGCGCGCACGCCGGGGCGGTCAAGTGTCGGGACGCAGCGGCCGCCCCTGGGCGCAGTCCAAAGGCGCAGCGTGACAGTGGCAATGGGAAACGAACTGCAGGGACGCGGGCGCTTGACGCTCCCGGTACTATCGTGCCCGAGCGGCGCGCCTGCTGGCCGGCCGCTTCGTAGACGGGCTCAGCCGCGTCTCATCGAGTCGAAGAACTCGGCGTTGCTCTTGGTGGCTTTGATCTTGTCGAGCAGAAACTCCATCGCCTCGAGATCGTCCATGGGGTAGAGCAGCCGGCGCAGTATCCAGATTTTCTGCAAGATGTCTGGCTTGAGCAGCAGCTCCTCGCGCCGCGTACCGGAGCGATTGACGTTGATCGAGGGGTACAGGCGCTTTTCGGACATGCGGCGGTCCAGGTGGATCTCGAGGTTGCCGGTGCCCTTGAATTCCTCGTAGATCACATCGTCCATGCGCGAGCCGGTGTCGATCAGGGCCGTAGCGAGGATGGTGAGCGAGCCGCCCTCCTCGATATTGCGGGCGGCGCCGAAGAAGCGCTTTGGCCGCTGCAGCGCGTTGGAATCCACACCTCCGGTTAGCACCTTGCCGGAAGCCGGGACCACCGTGTTGTAGGCGCGCGCCAGACGCGTGATCGAGTCGAGCAGGATCACCACATCCTTCTTGTGCTCGATCAGACGCTTGGCCTTCTCCAGGACCATCTCGGCGACCTGCACATGGCGCGTCGCCGGCTCGTCGAACGTGGACGACACCACCTCGCCGCGCACCGAGCGCTGCATCTCGGTGACTTCCTCCGGGCGCTCATCGATGAGCAGCACGATCAACACGACCTCGGGATGATTCGACGTGACCGCATGGGCGATGTGTTGCAGCATCACCGTCTTGCCCGCCTTGGGAGGCGACACGATCAATCCGCGCTGCCCCTTGCCGATGGGAGCGATGATGTCGATGATGCGGCCGGTGAGGTTCTCTTCGGCCTTGATGTCGCGTTCCAGAGTGAAGGGGTCGGTGGGGTGGAGCGGGGTGAGGTTCTCGAACAGGATCTTGTTCTTGGCGTTCTCCGGCGGCTCGGAGTTGACCTTGTCCACCTTGACGAGCGCGAAGTAGCGCTCGCCATCCTTGGGGGTTCGGATCTCTCCCTCGATGGAGTCCCCGGTATGCAGGTTGAACCGGCGGATCTGCGAGGGGCTCACGTAGATGTCGTCCGGCCCCGCCAGGTACGACGTGTCGGGCGAGCGCAGGAACCCGAATCCGTCGGGCAGTACTTCCAGCGTTCCCTCGCCGTAGATGCTCTCGCCCCGCTTCGCCTGGTTCTTGAGCAGGGCAAAGATCAGGTCTTGCTTGCGAAGGCGGTTGGCGTTCTCGATCTCGTTGGCGTTTGCCATCTCCACGAGCTCGGTCACGTGGAGGTTCTTCAGGTCGGAAAGATGCATGGACGAAGGGCTATGCGACGCAAAAGGATGGCGACAGGGGAACGAAAGAAGACGGGGAGAAACCGGCGCCGATATCGGCTTGGCCCGCGCCCGCTGCAGCCTAGGCGCTGCCGGTGCCCGGTGATCCCGGGGCCGGCTTACCTATCATTGGATATCGGCGGGAGAGGTTAAAGTCTTTAGATGGTGCTGTCAATAAATGCGGTGAGCTGGGACTTGGAAACCGCCCCCACCTTGGTGGCTTCGACATTGCCGTTCTTGAAGATCATCAGGGTCGGGATGCCGCGAATCCCGTACCTCGGAGGGGTGCCCTGGTTCTCGTCGATGTTGAGCTTGGCCACCTTGAGGCGGCCGGCGTACTCCTGGGCCACCTCGTCCAGGATCGGTGCGATCATCTTGCACGGGCCGCACCACTCTGCCCAATAATCTACGAGCACCGGGACGGAGGACTGGAGCACTTCCGGCTCGAAGGTGTCGTCGGTTACGTAATGGATATGTTCGCTCATGATAGTTGCCACCTCGATGGAGGACGCGGAAACGGGGCGAAGTGCGGGGCGGCCGCGGGGCCGTGAGAGGCAGGAGTTGGGGGTATCCTAACCAAAAACAAGCCCGGTTGGAAGGCATGGCCCCCCTGCGGGCTTCCGCATGACGAGGCCGAGATTCATGTTTCTGCTAGACTTTCTAACGCCTTGCAGCGGGCGCTCAAGCGGGCTGCGGGCCGCCACACAGAGGAAATCCGCGCATGACCTACGTCGTCACCGAATCGTGCATCAAATGCAAGTACACCGACTGCGTGGATGTCTGCCCGGTAGACTGCTTTCGCGAGGGTCCGAATATGCTGGTGATCGACCCCGACGAGTGCATCGACTGCACGTTGTGCGTGGCCGAGTGCCCCGTGGAGGCGATCTTCGCCGAGGACGACGTGCCCAAAGACCAGCGCGAGTTCACGGCCCTGAACGCCGAGCTGGCCAAAGTTTGGCCGCCGATCACGGAGAAGATCGACGCCCCGGCGGACGCCGATGAATGGGCCAAGACCGAGGACAAGCGCCACCTCATCGAAAGGTGACGACCGGGCGTGCACCGGGAGCTGACGCAGCGCCTCGTTGAGGGCGCGACGGTAGTCACGCCCAACCGTCGGCTCGCCAGCGACCTCAAGCGGCGTTTTGACACCTCTCAGGTCGCCGCCGGGAAAGCGGCCTGGCCCACCGCTGACATCCTGCCATGGGACGCGTGGCTGGAGCGCACTTATGGTGAGCTCGCCCGCCTCGACGCCGGACAGCAGCTCCTGTCCGCGGCGCAGGAGTTGGCGGTCTGGCATCAGGCGATCGTCGATTCCCATTTCGCGCACTCCCTGCTGGACCCCGCCTCGACCGCACGGATAGCCCGCGAGGCCGCCACCATCCAGCGTGCCTGGCGGCTCGATGCGAGGGCATGGCGTGGCGGGCTGTCCGAGGACAACCGGGCGTTCCTGGGCTGGAGCAGATGCGTGGAGGAACGCTGCGCCGAGCGCGGGTGGCTGGATCATGCGCGCCTGGCCGATGCAGTAGCCGCTCGGATGCGCCTGGATCCCTCCTCGGCACCACGCGACCTCGTGCTGTACGGTTTCGACGAGCTCAACCCCCAGCAACGGGGTTTGGCTGGCGCCTGCCGTGCGGCGGGCACGCTCGTGGAAGAATGGCACCCGGCTGACCCGGCAGGACACACCGAACGCCGAAGCTACGTCACCGCGGAAGCGGAGCTGGCCGGCGTCGCGCGGCAAACCCGGTGTCTGCTCGAGGCAGATGCCAAGTTGCGCATCGGAGTCATCGTTCCCGACCTCGCGCGCTTGCGACCCGAAGTGTTGCGTTTGTTCGACGATGTCCTCGAGCCCGCGCGGGTCCTGCCAGGCGAGCGCAGGCGGCCGAGACCATACAACCTCTCGCTCGGGGTGCCGCTCTCAGGCTATCCGCTGGTGCACTCGGCGCTCTCCGTCCTGCGGCTGGCTGGAGGTGAGCTACCGTTCACCGGTGCCGCCGCCCTGGTGCGGAGTCCGTTTCTGGTCGCCGCCGAGCGAGAGTTCACCGAGCGCGCCCGGATTGAGGTGCGGTTGCGGCAGCGTGGTCTGCTGACTGTCACGATCGAAGCGTTGCTCGCCCAGCTGCGTCCTGACCGTCGGGACGTGCCCGCGCTCTGCCCCGTCCTGCTCACTCGGCTGGAGACATGGCAGGATTCTGCGCGGCGGGCGCGGTCTAGACGTCAACCTCCCTCAGACTGGAGCAGCAGCTTCTTGTCGCTGTTGTCTGGGCTTGGCTGGCCGGGCGAGCGCACCCTCGACAGCGAGGAGTACCAGACTTACGAGAGATGGCGCGAACTGGTTCGGGATCTATCGGCGTTGGATCCCGTCCTCGGCCCATTGGGCTATGACGACGCGCTGGCTTGGTTGACTCGCCTGTCTGCAGATGCCCTGTTCCAGCCCGAATCCGAGGCGACTCCGATCCAGGTCCTGGGCGTGTTGGAAGCGGCCGGGCTGGAGTTCGACCATCTGTTTGTCGTAGGGCTGGACGATGAGCGGTGGCCGGCGGCCCCCCGGCCCCATCCTCTGCTGCCCGCGGCGCTGCAGCGAGCGCATGCGGTGGCGCATTCCAGCGCGCAATGGGAGCTGGAGTTCGCCCGGCGGATCACCGCGCTGTGGCGAAGCAGCGCGCCGCGAGTGACGCTCACCCATGCGATGCGCGACCAGGACCGCGCGCTACGCCCCAGCCCGCTCATCGCCGAGGTACCTCTGGCGGCGTCGGAGGCGGCCGTCGCCGAGCCGGGGGGATATGCCGAATCGATTCGCGTCCGATCACGGCTCGAGCGGCTAATGGACGCCCGGGCACCCGCCCTCCCGGCCGGTTACCGTGCGGTCGGCGGTGTGGCCGTGTTCGAGAACCAAGCGGCTTGTCCGTTCCGCGCGCTCGCCATCCATCGGCTTGGCGCGCGGGGACTGGAGCAGCCGGCGCCGGGGCTGAGTGCCCGCGAAAGAGGCACCCTCGTGCATCGTGCGCTTGCAAGCTTGTGGGGCGAGCTGCAAAGCCAGAGGCGTCTGTTGGACGCAAGTGACGGCGAACTGCGCACCATCGTCGAGCGAGCCGTCGATACGGCGGTTGAGCGCCTGAGGCGCGAGCGCGGTGACGCGATGTCAGATGCATTCGCTGCGCTGGAGCGAGAGCGGGTCGCCGGTCTGCTCGGCCGCCTGCTCGAGATCGAGAAGCTGCGCGCGCCCTTCAGCGTCTTGGCGCGGGAGCTGCCGCGGACGCTGGAGCTTGGGGGGCTCAGCGTCGAGACGCGGGTGGACCGCATCGACCAGCTCGAAGGCGGCGGGCGGGTGGTTCTGGACTACAAGACCGGGAGAGCATCCATCTCGGGCTGGGGCGATGAGCGGCTGGACCAGCCACAGATCCCGCTCTATGCAGTGACCGAACCCGGCGAGCTGGCGGCAGCAAGCCTGGTCGCCGTCAATGCCCAGGAGGTGGCTTTCCGCGGTGTCGCGCGCGAAGAGGGGCTGGTGCCGGGGGTACACACCCCGGCGCAATCTCGGACCTTCGGCGCGCTTGCCACCTGGAAGGGGATGCTGGATCGTTGGCGCATAGCGCTGGACGCGTTGGCGCGCGGCTTCCTCGCGGGCGAGGCGGCGGTCGCGCCGAGGAGCTATCCGCGTACCTGCGAGTGGTGCGACCTGGGGACGCTGTGCCGGGTCAAAGAATTGTTCGACCGCGTCTCGGTCTCCGCCGATGAGGCTCCCGATGACTGAGCCGGGCGATCTCACGGACGCCGCAGCGCGCCGTCAAGCGCTCGACCCGGGGCGCTGCTGCATCGTTCAGGCACCCGCCGGATCGGGCAAGACCGAGCTGCTGATCCAACGCTTCCTGGCCTTGCTGGCGCGCGTAGAGGCGCCGGAAGAGATCGTCGCCATCACCTTCACGCGCAAGGCGGCCGGCGAGATGCGCGAACGCGTATTGGCCGCCTTGAGCGATGCCGGCCGCGACGCGCCGCCGGAGTCGGATTACGGGCGCACCACCTGGGCGCTCGCGCGCGCAGCGCAGCAGCGCGACGCGCAGCGTGGCTGGGGCGTGAGCGCGAGCCCAGGACGCCTGCGTATTCAGACCATCGATGCGCTGTGCGCGGCGCTGACTCGACAGATGCCGGTGCTCAGCGGCTTCGGCACGCATGCCGAGCCGGTGGAAAACGCCGCGCCGTTGTACCTCGAAGCCGCGCGCCGTACCCTGTTGCACCTGGACCACGGGGATTCCTCTGCGACGAGCGTCGCGCGCGTGCTCGCTCACCTGGACAACAACGTCGAGCACGCAGAAACGCTGATCGCCGACATGCTCGCACGCCGGGATCAATGGCTGCGCCACGTTGCGGACCCAGACTCGCGCCGCATCCGGCGGGAGACGCTGGAAGCCTCACTTGCCAACGTCATCGTCGATTCCCTGTTGGCGGTGCGCCGCCTGACTCCGAAGGAGTTGGAGCAGGAGATCGTGGCGCTCGCCGCCTACGCGGCGGCCAACCTCACGCACTCCAACAGCGCGTCGCCGATCACCACCCTGGTCGATCTGACGTCGTTGCCGCAGACCGCACTGGGCGATGTGGAGCAGTGGTGCGGCATCGCGGAGCTGCTGCTCACATCGGAAGGCAGCGTGCGCAAGAGAGTCAGCGCTGACACCGGGTTCCCGGCGCCGAGCGCGGAGAAGGACAAGGCGGAACAGGCGCGGCGGAAACAATACAAAGACCGGTGCGAAGCGCTGCTGGCGGAGCTCGTGCGGCATCCGGACTTCGTCGACGCGCTGCGGCTCACGCGGCGTTTGCCGCCCGCCGTGTATAGCGGCTCGCAGTGGGATGTGGTGGAAGCCCTGACGGCGTTGTTGCCGCTTGCGGTTGCCGAGCTGGAGGTCCTGTTCCGAGAGCGCGCACAGGTCGACTTCAGCGCGGTTGCCCAGGCCGCGGTGCGCGCCCTGGGCAACGCCGACGAGCCTACGGACCTGGCGCTTGCGCTGGACTACCGGATCTGCCACCTGCTCGTCGACGAGTTCCAGGACACCTCGCTCTCTCAGTTCGAGCTGCTCGAGCACCTCACCGCAGGGTGGCAACCCGGCGACGGCAGGACGCTGTTCGTGGTGGGCGATCCCATGCAGTCGATCTATCGCTTTCGTGAAGCGCAGGTAGGGCTGTTCCTGCGCGCTTGGCACCGCGGGATCGGCGCGCTGCGCTTGGAGCCGCTCACGCTAAGGCTGAACTTCCGCTCGCAGGACGGTGTGGTGCGCTGGGTCAACGAGTGCTTTCGCACCCTCTTTCCCGAGGTCGAGGATCTGGGCAGCGGCGCGGTGCCGTTTTCCGCATCGCAAGCCGTCCTTGCCGAGCTGCCCGGCCCGGCCGTGAGCGCGCATCCGTTGCTGCATAAGGACCGCGCGGCCGAAGCGCAAATCGTCGTGGATCTGGTGCAACGCGCGCGGATCGAAGATCCGCGGCAGCGCGTCGCCGTTCTCGTTCGCAGCCGCAACCACTTGAGCGCGATCGTCCCGGCGCTCAACGCCGCCGGCCTGCGCTTCCAGGCCATCGAGATCGAGCATCTGGGACACCTCTCGGTGGTTCAGGACTTGTATGCGCTCACACGAGCGCTGCTGCACGCGGCGGACCGCACCGCCTGGCTTTCGGTGCTACGCGCTCCGTGGTGCGGGCTGACTCTGGCGGACCTCGACGCACTTGCCGGGCACGACCACGACGCCTGCATATGGGACTTGATGCGACAGCAGGCGTGCGTCGACCGGCTCACACCGGATGGACGGCAGAGGCTCACGAATCTCCGTGAGCGGTTGCGCCCATGTCTGGCGCAACGGCAGCGCGAGCCGTTACGCCGCTGGGTGGAAGGGGCATGGCTCGCGATCGGGGGACCGGCATGCGCCGAGGAGGCCGCCGAGCTCGAGGACGCGCAGGTATTCCTGAGCGTGCTCGGCGAGCTCGAGGTAGGCGGCGACCTGCCCGAGCTGGAGGCATTGGCCGAGCGGCTGTCGCAGCTCTATGCACTGCCGGACCCGCGAGCCGACGAAACGCTGCAGGTCATGACCATCCACAAGGCCAAGGGGCTGGAGTTCGACACCGTTGTGCTGCCTGGGCTGGGTCATCCCCCGCGACCGAAGGAGCCGCGCCTGCTGCTCTGGGTGGAGCGCCCGCGGCCCCGCGGCGTCGCGGACCTGTTGCTCGCTCCGATCCGCGAGCGTGCCCAGGAAGCCGACCGCATCTACGGCTACCTCAGCGTGCTGGAGGATGCGAGGGAAGAGCAAGAGGACGGCCGGCTGCTCTACGTCGCCGCGACCCGTGCCCGGTCGCGCCTGCATCTGATCGGCCACGTGGAGGTGAGGCGCGGCGAGCTGCGTCCGAGCCCGCGCTCGTTGCTCGCGCGCCTGTGGCCGGCCGTGGAGCCCGCTTACCGGCAGGCGCTCCACGCGACGGCGCGCAGCGCAGGGGAGGAGGCGCCGTTGCCGATTCCGGATTCGACCATTCGTCGATTCCCGTCACAGTGGCGGCCGCCCGCGCCGCCGCCCGCGATCCCGCAGCCCGAGGCATGGACAGACACGGGAAGCATGGCTCCGCGAGTGGAATTCTCGTGGGTCACCGAGGCGGCGCGCCATGTGGGCACCGTCGTCCACCGTATGCTGCAGAGGATCGCGGAGGACGGGCTGGCGCAGTGGAGTGTGCAGCGGATCGCGTCGATGCGCGAAATCTACGCACGCGATCTCCGCGCACTCGGCGTTCCGGAGGCCCGGCTGGAGGACGCGGTCGAGCGCGTGGCCGCCGCCCTTGCCTCGGCGCTCGGCGACGACCGCGCCCGCTGGGTGCTCGCGCCGCACTCGCAGGCGCGCTCCGAGCTGCGACTCACCGGCGAGCTGGGAGGAGAGTTGATCGACATCGCCATCGATCGCACTTTCATCGATGACCAGGGCATCCGCTGGATCGTCGACTACAAGACCGGCACCCACGAGGGCGCCGACCTGGAGCAGTTCCTCGACAACGAGCGGGAGCGGTATCGTGAGCAGTTGGAGCGCTACGCCGCTCTATTGAGCCGCCTCGAGTCGCGACCCACGCGCCTGGCGCTGTACTTTCCGCTGCTCAACGGGTGGAGGCAGTGGGAGGCGGCCGCGCACAGCCACCTGTGAGGCGGTCGCCCGCACCGTCGACCGGATTGCGCTGGCGTGGACGGCCTCAAGACATGACAGCCGCAACAACGGTGGCCAGCACGACCAGCAGAAAGATCACGATTGCCGAGACGAACTGCCAATGCGGAGCGAAGACGCTCGCCTGGGGCGACGCATCGTCCGGTTGTGTGCGCAGCGCACGAACCAGCATCGCGGTCGGCGGGAGCAGGAAGCACATGCCGAAGGCGCTGAACAGCCAGAAATCTTTGCCGCCGCCGGAGGTCTCGGTCAGCACTGCGAGATACAGCAGCGCTGCACCCAGGATCAGGCAGCTTGCCATGGCGATCCAGTAGGAGATGGGCTTGCTCATAGGCCGCTCCATCCGAGTTGCACGACAGCGTAGCTGCAACGAGCATACCCGCGTCTGCGCATGCATCCGGCACGCGATGGGCACGCTCCCTGCAGTCGCGCAGCCATCCGTTGCGGCGCGAATGACAAATCCTTGGGGTTTGCTGCCGAGGATGCCGGTCAGCGCCGCGCGGTGTACTCGGAGAAGAGGTGTGCCTCGACGTGGCGGCGCACGTCGTTGAAACCTGCGCGGCGCAACGCTTCCAGCACACGCGTTGGCGGCACGCAGGCCTCGATCGTGTCCCAGAAGTAGCGCAACAGCCGAGGCGTCTCCGGCTGCCGGGCCACGAGTCGCGATGCGGCCGGCGCGATGTGGCGCAGGTACAGCTTGACCAGCCATCGCGCCCAGCGCTGCTCTGGCGGCGTGAGTTCCAGCACGCACAGGATGCCGCCGGGTTTGAGCACGCGCCGGAACTCGCCGAACACCGCTTCGAGCTCCGAGAGGTGGCGCAAGGCGAAGCCCAGGCTGAGAAAGTCGAAGCACGCTCCGGCGAAAGGCAGCCGCTCGCTCGTGCCCTGGACCAGCGGCATCGAGGCCGTCTGCGGTGCATTGCGCAGCATGCCCCAGCTCGGATCGAGCCCGACCACGAAGCCCTGTGCGCCGACCACATGCACCGCCTCGCGCGCCACCAGACCCGTGCCGACTGCAACATCCAACACACGCATGCCCGCGTCCAGTCCGGCGCGCCGCAGCGCCATGCGCCTATAGCCCGATCCGGTGCCGAAGCTGAACAGCCGCTCGGTTGCATCGTAGTCGGACGCCGTGCGGTCGAAGATGCCGCGCACGAACTCGCGGCGCTGGTCGGCCCGCGCGTAATACTGCGGCAGCACCGGGTGCGGGGCCTGCGGCCGGGGGTCAGACGGTGTCCGCATCGCGCTCAGGGGAAAGGATCGCCTGCCGCGGGCACCCGTTCGGCTCCCGGCCGCGGCCGGAGCGCGCGCGATCGCAATATGCGCGAGAGCGGGTCCCCGACCGGTGCGCGCTCACCATCTCGACTGGTGCCGCAGGCTACGGTCTACGGGAGCTGGATCTTGCCGCCTCCGCCCAGAGTGCCGGGGGGAAGGCCGCCCGGGCCGCCGCGCGGGATGACGATCGAGGACGCCGCCTGGCGGCGCACCTCTTCGATCTCTCGCACGGCTTTCTCGATCGCCTCTTTCGCCGCCGGCGCGTAGTTGGCCACTGCTTGGTCCAGGGACTTGGCGTCGATCTCGAAGCTCAACGGCAGCGCGCCCATATTGGTGAAGATCTGCGCTTCCCCGATGTACACCGTGCTGCGTTTAGCGTCGGGCGTGCCGTCGCTCTTCACAGGGACGAGAACACGGATTGTGCCGATCCGGCGGTCGGTATACGTCTCCTCGCGGAACAAGGACGCCGGATCCATCTTCGCCTCGAGCATGCGCTCATCGTTTCGTTCAGCCATGATGATCCTCTCGGTTACGAACCAAATGTTCTAAATGTTGGGCCGAAAGGTTACCAGACAAGCTGATCGCTTTGTGTTCCCCATCTTCCGAAAACCGCTTCGGTTAGGTCGCTCGGGCGCTAGGGGCGATCTGGGCGCAGCGAGCCGGAATGGAACCGAGCGGCGAGCCTAAGGACTGCGGTAACCTAATACCTTCTCAAGACCATTGAGAATGGCAATAAACGGAGCAGGGCACCAGCTCCAGGGACCACAAGGCGCGGTCGAAGACGATGGATCTGACGGCATTCCGCAACTCGCTCGATGGAACCGAGCCGCCGGTAGCGAATGGACCGCTGCGCGCGCTGTGGTACGAGGCGAAGGGCGATTGGCGGCGAGCGCACGAGATCGTGCAGGACGACAACGGGCCGCAGGCGGCTTGGGTGCACGCCTACCTGCATCGCGTCGAGGGTGATCTGTCCAATGCCCGCTATTGGTACGGCCAGGCCGAAAGACCGGCGTCCAAGGTGCCGCTGCAGGAGGAGTGGGCGGCGATCGTGGAGGCGCTGCTGGCGGGCGGCTGACTTACGGCTCCCGCAGCAGCGGCAGCACGATCTCGTCGAGAACTCGCGGCATCTTGGCGCCCCACTGGCGGTAGCGCAGCACGCCTTTGCGATCGATCACAAAGGCGGTCGGCGTCGGGTAGCGCCGCTCGAACCCGCTTTCGGTCACCTGGTCGGCCATCGTGCCCGGCAGATTGTACAGGCCGAGCATGCGCTGCACGCGGTCGCGGTCGCGCAGCTCATCCACGCCCACCGCGATCACCTCGAACCCCTCGCCTCGGTGCGCCTGATAAAAGCTCTCCAGGTTGCCGATTTCGTACGCGCAGAACTTGCAGTAGCTAGAGTAGAAATTCACCAGCACCACCTTGCCGCGCATGTGAGCGAGATCGAACGGCTCACCCGAGAAGAGCGTGCCTCTCAGCGGCGGAGCGGGCTCGCCCACTTCGGGCATCGCCCAGACGCCGCCGGCGCAGACGAGAAGAAGAGCGGCGAGCAACGGCGCAAGAACTGGCATCGATGCGAGGGGATGCATGGGATGCGGCGGGGGCGAAGCAATCGCTGCCGTGCCGGTCGAGAGCTTGAGCGACTGAGGTCGAGCGCTCGACTAATCCTCCACATGCACCTTGTGCTGGGAGACCAATTGCTGCTGCACGGGCGGCGGCACGGGTTCGTAGTGGGACAGTTCCATGCTGAACGAGCCGGCGCCTCCGGTGACGGATTTGAGCCGCGACTGATACCCGTTCAACTCGGAGAGCGGTACCTGTCCGGTGACGTTGACCAGGCC
>DATJVI010000004.1:0-46906 GCA_035501875.1 Burkholderiales bacterium
CAGCTTCGACGCCGTGCTCTCGAAGGATCTGCTGCACCACCTGCCCGAACCCATGGTGCTCTGGAACGAAGCCAAGCGGTTAGGACGGCCGGGCGCTGCCGTCTACGTGATGGACCTGATCCGACCGGACACGCCCCAAGATGCGCGCAACATCGTCGAGAGCGTCGCGCCCGACGAGCATCCGATCCTGAAAGAGGACTTCTACAACTCGCTGTGCGCGGCCTTCACCGTCGAAGAGGCCAAGGCTCAGGTGCGGCAAGCCGGCCTGCCTCTGGAAGTGACCCAGGTCAGCGACAGGCACATGGTAATCAAAGGGCTGCTCGGCTAGGCGGTTTCGATCCGGCCGCAACTCTTCCGAGCCGCAGCGCAATCCAATTCAATCGTACAACGGCGGCCGCGACTGCAGCTCGACGTCGACCGGTTGCCCGGAAACGAGCGATCTCAGGCCGGCGTCCGCCACCGCGGTCGCGACGTATCCGTCCCAAGCGCTCGCGCCAGTCGGAACATCATTGCGCAGCGCTTCGATCCAACCCTGCAGCTCGGCGCGGTACGCGAGAGCAAAACGCGGCCTCCAATCGGCCGGGAGAGCGACGCCTTCCCGGGCGGAGTGCATGACTCTGACATCGTGCGGCAGCGCCAGCGCGATCGTCCCCTTCTCGCAGACCAGCTCCGCGCGAACATCGTAGCCGTACTGCGCGTTGACGAAGACCTCGGCATCGACGACGACGCCGTCGTCCATTTCGAGCAGCAGGATCAGCGGGTCACGCAGCTTCGACAGTCCAGTCTTGCGCGGGGTGATGACGGTCACCCGCTTCACTTCCCGGCCGAGCACGAACCGGGCGATGTCGAACTCGTGGACGGCCGAGCCCGTGATGAGCATCGAACCGGTCGCGAACGGCGGCGCGGCGACGTTGCGGTGGATGCAGTGCATGACCAGCGCAGCGCCCAACTCCCCCTGCTCCAACCGCCGCTTCATCTCGACGTAGCCGGGATCGAAACGGCGCATGTATCCGACCGTGACGAGTCTGCGCCCGAGCGCGTGTTCCTTCCGGACGATCTGCAGGCATTCCTCGGCCGACGGCGCCAGCGGCTTCTCGCACAGCACCGGCTTGCCGAACTCGAGACAGGCGGTGACAAAGGCGCCGTGGCTTTGATCCGGCGAGGCCACCAGTACTGCATCGACACCGCTGTCGCGGATGAGATCCAGCGGGTCCGCGACCGCGCGTGCCGTCTTGCAGATGCCGGCAACCTTGCCCATTCTGCCGGCATCGACGTCGGACACGGCCACGAGCTGCGCGCCGGCTACCGCGGTCGACAGCGTCTGCGCATGGTCGGCGCCCATCACTCCGGCGCCGATCAATCCCACTCGGATCGTCATCGGGGCGTCAGGGAGAAGAGTCGGAAGCGCATGATGCAGCCCGAGCGGATGCGACTACGAGTCCGCCACCCCGCCATCCTCGTGCGTGGCATGGTAATACCGCATGGCCATACCGCCTGCCTTCTCGATCGAGTAATCGGGCACGCGCCGAGCGCACTGCGCCTCGTCCACCTCGACGCCCAGGCCGGGCTTGGTGGGCGGCAGGATGTGTCCGTTCACCACCGGCAGCGGATCCTTGAGCAGCGCCTGCGCTTCCGGCGCGGTCTCCGGGTCGATCATCTCCTGGATCACGAAGTTCGGCGATGCCAGATCGATATGTACGCACACCGCGGTGGCCAGCGGTCCTAGAGGATTGTGCGGTGCCAAGCCGGCGTAGTACGTCTCGGCCATCGCCGCGATCTTGCGCGTCTCGGTGATGCCGCCGGTGTGGCAGGGGTCGGGCTGCAGCAGGCTGGCCGCGCCGCGCTCGAGGATCTCGCGGAAGCCCCAGCGCAGGAACAGGCGTTCTCCGGTGGCGATCGGCGTGGTGAGCGCGCGTGCAACCGCCACCATCGCCTTCGGATTTTCGGCTTGGACCGGCTCCTCCAGGAAGAACGGGTTGTACGGCTCGAAGCGCTTGCCGTACTGAATGGCCATCTGCGGGCTCAAGCGCCCGTGCAGATCGAGGAGGATGTCGACGTCGTCGCCGACCGCCTCGCGGATGGTCTTGAGAAAGGTCTCGGCGTATTTGAGCTTCTTCGGCCCGTCCAGCACGTTCGTGATCGGCACGGGGACCGTCTTGATCGCGGTCCAGCCGCGCTCCACCTTCGAGCGTGCGCTTGCCACCGAGGCATCGAGCTCCGCGGCGCCGTGTTGGCCGGTCGCCGCCGGCCCGAGGAAGTGCGTGTAGACCCGCACTTGGTCGCGCACGCGCCCGCCGAGCAGCTCGTACACCGGCACGCCCAGGTCCTTGCCCTTGATGTCCCAGAGCGCCTGGTCGATCCCGCTGATCGCCGAGAGGCCGATCACCCCCATGCGCCAGAACCCGCTGCGGTAGAGGATCTGCCAGCAGTGCTCGATGCGGCGCGGGTCCTGGCCGAGGACCATCGGCTCCATGTCCTGCACACAGCCTGCGACCGCGCGCGGCTTGCCCTCCAGCGTGGCCTCTCCCCACCCGATCAGCCCGGGCTGGTCGGTTTCCACCTTGACGAAGACGATGATGCGATGACCGCCGTCGGCCACGATCGGGGTGATCCGAGTGATCTTCATGAGCAGTGCGCCACCGTTTGGGAGATCGGAGGCCGAAAGGATAGCTCGATCGGGGCGGTCCGTGGACTTCTCTTCGCCCAGGGCTTACCCTGTTGCGCTCGACACGCGTCGACTCCAGGGAGGCGATCATGGCTGAGAGGGCAAGGCGCGAGGTTCTCAAAGCGCTCGGCGCGGGCGCGCTGGCGGCAAGCGGGGCGTTGACGCTCGGGCGCGGCGCAAAAGCGGCAACTCCGGAGCTGCGCTATCCGCCCGAGCGAGGCGCCCAACTCCGGTTCCTGCGCTGGAAGCGCTTCGTGCAGGGCGACGAGGATCAGTGGCTCGCGAACACGCGCAAGTTCACCGAGCTGACCGGAGTGAGCGTGCAGGTCGAGAGCGTGAACCTCGAGGACCTGCCGTCCAAGGCGGCGATGGCGGCCGACGTAGGTGCCGGCCCCGATATCGTCATGGGCGGCTTCGGTCAACCACAGTTGTATCCCGACAAGTGCCTCGACCTCACCGAGCTGGCGAACGATCTCGCGGACAAGTACGGCGGCTGGTATGACTCCGTCAAGGCCTATTGCATGACGAAGGGACGCTGGATCGCGCTTGGAATGGCCTTCCCGACCAGCTGTGTGGTCTATCGCGAGAGCATGGTGAAAGCGGCGGGCTTCAGCGAGATCCCGCGTGACCTGACCGGCTTCTTGAAGCTGTGCCGAGCACTGAAGGCACGCGGCACGCCGGCCGGCTTCGCGCTCGGCAATGCTGCGGGAGACGCGAACAGCTGGTGCCACTGGCTGATGTGGTCGCACGGCGGCCGGTTGGCCGACGAGCACGATCGCGTCGCGATCAACTCCCGGCAGACCGTGGCCGCGCTCGAGTATGCCCGAGAGCTGTATCCGACCTTTGTGCCCGGCACGCTCTCCTGGCTCGATCCGAGCAACAACAAGGCGTTTCTAGCGGGCCAGATCGCGCTCACCTACAACGGCATTTCGATCTACTACGTCGCCAAGACTTCCACCGACCCGGCCCTGCAAGCCGTTGCGGCCGACATGCAGCATGCGCACTTTCCTGTCGGGCCCGTCGGGCGGCCTACCGAATTGTCGCCGTTCACGTGCGCGTGGGTGTTTCAATACACGCCTTATCCGAATGCGGCGCGAGAGTATCTGCGCTTCATGCTGGAGCGAGAACAGTACGAGGCGTGGCAGCGCGCATCGCTGGGGTATTTCGCGCAGACGCTCCGGGCTTACCAGACCGACCCGATCTGGACCGAAGATCCCAAGCGCACGCCGTTCCGCGACGGACCGAGCATGACGCTGCACCCCGGTTACGCAGGCAAGGAGGGTGTGGCCTCCGCTGCATGCCTGGCCGATTTCATCGTCGTCAACATGGTCGCCGAGGCCGCAACGGGACAGTCAAGCCCCCAAGCAGCGGCGGCGCGGGCAGAGATGCGCGCGCGGCGATACTACAAGACCTAGCAGCGGCAATCCGAGCATGCCGTCGGGCCGTGGACGGGGCGCGCGTCGCTGCTCCTTGAAACCGACCGCGGACTCGGCGTAAGCATCGGGTCAGCTCGGTTGCATTTCGCAACTCAGCCAGGGCCGGACGCAACACAAGACCCCGGGCTGAAATCTTCCGCTTACAATTCTGTGGTGGAATGCAGGACAAGGCAACGGGTTCCGGCTGTGCTCGCAAACAGCAGGCCGACCGTCCAAGTCCGCGTCAGTGTTGCGTAAGGGCACGACGCTGGATGGTGGCGCCGAGTGATGAATGACAGGAGGTGTCATGAAAGCGCTCTTGATTGCAGCTGCCGTGCTGCTGTTGTCGTCGTGCGCATCGGACGGACAGTTCCGCACCTCGACCTCCTTTGACGGCCAATCGTTTCAGTCCATGGATCTGACCAATCCCCATTTCTACATGGATGACGATGCGGCGCCGCCGTCGTCCGTTGCGCCATCGGTCCCTTCCATCCCGGTCCATGGGATCGACAGCTACTGCGGGTATTGCCAGGGTCGCTACGGCTGGGTGTACTGACAGAACCCGGCGCGTAGTCCGGGGCGCGGGGCGCAAGTTCATCCCGGAGTGATCGCCCGGCGATCGTAAGAGGAACATGAGGTGCTCCTCGATGTTCCGCTTCCCCGCATCATTCCGCGACGGCTTCCGCCTCGGCATGCCCGGCCATGCAGCGGCCGATCACCCCGACGTCGGCGCGTGTGGTGGGCGTCTCGTGCACGAGCCTGCCGTCGAACATGACCACGATGCGGTCGGACAACTCCAGCAGCTCGTCCAGGTCGCCGCTCACCAGCAGCACGGCGGCGCCGGCTTCGCGCGCGGCGAGGATGCGGCTATGGATTTCGGCCACCGCGGCGAAATCCAGCCCGAAGACAGGGTTCGCGACGATCAACACCGAGACGTCGGCGGAGAGCTCGCGCGCGAGCACCGCGCGCTGCACGTTGCCGCCCGAGAGAGTGCGGATCGGCGCGTCGGACCCCGACGTCTTGACCTTGTACTCCGCGATCAGCCGAGCCGATTGCGCGCGGATCGCCCGCCTGCGCAGGAACGCCCCGGCCGCCAGCGGCGAGCGGTCGAAGTTGCGCAGCGCCATATTCTCCGCGACGCTCAACGCGCCGACGCACGCATTGCGCAGCGGTTCCTCGGGCAAGCTGAACACGCGGTGCTTGCGCATCTCGGAGCGCCTCGCGCCATAGGATTCCCCGCCGATGCGGATCTCGCCGGCCACCGGTGTGCGCTGGCCGATCAGGGCTTCCATCAGCTCGCGTTGACCGTTGCCCGAAACTCCCGCCACGCCGACGATCTCTCCGGCACGCACGTCCAGCGCGACACTGTCCACCGCACGCAACCCCGTATCGCCCTCTACCGAGAGTCCGCGGATGGAAAGCCGCACGTCCGCCGCCGGAGCGCTCTGCTCGCGGCGCGCCCGTGCCGCGGGCACGTCGCGCGACCCGACCATCATCTCCGCCATCTCGGCGGGCGTCAGATCCTGCACCCGGCCTTCGCCCGCTAGCCGTCCCCGGCGCAACACCGAAACGCGGTCGGCGAACGCCATCACCTCCCGGAACTTGTGGGTGATCATCAGCACGGTCACCTCATCTGCGCGTGCCATGTCCTTGAGCAGACCCAGGACCTCGTCCGCCTCCTGAGGGGTCAGCACGGAGGTGGGCTCATCGAGGATGATGAAGCGGCACCGCAGATACAGTTGCTTGAGGATCTCCACCTTCTGCTTCTCGCCCGCCGCCAGCGCCGCGGCAGGGGCATCCAGGCGCACTCGGAACGGCACGGTGCGCATGAAAGCGTCCAGCCTCTCGCGCTCCCGGCGCCAGTTCACCAGCGCCGACACGTCGCCACGCGACATGACCAGGTTCTCGGCCACCGTCATGCTCGGCACCAGCGTGAACTGCTGGTACACCATCCCGATGCCCAGGGCATGGGAATCCTGCGGCGACCGGATGCTGCGCTCGTGCTTGTTCACCACGACCGCGCCGGCGTCGGGTCGGTAGTAGCCGACCAGGCATTTGACGAGCGTGCTCTTGCCCGCGCCGTTCTCGCCCAGCAACGCGTGAAACGAGCCCGCTTCGACTTTGATCGAGACATCGTCCAGCGCGACAAACGCGCCAAAGCGCTTCGTCATGTCGACGCACTCGACCTCGAGAGCGCGGTCGGGCGGTGGTTCGGGCGGGGGAATCAGCATCGCGATGCGTGAAGCGTGAAGGGTGAAGGGTAAAAGCCTAGTTCACCTCCTTCACTTCTTCACCTCTTCACCTTTTCACTTCTTCACCTCATTCAGTTCCTTCACCCTTCACGCCTTAACGGCCTCAATCAGCGCTCTCGACGTCGACACGGCGCCGAACACACCTCCCTGCATCTTCACCATCTTGATCGCGGCGAGGTAGTTGCCGTAGTCCGTTGCGCCGGTGCAGTCCTCCAGCAGCAGGCACTCGAAGCCGCGATCGTTGGCTTCGCGCATGGTGGTGTGCACGCAGACGTCGGTGGTGATCCCGGTGAGAACGAGGTTGGCGATGCCGCGCGTGCGCAGGATCAGCTCGAGATCGGTGGCGCAGAAGGAGCCCTTGCCCGGCTTGTCGATGACCACCTCGCCCTCGGCGGGGGCCAGCTCGGGGATGATCTCCCAGCCCGGCTCTCCGCGCACGAGGATGCGGCCGCACGGGCCCGGGTCCCCGATCCCGGCGCCGATCCGCCGCGATCGCCAGCGCTTGTTGTCGGGTAGATCGGACAGGTCGGGCCGATGACCCTCGCGCGTGTGGATGACGTGGAAGCCGCTGCCGCGCACGGCGTCCAAGACCGCGCGGATCGGCTCGATGGGAGCACGCGTCAGCGACAGGTCGTAACCCATCGTGTCCACATAGCCGCCACGGCCGCAGAAGTCGATCTGCATGTCGATGACGATGAGTGCCGTGTTCTCCGCGCGCAAGTCGCCGTTGTAGGGCCAGGGATAGGGATCGGCCGACACATAGCGCCCGGTCGCGCCGCGGGTCTCGTCGTTCACAGGTTCACCTTGTAACGCTCAACTCTCCCGGCGCGCCGGACAGAGTGCGTCGCGGCGAGCAGGTCGCGATCATGATCACCAGGGTCAAGACGTAGGGCGCGGCGTTGAACAGGTAGTAGCCGCTCGTGACCCCCACCGACTGCAGCGCCGGACCCAGCGCGCCGGCCCCGCCGAACAGCAGCGCGGCATAGAAGCAGTGCAGCGGCTGCCAGCGAGCGAAGATCACCAGGGCGACCGCCATCAAACCCTGACCGCTCGAGAGGCCTTCGTTCCAGCTTCCGGGATAGTAGAGCGACAGGAACGACCCGCCGATGCCGGCCAGGAAACCACCTGCTGCGGTCGCCAGGACGCGCACCTGATTCACGCTATAGCCCATCGCGCGCGCGGCTTCGGAGCTGTCGCCGACTACGCGCACCACCAACCCCCAGCGCGTGTTTCGGAACGCCCAGCTCAACGCCAGGGCCAGGACCACGCCGATCACGAACAGCGCGTTCACCTGCAGCGCGGACTGCACCTGCGGCGAGCTCGCCCAATCTCCCAAGTGGATCGCCGGCAGCGTGGGCGCCTTCGGCTGCACGAAAGGCTTGCCGAGGAAGAACGCAAGCCCGGTGCCGAACAGCATCAGCCCGATGCCGACCGCAATGTCGTTGACTCTGGGCAGGCTGCAGACCGTTCCGTGGAGCAATCCCAGCAGCATGCCGGCCAGGCCCGCCACCAGCACGCCGAGCCATGGGCTGCCGCTCAGATACGACACGCCGTAGCCGCTCATCGCACCCATGACGAGGATGCCTTCGAGGCCCAGGTTGATGCGGCCGCTCTTCTCGGTGAGACACTCGCCCAAGCTCACGAACAGAAACGGAGTGCTGACCCGGATGGCACCGCCGAGCACCGCGATTGGAACACCCCACCAACCCAGGTCCATCTGCACCTCAGCTCTGCTCGCGATGCCGCGTCATTTCTGCGGCTCGCGCGGCTGAAAGACGCGGAATCGGCCGTACAGCGTCTCCGCCGCGAGGATGACCATGAAAGCGATGCCTTGCAGAACGAGCACCGTCGCGTCGGGCAAATCGAGCCTCCGTTGCAGCAGCCCATTGGCCGCGCCGATGCCGCCTACCAACACCGCCACGGGGATCACGGCGATCGGATTGTGCCGGGCGATAAAGGACACCAGGATGCCGGCATACCCGTAGCCGGCGATGAGCGAGGCGTTGGCGCTGCCGTGAACGGCCGCGACCTCCACCATGCCGGCCAACCCGGCCGCCGAGCCTCCCAGAAAGCAGCTCGTGAGAACCAGCGAACCCACCCGCAGGCCGGCGAGCCGGGCCGCGCGCACGTTGCCGCCGACGATCCTCAATGCGAACCCGACCACGGTGTAGCGTACGAGCACGTAGCACACCGCACAGAACACCAAGCCGTACGCGAGGCCCCAGTGCACGTCCATACCGGGCAGGTGGCCGACCATCATCGCTTCCCCGATCGGCCGAGTGGAGGGCTTGTTGAGACTGCCCGGGTCGCGCAGCGGACCCTCGACGAAATGGTTGAACAGCGCGATGGCGATGTACGTGAGCAGCAGGCTGCTGATCGTCTCGTTCACGCCGCGGTAGTAGCGCAGCGCTCCCGCCAGGGCAATCCACGCGCCGCCGACGATCATGGCGGCCAATGCCATCGCCATCTGCGCGACGAGCGGCGGGCCGCCCGAGACCGCGAGGCCGGTCACCGCCGCCGCCAGCCCGCCCAGCACCAGGGCGCCTTCGCCGCCGATGATGATCAGGCCCGCCTGTGCGGGGAGCGCGACGCAGAGCGCGGTCAGGATCAGCGGCGCCGCGCGCTGCAGCGTGTTCTGCCAGGCAAAGGCCCCGGAAAACCCACCCCGGTAGATCAGCGCATACACCTCGAGCGGATTCTTCCCGATCAGGGCCATGAAGACGCCGAACAGGATCATCGCCGCCACGAGCGCACCGACGGGGATGGCGACCGCCTCCGCGGCGCGGCGCATCCGGTCGCTCGGGAAAGCGCCCGCCGCGGCGCCGGCGGGCAACGTCAGGGAGCCGGCCACCGGCATGGTGTGACCTCGATCGAGCCGCGCGCCGCCGCTCTCACACCTTGCCCACCACGCCCTCCACCAGGTAGTTCATCTGCTCCAGCACGACGTCGGTCTGACCTTCTCTCACGCCGGAGGCGATCACGGTCTTGCCGGTGTTGTCCTTGAGCGGGCCTTTGAAGATGACGAACTCCCCCTTGGCCATCTTCGCCTTGATCCCATCCGCGTTCTTGCGCGCGCCCTCCGACACCGCTTTCCCGTAGGGCGAGGGCTTCACATAGCCTTCCTTGAGCCCCCCGCGCAGGAAGTTGTTCATCGGCCGGCCTTCCATCACGGCCTTGACATGCTCGGTGTAGGGAGTGACCCAGTTCCACTCCGCGCCGGTGAGATACGCGCGCGGCGCCAGCGCCGACTGGTTGGCGTGATAGCCGCACACGTAGATGCCGCGGCGCTCGCAGGTCTCCACGATCACCTTCGGGCTGTCCACGTGCATGGTCATGACATCGACGCCCTGATCGATCAGGCTGTTGGCGGATTCGGCCTCCTTCACCGGCAACGCCCAATCGCCGGTGAAGATCACGGTGGTGACGAGGTCCGGCTTGACGCTCTTGGCGCCCAGGGTGAAGGCGTTGATGTTGCGCAGGACCTGCGGGATCGGCTTCGCCGCGACGAAGCCGAGCTTCTTGCTCTTCGTCGCGTGGCCGGCCACCACTCCGTTCAGGTACTGGCACTCGTCGATGTAGCCGAAATAGCTGCCGGCGTTCTTCGGCAACCCTTCCTTCCACAGGCCTCCGCAGTGGGCGAAGCGGACGCTGGGATATTTCTCCGCCATCTTGATGACGTGCGGGTCGAAGTAGCCGAAAGAGGTCGGGAACAGCAGCAGGGCGCCGTCCTGCTCGATCATCGAGGCCATGGTCTTCTGCACGTCCACGGTCTCGGGGACCTTCTCCTCCTCCACCACTTTCACGCCCGGCATCTTCTTGATCTGCGCCGCAGCCTGCGCCTGCGCCTGGTTGTAGCCGTAGTCGTCCTTGGGGCCGACATAGATCACACCGACGACGATCTCCGCAGAAAAGGCTCGGCCGACCAACCCCGGTCCCAGCGCGGTGCCGACACCCGCCGCGGCAAGGGCTTTGATGAGGTCGCGACGAGTCGTGTTGGGGTGCTTCTCGGACATGATGCAGGTCTCCTTCCTCGAGGCTGTTGAACACGTGCGAACCGCGGCCGGACGGATTCAGGGCCGGCCCGCGAGCCTGCACACCATCTTGTATGCAGGCCGGTGTGCAAGCGCCGTACCACGGCCGCTGGCGCCGGCTCACGGCAACTAAGTGCACGTCGGAGCACGGATTTCTCTCGCGAAGGAAACGGAGATCGGCGCGTTCGATGCTTTGCGCCGGTGCGTGCAGCCCCGCGCCCGCTCCATCTCGGTGCGAGCCCGGGGTCAGGTCTTGAATCGTGAATGCAGCAGTCGTTCGGCTCGACGTCGGTCGGTCACGCAGGCGAAGACGAGAACGATGGCAGCCATGCGCCTACCCCGCCTTCCGGGCGCCTCGACCCCCGCGCGTGCACAAGCGCACGCGAGCCGGATCCGGGTGAGGCCGGGGCGGTATTCAGCGCCTGTGCTTCCCCCACCGGACTGCGGCACTGCCGCCACCGCAGACGATCGCCGCCATGGCCCAGAACATCGCTCCGGCCCCAAGGACAGAGCCGAATGCCCCGAACACCAGCGGCAGCACGACGTGGCTGCTGTTCATGATCGTCGTGCGCAGTCCGAGCGCCTCCCCCACTCGGCCTGCCGGCGAGCGCGAATGCAGCAGGGACATGACGTTGGGCTGGGCGGCCCCCAATCCGATGCCGAGCAGGAAGGCGACCACCATCAGCGGCGCCAGCGTGGAGAAAAACGGGAACAACACAAACCCGACGGTCGTGTTGAACAAGGTATAGGTGAGGACCTGCCATTCGGCGAACCGACGCGACAGCACCGGCATCGCGAGCCGGACCGTGAACGTCGCGACCGAAAAGCAGCCCAGCACGAAGCCGATCTCCGACGCCGACAGGCCCACCCGCGTGCCGTGCACCGGTACGACGAAGGTCTGGAGGTCCCACGACATCGAGATCAGCGCGGTTGCGATCAGCACGTGGCGCAGCTCCTTATGCTTGAGGAGCTCGAACGGATGCAAAGGTTCCGGACCGGTGAACTCACCTTCGTGGACCGGGAGCAGCGCGCGGTTGACCCAGGTCAGCGCCAATGCGAGGATCACCACGCCCACCAGCACGGTGAAGGTCGCGCGGTGGCCGAACGAATCGATCAGCAGTCCGCCGACGACCGGACCTGTGAACCCCGAGATCGACGCGCCCAGCGCCAGCCAGGAGAAGGCAGCCGCCCGATGATTGGGATCTGCGCGTTCGCCGACGACCTTCTGCACAGACAGCATCGCCAGCGTGGAGCCCGTGCCCACCATCGCAGCCGCGACGAGCAGAGGTGCGATGTCGGCGGTCGCGTAGGGGAAGACGGCCGGCAAGACCATGCCGCCCAGCATCAGCAGGAGCCCGGTCACGGTCGGGCGCCAGGGGCCGACGGCATCCAGCCAGCGGCCCGCGCGCACGGCGACCAACATCGGCACCAGCGCGAACAGCGCCATCATCACCCCCACGGTGAATGTCGACGCTTTGTTCGCCAGCGCGTAGAGCGAGCCCGTCATGCGCGCGGACACGAACGCCATGTGCGCCAGCACCGCGATCGCGATGATGCGGGCCAACGTCATCCGGCGATGTTCCGGGGTGGCAAGGTGGGCAGCGAAGGCCCTGTGCGGTCGAGAGTCAAGCCGGCCAGGATGAGCGCGGTCGGTCGGGACGCGTGCACATGCGCCCGGTGACCGGCCCAGAGCCCAAAGGCATATGCAGGCAAGCGCAGCCGCACCGACACGAGCGGGACGAAAGACGATGGCGACATGAAGTCGCAGATGTTGCACTGTGCTCGTACCCCGCG
This sequence comes from Burkholderiales bacterium, assembly GCA_035501875.1. Taxonomy (GTDB): domain Bacteria; phylum Pseudomonadota; class Gammaproteobacteria; order Burkholderiales; family SHXO01; genus SHXO01. Next base: position 12,158 of record DATJVI010000004.1, read on the forward strand.
CAACCCCCGTCTGTGGACCCCGCCCGATCTCGCATCGCTGGCCGGCGATGACCCTCCCCCAACCCGCGGCAAGCCGCGCGCAGGCGGGCGTATCATCGCGGTTCGGCCTGCACCGACACAGGGAGGGAGCATATGACGGCGTTCAACGTGGTGCGCTTCCGGGTCAAACCCGGAAGCGAGCAGCGGTTCGTCGACTTGCATCGCAAGCTGCGACCGGGGTTCAAGGGCTTTCTCGGTGGAAGCCTGATCAAGACAGGGGAACAGACCTTCTGCATGATCGGCGAGTGGCGCAACTTCCAGAGCATCGTCGCCGCGCGCCCTCAGATGATCGCACTCCTCGACGGGATGCGCGAGATGCTGGAGGACCTCGGCGGCGGGCTCGGCGTTACCGACCCGGTGTCAGGCGACGCCGTGCTGAAGCTCCGGGCGACCAAGACCACGACGACGAAGCGCGCACCTGCAGCCCGGCCCAAGAAGAAGCGGGCCACTGCGAAACGCAGGCGTTAGCAACCGGTCTTACCGTCGAGGAGCACAGGGAGGGCACGAGGAAACTCGGGCGCGACGCGATGCCATTCGGCAAGGGGAATGTCGTCGCGCTCCACGATCCTCCCTGATCGCGCTATTCGCGGACAGCAACGCGAGCGCACAGCCCAATCCATCCCGACGGCTAGGCAACGCGCGACGCAGCGCTGCCGGCCGTCACCCATGTCGCGTCGGCGCAGCCGTGAGCGCCGTCCGGTTTCGCGTCAGGCCTCAGCACTTTGGGGGGTGCGCTGGTGAGGCCTGAGAAGGCATCATGCGCAACCCCTGCCGCAATCAGAGGAGCGAGACATGGCTACGGACTTTCAACGTCAACGGTTCAACTTTCCGTCGCTGGCCGGCAGCGCCCAAACGCAAGACCGCACCTTCGTGTTTCCGTCGGCGGTGCGCAGGGCGGAGGCCGCGATCAATGGATTCGGCATCGGCTTCACGAAGAGCGATCACCACCTATTTCGCCAAGAGATCGATGCCGTCGTGAGAGCCGTCAGCGGAAACAGCGTAGCCGTAAGGGTCACCTTCGCTCTGCGAGATAGCTCCGGGGTGTTCGACGACCCCTACGACGGCTATGTGGATGTGCTGGTGATCGTGGAGGTGTAGCCGGACCGTCGCATCGGGCGAGAAGGCGGGACGCGCGCCGTGATGCGTAGCCGCCCACCGGAACGCGGGCTCCGTACCTCTACCCTAGCGTTCGCGGGCCGCCTCGCTCGCACGGAGGCAGCGGTTGCGCGTCGAAAGGTCCGCTCGCGCTGCGTGGTACGCTGTTCACCGCTTCTCTTTCATCTGCCCGAAGGAGGCTCCGTCGTGGACCCGTTGAGACACATTCAGCTGATGGCGCAGTACAACCAATGGATGAACGCGAAGCTCTACGAGACCGCAGGCAAGCTGCCCCGAGAAGAGCTGGAGAAGGAGCGCGGCGCGTTCTTCGGCTCGCTGTTGGGAACGCTCAACCACATCATGGTGACCGACATCATCTGGCTGAAGCGGATGGCAGCGCATCCAGCTGCGCACCGCTCGCTCGATCCGGTGCGGCTGCGTGCGTCGCCGAGCGCGCTGAACGAAATCCTGTACCGCGACTTCGCCGAGCTGAGCGATGCACGCAAGAACCTCGATCAGACGCTCCTCTCCTGGACGACGGAGCTCTCCCATGCGGATCTCGATCATGCCTTGGAGTACCGCAACATGAAGGGCGTACCGGCGAGGAAGCTGTTCGGCACGCTGGTGCTGAACCTGTTCAATCATCAGACGCATCACCGCGGACAAGCGACCACGTTGCTCTACCAAGCCGGCCTGGATGTCGGCGTGACGGATCTGCTGGCCATCATCCCGGAGGCGTGATGCCGCGGGCGGATCCTGAATGCGGGTCCGCCCCCGGGGGTACAATCGACGGGGCACAGACGCCTGGTGGTCGTATCGGGGGGGGACGATGACCCAGCACGAGGGAACCAAGCCTTCGCCGCCTGCGGAGGGGATCGCAGCCGTGGACCTGAGCCGGCGGCGCATGCCGGGCACGGTCGCTCCCACCGGGCATCCGTCCGGCACCACAGCCGGCGGCGCCCCGGAGATCCGCCGTGCGTTGACCGGCCGCGATGACACTGGCAAGTCCGTCTTCGTGTCTCTCGCCGCACCGCCGCGCATCATCACGTATGAGAGTCTGCCCGGACTAGTGTTCTGGGAGATGTACGCTACTCAGGCCACGCCGTCCTTGACGGGCCGCGAACCCGACCCGACCCCGGGGCTCTCCAACCTCGTCGCCGGTCCCGGCGAGACGCGGTTCCGCCTCGTCCAGTTTCCGCCGCCGCCGCCCGAAGGATGGAAGCCGGAGCCGGGCGCGTTCGAGAAGTCGTTCCAGGAATTCGACGCGAAGACGCCGGGCTTCGCGCAGCACTTCGAGAAGGACAACTTCCCGATGCACACGACGGATACGGTCGACTATGGCATCGTCGTGCGTGGCGAGATCATCCTCGAGCTGGACGACGGGAAGACCGCCCATCTTCGCCAGGGCGACTGCGTGGTCCAGAATGGGACGAGGCACCGCTGGATCAACCCGCTGCCCGAGCCATGCCTGATGGCGTTCATCATGGTGGGCGGACGGCGTGCCGGCGGCTGACCATGCGATTCGATTCCTGCCAGATCCGGCGCTGCCAGTGTCCTGAGAGGCGCGGCGGAAGGAGAGCGCAGACGTGATCGTCGAAGAACCGGTCCGCGGCAGGATTCCGCCGCCTTGGTTCGGCGCGCTCCCGGGCATCGATCGGATGCGGGCCGTCACGCAAGAGGTCGTGCCGCTGCCGCCGCTATCGCGCCTGCTGGGAGTCCGGCCGGCTCATGTGGGTCCGGGATCGGGGATTTGGACCATGCCCGCGACCGGCTGGTCTCAGGGCGCCACGGGAACGCTCGAGATCTCGATGCTGATCGAGTCGGCCCTCACCGGCGTGGCGCTCACCTCGCTTCCCACCAACATGGGCGTCGAGCCGGTCACGCTTGACATCGACATGTTCCGCCCGACGCGTGCGCAGCCGGGCAACCTGCTCGCGCGCGCTCGGATCGTCAATGCGAGCCGGTTCTTCGTGTTCACCGAAGTCGAGATCGAGGACCCGCAGGGACGCCAGCTCGCGCACGGTGCCAGCCACGCCGAGATCCAACCAATCCGGCCACCGCCGCCGCCACCCCCAGCCGAGCTCCGCCCTTTCGAGGAGGCCGCCTACATCGTTCCGGACCCCTATCTTCGACCCGTGACGGGCGACGCGATCCCGGACGAGACCTGGGCGCAGAACGACGGCTACACCGTCATGCGGATGTTTGCCGACGGCGTAGTCGTCGCCCCATACATGCAACTGCTCGGCGTCAAGATCGTTGAGCTCCAGGAAGGGCGTTCCGTCCTGACGGCTCCCGCGACCGAGTGGCTCTGCCGCTTCTCCCGGTCGGTGTGTCCCGGACAGATCGCGTCCTTCGCCACCGAGGCCCTCTGGTGCGCGGCGCTCACCATGCAGCGGCGAGGCGAGTCGCTCGTCGGTCTCAACCAGAGCACGCGCTTCTACCGCCCAGTCCCTGCCGATGGCCGACTGATCCGCGCGCAGGCGTGCGGCGTGCGCTGCGACCAGTCGCGAGTATTCGTCGAGGTCGAGGTGCATAGCGCCGAGGAAGAGCTCATCGCGCGCGGCCAAGCCACCGGCGTGTCGGTGGATCGTTCGCGGCGGCAGAAGCGCTCGGCGGCGGAGGTCAAGCGCGCTCTGGTGAGCCTGCTCTTCATCGACATCGTGGGCTCCACGGAGCAAGCCGCGCGCTTGGGCGATTCGCGCTGGCGTGCGCTGCTCGCACAGTATCGCGAGGCAGTCCGCGCCGAGATCGTTCGCTGGGCGGGAGTCGAGATCGATACCGCCGGCGACGGATTCTTCATCCGCTTCGATTCCCCCGCTCATGCGATCGAGTGTGCGCGCGCGGTGCGCGCCGCGGCGAAGAGGATCGGAATCGAGCTGCGCGCGGGCGTCCACACGGGCGAATGCGAGCTGCAGGCCGGGAAACCCACCGGCATCGCCGTACACATCGCCGCCCGGATTCAGGGAGCTGCTGCTCCCGCCGAAATCCTCGTATCCGGAACGGTCCGAGACCTGCTCGTGGGGTCGGCGACGCGCTTCGAGGAGCGGGGCCAACGCGCACTCAAAGGGATCTCCGGCGAGTGGCGGCTGTTCGCCGTGGCGGACTGAGCCGAGTGCGTCGCACGCCGGCTCCGGAGGTCGGCAGTACTCGATGGAGATCCTGAGAGCCGGAGCGGCCTGCGTCGTGATATTCGGCGTCTTCGCTTCGATGCCGCTGCTCGTCACGCGGAGGTGAGCGCGGCCGTCGGTTCAATGATCCTCGCGGATCGCCTCCACCGAGATCGTGATCCGCACCTCGTCGCTCACCATCGAGAGGTATTTGCTGAGCCCGAAATCGGATCGCTTGAGCGTGGTGGTGAGATCGCCGCCGCATACGTAATGCTTGATCACCAGGATCGTGACCTCCTGGCAGACGAACCGTTCCGCAGTGAGCTGGACCGGCCGCGTGATTCCCTTGACGGTCAGATCGCCCTCGAACTGCGTGGGAAGGCCCTGGGAGAACTGTACGGCGCGGCCGGAGAACGTCGCCGTCCTGAACTTGGCCACGTCGAAGAACGGCTCGCCGCTCAGGATACCGTCGAGCTTCTTGACCCCCGTGTCGACGCTGCGCGCATCGATCTCCACCGTGACGGTCGCCGTTTGCGCGTCCGCATCCAACGACGCGCTCCCCTTGGTGACGCCGAAGCGCCCGTGGATCGAGGACACTCCCGTGTGCACAACTGCGAAGTGCACGAAGGTGTGATCGGGATCGATCCGGAAGTGATCGGCCGCGAGAGCGCGGGTGGAGAGCACCGCCGCCAAGAGTAGGCAGCCGATCCACAGCGAGCAAGGCCGGATTCGGAACTGTCGCACCGGGCGATTATACGCGCCGGCAACGAACCCGCCGCCCGCGAGACACCCGACCCGGCCACGCCAAGTGCGATAGAGTCTGCGCATGACCGAGTCACAACGGAGCACGGCCCCAGGCCGTAACGCACTCGCATTCATCTTCATCACGGTCGTGCTGGACGTGCTGGCGCTCGGGATCGTCATCCCGGTGCTGCCGAAGCTCGTCGAGAGCTTCCTCGGTGGGAATACGGCACGCGCCGCGCAGATCTACGGAGTGTTCGGCACCGCTTGGGCGCTGATGCAGCTCGTGTTCTCGCCGTTGCTCGGCGCGCTCTCGGACCGCTACGGCCGCCGGCCTGTGATCCTGGTGTCCTGCTTCGGCTTGGGGCTCGATTACGTCCTCATGGCGCTGGCGCCGAACCTCAGGTGGCTGTTCGTAGGGCGCGTGATCTCGGGAATCACGTCTGCGAGCTTCGCGACCGCGTTCGCGTATATCGCGGACGTCACACCGCCGGAGAAGCGCGCAGCGAGCTTCGGACTGGTGGGCGCCGCGTTCGGGCTGGGCTTCGTGCTGGGCCCCGCGGCCGGCGGATTGCTCGGCGGCATCGATCCGCGCCTGCCGTTCTGGGTGGCCGCCGGGCTGAGTCTCGCCAATGCGATGTACGGACTGTTCGTGCTGCCGGAGTCGCTGCCGCGGCAGCGGCGTGCTGCGTTCTCGCTCCGGCGCGCCAATCCGGTGGGATCGCTCGTACTGTTGCGCTCGCACCCGCGATTGCTCGGGCTCGCGACGGTGAACTTTCTGATGAACCTATCGCACGTGGTGCTGCCGAGCGTCACCGTGCTGTACATGGGCTACCGCTACGGCTGGAACGAATCCGCCGTGGGCCTGACGCTGGCGGGCGTGGGCGTTTGTGCGCTCGTCGTTCAGGGCGGGCTGGTCAAGCCGGTCGTCGCGCGCTTCGGCGAGCGGCCCGCGCTGGCGACGGGGCTGGCCTTCGGCGCGGCGGGATTCGCGGTCTACGGCCTCGCCCCCACCGGAGCGCTGTTCCTGGTCGGCGTGCCGGTGATGTCGCTATGGGGCCTTGCCGGCCCGGCGTCCCAAGGATTGATGACGCGGCTGGTCGGCCCCTCGCAGCAGGGTCAGCTCCAAGGTGCCAATTCCAGCATCATGGGGGTCACGGGCCTGATCGGACCGGGCCTGTTCACCCAAGCGTTCGCGACTTCAATCGGTCCGCGCGCGAGCTGGCATCTGCCCGGTGCACCGTTCCTGCTGGCCGCGCTGCTGATGGTCGTTGCAACCGGCCTCGCGTTGTGGGTCACGCGCCCAAACGCGTGAACACCACCGTCTGACCAGGCTAACAGCCGCTGGCGCTCTGGTCGGCGCGCTTGGGGCAGCCCACGGGGCGCTCGTCCGCCGGCAGCGGACAGCGATTGATCTGGGCCGAGGAGCGTTGGAAAAAACAGGTGAGTGCGCTGGAAGCGGCGGCGAAGATCCAGAACAGGAAGAATCCCACCGAATAGGTCGCGGTCCGGCTCAACGTGATCGCTGCGCCGAAGAACGTGAGGTCGCTCGGGTCGAAGATGGTGAAGAACAGCGCCTCCGCGGCGCCCGCGACGAGGAACGACGGCCACAGGATCCAGATCAGCGTCTTCGCTTGCATTGTGTTCTCCTACCGCTCGGATCGCGAGGGCTAGAACTCCATCGCCAGAGCTCGGCGCGCCTCACCCACCGGTGCGTGGCGCGAGCACGAAGCTGTCGTCCGACGTGTACCAATCGCCGGTCAGGCGCCATCGCTGATCCACGTCTCCCAGCTCGACGTCCCAGCGCGCCGCAGGCGCCAGCTCGACCGCCCCCTCATATAGGCCGGGCTGCATCTCACGCGCCGTCACCGTCCGGTCGAGGCCGCCTTTGGTCGGATGCACGAACCGGACCCGTAGCTCGGAGGGCAATCTGGCCCCCGCCATCTGGATCCGGAATCGCGAGCGCTCACCGTTCATCATGACGGTGGCCCGATATCCGCGTTGGAGCGCGACGTGGTCGCGCGCCAGCATCTGGTTGATCGCCAGCCCTTCCTTGTAATAGTTGTCCACCACCACGGGGTCGGCGTGGGTCACCGCCAGGTACAGCGACAAGAAGCTCGCGGCGATCGCCGCCGCCGGCCCGGACATGAGGATCCAGGGCCAGGGTTCTCGATACCAAGGTGTGGTGGGATGCATGGCGGCGCTCGGTTGCATGGTTCGGTTCCGTCTCAGGGGATCACGAAAGTCGCCTTCTCGACGACCTTGAGCGGCGCTGCCGCGGGGTGAGCCGGGTCGACGGCCTCGACCGTGAAGTGGATGCGGTTGGACCCCTGCCGGCCGGAGGCGCGCGGCGCTTCGATCCGCAGCGGTACCATACGCGAGGATGCCGGCGCCATGTGGATCGGCTGCGGCTCGGACTTCATCTCGATGCCATCGAGCCCGGAGACGCTGATGCGCAGGTCGCGCGCGGTCTCCTGCGTGTTCATGACCTGCAGCCGGTACACGTTCTGGACTTCGGGCTCATCGGCATCGTGCATGACGTTGCCGCGGTCCCGGATGACATCGACTTTCAGCGGCACGCGCTCGTACAGCGTGACCAGCGCGGCGATGATGATGACCCACAGGATGCCGCTATAGAGCAGCACCCGCGGGCGGAAGACGCGCTTCAGGATGCGGTCGGTGCGGTAGTGGCCCTTGAGCGCGTTCTCCGTGGAATAGCGGATCAGCCCCTTGGGATAACCCATCTTCTCCATGACCTGGTCGCAGCCGTCGATACAGGCCGCGCAGCCGATGCACTCGTACTGCAGCCCGTTGCGGATGTCGATACCGGTGGGGCACACCTGCACGCAGATCCCGCAGTCCACGCAATCGCCCAGACCCTTGGCTTTGTAGTCGACGCTCTTGCCGCGCGCTCCACGTGGCTCGCCGCGCTCGCGGTCGTAGCTGATGATCAGCGTGTCGGAATCGAACATCACGCTCTGGAAGCGGGCGTAGGGGCACATGTACTTGCACACCTGCTCCCGCATCCAACCGGCGTTCCCGTACGTCGCGAAGCCGTAGAACAGGATCCAGAACGTCTCCCACGGGCCGGTAGTGAAGGTCAGCACCTCGTGGCCCAGCGTGCGGATGGGCGTGAAGAAGCCTACGAAAGTGAACCCGGTCCACAGGGCCAGCGCGATCCACAGCCCGTGCTTCACCGCCTTGAGCGCGAGCTTGCGGGCCGTGAGCGGCGACTGGTCGAGCTTCATGCGCGCGAGGCGCTCGCCTTCCACCTTGCGCTCGATCCACATGAAGATCTCGGTGTACACCGTCTGCGGGCAGGCGAACCCGCACCACAGCCGGCCCGCCACCGCGGTGAACAGGAACAGCGAGTAGGCGCAGATGATGAGCAGGACGGTGAGGTAGACGATGTCCTGCGGCCAGAAGACGAGACCGAAGATGTAGAACTTGCGGGCCGCAAGATCGAACAGCACCGCCTGCCGTCCGTTCCACGTCAGCCACGGCCCGCCGTAGAACACCAGCTGCGTGAGCAGCACGAAGGTCCAGCGCCACGCCGCAAAGTCGCCGTGCACGGCGCGCGGATAGATCTTCTTGCGGACCTCGTATAGCGCCTGCTCGGCGGTTTCGGCCGGCGCCGCGGACTGGTTCAACTTTACCGGTGCATCCATTCCAACGTCAGATCTACCAGACGGTTCCGCACCCGGATCGTCCCTGCTCGTCCGGACGGTTCAAATTATCCCTCGGGCGCGCCGCGCCGTTGGTGACACGAGTCACTGACCGCTCGGATGCGACAGGCTGTACACGTACCCGGCGACGATGTGGACTTTGTCTGGTCCCAGGAATGCGCCCCATGCCGGCATCACACCGTTGCGGCCTTTGTCGATGGTCTCCATCACCGTCGTCAGCCCGCCGCCGTACAGCCAGATCTCGTCGGTCAGATTGGGCGCCCCCAGGGCCTGGTTGCCTTTACCCTCGGGTCCGTGGCAAGCGACGCAGTTGGTCTGGAACAGCTCCTTGCCGTGCGCGGCAAGCAGAGTGTCGTGTGTCTTCCCCGACAGCGACAGCACATAGTGCGCGACGTCTTTCACGCCCTCCGGGCCCAGTACCTTGCCCCAGGGCGGCATCATGCCGCTGCGCCCGTTGGTGATGGTGGCCGTGAGCGTGTCCGGGTCACCGCCGTACAGCCAGTCGTTGTCGGTCAGGTTGGGAAACCCTTTGCCGCCGCGCCCGTCCGATGCATGGCATTGCGCGCAATAGTTCAAGAACAGCCGCTGCCCCATTTCCCTCGCTTGGGGATCGGCTGCCAGCGCCGGGATGCCCATCGCCGCGTACTTGGCGTAGATCGGATCGTACTTCTCTTTGGCCCGCGTGACCTCCGTCTCGTACTGCTTGACCGAGGTCCACTTCAGCAGGCCGGGGAACGAGCCCAGGCCCGGATACAGGATGAGGTAGACGATGCCGAACACCAGAGTGATGTAGAACAGCCACAGCCACCACCGCGGCAACGGGTTGTTGTATTCCTCCAGGTTCTCGTCCCACACATGGCCCATGACGCCGGCCTTTTGTCCCGCCGGCAGACGCTTGGTGGTGAGCTTCCACAGGAACGCTCCGCAGCCCAGGATGCTCGCGAGGGTGATGACCGAGATATAGACCGACCAGAACTCGCTGGTGAATTCGCTCACGCTTGCCTCCCTTGCTGCCGCTTCTCCATCGCGGGGGCAGCATCGTCATCGAGCACGCTGCGCGCCGCCTCGTCGAATTCCTTCTTGCGCCTGCTGCTGTAGGCCCACATCACGATGCCGACGAACACCACCAGCATCACGACCGTCAGCACCGCTCTCACGCTCGTCAGATCCATGGCTCTCACCTCACGCCCTTGAGCGCGGTGCCCAGGTTCTGCAGGTAGGCGATCAGCGCGTCGGCTTCCGTCTTCTCCTTGAGCTCCTCGCGCGCCTTACCGATGTCTTCGTCGGTATACGGCACGCCGATCACGCGCAATGCCCGCATCTTGGCCTCGATCGAGCTGCTGTCGGCCGGCGTTTGCTCCAGCCACGGGTACCCCGGCATGTTCGACTCCGGCACCACGTCGCGAGGCTGGCGCAGATGCAGTCGATGCCAGTCGTCGCTGTAGCGCCCGCCTACGCGCGCCAAATCCGGACCGGTACGCTTGCTGCCCCACTGGAACGGATGGTCGTAGACGAACTCGCCGGCCACGGAGTAGTGGCCGTAGCGCTCGGTCTCGGCACGGAACGGGCGCACCATCTGGCTGTGGCAGTTGTAGCAGCCCTCTCGGACATAGATGTCGCGTCCGGTGAGCTGCAATGCCGTGTACGGCTTGAGCCCGGAGACCGGCTCGGTGGTGGAGCGCTGGAAGAACAGCGGCACGATCTCCACCAGGCCGCCCACGCTCACCATCAAGATGACGAGCACGATCAGCCACGTCATGTTCTTCTCGATAAACTCGTGACCCGATGCGGTCGTTGCCATGGTCATCTCGCTCCAGGTTACGCGTGCGCGCCGGCAGGCACTTGCACGGGCGCGTCCACCGCCTTGGCGCCGCGTACGGTCTTCCACACGTTGTAGGCCATCAGCAGCATGCCGGACAGATACAGGATGCCGCCCAGGAGCCGGATGGCGTAGAACGGATAGGTCCCCTTCACGCTCTCGATGAAGGTGTACGTGAGCGTGCCGTCCGGGTTGGTCGCGCGCCACATCAGGCCCTGCATCACGCCGGCAATCCACATGGCGGCGATGTACAGCACCACACCGATGGTAGCGATCCAGAAGTGGGTCGTGACCAGCCGCGTGCTATACATCTCGGTCTTGCCGAACAGCCGGGGGATCACGTAGTAGAGGCTGCCCACTGAGATCATCGCCACCCAACCGAGGGCGCCGGAGTGGACATGCCCGATCGTCCAGTCGGTGTAGTGCGAAAGCGAGTTCACGGTCTTGATCGACATCATCGGCCCCTCGAAGGTCGACATGCCGTAGAAGGACAGCGAGGTGATGAGGAACTTCAAGATCGGGTCGGTGCGCAGCTTGTACCATGCGCCCGACAGCGTCATGATCCCGTTGATCATCCCGCCCCAGGAAGGAGCGAGCAGGATGAGCGAGAACACCATGCCGATCGACTGCGCCCAGTCCGGCAGCGCGGTGTAGTGCAGATGATGGGGCCCGGCCCACATGTAGGTGAAGATCAGCGCCCAGAAGTGCACGACCGACAGCCGGTAGCTGTAGATGGGGCGGCCGGCCTGCTTGGGAACGAAGTAGTACATCATCCCCAGGAAGCCCGCAGTGAGGAAGAAGCCCACGGCGTTGTGCCCGTACCACCATTGCACCATCGCATCCTGCGCGCCGGCGTACACCGAGTAGGACTTCCACAACGTCACCGGGATCTCGGCGCTGTTGACGATGTGCAGCAGCGCGACGGTGAGGATGAATGCGCCGAAGAACCAGTTGGCGACGTAGATATGCGCCACCTTGCGCTTGGCGATGGTGCCGAAGAACACCACGGCGTAAGCGACCCACACCACCGCGATCAGCAGGTCGATCGGCCACTCGAGTTCAGCGTATTCCTTGGAGGTGGTGATGCCCAGCGGCAGCGTGATGGCGGCGAGCACGATCACCGCCTGCCAGCCCCAGAACGTGAATGCAGCCAGCTTGTCCAGGAACAGGCGCGTGTGGCAGGTGCGTTGGACCACGTAGTAGCTCGTGGCGAATAGCGCGCAGCCGCCGAAGGCGAAGATCACGGCATTGGTGTGCAGCGGGCGCAGCCGCCCATAAGAGAGCCAGGGAATGCCGTAGGTCAGGTCGGGGAACATCAGCTGGGCGGCGATCACCACACCTACCAGCATGCCGACGATACCCCAGACCAACGTCATGATGGCGAACTGGCGGATGACCTTGTAGTTGTAGGTCGACTCCGCCGCACCGGAAGCCGCCATAGGCATGGCGGCCGCAGCCTGTGCTGACATGTCTTCTCCCCGTCGAGTGTGCGTGGTTGGGCACGCGACCGTCCGGCCGAACACACCGGGCTTCGCGCATGCTACCGGGCGTCTCGGACGCGGCCTTGACCTAGATCAAAGTCCGACCGGGCCGGCGGCGCAGCGTCACTGCGTTCCAGGCCTGCGGCGCCCGGGGCTTTGCGGCTCGCGTTGCGGATTGTCGTCGTCCTGCAGGATGCGGTGCGCCGGACCCTCCAGGTCATCGAACTGGCCGCTTCTCACCGACCACCAGAACAGCACGCCGATGAGCAGCACCAGCACGACGGACAGCGGGATCAGCAGGTAGAGGATCTCCATGGGCTCGAAGCGCAGCGCCAGCCGCGATTAGGATAACCCCACCCGCGGGACGGCGCTCCATCGCCTGCACGCGCCGGCGCCGCTCGGTGTCACAGCGGAGACCGGAGCGAAGGAAGCTTGCTCGCCGCCACCACGGGCTCGCTCGTCCCGGCTGGCCGGGCTCGCGCCGGATCCCCGAGCAGCCGCAACGCATTGAGCACCACCAAGAGCGAGCTCGTTCCCATCCCCAGCCCCGCCAGCCATGGCCTCACCACGCCGGCCACGGCGAGCGGGAGCGCGATGAGGTTGTACGCCACCGCCCAAGCCAGGTTCTGCCTGACGATGCGCCAGGTTCGCCGTGCGATGTCCAGTGCGTCGATGAGCCCCTGCAAGCGTCCCGATAGGAGCACGAGGTCGGCCTGCGCCTGCGACAGCAGCGCGCCGCTGCCCATCGCGATGGAGAGTTGCGCCTGGGCCAGCACGGGTGCGTCGTTCACACCGTCGCCTACCATCGCCACTACCGCGCCCTCGTTCTGCAGCGCGAGCATCCGGGCGTGCTTGTCCTCCGGGAGCAGCGCGGCTTCATAACGATCGATTCCCAGCCTGTGCGCCACCGCCTGGACCGCGGGCGATGCATCGCCACTGAAAATCAGCAACTGCTTTCCGGAGGCGCGCAGCTCGCCGACGACGGCCTGTGCGTCGGGCCGCAGCCGGTCGGTCAGGTCGAAGCAAGCGTGCCAGCGGCCCTGACTCCCGAGCCACACGCGCGTAGCCGTGCTGTCGGCGGGCGGCTCGCTTCCCATCGGCGTTCCGGCAATCTCCGCGACGAAGCGCTGCGTACCGATCCGGTGCAGGGTCCCGTCGATCACTCCTTCGATTCCCACACCGGGAACGTTGCGCAGTTCGCGAGCGATGGCGACCGCATTCGCCGGTGCGGCGCTCAACAGTGCCGTGGCGATCGGATGCTCCGAGCTTCGCTCCAGCGCAGCAGCCAGCTCCAGCGCTTGCTCGCGCGACGTGTCAGGACCGGGAGTCACTCCAGCGAGTCCGAGCCGCCCCTCGGTGAGCGTGCCCGTCTTGTCGAACACGACATGCGTGACGTGCGCCAGCGCCTCGATGGCATGCGCGCGGGCGACGACCACGCCACGGCGCGAGAGCCGACCCACCGCGATGGTCAGCGCCGCCGGCGTGGCGAGCGACAGCGCACAAGGACAAGTCACCACCAGCACCGCGACCGCGACCCACAGCGCGCGTGACGCATCGACTCGAAGCCACACGAGCGCGCTCGCGGCGGCGACGACCAAGACGCCGGCAACGAACCAGCCGGCGATGCGCTCGGTCAGCTCGGTGATGCGCGGGCGCTGAGCGGTTGCCCGTTCGGCCAGCCGGCGGATGCCGGACACCCGCGTGTCCTCGCCCACGTGCTCGACGCGCACGACGAGCGGGCTCACACGGTTGATCGACCCGCCCGTGACGGGGTCCCCGTTGCGCTTGTGTACAGCGCGGCTTTCGCCCGTAAGCAGCGACTCGTCGCTCTCGCTGCTGCCCTGTACGACGCGGCCGTCGGCGGGAAAGCACTCCCCTGCGCGCACCAGCACCAAGTCTCCCCGGGCCAAGCTCACCGCGGGGATTTCCTCCGTCTCCATGCTCGCGGGAAAGCCACGCAGGCGGTGGGCGGCGACCGGCAACGCCTTGTCCAGATATTCGAGGTTCGCTGCGGCGCGCTGCCGCGCACGCATCTCGAGATAGCGTGCACAGAGCAGGAAGAACACGAACATGGCGATCGAGTCGTAGTAGACCGCGGCGCCGCCCGTGAAAGTCGCGTACAAGCTCGCGGCGAAGGCCACGCCGATGCCCAGCGCGACCGGAACGTCCATGCCCAGGCGGCGCAGCTTCACATCGCGCCATGCGCCGCGGAAGAACGGCCCCGCCGAGTAGAAGACCACCGGCACGGTGAGGATCAAGCTCGCCAGGCGCATGAGCAGCTTGATGTCCTCGCTCATGCTTCCCTCGTCGGCGAGGTAGACGGGCACGGCGTACATCATCACCTGCATCATGCCGAAGCCGGCGACGAACAGGCGCCACAACGCGCTGCGCGTTTCCTGCCGGCGCGCTCGCTCGGCGGACGCGGATGTGGCGGGCCAGGCCCGATAGCCGATGGCGGCGACCTGCGCCAGGATCTCGGAGAGCGCGATCCGGGAATTGTCCCAGCGCACGCGTGCGCGGCGCGTGGTGTAGTTGATCTCCACGGCCAGCACGCCGGGCAGACCGGACAGGTGCTGCTCGTTGAGCCAGATGCAGGCGGCGCACGTGATCCCTTCCAGGATCAGGCTCGCCTCGCGCTCCTCCGCGCCCAGCTCGCGGACGAACCCGACTTGCACTTCGGGCCGGTCGTAGATCTGAAGCTCCGCGCGGGCCGTGCCGGGATCCAGCTCGACCCGCGGAGCCGGCGCGGTGCGGGTGCGGTAAAACGAACTCAGCCCGCCGGCGGCAATCGCCTCCGCCACCGCCTGACACCCGGGGCAGCACATCGAACGGCGTTCGCCGTCGATGAGCGCAGCGTAGGGGCTGCCGGCCGGCAGCGGCAACCCGCAGTGAAAACAGGAGCGGACCTGCGCACTCACGCTCGACTTCGCCGTGCCCAGATGGCTCGCGTGGCGCTCACCTCACGTAGCGCTCTTGGTCCCGCAGGTGTTGGTGCCCAGCACGGAATAGGCAGGACACCAGCGCATGAGCCCCGTTGCCAGCGGCACCAGTCCAATCAGACCCCACCAGCGCGCGTTGCCTTCGAGCAGGAACAGCAGGCTCAGAAGCGCGAGGCCGACCACGATCCGGATGATTCGATCCGCGTTGCCGACATTGACGGTCATCTTCGGTCTCCTTATCGGTCCGGGCGCCCCGCCGCCGAAAAAGCGACGGCCCGGACTGCCGGCCTATGCTACCGGCTGCCCGGGCCATGCCCTTGACTCAGGTCAAACGCTCCCGAGCGATCACGCCGTCGCCGGCTGCGGCTGCGCCTGCTTCGGCTTCATGCCGGTGACGATGATCGTGAGCAGCCCGGCGATCAACACGGAGACGGCCAGCACCGAGAGTGCGAGCGTCATGCTGTGGGTGGCGTCGCGGATCTTGCCCACCACGTAGGGGCTGACAAAGCCGGCGAGGTTGCCCACCGAGTTGATCCAGGCGATCCCGGCCGCCGCCGCGGTGCCCGATAGGATGCCGGTAGGCACCGACCAGAAGCAGGACACGGCCGACATCACGCCCGCGGTGGCGACCGTGAGTGCGGCCAACCCCGCGTAGCCGCCTACACCGGGCATCGCGCTGACCGCGAAGGCCACTGCGCCGATCATGCACGCGCCGGCGACGTGCCAGCGGCGCTCCCCGGTCGCGTCCGAGTGGTGGCCATTCCACACCATCGCGATCGCCGCCGCCGCCCAGGGGATGGCCGAGAGCAGTCCGATCTGCACCGGATCCTTGGTGATGGTCTCCTTGATGATCTGCGGCAGCCAGAAGGAGATGCCGTAGGTGCCCATGACGATCCCGAAGTAGACCACGCACAGCACCCACACCTTGGCGTTGCGGAACGCGTCCAAGAACGTGTGGTTCATCTCCCCTTGCGAGCGCTTGACCTTCTCCTCCTCTTCGAGGCGCCTGAGCACCAGCGCTTTCTCGTCGTCGGTGAGCCACTTGGCCTTGGCTGGGCCGTCATCGAGGAAAAACAGCACCAAGAACCCGACTACCACCGAGGGCACGCCCTCCAGCAAGAAGAGCCACTGCCAGCCCTTCAGATCGTGCACGCCGGCCATGTTCCCCAGGATCCAGCCGGAGACCGGCCCGCCGATCACACCGGCCAGGGCGATCGCGGTCATGAATCCGGCGACCATCTTGGCTCGGTGCGTGCGCGTGTACCAGAACGTCAGGTACAGGATCATGCCCGGAAAGAAACCCGCTTCGGCCACACCCAGCAAGAAGCGCATCACGTAGAACATCAGCTCGCTGCTGGTATACATCATCGCGGCGGAGATCACGCCCCAGACGATCATGATGCGCGCGATCCAGATCTTCGCGCCGACTTTGTGCAGGATCACGTTGCTCGGCACCTCGAAAAAGAAGTAGCCGATGAAGAAGATGCCCGCGCCCCACCCGTAGACGGTGTCGCTGAACTTCAGATCGGTGGCCATCTGCAGCTTGGCGAAGCCGACGTTCACGCGGTCCAGGTAGGCGAGGATATAGAGCAGGAACAGGAACGGGATCAGACGCCAAGTGACCTTGGCATACGTCGCCTTCTCGAACTCGGGCGACCCGGTTGTGGCAGTCAATTGAGGCTCCTCCGCTGAAATAATGTCCGTCTTCCCCGGCATGGCGCCGGCTCGCAGCACCGTCGGGGTGGCTCTATTGTAGGAGGGTGCGCCGGCGATGGCCATGCTCGGCTGTCCCGGTCCGGCGATCCCCGCAGAAGCCTGCCCAGCGACGGGACGCAGAGCCAAACCTGGGCCCGCAGACAGACCAGTCGACGGGTCCCGCCCGGTGGGGTTCAGACCCGAGTGGCAACGTAGCTGTAGAAGTTGGATGCGCCGAAGTAGGTTCCCTCGTCGGATCGCTTCATCATCGCGGCCACCCAGTCGCGCGCCTCGCTCTCCGTCGTGGCACCAGCGCTCGGCAGCAACCTGAGCAGCGCCTGAATCCCAGGCGCAAAGTAGTCCGCCTTGCCGATGTCGGCGATCACGTACGCGAAGGATTTCACCAGCGTCAATCCACAGTCGCGCAGAAGCTGCGGCATCTCGCGCATCACTCTGGGGTTCGTGGTCAGTGCGTCGACGATCGTTTCGTCCATGGCCTTGGCGTGGATGGGATCTCCGCCGCCGTACGTCAACGAAGCGTAATCGCCGTCGAAGATGGCCGCCCTGCCCCCCGGCTTGACCAGGCGCGCGATCTCCTGCATGACCGCACGCGGGTCTTCGACGTGGCTCAGAAGCGTATGCGCGACGACGGCGTCGAACGCCGCGTCGGGCAGCGCGAGAGCATGCGAATCTCCGGTGCGAAACTCGACCGCCCGGTCCACGCCTTCCCGCCGGGCGAAGTCCCCTGCGGCAGCGATGAGATACGGACTGCGATCGATTCCGGTTACACGGCCTGCGAAGCCCGGCCTGCGCGCGATCGTCCGCGCCACCACGCCGCTGCCGCAGCCCAGATCGACCACGGTCGCCGCGGAGTCGATCGCCATGGCATCGAGATACTCGTGCAGCATCGCGAGGAAGCGGGGGTGCCGCCCGCGCGCCTCCAGACGGGCAACCAGAGCATCCAGCGTGGGATCGTCGAGTCGGTCGGTGATGCGGTACACGTCGGCAGTGGACATACGCCCTCCTCGGCGGTTCGGTTCCAGATGCTCTCGCCTGTCTCGTACCCATCCCCGTGCGTGTACGGGCACCGGCGTCGGCACGGGCAGAGCGGCGAGTTTAGCCGCTTCGAGCGGCTCCCCATGGGAAGCCCCCCGCCGTGCGGGGAGGTCGGTACATCGGCGCCCGAGGGAGCCGCCGCTCCTCGCTTTACAAGCACATCTGACGGATGTACGATGTAGTTCGTAAAGTCCCTGAGCGTTCGCATGAAAAAGCCGGCCCCGGCAAAGAAGGTGGTGGCCCGCAAACCGGCCGCGCGGGCGGTTCGCAAGACAGCGCGGCCACAGCCCGGCGGATCCGGCGCGTCGGTGATCCGCTTCGGGCTGCCCGAGCGGGATCTCACCGTGGGCGTCGAAGGCCCGCTCAAGCTGCGCCCCGCTGCCCGGGCGCTGCTCGAGCGCCTCACCGGCGCGGTGGTCAAGCACATCGAGCACGTGCCCGAGAAGATCGCGCTGGATCTGCTCAAGCAAGGCACCGACGCGGAGATGATGGTGGGCTTCGCCACCACCGCGGAGGCCTTTCCGGAGCTCGCCACGGTGCGTATCCCTCCGCTCGCAAAGGCGCGCGCGCGGGGCATGAGCCTGCGACAACAGATCCTCGCGCGCGAAGACATGCTCACGCTCGCGGAGGCGGCGCAAGCGCTCGGGCTGACTGCGCCGGCGGTCAACGACCGGTTCCGCACAGGCAAGCTCATTGCGCTGGAAGCGGGTGCACGGGGACGCCGCTACCCCGCCTGGCAGTTCGAGGACGAGATCGCGGGCAAACCGCTCGAGACCGTGCTGAGCGCACTCAAGGGAATGGGCCCTTGGGCATGCTACCGGTTCTTCACCACACCCGACAGCACGCTCGAGGACGAGCTGCCGCTCGAGGTCCTGAAGCGTGGCGACGTCGATGCGGTGGTCGAGGCAGCCAGGCTCTTCGCAGCCGCGGACCAGGGCGGGCATTGATGGCAAGCCGTGGCCCGCCGCCACCGCCTGCAAACCTAGATCGCATCGACCTTCCTGTAGTCAGCGTCAACCCGGCCGAGCTGGTGCGCCTGTTTCCGCTCGGCGCGAACCCGATCCACTTCCGGGTCCCGAAGAAATCGGAGCGGGCCTATCGCTTCGACGCGCCGAACGCAGAGTACGGCGTGATGTATTGCGCGTTCTCGCTGGAAGTGTGTTTCGCCGAAACCTTGCTCCGCACGCGCTCGTACCGGGTTCCCGCCGACCAGCCGACATTGATCGACGAGGCCGAGCTGCGCGCGAGAGCGATCGTGCGCCTGGGCGGCCGGCGGCTCACCCTCGCGGACCTGACCGGCAGCGCGCTGGCGCGAGTGCATTGCGACGGCAGCATCTCCACGGTGCCGCGCTACACCATTCCGCGCCAGTGGGCGCTGGCCGTGTGGCAGCACCCGAAGCGCGTCGACGGGCTGCGCTACGTGTCCCGGTTCATCAACTCGCAGATGGCGGTCGCGTTGTTCGACCGCTGCGCAGACCGCCTTCAGGCCGCGGAGACCTCACCGCTCGTGGACCACCCCGATCTGCCGCGCGTGCTGGATCTGTTCAACGTCGGGATCTGACCGCGGCAGCCGCGGCTCGCCCGGCTACTGCTGCTGGGTACCGCCGAACTTGAGCTTTACCTGCTGATATTGCCGCCCCATCAGATCGACGGTGTGCGTGAGGACCTGCCCGTCGAGCTCCGCCTCGATGGTCCAGCGCCCGCCCGGCGGGTTGAGGAAGAACAGGGGCCCCTCGCTCACCGCCTCCACGATCGGGTTTCCCTTGATGTCTCGGAGCGTGACTTTGACGCCCGTGACGGGAGCGTCGCTGCCCTCCTTCGAGAACACGAGCTGCAACGGGTACTGGTCCGAGATGCGGCGCAGCGCTTTGCGGTTCAAGTCGTCGGCACCGCCCGATACATAAGGGACCCCCATCTGACTGTGCACCTTGATCTGGGGCAGCTCTTCGCGTGCAGACGTCCACGCGGGATGTGCGAGCGCGACCGCCAAGGCCGCGGCGAAGAGGGTCGTTCTCATCGGTCTGCTCCTAGCTTTGGTTCGAATGCGCGCAATGGTAGCGGGATGCGGTACGCGCTGCCACCGGCCCGCTGCTCCGTCACTGCGTGACCGGCTCCGCGCCGCCTCGCACTTCGAAGCGCACGGCATCGAGCTGATGGCCGCCCGCGTCGTGCAGCGTCAGCAGCCACTTGCCCGGCTGAGGACGCCAGAAACTGCCTTCCTGCAGCGGCTCGCCGTTGAGGCGCCACTGGGCGTCCGGGCCGACGCCTGTGGCCTCGAACCGCACGCGCTGCCGGTCGCCGGGGATGTCGGGATCCACCGCGATGATCTCCCCCGGCCCGGGATACACGATGCTCGGATGCGTTGCCTGCGCCGGCTTCGCCTCCACATGGTCCACTGCCGTGCCGGTCAGGAACAGCTCCTCGCGCGGCGCTTCCACTGGCGGGTCGAAGCTGACCTGCAGCGAGTCGATCCCCGGCGGCGCTGCAGGAGCGCCACCTCCGGACGGATGGAGGGAGTTCATGATCTCGAGCCATAGCGGCGCTGCGCCCGTTACGCCGGAGACGTCCCACATAGGGCTGCCGTCGAAGTTGCCGACCCATACGCCGACGGTATAGCGGACCGAGGATCCTACGCACCAGTTGTCGCGCATGTCCTTGCTCGTGCCCGTCTTCGCCGCGGCCCAAAAGCGCGAGGCCAAAGGGTTGTCCAGGCCGAAGGTGATGCTGCGCGCCGCGCGGTCGGCGAGGATGTCCTCCACGATGAAGCTGGCTGCGCGGTCCATCACGCGCCGCCCGCCGCCGCGTTCCCCGGGGGTGAGCTTCAGCGGGCTCACCACACCGCCGTTCGCCAGCGCCCGATGCGCGTTGGTCAGCTCCCACAGGCTCACCTCCGCCGATCCGAGCGCCAGCGAGTAGCCGTAGTAGTCGCCGTCGTGGGTCACGTGATCGAATCCCAGCGCGCGCAACCGCTCCACGAACGAATCCGGACCGACCAGCATGAGCGTGCGCACTGCGGGCACGTTGAGCGAGCCGGAGAGCGCCGTGCGCAGGCTCACCAGCCCCTTGAAGTCGCGATCGTAGTCCTGCGGGACGTACAGGCCGCTGGGCGTGACGAGGTTGACGGGCGAGTCCTCCACCAGGGAAGCCGCGGTGAGCAGATGCTGCTCGAGCGCCAGCTCGTAGAGAAACGGTTTGAGTGTGGAACCGGCCTGACGCGCGGCCTTGACGCCATCCACGTAGCGCGCGCTGGAGGACTCGCCTGCATTGCCGGCGTAGGCCAGCACTTCGCCGCTCGAGTTGTCCACCACCAGCACGGCCGCATCCGACACATGCTGCGCGTTGAGCCCCGCCAGCTGGCGCGTCATCGCCTCGAGCACGAACGCCTGCAGGCTCGCGTCCAGCGTAGACTGAACCCGCCGCGCCTGGGGCCCGACCAGGCCGTGCGCCACGTGCGGCGCGAGCGCGACCGCGGGCTTGAGATTCGGCGCGCCCGACAGCGCCTCCTGCGCGAGCGTCTCCAGTCCAGCGCAGCTCACCGGCGGCTCGAGCGACTTGGCGAGCGTGCACGCGCGCTTGGCCACCGCCGTCGGCGCGGCATTCGGCCCGCGCAGCAGAACGGCCAGCAGCAGTGCCTCCTGCTGGTTGAGCCCGCTGGGCTGCTTGCCGAAGAGGGCGCGCGCCGCGGCCCGTACCCCTTGCAGCTCACCGCGGAAGGTGGACAGATTGAGGTAGGCTTCCAGGATCTGCCCCTTGGTCCAGCTATGCTCGAGCTTGCGCGCAGCGTTGATCTGCTCCCACTTCTGTCCGATCGAGCGGTGGTCCTTGCGCGGCTTCAGATGCTCGTCGAGCATTCCCACCACCTGCATCGAGAGCGTGCTCGCGCCGCGGGGCTTGGAGGAGAACAGGGTGTCGATCGTCGCGTCGCCCAGAGCCAGCCAATCCACCCCCCCGTGCTTGTAGAAGCGCTTGTCCTCGGCGCGGACAACCGCGGCGAGGAACGCGGGCGAGATCTGCGACAGCTGCACCCAAGCCAGGCGCCGGCCATGCTGGTCCACGCGTAGCTCGTGGATCGGCTCGCCGTTGCGGTCGAGCAACACGCCCTCGGTGGAGACATAGCCGTCGCGGACCTTGTCGTAGGTGGGAAGCGCAGCCGTGGCGGGCGCGATGAGCGCCAGCGAGAGGATGCCGGTGGCTGCGCAGCGAGAAAGGTGCGAGGAGTGGGCTGCGGGGCGCGAGAAGCGCCTGCGCCGGATCACCTCGTTCACCTCCTTCGCTTCCTTCACCTCATTCACCGCCTCACTCTACACTCCTTCACTGTTCACCCTTCACCCTTCACCCTTCACCCTTCACTCCTTCACGGACCGACGATCACCTTCGCGTTCGGGATCTCAGCGAACATCTCCGGGGAATACAGCGCCTCCACGCGCGTCGGCGGGAGCAGGAATTCGCCCGCGTTGTTGAGCCGCAGCGAGTACTCCACGGTCCACTTGCCCTTCGGCACGAAGCGGTAGTAAGCGCGGAACGAGTCGAACTTGCGCTCCTCGTACGCCGGCCAGACCCAGCCCTGCTTCTTCTCGCCGCTCGCCAGAATCTTCGAGTCTCGCCCTAACCCGGTACCCAGGATGGCCGCGCCGGCCGGCACGGGGTCGTTGACCACCACCCAGCTCATGTCCGACTGCGCCTCCAGCTCCAGCCTCACGCGGACCACGTCGCCACGCGACCACTGGCCCTTGATCTTCTGCTCCACTGCCGCGACGCTGCGCACGATCTTGTAGCCGGACGAGAATGGCTCCTTGAGCGGGACAGCGGCCAGGCTCTGCACGCTGACCCAAGGGCGGCCGCTGCCGTCCTGCTGCAGACCCAAACTCGCCTGGCCGGGCGGCCACGAAAACATCATGCTGCCGCCGTCCTGCTGCTTGCTCCAGTCGACCTGGCGCTGTTGCTTCGCGAGCACGCCGCGCGTTAGGCCCGCGACCGGCTCGGTTTCGAACTGACCGGCAAACCGCTCCATCGCCAGCACACCCCAGGCATTGGCCACGGTCGTGTTCCAGTGTCCATGCTGCTGGCGGCCGAGGCTGCCCCGCACAAGGCGCGGCAGATCCTCGCGCCATTTCTCCTGCTTCATCATCGACAGCAGCACGCGGTTGGCGTTCACGTCTCCCGAGATCATCAACCACCACAGATAATCCGTGCGCTCGGTCGAGAAACCCATCGTGGTGCCCTGGAAATTCAAGCGCGAGCGCAGGATCTGCTCCGCCTGGGCGAGCCGCTCGTCGTGCTTGGACAACTCGGGCGCGCGCAGGAGCAGGTCGAACCAGTCGATCACCGCCGAGGTAGGCCATAGGTTGGGCTCGATCGCCACCGAGGCAAGATCCCCGTCGGTGATCCTGGCCCCCCAGCGGGCGAGCGCCTGCAACGCGGCGACTTTCCGGATCGAGAGATCGGCAGCGCGCCACTCCGCTTCCCGCTCCACCTGTCCGCGCACGAAACGCTGCAGAGCCGAGACCATCCGATCGCGGCTGGAGTCGGGAATGTCCCAGCCGGCCTCTGCGGCAATCGAAAGGACGTACGTCGTGAGCACGTCGCTGCCGTAGGGCAGGATCGGGAAGTACTTCACGAAGCCATCGCGGTCCAGATACGAGGGCAGTGCCGTCATGAGGCCGCTCCAGACGGCCTCGTCGCGCAGCGCTACCGCCTGCGAGACCTTCTGCTCGAAGCACGTGTACGGGTAGCGACTCATATATTCGGTCACACCGGCCAGCTCCCCCGCCAGGCTCTTGAGCAGCGTGACACGCACGCCACCGCGCCCTGGAATGGCGTCGCCAGGGATCGCCACCGGCAGCTCGAGCGGCTTCTCGAGCTGCGCGATGGTGGCCTGGAAGGTGCGCACGGGCACCGCTGCGATGACCTTCTGCTCGACCTTCAGGGTGTCGGACGACGCTGTGCCATCCGCGCGTTTGGCCTGCGCCGTGACCTCCCAGCGCAGCGCGTCCGCGTTGACTGGCACGCTCACGTCCCATCCCACGTCTCGGGACGCTCCCGGTTGCAGGCTCAGCGGGAGCGGCTGCAACGGCTGCGCGTCCTGGCGCTTACCGCCCTCCTCCGCTTGCAGCGTGGCGCGCAGCTCCACCTCCACCGGCGCATCGCCGGCATTGCGCACGGTGAACCCGGCGCGATAGGCATCTTGCTCGCGCACGACCGGGGGAAGCCCCGAGAACAACATCAGGTCCTGTGTGCTGCGGATGGCCGATTGCCCGGTCCCGAACAGCCCTGCCTCGCCGTTGGCGACCGCTACGATGCGGAACGACGTCAGCGAGTCGTTGAGCGGGATCTCGACGCTGGCGCGCCCTTGCTCGTCGAGCTTCACGCGCCCTTTCCAGAACAGCAGCGTGTCGAACAACTCGCGCGCAGTGTGGCGGCCGCCTCCGCCGCCAGGCTCGCGCGCCTTGCGCCCGTAATGACGCTTACCCACCACCTGCATCGACGCGGTAGCGGAATCCACCTCGATGCCGCGGCGTTGCATCATCGTGTTGAGCAGCTTCCAGCTCTCGTTGGGCGCGAGCTCCAGCAGCCCTTCATCCACCGCCGCCAGCGCGATCTCGCTGTCCTTTGGCGCAGGCGCGCCATCCAACGCCTGCTTCACTTCCACCGTTACGCGCGCCTTGTCGCGCACGCGGTACACCGTCTTGTCGGTCGACACCTTCACGTCCAGCTCGTGCGCACGCCAGCCGACGTTGATCTCGGCCACTCCCATCTTGAAGGCCGGCTTGCCCAGATCCACCAGCGCCGTGGGTTGCACGTCGGACACGCGCCCTCGTACCGCGAGCACCGAGACGAAGATGTTCGGCGCATGGTTGCCCTTGATCGGCACCTCCACGGTCGGCGATTTGCCCGACAGCTCGGTGACGAACGCTTCCATCACGCCTTCGCGCTCGACCGTGACCAGTGCGGACGCACTGCGGAACGGCATGCGAACCTGGAACACCGCCTTCTCGCCCGGCTCGTAGCGCTTCTTCTCGGGCAGCACGTCCATGCGGTCGTCATTGGACACCTCGAACCACCAGTCTCCGCTGCCGGCCACCCACACCGAGGTGTTGGCCGCAGCGAGGTTCCCCGCCGCGTCGTGCGCACTTGCCTGGACCGCAATCTCGCCCGACACGGGCGAGGCGAACTCGCAGAACAGCCGCCCTTTGGCATCGCTTGCGCCCTCGCAGACCGTGCGCAGGCGCTTGACCTCGGTGCCGCTCTCGTAGGCGTAGAAGCCGCCGATCAGCCGCTTGCGATGAGAGAACGTCTTGCGCTCGAACAGATCGAGCTTGAGCGGCACACCCGCGAGCGGCTTGCCGGTGAGATCCAACGCGACGACCTGGAACTTGACCTTGTCCTTGGACAAAGCCCACGAGTCGGCCTTGAGGCCGACCGCGATCTGCGCGGGCCACACAGGGATGCGCGTCGATGCGGTGAGGATCTCGCCGTTCGGGTCGCTGTACTCGGCTTCCGCCACGATCTCCTGCGGGGATTCCTGCCGCGGGATGCCCGTCAGCATCGCTTTCACCCCGCCGGCCTCGTCCAACGTCAGTGCCAAGGTTTTCAGCGGGCGCGTCTGGCCGCCGCTGGGCCCCCACTCCAGCGGCGTTTCCTCTTCTTCCTCTTCCAGCTCGTAGCCGCCCCGGTACCACGCGCGTCGCTGATCCTCCTGGACGCCTTCATTCACGGCGCCGTTGGCGAACGCGAACTCCTCGAAGCCCGCAAAGCTGACCGCGCGCGGCTGCGCCACGCTGCGCAGCTTGACCGGGAGATAAGCCGCACCTCCACCCGCGAGATAGCTCACCTGGATGTCGAGCTCCGCGCTGTCGGCGTTCACCAGCGGCTTGGCCGGCGGCTGGATCACCGCGCGCATCAACGGCACGCGAAACTCCTCGACCCGGAACGTTCCCGCGACACGTTGCCTGCGCTGTCCGGGCCCGTGCGCATCCAGCGTGTCTTCGAGGATCACGCTGTAGACGCCGGTCTTGGCGTCCTCCGGCACGTCGAACGCCGCTTCCGCGATGTCTTTGGCATCCCAGCGCAGCGGAACTTCGTATTTCTGCTCGCTGCCCATGTGCTGGACGGTCGCCTTGCTGGCGAGCGCCGAAGCCGCTACGAAGCGAAAGCCGCTGCGCGCGTGCTGGCGGTACATGAGCTTCATGTGAACGGTCTCGCCGGCGCGCACGAGTGTGCGGTCGAACACCGCGGTGGCGATATACGGGCCTTCGTAGCCGTGGCTCGGCAGATTGAAGCGCCAGCGCGAGATCCCTTGGTTCCAGTTCGACATCACGAAGCTCGTGTCCGCGCCGCTGCGCGCGAACACGATGTACTGCTGGTCGTACGGATCCAGGCATCCGGGCAGGTTGCGCCGGTCCGGCAGCTCCTTGTTGATGCGGGCGATGCCGCGCGCATCGGTGACGCCTTTCCAATGCTCCTTTCCGTCGCAGTCCTGGACCGACACGCTCGCCTTGGCCACGGGCGTCCCGGCATCGAGAGAAGTCACCCAGACGAGCGACGACTCCCGCCCTTGCTTGAAGTGCACGGCGAGATCGGTCACCAGGGCCGCGGTAGAAACGTGGTAGACCGGCTTGCCCCTGTCCTGGCCGCGGGACCCGGTGAGCAAGGCCTCTCCCAGCTTGGGACTCGCCAACTCCACCACGTAGAACCCGGGCTGCCGAAGCGGGATACCGACCACTTCGAACGCGCGCGCGCCGTTCGGCTTGGGCACCGAGATCGCGCGTGTCTTGTCGGTGCCGGCGAAGATGGACTGTGCGGCGGCGTAGCTCACGTTGGGCGGCTCGTTCTCCTCGCCTCGCTCGTAGTCGACGCGCTCCGAATCCCGCACCCGCTTCATCCATCCGACGATCTCGCGTGCGTTCGCGCCGCCCACCCGCAGCACATTGCCGGGCACCTCTTCGCCGGAGCTCCATTGATGCCCCGCCACTTCCGGCTCCAGGTTGCGCAGCGTGACCGGCAACATCCCGTCCGCCTTCGCTTCGATGATCCCGAACTTGGACGCGAACTTGGCGAGCGGCGGCGCGACGTCGGTCCTGACCGTCAAGGGGAAACGCTTCTGGTTGGTGAGCTTGCGCCCCGCGTCGTCGCGCAGATCCCCGGGAATCTCCAGGCTGAATTGCGCCTGCTCCGGAAACGGCCCACTGAACGCGACCTCCGGCACGAATTCGCCGTCCTGCTTCGGGTCGGGGAGCGAGGGCCTATAGAGCTTCCCATCCGCGGCGCGCAGCACCATCTTCTCCGCCGCGGCGCGCGGTACCGGGCCGGTAAATGACAGGCGCATCGGCGAGAACGGCAGGCAGTCGGCATCCCGGTTCACGCGCTCGCAGGAAAACTGCGCCGAGAACGCGGGGCGCACCTCGAACTTGAGCACCTGCTCCTGGCTCGTGGGTACGCCGCTCGTGGACTCGATCCCCGCTCCCCACACCAGGCGCAGCGACACCCCTGACGGCAGGCGCCGGGCGCATTGCAGCGTGACGATCGGCAGCTTGGACGGGTCCGTCTGCTTGAGCTGCTCGGCACGGCTGCCACGCAGCAGCTCGCGCTCTTCCACCGCCGCTATGCGGCCGCTCTTGAACAAGGCGAAGAGATAGAGATCGACGAAGTCCTTGCGCGCTTCCAGCAGCTGCGACCGCGGCTCACCGGTGACCAGCTTCACCGGGATCTTCTCGGTCACACCGTTGGCATCGCAGTAGGCATGTGCAAGGATCGTCTCCGGTTTGGCCGGCGCGTCCAGGCCGAGGATGAAGATCTGCTCTTCGTCGGCTTGCTGGTGGCGAAACGGCAGATACTCGATCACGGCCGGCCCGCCTGTGGTGAACGTGAAGCTCGCGGGCTCAAGCCGGGAGCCGTCCAGCGTCTTGAGGCCCGGCTTGAGTTTGAACGTGCACCGCACCCCCGCCGGCAGATCGCGCTCGAAGTCGAATACCCAGTTCTTCTGGTCGGCCCAGCGCGCCGTGCCCTTCTCCGGGCAGTCGGTGTCGAAGGGCTCCGTCAGGCGCGGATCGCCGAACGGGACCATCGCGTCCGTGAATCGCGCGGCCACCTGCCGCACGCCTTTGACCTCCCCCTGCGGGGAGAAGAACTCCACCCCCGCGCCCAAGCAGGATATGGACACGAGTAGGAGTGCAGCGGCGAGGCAGCGAACGATCGGCGTCATGGATCCCCCTCGATACATGCCTGAAAGGAGGTTACGGCCCGAGAGGGAGGAAACTTCAGACGGAAAGCCCGAGGCCGTACAGGACGGGGAGACGGGTGGCTGCCCCTCGCTCGCGGCTTGTCATGGCATCTTGCCCAGCTTCCCGCACACGAACTCCAAGGTCGTCTCGCCGTGCGTATCGGGCTGAACGTCTTCCCACATGCGCTTCTGCATCCGGCCCGAGGACCATGCGACCCCGCCGTCGGGACCGATCATGTCGATCTGGATCACGCGGTTGATGCGCCGCTCACAGTCGAGCTCGACCACACCGACGGTTTCCTTGAACTGCGTAGGCTTGCCGCCGAGGCTCTCCATCAGCGGATGCGTATACACGCCGCGCTTCACCACGCGCACGGTGTCCCCTTCGACCTCAACGGAGTCGATGTCCACGTAGTACTTGGCCTGCGTGTCGGCGCCGATCTCCACCCACTGCGCCGCGAGCGCGCTTTGTGTCGCGAGCACGCCGACCAGACCGAGCCAGGCCCTCATCTGCAATCCCCTCACACGGCACCGGCTCGAAGCATACCGCGAAAACTCAACCATGCTCACAGGCTCGACACGCCGCGGCGCGGTCGAGCGGCTTGAGTTCGGATGCCTGGGATGGATCGGCATCTCTCGGCGCACAGCCGACCCGCAAGAGGACGCTCGTCACGCGCAGAGCCGTCATTCGGGCGCGATCCGAAGGACTGTCCCGTTGCGGTCTTCCGTGACGTAGATCGCGCCGTCAGCACCGACTTTGAGGTCGGTCGGCGCACCCATCGGCTGCCCGTCTTGCGCGTCCCAGCCGGATACCAGTTCGCTGCTCTTACCGGTCGGGCGCCCGGTGCTGTCGGTCTCGAAGACCACCACACGGTGTCCCCTCGCACGATAGCCGTGATAGCCCACGATCAGCGCGCCGCGGTACTGAGGAAGCGCTCGGCCGGAGTAATAGGCCATCCCGAGAGGCGCTGCGTGGGCCGGCAGAAGAAGCAAAGGGGCGCGATAGCGGCTGCAATCGGCGCGCGGATACTCGGGGCTCGGCTTGCCGTCGTCATAGCAGTATGGCCACCCGTAGCGCGCGCCACGCTCGATTGCGTTCAGCTCGTCGTGCGGCAGCTCCTCGTCGTTGTCCAGGCCAGGCATATGGCGATGGATGTAGTCGCGAGAGTTCTCTGCCTGTAATAGCAGACCCGTGTCGGGATGTATCGCCAGTGCCATCGAGTTGCGCAGCCCCGTGGCATAGGTTTCCCATCCGCGCAGGACGCCCTCGGGCCAGCTCAACTCGTATCGACGGATCGCTCCGCGCGGCGCATCGGCTTCGGCCTCCGCGCAAGGCTTGTCGGGGTCGGGCGCCTCGTGTTTGGGCCCCTCGCAGTTGTCGCTTGCCGAGCCGACGTTGACGAACAACGCGCCGTCCTTTCCGAACGCCATGCTCACCAGAGGATGGCGCCCGCTGGTGGGGAGCGCAGGTACGCCGGAGCCGGCACCGATAAGGTATTCGAGCGTGCCCCCCGGATCGCGCAGATCGAAGCGCGAGATCCGTCCTGCTTCGCCGAGGTATACGCGCTGATCGGGGCCGCGCACCAGCCCGTGCGGCCGGTCGAGCTTGTCGAGCAGACGCCGCCGTCGATATCCGGATGCCGACTTCTCGAGCAGCCACAGGGAGCCGTGATTCTGCGCCCAGCCTCCCATGTCCACAACGAGCACATCTCCGTTGTCGAGCGGAAGCACGCCCCGCGGAAACTTGAAGCCGGAGGCGATGAGCCCAACGCAGACGCCGTGTGCGGTGGATACGGGCACGCGCGGCAACCCGTCGCAGGCTTGGCGGGTGCGATAGACCGGCTCTACGGCAAGCGCATGGCAGCAGCACACCAACAGGAGGAGAACGCCGCAGAGCAGACGCACAAGCATCTCCGGGACGCGTGCTGCGCCTTCAGGAGACATCGAGCAGGTAGACGGTCTCCTTGACGAGGTCGTCGAGCCTGCCTTCGTACCGCAACTCGTGGCGGCCCGGGCTGAGCGGCTTGAGGAACAGCCAATACCCATCCGAGGCAACCGGCGAGACGCGGGCACCGGCGGGGTCGGTGTACTCGAAACAGCCGGCCGATGTCTCGCGATAGGTCGTGAGATTCGGGATCTCCACACCGTCGAGAAACGCGCGCATGCCGGATGCGCCGTCGACGACCATCTTCGCGAAACGCCGCGCAGTCGCACAATCTACCGAAATGACAGGCAGCTTCGGTGTCACATTCGCCGCGAGCAGTGGAACCAGAATCGGCTTCCCGCGCGGCACGCGGCAGGTGCGGATCGCTTTGCCGCCCTTGAGGTTCGAAGCGAGATACCAGATCGGTGCCGCCTGCTTCAGCCCGCAGCGCTCCCCGGTCGTATCCGTGCCCGGCCCCTGATCGATCGGGAAGGACATCAGCCATTGCCAGTAGGAAGCGGTCCATTGGCTCTGGGTCTTTCCCTCTAGGGTTCCGTGCGCCGGCATCACTCCCAGTGCGTGCGCACGCCCGTCCGCACCGCTCGCGCCCTTTTCCGCGCTGAACGGCTGATAGCCAGCCGGCACCGGCACGGCGAAGGGTTGGTCACCGAGGTTGATCTTGATCCACCCCTTGGCAACCGGCTCGCGCAGCGACACGCTGCTGATCACGCCCGCGTGGTACGGACGCCCCAGCTTGAGCTCGCCGCCCTGATTGCTACCGGGCTTACCTCGAAGCCATACCCCATTCAGATGGTGATACAGCGTGCCTTCATCGAGATCGACAGCGATGCCGATCACCTCGCCGACGAATTTGTCGCCAACCTTGGGTGGCGGCTCCGATCTCAGGACGTGCCGCATCGTCCCGTAGCCTTGTCCATCCTTGTGCTCGGATACACCCACGAACAGGGTCGAATCCCCTAGGGTTGCGAGTGCGCCGCGGTCGAGTACGACCTCGAAGTAGTACTTGCCCTTCTCCCGCGGCGGAGAAGGGAAGCTCTCGTAGTAGTCCAACTCGTCGGTGGATGCCGCCGCGTCGCGCGGCTGGGAGGGCGCCGAGGCTGAAGCTGGCGTCTGAGTTGCGTCCAGCATTTGGTGAAGCTGGGCGGTGCGCTGCCGCGTGAAGCGCGAGACGCACACGGTCCGCGCGAAGTCCTTCTCGATCCACTGGTACCAGCGCTCACGGTCGGTTTCCTTCGACTCGAGGCGGCAGGCGCTGTCGCGGCTCTTGATCCAGCGCCGCTGCTCGGCACGCAGGCGCTCCCGATCGGTCGGCGCAAGCTTGCGCATGAGGTCCTGGTAGACGGTGTTGATGTCGCGGTCGGCGGCGCGCAGCTCCTGGCCCAGGCAGGCCGCGAGCTGAGAATCGGCCGCGCCGAGACCGCAATCGGCCGCAGCGCTGAGGCCTGAGGCGGTGCATACGAGCGCGAGTAGTGCCAGCGTCGCAGAGATGGAACGTGCCATGGGGGTTCCCCGTGAAGAGTATCGAGCGGCCACAGGTGAGGACCCTGCGGCGACCGGCGAGAAATGCAATGTCCATGCCCAGGCCCGTCCCGCGCGACTCCCTATGCCCGTCCGTTCGGACCAGACTGGCCAGCGAGATCGGATCACTGCGCGATGCCGTCGACCTGGATCGCGCGCCGGGTCTGCCGGTCTCAACCCGGCTCGAACACACCACCGGCCGACACGATGCGCCACCCCGGCATGCATGCGCCCGCGACAGCACGGCAAGACCGCGCTCGCCAGAGGCACAACCGCACCCACTCCGGTCTCGAGCCGCCCGCCGTACTCGGGGCACGTGCACCTCCGCATCGTTTCCCACGCGACGCGCGCATCCGTAATCGATCGGTAAGTACGCCGCTGCTATGGTGGCTGCGGTGGGGAACGGCATCGCTCGCACGCGGGCAACGATCGACAGCGCATCCGCGTGCCGGCTCGGCCAGCTTTCCCGCATCGCGTGCTACGACAGGGTCGGGTCGAGCTTCGCGAACACACGGCAGACATGCTCCGCACACCTGGGGATCGTATGCAAGCGCCGTCGCTCCAGATCATGGCGCGAGGCCCGGCGATCCTGACTCTTGCTTCGGCTCCGCACCAGGATCCATTGGGTCTGAAGCGAGCGCAATGGCATCGTCATGGCGCGCCGGACGTGAGGTCGACGCCCGCGGTGACACGACAAGATCTGCGACAGTCCTGGGGAGGAGTGTAGGCAGCCGGCCGGATGTGAGAAGGCCGGTGTACGTCTTGTGCTTTGATCCATTCCATTAGGAGACATTCATGGAACAGCTTCGTGCTTTGGGCTACCTCCCGGACATTCCGCAAGTCGAGGATTACGACGAGCAGCACCCCACGGTGGCATCCCTCCTGTCCAAGACGAAACTCGCGCATCGTGTTGCAGGGGCGGCCAAGGAGAAAGCCGCCGCGGCCGCGCCCACGGCGTTGCCGGCGCAGGTCGATCTGCGCGCGTGGTTCTCACCGATCGAGGATCAGGGGCAACTCGGTTCCTGCACCGCGAATGCCGCGGTGGGACTTCTCGAGTACTTCGAACGCCGCACGACCGGCAAATACGTTGACGCGTCGCGCCTGTTTCTCTACAAAGTCGAGCGCGATCTTCTGGGCTGGAGCGGGGATACCGGCGCATACCTGCGCACGGCCATGGAGGCCCTGGTCTTGTTCGGTTCGCCGCCTGAGCGGTACTGGCCGTACGACGGAAGGCCGGCCGCCAGCAACACGCGCTACGACGTGGAGCCGCCGGCGTTCTGTTACGCCTTCGGAGCGAACTATCAGACGTTGACGTACTTCCGGCTCGATCCCGCCGGCACATCGGGAGCGCAAGCTCTTGCGAACGTGAAGGCTTACCTGGCGGCGGGGTTCCCCAGCATGTTCGGGTTCCCGGTCTATCCGGAATACGATAGCCCGCTTGCCGGCGGGCTCGTCGCGTATCCGGCTCCGGGCCACAAGTCGAGGGGCGGACACGCCAACGTGGCCGCGGGATATGACGACAACGTGATGATCGGCGCCGACAAGGGCGCCCTGCTGGTGCGCAACTCCTGGGGAACCGGATGGGCGAACGCCGGGTATGCCTGGCTGTCGTACAAGTACGTGACTCAGGCGCTGGCGAACGATTGGTGGAGTCTGGTCACCGCGAAGTGGGTCAA
Organism: Burkholderiales bacterium; assembly: GCA_035501875.1. Classification (GTDB taxonomy): domain Bacteria; phylum Pseudomonadota; class Gammaproteobacteria; order Burkholderiales; family SHXO01; genus SHXO01. The sequence continues at coordinate 45,174 of DATJVI010000004.1, forward strand.
CACGGCGGTGTTCCAGTAGACTTTCCCGGCGGAGGCGGAAGTCTTCGCCTGTAAGTCGCTCAAAGCGGATCGGCGGGGTTGCGAACGCGGCCCCGAGCTCTCGGGCCACCTCTTGGGTGGCCCGAGGGCCCACGGCTTCATCTGCTCCGTTCTAGTGCCCTCGATGCGGCCCGAGCACGAAGGAGTCCCTCCGGTGCGAGGACACTCATGAACCGTGCGATGCTATTCTTAGTCTTCAGTGCATGTGCACCGCTTCGCTTCAGAACCTCGCGGTAGTGACGATCGCGCTCTTTTGCGCATGGATCGCCGTTGACCCTGCAAACACGACGGAGGCACGGATGTCTGTACTTCTGACCGCGGCCGACAATGGCAAGACCGTCGAACTGCATGTCGGCGACGATGCGGTGGTCCGCCTTCCGGAGAACGCGACCACCGGATATCGCTGGGCAGTCGATCCGGCAGATCCGAACCTGGTTGAGATCGCGGAGGGAGAGTACATCACCACTCCGAACCGGGTCGGAGCCGGCGGTGAGGCCCAGTGGATCGTGCACGCCAAGGCAGCCGGCGCGACGCAAGTCAAGCTCAAGCATTGGCGGGAATGGGAAGGCGAGCGATCGGTCATCGACCGGTTCGAGATCTCTCTGCGGATCCTGCCGTAGCATGCAGGCGTCTGACCTGGCGATCCTGTCGACGTCATCGCGCGTAACAACTCGGAAGCATCGGCGGCGAAGTCTTCGCCACGCCGGAACCTCCGCCGCGGCGGGCCGAGCTGTGCTATTGCTGGCCCGGGTGAGGCGCCGCGTGCGGCAACGCGCCCTCCTGGTCGGGCGCGCGCCGCAGATCGAGCGTTAGAGGGAAATCTGCGCTGACGCGCTCCGGGCTGTAGCTCATCGGGCCGGGCGTATGGCCGTGCGGGATGAAGCGCGCCATGCGACGCGCCTCAGCTTCGTTGGCGTTCACGGGAAAACGCTCGTAGTGGCGTCCGCCCGGATGCATCACATGATAGGTGCATCCGCCGATGGAGCGGCCGCTCCAGGTGTCGAGGATGTCGAACACGAGCGGCGTGTGCACCGGAATCGTCGGGTGCAGCGCCGAGGGCGCCTGCCATGCACGGTAGCGCACCCCGGCGATGTACTCGCCGTGGGTCCCGGTGGCGGTGAGCGGCACGGGGCGGCCGTTGCAGGTCACCACGTGCCGGCTGCCGATCATGTGCGACACCTTGACCTGCATGCGCTCGATCGAAGAGTCGACGAAGCGCGCCGTAGTCCCTGCAGACACCTCTTCTCCCAGCACGTGCCACGGCTCGAGCGCCTGGCGCAGCTCGAGCTGCACGCCCTGGTAGGCCACGGTGCCGTAGCGCGGAAAGCGGAACTCGAAGAATGGCGCGCACCAGTCGAACTTGAACGGATAGCTGGCCGCTTGCAGGTCCAGCACCACGTCGCGCATGTCGTCGGCCACGAAATGCGGCAGCATGAAGCGGTCATGCAGGCTGGTGCCCCAACTCACCAGCCGGGCGTGATAAGGCGTCTTCCAGAAGCGAGCGATGAGAGCGCGCAGCAGCAACATCTGGACGCAGCTCATCTGGTAATGCGGCGGCATCTCGAAGGCGCGGAACTCGAGCAATCCCAGGCGCCCGGTGGCCGAGTCCGGGGAGTACAGCTTGTCGATGGAGAACTCTGCGCGATGCGTGTTGCCTGTCAGGTCCACCAGCAGGTTGCGCAGCAGCCGGTCCA
>DATJVI010000005.1:0-11501 GCA_035501875.1 Burkholderiales bacterium
GATCACGCTCGTGTACCTCGTGCTCGCCGCGCAGTACGGCAGTTGGATCACGCCGGCAGCGGTGATCTTCGGCGTACCGCTGGCGCTGCTCGGAACCGGTGGCGCGCTGCTGGCCCTCGGTGTCGCCAACAACCTCTACACCCAGATCGGCCTGGTGCTGCTGATTGCATTATCCGCGAAGAACGCAATTCTGATCGTCGAGGTTGCGCGCGAGGCGCACGAGCAGGGCAGGAGCATCGCCGACGCCGCGGCCGAAGCGGCGGAGAAGCGCTTCCGCCCGATTGTCATGACGTCCTTCGCCTTCATTCTCGGTGTGCTGCCGCTGGTGCTCGCCAGCGGCGCGGGAGCATCGGCGCGCAAATCCATCGGTATCGCGGTGTTCAGCGGAATGCTCGCCTCGACGTGTCTCGCGGTGCTGTTCGTGCCGTCGTTTTTCGTGATCCTGCAGCGCTGGCAGGAGCGCCGCAAGGTCCCCGCCGGCGCCGTCACACCACGCACGACAAGCTGACTCTCGGATCTATGGTCGGGTCGTGTCGACGCTTGAGCTCGTCGATCGTCCCTGCTTCGATTCTGCCGCGAAGTAGGTGGGCAACAGCAGCCGTTTCATCGCCTCGGACCAACCCCTGGTAATCATCCGGTACGCGATCAGCTCGCTTTCGGTGATCTTGCGCGGCGGAAAAGGTATGACGTTGCTCGTCATGGTTCCTCCCGGAGACTCTCCGGCACTAGGATGCTCTTAAAGACATCTCAGGTCGGCGGCACGCCAATCACCATGACAGCTGTCACAGATTGGCAGTGTGTTTGTGTCGATTCACCCGTGAATGTGAAGTCCGTCTCCCGTGACGTACGAGACGATTGACCGGGCCGCGACGACTTGGCGTGGCGCGGTGGAGCGCGCCGCCGGGCTCCTGCCGTGCGAGCGCTACTCGAATCAATACGCCTCTGGTCCGACTGAAGGTCGCCGCGCGGGCGCGCTATGCTCCCTGCCGCCGACCTGCGTCAACTCCGGGCAGCAGCGCCCGGCGGAACTTGCACTGCTCGACCGGGTGCGTCACTGTCCTCGGGGTGAGAGCGTCACGCAACATCTGATCGCCCTGTGAGTCAATCCGAGAGCGGCCAATCCGAGAGCGGTACGACAGTCTCTCCGCGGGGCGCCGCGGGGGTGCAGGAGTTCTACGAGCGCTATCCGTACCCTCCGCCGACAGACGATCTCGAGCGCTATCGTCAGCGCTGGCAGGACCCGCAACGCCGTCGCGCGGATTTCCATCTCTTCTGGCCGCGCAAGGCCTACCGCGAGGACTACTCGATCCTCATCGCCGGCTGCGGCACGTCACAGGCCGCCAAGTACGCGCTGCGCTGGCCGGCGGCGCGGGTGACGGGTATCGATTTCAGCGAAACGAGCGTGCGCCACACTGCGCACCTGAAGAACACCTACCAGCTCGACAACCTCGAGGTCCATCAGCTGCCCCTGGAGCAAGCCCGCGACCTGGGCACGAGCTTCGATCAAATCGTGTGCACCGGCGTGCTGCATCATCTGCCGGATCCCTCTGCCGGGCTTTCGGCCCTGCGCCAGGTTCTGAAGGTGGACGGCGTTATGCACCTGATGGTGTATGCGCCCTACGGGCGAAGCGGCGTCTACATGCTGCAGGAGTTCTGCCGCAGCGTAGGCGTGCGGGCGACCGACAGTGGCATCCGCGACCTCATCGCGGCGCTTGGGGCGCTGCCTGCCGGGCATCCGCTGCAGCGTCTGCTGCGCGAGTCCCCGGATTTTCGCTCTGCGGGAGCGCTCGCCGACGCGCTGTTGCACCCACAGGACCGCGCGTATTCCGTCCCGCAGCTGTTCGAGTTTCTCGCCCGCGGTGGCCTGACGCTCGCGCGCTGGATCCGCCAGGCGCCCTACAGCATCTACTGTGGTGTCATGGCACGCGTCGGCGCGATACTGCAGATGGCGGCGCTCACCGAGCGGGATCAGTACGCCGCGGCGGAGCTGTTTCGCGGTACGATGCTGCGTCACAGTGCCGTCGTCTACCGGGACGATAGTCCGCAGTCACAGAGGATTACTTTCGCCGGCGACGAGTGGCTCCGCTATGTCCCCATCCGTGCTCCAGACACGATATCCGTGCGGGAGCGCCTCCCGGCGGGCAGCGTCGCGGTATTGATCAATCGCACGCATACGCACACGGACATCTATCTGCCGATAAATGCGGCCGAGCGGCGGCTGCTGGAGTCGTTCGATGGCCGACGGACCATCGGCGAGCTGCTACCGGCACAGGTAGCGCGTGATGAAGCGAACGCGTTCTTCGAGCGCTTATGGTGGCACGACCAGATCGTGCTTGATGACTCCCGCTAGAAGCGCACGCCAAACAGAACGGGTATGTACGTGACCGTCTGATTCGAGGTGTCGATCCACGTGTATTTCGCCTCGGCGAACAGTGTGACGCCCGAGGGCAGCTGATAGCCGACGCCCAGGCCGAGATCCCAGCCGAAGCGGGTGCTGGCATTGGAGGCGACGACAACGTCGCCGGTCCCTACGTAGCAGTAGTACCACCAGGGGTTGCAGATATAGCCGGTGCCGACCTCCGTGAGCTGAACGGAGGTATAGTAGGCGCCGATCCCCGCCGTCAGGTAGCCGTAGGTCTGCGGGTTAAACTGATAGCGGTACTCACCGCCGGCGCTCACCGACCAGATATCTGCCCAGCCGCCGGTGATGTTCGTCCTGGCGGCGCCGGAAGCCTCATAAAGTGCGTGAGCGCTCGCGTTGTTGGTCGACCAGTTGACATCCAAGCGCAATCCGAAAGGCGCCCCGGGCTGACGAAAGATTACCCCGAAGCCGAAGTTCCAGCCGGTGTTGAGAAGATCGGCGGTGCTGCCGGCTGGGACGTTCAACCCTCCATCGACATACCACTGAACGGGGTTATCGTGTGCCGAGCCGTAGTACTGGGCATGAGCACAGGGAGCAGCGGTCGCAAGGAGCACGCCGAGTGCAGACAGCATTTTTCCTGTCGAGATGGGAGAGTCTCCTGTTGTCTCTGCCCGGAAGGCGAAATCCGCTTACGGAAAGTATGTGCTCCTTATTGACCTGGAGCCACTGCTCGTGCGGCAGGCCTCTTGCTTACCAACCTCCGGCCGCCCGTGTGAACGCGCTATTGGACCAAGGGCCTACTTCTGATTTGCAGTGCCACGATATAAGGTTGACACTGCGGTTCGGTGCAAGCCAGCCGACCCAGTCACGCCGGGCGCAGCCGGCCGAGCGTGCAAGCTGAGCTCAGGAGCGTTGTTATGAAAGCCTCGCCAGCATTCGCCGTCTTGGCAGTCACGGCGATTTGTTGCGGCTGCCAATCGCAGCAGCAGATGGTCGACGAGATGCAGTCCGACGCGCTCCAGGTCGCCAAGCAACGTGGCCGGTTCGAGCTCAACTGTCCCGCTGCGACGGCCACGGTCCTGAGCAATGAAATGATCCAGTCGGAGATCGTGAACCCGCGGTGGGCGCCGCCGCAGCGCGCCGAGTACACCATCGGAGTTGCAGGCTGCAACAAGCGCGCGACCTACCTGGTGGTCTGTGCCGAGGGTGGCACGGGCTGTGTAGCCGGAGGGGCGCGCAATGAGGTTCAGCAGCAGTGAGACGCGCGCGTGTACGCGGTGCGACTTACGCACTGCTGCCAATGTGCGCGGTGTACGCTATGCGCAACGACGGACGTGTAAGCGCGATTGATGTGAGCTGAGCTCTCTCGGCTTGCGCGAGCCACGCAAACAACATCAAGTTCACGCGGCGGCAACTTTCCACGGAGACGAGCATGAAGTGTGCAATCCTGGTGTGTGCGCTGTTCAGCGCCGGGTGCGCAGGCGGGCCGCAAATCGGCTACGAGTCGGCGCCGGATGCCATGCAGGAGGGCGACGCCGCGGATCCGGGCGAAGCCCAAGCGCTCGAACAGGCGGAGACCGACTGCACGCGCCAGGGCAAGCATGCGGAGTCCAAACGAGTCGAGGGCGAGACAGTGTACGACTGCGTCGATCAATGATCAGGGAGCATTCGGCTCGTGACCGGCGGCGCAGCCCGTCTCAACATTCGTCGCCGCCCTTGGGAATTTGACTTCCGCAGACAATATAACCGTGGTGCGCGTGTCCCTATCGAGCTCGAGGTTGGCAACGCCGCACCGCATCTGACGCGCTGATCGGCTCAAGGCTCGGCCGGTTGGCTCGACCGCGACCTGTCAGGTTCTGGCGTGGACGGCAGCCCATCACGCAGTCCGCCTAATCAGCCCTTTTTCGCTGTCAGGCGCGACCGCAAGCGTAGCGAGCACCGGACTGCGCCGACGCAGATCGCGTTGGTGTTATTGTGGGCTGGCGGGGCGACGGTGCACACTGCGCGATGTTGCCGGCCCTGCAGGCGCGGGCTTGGCAGACACAGCCTGACTACATCGAGATGGAGATTTGAAACAATGAAGCGGAACTCACTCATGTCATACACGGCGCTGATGACCTTCGCGGCGCTCGCTGCTGTGATTACCGTCGCGCTGGCTGTCGACACTGCCGCGCTCGATAGTCAGGTTGGTGCGACGCTCGACAAGTTTTACGCCATGTCGGACAAGAACAAGGACCTGGTACAGAACGCCTCGGCGGTACTGGTGTTTCCGGAGATCACCAAGGGCGGTATCGGCGTTGGCGGTGAGCACGGCGACGGCGCGCTGCAGGAGGGAGGCAAGACCGTCGGCTACTACTCGATCTCCGGAGCTTCAATCGGTTTGACTCTGGGCCTGTCGCGTCACAGCGAGGTGATCGTCTTCAAGACGCCGGAGGCCCGCGACAAGCTGCTGAAGAGTGGCAATTGGTCGATCGGCGGGGATGCCTCGGTGGCGGTTGCCAAGAAAGGGGCGGGCGGAGCGTACGACACTCAAACGATGAACAAACCCGTGAACGCCTTTATCTTCGGTGAGAAGGGGCTGATGGGTGACGCCTCGTTGCAAGGTGCGAAGATCCGCAAGATCGCTCAGTGAGCAGCTCGATGAAGCGACGTGGGTCGCCGCACAGCCCGACGACCCACGCGCTGCCGGGCTCGTCCCTGAAAAGGCCGAAACCGTGATACCGCGGGCGAGCGGGCGCTGCGATCGCGTCACTCTTCCAGATACGGCCTGAGAAGCGCGAGCCACTCCTCTTTGGACAAGCACGCCGTGCCGTTCACCTGGCACTGGTTGAAGGCGTCGCCGGCGCCCGACCAGTGGGCCGTGCCGATGTCTCGATTCGCCGCAACGTCGGTCAAGGTGCTGGTGCGCAGCCGTGTGATCTCGCCGGACGTCAGCTCCGTATTGGACGTGGAGCGGTCCACGACCGCGTAGCAGCCGTTGAATTTTGCGCTGTAGTGATTGGCGTATGTGCTGGTGACGCGCACCCCGCCAGAGTTGGGCGCGTCCTCCCAGTCGCGCTGGTGCTCATACCAGTCGCGCGCGTCGCGGTCACACTTCTCCTGCACCTCAGCGCTCGGCCTGCTGCCGGTCTCGGGAGCCGGCGCAGGTGTCGCAGCCGCGACGTGTGCCGCGGCCACCGCGGGCGCGGGCAGCGACACCTGGTCGCATGCCGCGAGCAGCGCGAGGAGACTCCAGATTGCAATCTTGCCGGCGGACATGGCGGGCAGCGATTGTCCTCCGCCGCTCGCGTACGGTTCCGTGATCTGCGCCGCACTGCATGCAGGCGTCAGTGCTTGGGGGAACGCCGCCCTGCCGTACCTCTCTCCTGTTCGCTGCGGTTGGACACGGGCCTGATCTGTGGCACTTCCGCCGTTGGTGCGCGCATCGTATCGGACGCCAGGGCCTGAGCCAGCAAGACCCGCTCCTTGGCGCTGATCGGCCAGAGATCATCGCAGCTGGCGCAGTAGCCCTCGATCAGATGCCCGAGCGCAAGCGACCTGCGGAGAGAGCGGCGGTCGAAATCGTCCTGGGACCGCTCGTGCCCGCAGCGCGGGCACGTCGCTGTGAAGGTGAACGGTCCATCCATGGCGCTCCTCCCCGATTGACTCGCACCGTAAGTAACAATGTAACCCGACACCTGCCGGGACGCCTATTGTCGCCGGGTACTGACACTGTGATGACGTGCTCTGTGGGGGATTTCACGGTTAGCTGTCGGTGGGGGGCTCTAGACTGTGCATGTTCCAATGCTGCAGCTGGACGGGCCCATGAAGTGGATCGTCTTTTTCCTCGCGATACTGGCGGTCGGATGTGCGACACCCGTCGCCCGTACGACCTCCCCGGCACTCGAGCAGGCCGAGCTTGAATGCGCCGGCAAGGGGATGGCGACCCTCGCCACTCCCGCGGGCAACAGCACCAGCTACGAGTGCATAGCCCCGGAAGACGCCGCCCGTCGTGCTCAGGCCGCGGCGGTGAATTAGCGCGCCGTGCACGAGAGCAACACCATGCACGAAGACGTCTGTCGTCGCAGCCCCGCCAACCGGTTGATTGCCGCCGTAGTCAGCACCGGGCTCTTGTTGGGGGCTCTTGCGGGCTGCGCAGGCGGTCAGGTGAAGGATCTTGGTGGCGGCAAACACAGTGTCAGCGCCTGCTCCGACTCTGGGCTGACCAATCCGCAGGTGAACGCCGTTCGTGCGGCGGACCATTACTGCGGGAAATTCGACCAGGTGTCCGTCGTCGAGCGATTTGAGCCGGACACGTGCCCGACACCGGCGACTTCAGCAATGGCTGTCGTGTTTAGCTGCCGCTAGTCCAGCAGAGGGCGCTCCGCGGCCACGCACGATCGCGACGCAGCACGCCAACTCCGCGCCGGGCGCTACAGCTCGGTACTACCGGGTGACTCGGGTTTCTTCTCGGGCTTGGTGATGGCGGCGGGCGGATTGATGCCCACGCACCGCGCGCTCACGAGATCGCCGTCGCCGGCGTAGGGCATGGCAATCTGCAGCGCCGCCGAGATTGCGCTTCGGCAGGCCTCCTCGTCCTTGAACAGGTAGGAGTCCACGTAAGTGATCTCGAGCGTCTTCGGTGCGTAGTAATAGATATGTAACACTGCCTTTTGCCCGAGTGTACGCGGCTGTTTCTGCGTGTCCGTGGATGGTGAGGACGGTGCATCCGCAAACGCCGCCGAGCATAGAAGGGGCAGCAACGCAAGGGCGAAATATGTCTTCATCTGGGCCTCCGTCGGGACAACGGACGTAGCGGGCCTTCATGCTACTGAGGATCCGGTCCCGGCGACGTCGACGCGTCTTGTTAATCGACGCGCGGCACGTCCCAAAGTTTCGCTATGCGCACGCTCGCCGGCCGACCGTTCCCGACGCGGCCTCGCGGCGGCCGGGCGCGCGGACCGGCAGAAGCTCAACCGCGGCTAGACATAAGACGAGACGCCGGGCGCGCCGCCGAAGAACAGGTGTCGCATCCTGGCCGCGCCCATGACCCGTGCGAGCTCGTGTAGCAAACAGTAATTGAATATCAGGATCAGCAGAACGATCTGCACAGCCCAGAAGTGCGGCCAGACGATATGGGCGAGCAGTTCACGGTTGGCGGCTGCGAGGCCCCCGGTTTCCTTCCAGAAGTCGATCAACCGCTCGACGTAGTGAATCAACGTACCGATGACGAAGTAGATGACAGTCTTCCACGCAATGTTGTGCGCGAGCGGCTTGTCCGGGTAGCGGTTGATCAGCGGCAGATGATCGGAGATCAACACGGCCTTCCCCAGAATGAGCGCCCCAACCAGCACCTGTGCCGACGTCCAAGGGGAAATACCCGTGCCCTTCAACATCAATGCGTGGACTTCGGCGACCAGGCTGAGCGCGATCAGAAAGTAGATCGTCGGCGGCAGCATCGCCAGCAGCTCTTTCTTGATCGTCTCGAATACCTTGCGCATACGATCCCTCCCGGGAACTGCTCGCCGCGATTGCTGCCGCGGCGCGCGCCGGCCGCAATCAGCCGAGAAATTCCACCCGCCCGCCGACCAGCTGGTACATCGCGCCGCTGATGCGGATCTTGCCGTCTTTCTCGAGTGCGGCGAGTACCCCGCTGCGCTGGCGGATGTCCTGCACCGTCCTCATGACGTTGGTACGCGCCACCGCGTCCACGAAGTCGGCGTTCTTGCTCGTTCTTTCACCTGCGTACTCGGTCGCCGCGACCGCCGGCCTGATCTTGCCGAGCAGCGTGGTGAGGTGTCCGAGTTCGACGCCGTCGATCGCCCCCTTGATGGCACCGCAGGCGGTATGACCGATCACCACCACGACCTTGGCCCCCGCCGCGGCGCAGGCGAACTCGAGGCTGCCGAGCAGGTCATCGTTGATGATGTTGCCGGCGATGCGCGCGACGAACATATCGCCGATACGTGCGTCCAGTATGATCTCCGCGGGCGCGCGCGAGTCGATGCAGCTGAGAATGGCTGCTGCGGGATATTGTCCGCCGGCCGAGGCGCGCTTCTGCGCCAGGTAGTCGTGCGGCTGCGGCTTGCCAGTGCGAAAGCGCTCGTTGCCGTGCTCGAGCAGCTCGATGACCCCAGCGGGCGTGAGCTTGTCGCGCTCCTCCTTGGTGAGTGCCGCCGCGCTTGCAGCCTGCGGCACGCCGATGCCGGTAGCGGTTGCTGCAACGGTCACGCCTGACAGGAGCCTGAGAACACTGCGTCGGTCGCACGCTGGCGACGGGACGCAACAGGAGCCCGGATGAACACTCAAGTGACACCCCCTGAGGTGCGTGCTTTCGAGTATCGGATTATAGGTTCACGCTACTGCCGCGAACACGTGTAAGCCCCGGCTCACAGGAGGTCGCGGCAGACGGGGGACGGTAGCCGCATAAAGTGGTCGGCTAGGCTGCAACTCTGATCGTGCTTCCGGAGTGCCCATGCCGCTTTCCAAACCGATTGTCCTGGCGACGCTTTTCCTGCTCGGGCTGATGCTGCTCGCGCCCGGTTGCGTGGTGGCGCCGCGCGAAGGCTACTACGATCGTGACCACCACCGCTGGTATCACGAGCATGCCTGGCACGACTGCGTGGTCGGCGACCTGCACTGCCACTGATATGCGCGAACGCGGGGGTCGAATCCGGCGCGCAGCTCTGCGGGCCTCACGTGCGGGCGCATCGTTCGCAGATGTATGTGTGGGTGAGGTACCATAGCATCAGCATGCTCTGACGGAGCAGAGGGTCATCCGCGTCATCCGGACGAGGGAGGAATCAGTCATGCTGTCCCGCATTGTGTTGCTGGCACTCGGTGCCATGGTGGCGGCTGCGCCGAAGGCCTACGCCCAGGAGACCTCGCCGGTGCGCTGGCACATCATGGGAGGAGTGCTCGAGCCGGTCGGCAACACGGCGGATCTGCTGCAGACCGGATGGGACTTCGGTTTCGGCGTGACATTTCGCAATCCGGGACAGCCGTTCGGCATCCGTCTCGACTTCAACTACGGTTCGAACAACGCCACCCGTGCCTTGCTCCAGCAGGGCAGTGAGTCCACCGGACTCAACATCACCGGCGGTTGGGTGGACTCGTGGAATGCGACCGTAAACCTCGAGGCGCAGCACTTCTTCTCGAATGCGGTGTACGGCTATCTCATCGGTGGGATCGGCGCTTACTACACCAGCATCCAGCTGACCGAGTACGGTTACGGCTATGTCTGCAACCCGTGGTGGTACTACTGTTATGTGGGCAGCGGTGAGACCGTGGTTGCTTCGAATTCGAGTACGCGGTTTGGCTGGAATGCAGGCGTAGGCCTCGGCTTTCGCCTGGCGTCGGGTCCGACCTTGTTCGTCGAAGCGCGCTTCACGCAGGTGCAGACCTCGGGACAGTCGCTCGAGACGATACCGATCCTCATCGGCATGCGCTTCTGATCCGCTCACTGAGGTAGGCCAGGCTCAGTGGCAGCGCCGCGACGAGCGCCGCGGCGGCCGCATTCTGTCATGTGCCTGCACGGTTTGGCGGGTACATAATCTGTCTCGCCCGGTGCGACTGGGCGCCGTCATCCCCTCCCTGGCCCGCGCGTTTGTGCAGCGAGGCTCATTTGCAATGACGGTTGCCCGGTCACAGGAGCAAGAAATGAGGCGCTTTTGCCGCAGTCTGCTGCGCAGCATCTGGGGACTACTGGCCGTGCCCGCGGCGCTGCCACCCGCGGCCGCCGATGCGCTCTCGACCGTGCAGATGCTGCGGGTCGGCGGATGCGGGGGAATTCTGCCGGCCTCGCCGCCAGTGCGACGTAACGCGGTGCTCGATCGGGTAGCCGAGCAGTGGGCGGACGGTCGACCGCTCGCAGCGGCCGCCGAGGACAACGGCTACCGCCCCGACCTCACCGGCGGACTGCACTTCAGCGGCTCCGATGACGCGATGGTGCAGCAGCTGCGCCACTCTGGCTGCCGGATCGTGGTGGATCGCGAGGTTCGGGGCATCGGTGTCTACCGGCGCGCCTTCGATACCTGGCTCGTGGTGGTAGCGCCGTTCCTGCCGGCCGCGCTGGCGACTCCAGAGCGCGCCCCATTCGTGCCGGGCGCGCTCTCGACTCCGGAACGCACTCCCTTTCCCCCCGCCGCGGGCTCCGCGTTGCCACCCCAGCAACCCCGGGCGGCGATTCCCGCCGTCCCCTCGGCGCCATTGCTCGCGACGCGCGCACTGCAGCTCGTGAACGAGGTGCGTGCTCGCGGAGCGCGCTGCGGAACGCACGCCTTCGGACCGGCACCGCCGCTTAGTTTTTCCGGGACACTCGCGGGCGTGGCGCTCGGACACGCCGATGATATGGCCGAGCACAACTACTTCGAGCACGAGGATCTTGCGGGACGGTCGCCTGCCGACCGCGTGCGCGCCGCGGGATATGGCGAGAAGCTCGTGGGCGAGAATCTCGCTTACGGCCCCGGCACCATCGAGGAGGTCGTCCAGGGTTGGCTCGACAGTCCCGGTCACTGCGAGAACATCATGGACCCGCGGTTCGCCCAGATGGGTATCGCCTACGCGGCAGGCCGCGCCTCGCGGCACGGCTTGTACTGGGTGCAGTTATTCGCCGAGCCGCGGGCGTGAGCCTCACGGCTTCTTAAGCAGTGCTGCGCCAGCCATGCAGGCCACCTCGTCCTGTGAGCCGGTGCCGCCAGAGCAGCCGATCGCACCGATGAGCTTGCCACCCTCGACGAGCGGGATCCCCCCCCGAGAGGCCACGACGCCGTCGAGCGTCATGACGTAGTTCGAGCCGTTCACCTGGATGGCGTTCTCGAAGGCCTTAGTCTCGCGTCGGAACGTCGCCGCCGCGCGTGCCTTGTGCTCGGCGATCTGAATCGAGGCGAGCTGTGCGCCGTCCATGCGCTCAAAGGCCACGAGATTCGCGCCGGAGTCGACGACCGCGACGTTCAACTTCCAATCGCGTTTCTTTGCCTCGGCGACGGCTGCGCCTATCAGGGCGCGCGCACGCTCGAGCGTAACGGGCGGGCCGTACGGGATGTCGAACGGCATCTTCTCGGGTACTAGGTCGAGCGGATTCGTTGCAGGTGGCGGCTGCTGTGCACCACCTGCCGCAGCACCGAGTAGGGCGATCGCGACTGTGGTGAGGGTGGGGATG
>DATJVI010000006.1:0-44217 GCA_035501875.1 Burkholderiales bacterium
CTCCCGCTCGCGCGGGTCGCCGAAGCCACCACCACCGGGCAGCTCCAACCGTAGCCGCTCGCCGGGCGGAATCGTCTGCTGGCCCTTGCCGCGAAGCGCACGGCCAGACACCAGCGATACGCGCCCCGCGGCACCCGCATGACCGCCGTTGCGCCCGCGCGCCGGATGGTCGATGCGCTCGAACATCGCATACACCGAAAACGGCGCGTTCTCCGCGCTGCCGATCTCCATCACCTGACCGAGCCCGCCGCGCGAGCGGCCGGGCCCGCCGGAGTCGGTGCGGTATTCCTTGCGCCAGACGATCACCGGCGCGATGGATTCGACGATCTCGACCGGCACGCTGCGCACGCCGCTCGGAAATGCAGTCGCGGAAAGCCCGTCTTTGGTCGGCCGTGCGCCGGTGCCACCGGAATGGAACGAGAGCACGTTGAACGGTGTGCCGCCGGCCACCGTGTCGCTCACGCCGTGCCCGCCACGCAGCTGCGGCACCCAGAGCGCCGAGGCGCCCTCCGCCGGCGCACCTTCCGGCAGGGCCTGGTGCAGGCAACCGAACACCACATCGGGCAGCAGATGCCCGATCACATGGCGAATCGCCACTGCGCAAGGCCGCGGCGCATTCAAGATCGAGCCTTCCGGCGCGCTGACCGTGATCGGCGCGAGCGAGCCGGCATTGTTCGGGATGCTTGGCGCCACCAGACACTTCACGCCGAAACTGGTGTACGCGGTCGTGTAGAGCATCGGCACATTGATGCCGAAGCTGCTCACCGGCGAGCTGCCCGTGAAATCGACGTGAATGCCGGCCGCAGAGATGGTGAGCGCCGCCTTGAGCTCGATGGGATGGTCATAGCCGTCGATGAGAACCGAGTTGCGGTAGGTGCCAAACGGCAGCTTACCGACCTGCTCCAGCGTGGCTGCATAGGAGTGCTCGAAGATGTGGTCCGCCAGCATCTCGATGCTGTCGATGCGAAACTCGCCCATCATCTCGCGCAGGCGCTGAGAGCCCTTGTCGTTGCATGCCATCAGCGAGAATAGATCGCCTTCGACCTGCACCGGCTCGCGCACGTTCGCCCGCACGATCGCGAGCAGGTCCTCGTTCGGTTGTCCCGCGCGCGCCAGCGGCATAACGGGCACGCACAATCCTTCCTCGTACACCTGGCGGCCATCGGGCCCGAAGCCTCGGCCGCCGATGTCGACCACGTGCACGGTCGAGGCGAACAGCGCGACCGGCCGCTCGCCGTAGAACGTCGGCGACACCAGCGTGAAGTCGTGCAGGTGACCGGTGCCGAGCCAGGGGTCGTTGGTGAGGTAGTGGTCGCCCGCGCGCATCTTCGCCACGGGGTAGCGCGCCAGGAAATGGCCGACGGCCACCGCCATCGAGTTCACGTGTCCTGGCGTTCCCGTCACGGCCTGCGCCAGCATGCGGCCGTGGAGGTCGAACACGCCGGCGGACAGGTCGCCGGCTTCGCGCACGCTCGCGCTGAACGCGGTGCGCACGAGGGTCTGGGCTTGTTCCTCGACAACGGCGATCAATCGGTTCCACATCACTTGAGCGCGGATGCGGGCGAGCGCAGCGTCGCTGTTCATGCCGACTCCTCCTGGCGGGATTGCACGCGCTCGAGAACCAGATAGTCGAGCGCGTTGACAGTAGCCGCGAAACCCGGTGCCACTACCGTCGTGGTTTCCTCTTCGACGATGAGCGCCGGGCCCTCAATGCGCGCGCCGGGGGTCAGGTCCGCACGGCGATAGATGTGCGCATCCACGAAGCCGCCGGAGCCCGGATCGAACACGCGCCGACGCCCGCTCGACGCCGGGGTCGTACGGTTCGACGGCTGCGGCACCGGCGTCGGAGGTTCCACGGGCGTGCTCACGTTGAGGGCCCAACTCAACACCTCGGCCTGCAGGCCGGGAATGATGCGCCCGAACTGCGCGCGATACTCGCGCTCGAACGCCTCTTGCAGATGCTGCCGGTCGGCGAGCGCGAGCGGGCGCGCTGCGAGCGGCACGGCGATCTCATGTCCTTGACCGATGTAGCGCATGTACGCGGTGCGAGATTCGAGGAGCGGGCTTGCGCCGGCGCTCTTGCCCACCACAGCATAGGCCTCCTCGCGCATCGCATCCAGTTGCGCGTTTACCGCGGCCGGGTCGAGGTCCCGCACGCGCTGGTATAGGCTCCGCGCGACCTCGTAGGCGACAGGGGCCGCCAGCATGCCGACAGCAGAGCCCACGCCGGCGCCCGTCGGCACGACGATCCGCTGGATTCCCAGCTTGTCCGCAATCCGTGCAGCGTGCAACGGCGCCGCTCCTCCGAACGCGACGAGTGTGCGATCGTCGACGCTCTTGCCCCGTTCCACAGCGTGCACGCGCGCGGCGCTCGCCATGTTCTCGTCGACCATCTCGCCGATCGCGAGCGCCGCGAGCTGGGTAGTGAGCGCAAGCGGTTCGCCCACCGACTGATCCACCGCAGCAGCGGCGGCATTCGGATCCAAAGGGAGGCTACCGCCGGCGAATGCGCCCGGATCGATGCGACCGAGCACGAGATCCGCGTCGGTGACGGTGGGCGCGAGTCCGCCTCGTCCGTAACACGCTGGACCGGGCACGGCACCGGCGCTGTCCGGGCCGACCGCAACGCGCTTGAGAGAATCCACTCTCGCGATGGAGCCGCCGCCCGCTCCGATCTCCACCATCTCGATCACAGGCACGCGCAATGGAAGCCCGCTCCCTTTGAGGAAGCGGTAAGCGCGCGCGACTTCGAAGGTGCGCGATCTCTCCGGCTCGCCCCGGTCGATCAAACAGATCTTCGCGGTGGTGCCGCCCATGTCGAACGAGAGCACGCGCTCGAGTGCGCACTCGAGCGCGATGCGGCTCGCCAGGATCGCGCCGCCGGCGGGGCCCGACTCGACCAGCCGGACGGGGAAGCGCCGGGCGGCGTCGAGACCGATGACGCCGCCCCCTGAGGTCATGAGCAGAAGCTGCCCGCCAAAGCCTGCCGCGCGCAGCGCCCGATCGAGCTGGTCGAGATAGCGGGCCATCAGCGGTTGCACGTAGGCGTTGGCGCACGCTGTGGACAGCCGCTCGTACTCGCGTAGCTCCGGTGAGATCTCCGAGGAGAGGCTGACCCAAACTCCGGGTAGATGCTCCAGCAGAATCTCGCCGATGCGCCGCTCGTGCGCCGGGTTGGCGTAGCTGTGCAGCAGCCCCACGGCGACGCTATCGACATGCGCTTGTCGTAGCCGCGGGATCAGGGCGTGCACGGCGCCGTCATCGAGCGGTCGCAGCACCTCGCCGCGTGCGCTCATCCGCTCCGTCACCGTGTAACGCCGTTGGCGCGGCACGAGCGGCTGGGGCTTCTCCAGGTAGACGTCGTACTGCTCGAAGCGATGCTCGTAGGCGATCTCGACCGAGTCGCGGAAGCCCTCTGTTGTGATCAGCGCAGCGATCGCACCCTTGCGCTCGATCAGCGCGTTCGTGGCGAGCGTGGTGCCGTGGATGACGAGGTCGATGTCGCGGAGCGTGCATCCAGCCTTGGAGACGACGGCGGAGACGGCCTCCATGACCCCGCGCTCCGGGGCCTCGGGCGTCGTGAGCACCTTGGCGGTCATGCGTCCCCGCGGCGAGTCGAGCGCGACATCGGTGAAGGTGCCCCCGATGTCGACCGCCAATCGCACCCTGTGTGCTGACGCCATAGATCTCCCCCGTCGTGCGCTCAGCCTACCATCGTCCGAATAAGCCAGCCCGCCGCGCGCCAGCCGTCAATGTACCCGGGAACGGCTCGGAGAGGCTTCCCGGTCGCCTTGGCCAAGGGGCTGTGCCTTGCATGCCGCTTTCATCGGAGTAGACTCATGTGCGTCTCGCGATCGAATGACAACAAGGACCCGGCCGCTTGGGGCTGGTCTCCCGCGTGACCTTCGGGACGCAGGGCCCGCTCTGTGGGTACGTCCTGTACCTCCCTGCATGGCAGTCGACGAGCGACGCGCTGCTCACCAAAGGGGAGCGATTACTTTGGCGCCGTTCGCGCTCCCGACAATCTCCAACGCGGCGCTTGACGCCGGATGCCTCGATGCGTCCGATGGCGGAGCGGTTAGCCTCGTCGGCTCACGAAGATCCGGCGCCTAGCGGGGTCATCTTTTCGAGAGGGGAAAACAATGAAACGATCCGTTGCCAAGCTCTTCGTGTTGCTGCTGGCGGGCCTTGCCGCAGAGGTCAATGCGGGGCCCGCCGAAGAGGTCACTCAGCTCGCGCAACAGCGCCTCCAGGCTTTCCACGAGGGGAACGTAGATGGTTACACTGCGCCGCTCGCCGACAACGCGGTGGTCCACTCCTCGCTGTCGCCATTCCGAATCGAGGGCAAGGATGCGATCCGCGCGAACGTCGTCGAGCTGTTCAAGCTGTACCCAGGGCGCCGTGTGCTGCCACGGCAGGCGATCCTGCGTGTGTACAACGACGATCTGGTCGTTCAGAACAGCTACTCCGCGCTCTACCTGACCAATCCCAAGGGAGACGTGACGACGTTAGGGATCCGATCCAGCGTGGTCTGGGCGAAGCTGAGCGGGCGCTGGCAAATCGTAGACCAGCATACCTCTCGGCTCATGGCCGCACCATAGCGAAGAGCGGGTGTCGCTGGCTCACCGTCAATCTCGCCGGCGACGCTCGCCAAGAGCCGGGGGTCAGGCCTGCATAATTGCATATTCTCCACCTCTGCACTCGGATCCAACCACCGAACAGCTCGTGTTCTGCAGACGCTGGCTGACGCTCCCTGTGCGGGCCAAGGCGCGTCCGCATCGCCAGCGAACCTGTCGGCTTCGACGCGGGCGACCGAACCAGTCGTGCGCGTCGACCGTTTCGTGGAATACTGGCGTGGGTCGGTACCTGTTTGGGCGCAGAATTGGCTTCAACGAGCTCGCCTAAGAGGAGGTCGCGTGGACCCGCAACTGTTCGCCGTTCGCAAGAGCGAGTCGCCAAAGGCCGAGGCGGCCGTCGCGTTCATCCACGGCTTCGGTGGGGACGCTCGCGCGACATCGCAGCACTTCCCGCGTTTGCTGGAAGACGACGGCAAGCTCGCCGGCTGGGACCTCTTGGTCGCCGGAGACGACACAGGTCTGCGGGTCGAAATTCCCGACGCCTGGAACGCGGCCGGAGTTGCGGTCGAGTCACGCGATTTCCAGGGCACGGGGCTCGGTACCGATGCCATGGGGGTTTCAGCGGGCCGGCACTCAAGGGGCGATGACCGTTCACGCCGATGCAAGCCGACGCGGAACGCGCGCAAGAGCTGAGGTACATTTTCCAGTCGGGAGAAGCGTGATGTTGCCACTGTGCTTCGTGCTCATGCCCTTCGGCAAGAAGGCCATCCCTTCCGGCGCCACGGTGGACTTCGACGCGGTCTACCAGGAGTTGATTGCGCCGGCCATCGGTGCCGCGCAGATGGAGGCGCTGCGTGCGGACGAGGAAGTCACCGGCGGCGTCATCCACAAGCCGATGTTCGAGCGGCTGATCCTGTGCGACTTCGCAGTCGCGGATTTGACGGGCGCCAACGCCAACGTCTTCTACGAGCTCGGGCTGCGCCACGGCGTCCGTCCTGCCACTACGGTCTTGTTGTGGGCGGGCGCCGGACCTTTGCCGTTCGACGTTGCGCCGTTGCGCGCAATGCCCTACCAAATCGGCGCGGATGGCAAGCCCACCGGCGTTGAGAGTGCCCGCGAAGATTTGCGCAAGCTGCTGGATGCCGCGAGAGCCCAGAAGGGCGAACCGAGCACCGACAGCCCGGTGTTTCAGCTGGTGGAGGGCTACAGCGCACCGGATATCGCACGGCTGAAGACCGATGTCTTCCGTGACCGAGCGCAGTACGCGGTGCAGGCCCGCAATGAATTGGCTACCGCTCGCCGCGCCGGCAAGGAAGCGCTGAAGCAGGCGGCAAGCAGACTCGGCGACGTAAGAAATCTCGAGTCGGGGGTGGTGATCGATCTGTTCTTGTCCTATCGCGCCGTCGGCTACTGGCAAGCGATGGTCGATCTCGCCGCGCAGATGCCGGCGCCGTTGGCGCGCAGCGTGCTGGTGCGGGAACAGCTCGGGTTCGCGCTGAACCGTCTCAAGCGCCGCGATGAAGCAGAGCAGGTTCTGCGCAGCGTGATTCAGGAGCGAGGGCCGAGCAGCGAGACGAACGGCCTGCTCGGCCGCGTGTACAAGGACCGCTGGGACGAAGCGCGCAATGCCAATGACCTGCTCGGTGCGGCCGGCTGGCTGACGAAGGCCATCGACACCTATTTGCAAGGGTTCGAAGCGGACTGGCGCGACGCGTACCCGGGCATCAACGCGGTGACGCTGATGGAGCTCAAGAACCCGCCCGACACGCGCCGGCTCGAGTTGCTGCCCGTGGTGACCTACTCGGTCAAGCGCCGGATCGCGAAGGGCACGCCGGATTACTGGGATCACGCAACCTTGGTCGAGTTGGCCGTATTGCAGAAGGACGAGCAAGCCGCGCTAGAGTCCGCCGCGAATGCGCTCGCAGCCGTGCGCGAGAACTGGGAGCCGGAAACGACCGCCCGAAACCTCGCGCTGATCCGAACCGCCCGCTCGTCGCGTAGGGACGACGTGGCATGGGCGCAAGCGATAGAGGAAGCGCTGGACAAGCGGGCGCACAGCTGAGCGCTCTTCCAAGAATGTGTGCTTGCCTCGTCCGGATGCGAGAGGCAACTTCATCCACATGACAAATCCGGCCATCCGTAAGCTCATCTCGCAGTCCGACCTTGACGCAGAACCGGCCCTGCACTCCGTTGCCTCGCACGGAGTCGACATCGCTTCCCAGTGGGTCGACGAGCTGGATCTCGAGACGCTTCGTTTCATCGTCTCGCCGAAGATGCCGAAGCGAGTGGCGCTAGACCTCGGTTGTGGCCTTGGCGTGCAAGGGATCCGCTTTGCCGTGCTCGGCTGTAGGTCCGTGCTCTACGACGTCGTCGACATCGGAGAGCGGATCGAGCGCGTCAGGCAAGCCCTCGACATCCCAACGCTCGAGTTCCGGCAGATCGACCTGCGGCAGGCGACGCTCGAAGACTTCCCACCAGCGGCTGGAGTGGCCTACTCGCAGAGGTTCATCCACTACCTTCGCTTCGACGAGGCGTCGCGCTTGCTGGCACTGCTGGCAGGTCGACTCTGCACGGGTGCTCGCCTGTTCCTTTCCGCGTCCGGGCTCGCGAGCGAGCTTGGAATGGGATACGCCCATGCCGGGAACCCGGTCGAAGATCGCTTCGCTCCGCTCGCGGGCGAGATGCAGGCGAAGCACGGCATTCGCGAGCGCGTTTGCCTCTATACCGTGGAGGAGCTCGAGCGCCTGGTGTGTGCGCACGGCTTCGTGACGATCCGCACCTGGGCCTCGCCGTTCGGTAACGTCAAGGGCGTGTTCGAACGAGTCTGAAACGCGGACGCCGGTCGCTGCAGGCCGAGCGATCGAGGCGTTGCGCCTGCCGGCCAGCGGCCAGGCGCAGTCACAGCCAAGTCAGGGATTGCCGATGTAGTCGGCCTTGCCGATCTCCACCCCGTTGTGCCGCAGGATGTCGTAGGCGGTGGTCACGTGGAAGTAGAAGTTCGGCTGTGCGAAGCCGAGCAGATACTGCATCCCGGTGTACTTCACTTCCTTGCCCCCGAGCTTGAGTGTGATCTCGCGGTCCTCCGAGCCGTCGATCTGTGCCGGCTTGACGGTGCCGATGAATGCAATGGTCTTGGCGATGCGCGCCTTCAGATCCGCCAGCGTCTGCTCCGTGTCTTCATATTTGGGGATGTCGATCCCCGCCAGGCGGGCCACCGCGCCCTTCGCCGTGTCGGATGCAATCTGCACCTGGCGTGCCATCGGGAGCATGTCGGGGTAGAGGCGGGCGCTCGCGAGCACCGTGGGATCGATCTTCCTCGCATCCGCGAATGCCTGCGCTTTGTCCAGGATCGCGGAAAGGTTGTTCAGCATATTGACGAAACGAGGCGCGCTCGCGTGATACATCGAGAGGTTCATTTCAACTCCAGTGAAAGTCGATGAGGGAGGGGAACTGTATCGTACCCTTGTTACACGGGGGCGAGCTTGCCCGTTCGCCGGTCGCGCGACAACGCCCGGGGTGGGGTGCCGTCACCAGCGGTTGCGCAGCTCGCGGAGCTTGAGGAACACCGTTTTGGCATCCGGTTCATCGGGCAGATCCGGGAACGCCTCGCGCAGCTTGGCAATCACCGTGGGACTGCGAAGTCGGAAGAAGGTGTTGATTTCCTTCTCGAGCGCCAATGTGGTCACCAGCGCCCGGCCGGGATCCTGGTCGCGGACCCGCTCGCGCATCTGTCGCGCCTTCCCGTTGTCGGGCTCGCGGTCCAACGTGAAGCCGAGATTGTTCGCGATGTAGTCGTGGCCCGGGTATACGAGGGTATTGTCGGGCAGCTTGGCGAGCTGATTCGCGAACGTGTGGTACAGCTCGCTCGGGTGGCCGCCGTTGTGGCAGTTGCCCGCGCCGGCATTGAACAGCGTATCCCCGCAGAACAGCGCGGGCGTATCCGTGTGCGAGAGCAGGCAGATATGACTCATCGTATGCCCCGGCGTATCCAGCGCTTCGAGCTCGACAGTCTTGCCCACCCGGATTACGTCTCCGGCGCCCAGCCCACGATCGATCCCGGGGATCCGCGAAGCCGCATTCTTGTGCGCAAGCAGCTTCGCCCCGGTCGCCTCGATCATGGCGCGATTCCCACCGGTATGATCGCCGTGCTCGTGGGTGTTCAGAATCTGAGTGATCTCCCAGCCGTGCTGCTTGGCCGCGGCCAAGCACTTTTGATGATCCAGCGGATCGATCGCAAGCGCTTCGCCCGTTTCCGGACAGACGATCAGATAATTGAAGTTGCGATACGAGTTCGCGGTCCAGATCTGTTCGACAATCACGGCAATTCCTCCGCGTTTAATCCCGGCTGACGGGATCGGTCCAGCCGACACGCCGGTACAGCCACACGTACTCAACCATCGCCGTACTCGGCACGAAGCCTTCGCGCGGCTTCGACCATGGCGCGCAGTTTCCCGAACGCGACCTCGCGCGGGAGATATTTCATTCCGCAATCGGGCGCGAGGATCACGTTTCGCGGCTGGACGTAGCGCAGAGCGCTCTTGATACGCGAGACGACGATGTCCGGCGTCTCCACGGTCAGGTCGTTGAGGTCGAGGCAGCCGACCATGATCTGTTTGCCTTCGAGTTTCGCCAGCACGGCGCAATCGAGCTTCGATTGCGCCGTTTCCACCGAGACTTGCTGACAGGAGCAGCCGGCGAGCTCCGGCAGGAACGAGTAGCCGGAGGGGCGCTGGTGGACGATCGCAGCGTAGCCGAAGCAGATATGCACGGCGGTCGGTCCTGCGATGCCTTCGAGCGCGCGATTGAGCGCTTTGATCCCATACTGGCGCGCCTTCTCCGGCTGCGCCTGCATGTACGGCTCGTCGACCTGGACGATGTCCGCGCCGGCGCCGAACAGCTCGCGGATCTCCTCGTTGACTGCGGCGGCGTAGGCCATGGCGGCCGCTTCGTCGCTCGCGTAGTGATCGTTCTGCGCCTGCTGGCTCATCGTGAAGGGCCCCGGCAGCGTCATCTTGATCGGCTTCGTCGTGTGCGCGCGCAGGAACCGCACGTCGTCGACCTCGACCGAGCGCTTGCGCCGGATCGGGCCGACGATGCGCGGCACAGGATTGGGAAGGCCGGTACGACCCAGCACGGTGCCGGGGTTGTCGATGTCGATGCCCTCCAAAGCGGTGGCGAAGCGATTGGAGTAGCTCTCGCGCCGAATCTCGCCGTCGGTGACGATGTCGAGCCCGGCCTCCTCTTGCGCCTTGATCGCGATAAGCGTGGCATCGTCCTGCGCCTGTGCGAGCAACGGCTCGGGAATGCGCCACAGGTCCTTGGCCCGCACGCGCGCCGGCAACCGCTTCGAGAGCTTCTCGCGGTCGATCAACCAATCCGGCTGCGGGTAGCTGCCAACGAGCGTGGTCGGGAACAGCATGGCTTGGTCTCTCTCTGCGACTGTCGAGCGCGCGTGCGCCGCCACCCGGGAGCAGCTAGCGAACCCGGCGTGGTCGGGTCGGGTGCGCGAGATGGAAGTGTACATCGCCGCCGCTGCGAACTCCGGGCCCGGCCGTAGCACTCCTCGGCCGCACCTAGCACACCTCGAAGCACTGCAGGCGCGCCGAGGCTTTCGATCGCGAGCGAGCGGGCCAAGGTAGAATCCCGCCATGAGCTTCGACATCCGCTGGCTCGCGCCTGCCGCTATCGTCAGTGCGGCGCCGGCGTACTGTCTCGCCGCGCATTACATGAGCCTCGAGCAGGCCCAAGCGCTGATCTTCGCGCAGGCCCAGGAGTTCGTCCCCGCTGCGGTCACCCTCACCCCCGATCAAATCGGGCGCATCGAGCGCGAATCCGGTGTGCAGGTCCGTGCGCCGCAGCAGCAGGTCTGGCAGGCACGGGCCGCGGGCAAGCTGCTCGGCTGGTTCATCGTCGACCAGGTCATCGGCAAGCACGAGCTGATCACCTACGCGCTGGGCATCAATGCCGACGGCAGCGTGCGTCAGTTCCAAGTCATCGAGTACCGCGAGCAATACGGCTACCAGGTCCGCGAGCTGAAGTGGCGCGATCAGTTCGTGGGCAAGACGGTTTCGGACCCGCTGCAGGTCGGCACCGACATCGTCAATATCAGCGGTGCGACGTTGTCTTGCCGGCACGTCACCGATGGCATCAAGCGACTCCTCGCTTTCCACCAAGTCGTCTTGCGCTGAGTCGCGCCGGGCCCGCCCGGCGATGGGGACGCTGGTGCAGCTCCGCGCGGAGGGGCCAGACCGGAACGCGGTCGAGCGGGCGGTGGAGACAGCGCTGGCGGCCGTCGAGCGGGTCGACCGCTTGATGAGTTTTCACGCCGGGGACAGCGAGCTCACGCGCCTGAATCGCGAAGCGAGCAGCGGGCCGTTGGCGGTACACCCCTGGACCTACGCCGTGCTGGGGCGGGCGCTTCGGATCGCGGCCGCCAGCGACGGGTTGTTCGACATCACCGTAGCTCCTGCGTTGGTGGAAGCGGGCCTGCTGCCACGTCCGGAGGGCTCGATGCCGGCGTGCGGCGACTGGCATGATCTCGTGCTGCTCCCGGAGGGCCGCGTGTTCTTCCGCCGACCCATGCTCATCGATTTGGGCGGAATAGCCAAGGGCTTCGCGGTAGACCAGGCGGTCCATGCGTTGCGCCGCGGCGGCTGCACGGATGCAGTGGTCAATGCGGGCGGTGACCTCCGGCGCTTCGGAGCCGAGCGCCAACTCGTCCATCTACGCCGGCATGCGGGTCTGGTGCCGATCGCCGAGCTGCGCTGCGGGGCGGTGGCCACCTCGAGTCCGCATGCGGTCTACCCCGAGCGGCTCGCGCAACCGCTCGGATGCATCATCGACCCCAGGCAGCACCGCCCGTGGAGCGGCAGCGGCAGCGTCACCGTCGCCGCACGCAGTTGCGTGATCGCCGATGCGCTGACCAAAGTGGCGGCGCTGGCCGGCCCATCCTGTCGGCCGCTGCTCGCACGCTTCGGCGCCCAGGCCTACTGGGACCCCGACGGTGGGGTCAGGCCTGCATAATTGTATATTGGGCGATCGAGCCGCTCGCGGCCGCAGCAGCGGCTTCGCTCAGCGCTTCAGCGGGAAGAACGCCACCGGCTGCATCAGGCGGTTTTCCTGGTGCTCCAGCGCGCCGAGCTTCGCGCTCTCTTCGGTGTAAGCGATCCACTCCGGGTCGGCCTGCATCGCGGCGCGCTTGCGTGCGCGATCCGCGGCGTCCTCGTAGGCCCAGATGTGCATGTACTGGTTGACGTTGCCGGTCTCGGTCACGAGATAGGCGAACGGCTCACCGAGGTGGCGCGTCTGCGGTCCCTTGCCCAGACGCTCGTAGAGCGCGAGGTGCTTCTTGATGGTTCCGGGGCGGCAAATGTAGGTACGCACGTCGAGCAGCATGTCTTCCTCCTGGAGAACGGTGGGATGCAGCGGCGTGTAACCCGCTGGACAGTGGAGAGTGTAGCTGCATTCTCGCGCTGCAGCGCGCGAGGCGGGTCGCGGACTCAGAGGCCTGCGCGGACCCTAGAGCGAGGCAAGGAGCGTGCGGCAGGCGTCGGCGATGCCCTCTGCGCTCATGCCGTACTTTGCGCGCAGCGGGCCTGTGGGCCCTACCATCGCGAATGTGTCGGGCATGCCGACCATGCGCATACGCGTGGGCCGCTCGACGGCAAGCAGCTCGGCGACCGCTCCACCGAGGCCACCAGTGAGGTGGTGCTCTTCCGCGGTCACGATTCCGCGCGTCTCCGCGGCCGCGGTGAGGACAGCGTCCCGGTCGAACGGCTTGATCGTGTGCATGTTGAGCACGCGCGCGCCGATCCCCTCCTGGCGCAACGCGTCGGACGCCCGCACGGCCATCTCGACCAGCGCGCCGCAGGCGATGACGGCTACGTCGGCGCCGGGCCGGAGTTGCACCGCCCGGCCGAGGCGAAACGGCGCCTCGGGGTCGCTCACCGGCGGTTCTTCCACCCGCCCGCCGAGGCGCAGGTACACGGGTCCGTCGATGTCGAGCGTCGCCAGCGTCGCGCGGTAGGCCTCGTCGACGTCCGCGGGGACGACCACGGTCATGTGCGGGAAGCTGCGCATCAGCGCCAAGTCCTCGAGCGCGTGATGCGTGCCGCCCGCGACCCCCAGCGAGATGCCGCTCGCGGCGGCACCGATCACGACGCGCTGGTTCGCGTAGGCGACGTCGTTTCGCACCTGCTCCATGCTGCGGGCGGTGATGAAGGGGGCATAGGCGCAAACGTACGGATACAGACCGGTGGTCGCGAGGCCGGACGCCGTACCGATCGCGTTCTGCTCGGCGATGCCGAGCTCGACGAAGCGATCGCGGTAGCGCTCGATGTAGGGACGAATCCCGAGCAGATCCTGGGTATCGGCCGACACGACGACTGCACGCGGTTCACGCGCGCCGATCTCGAGCAAAGCCTGCCCGAACGCGAGGCGCGTCTGTTTCGCGGAACGAGTGCGCCAGTCGGTAGCTGGAGCGGTTGTGGTCATGATGGGTTCAGCTCCCGTGTGGATCCGTCGTGCCGGCGGTGGGAACCTCTTCCGGCGCCCTTCGGCTTGGCGGATGCGGATGCGGAGAAGCGCGCCGTTCGGACTGAGAACGTTCTGCGGCGTTCATGCGCGCAGTGTAGCTCCACGGCGGCAGAGCGCAAGCCTCCGGGCCAGCCCCGCTCCCCCGCCCTTGCCCTCTACGTCGGTTTTGTGCAGACGCAGGATGCTCTCGGAGCTCGGGCCTGCGCCGTCCCGATCTCCGACCCGCAGACTGTCCGCGCGATGCCGGTGGAGCTCTCAGGACGGAGCAGCGGTGCCCGTCATCGAAGGATCCGTCGTGCGCCGCCGCAGGAAGAACTCGACACGGACCGTCCAGCTCGCGCCCTCGTCCGTGGAGTCGCGCGAGATCCAATGGAACGAATCGGGTCTGATCTCCGTGAACCGCCACTGACAGCGTGTCCCCTGCTCGTTCCGGTACTCCTGGACGATCTCGTCGCCGATCTTGCGTCCGGTCATTCGGTTGAACACCTGTCGGACCGGGTCGATCCACGTGATATGCCAGAGATCGGCTCGAGGATCGTACACGCGAAGGGTGGTGCCGTACATGCGATCCTGCTCGGCCGCTCCTCGCGCATGGCGCGACGGCGCGATCCAGACATCTTGCACCGCGCGCCCGGCCAGCGCCCAGCCGAAGTGGACCTCGCACGTGGACTCGCGGCGGCCGCTCTCGGCGTCATGGACCACCACGGTCCCGTCCCACGACCCGAGAAACTGCCCGTATAGCATCATCTGCTCGGCGCGGTCCTGCGCCGGGCGGTTGGCCAGAAGAGCCTCGCCGAGTGCCCCGAGCCTGCCCTCCGTGGAGCGCGAGCTCGCGGCGGCCTGGGTCCGCTCCAATTCGACCTGATCGCGCATGACGCCTCCTCTCAAGATGCGGTCATCTTAGAGAACGCGTGCGAGCCGATCTTGGAGAATTTTGCGGTTGACTTCGGGCGCAGCGGAACGACCGCCGACGCCAGCCTCGTTCGCTACGAACGGTCCGCATGTTCCCACTTGTGTTCGAGGGTCCGGAGCGCTGTGCCTTTACGCACGCTCGACCAGCGCGTCCCGCGTTTCCCGGGCGCGACGAGGTGGCGCTCGCGCTCGACGAACCGATCGCGTTCGCCCCGAGCAACGGATCGCGGGCAGGTCTCTGTTCCGGGAGTGGATCTCCAGCCGGGCCGAATGCGAGGCGCGCGCTCGGCCGGGCGCACGTGCCGAAGGAAGCTTACCGGGTCAGCGTGCTCACAGCGGGCCCAGCTCCGAGAGCGCGCGAGCGTAGATCTCGTCGCTCACATTGTTGCTGTGCCAGAGGTAGGTGTCTTCCGCGAAGCTCACGCCCTTGCCTTTGACGGTATGCGCGATGAGCGCGGAAGGACGATCCGGATGCAACGGCAGCGCGTCGAGCGCATCGACCACTTGTCCCATGTCGTGGCCGTCGAACTCGCGTACCTCCCAGCCGAATGCACGCCATTTGTCGGCGAGCGGATCGATGCCGATGATGTCGGCGACGCGGCCGCTCTGCGAGATCTTGTTGTGGTCGACGATGACAGTGAGGTTGGCCAGCCGATAATGCGCAGCCGCCATCGCCGCCTCCCAGTTGGAACCCTCGTGCAGCTCGCCGTCTCCGACCATGACGAACGTGTGGAACGTCTTCTTCTGGATGCGGGCCCCGAGCGCCATCCCCATCGCCACCGCGAGCCCATGCCCGAGCGCGCCCGTGCACATCTCCACCCCGGCGACCTTGATGTCCGGGTGCATCCCGAAGGGGGATTCGAGCCCATAGAAACGATCGAGCACCGCGTTGTCGATGAACCCGACCTGGGCCAGCACCGCGCCCAGCGCGGCGTTCGCATGTCCCTTGGACAGGACGAAGCGATCGCGGTCCGCCCAATCCGGGTCGTTCGCGCGGATGTGCAGGCGATGGAAGTAGAGCGCGGCCAGGATGTCCGCGGCCGACAAAGAGCCTCCCGCATGGCCGCCGCCTCCGGCACGCAGCGCCCGCCACACGTCGCGCCGGATCTGGCGCGCATGCGCTTCTAGCCGCTTGAGCAGAGCCTGTCGGTTGTTGTCCATGACCGTCCTCGCGCCCGTTGTCGCCCCGGCGGCACCGAGGCTCCCGCATGCTACCCCAAGCCTCTTGCCCCCTCAACTCCATGGGGGTCAGGCCTGTATAACTGTATATTCGAGATGATTGAGAGATCGCTGCCGAGAGCGTTCGGCTCGTGGAGCCTCGTGTCACTTGTGCTACCGTTGCAGTTTGGATCGCTCCATCCAGCGCGCCGAGCCACGCCATTCCACCAAGGAGCTTGTCATGGACTATCACATCGTATCGGCCGACGATCACATCGATCTCCAATGGCTCCCGAAGGATCTGTGGGAGAAGCGCGTGCCCGCGCAGTGGCGGGAACGCTGCCCGAAAGTTGTGGACACCGCGGAAGGCCCGTACTGGACTTGCAGCGGCGAGCGCTGGGACCCGTGGGGCGGACGCAAAGGGGCCGCGGGTGCGATGGGCGGGCGGCGCCTAGCGCTCGAGCGCGGCGGCGTGCTCGAACCCGGCGTGCTGCGTCCGACGACCACCGCACTGCGGCTCGCCGACATGGATCGCGACGGCGTGGATGCCACCGTGATGTACGGCCCCATCGTGCCGCTGCTCATCAAGGACCCGGAGCTGCGGAAAGTGTGCTATCGAGCCTACAACGACTGGCTTGCAGAGTTCTGCGCAACGGCGCCCGCGCGCCTCATCGGGGTTGGGTTAATTCCTGTCAACGACGCGGAGAGCGCCGCAGCGGAGGTGCGTCATCTGAAGCGAATCGGCCTGCGGACCGGGATGCTCCTGGCGGCGCGTGTGCAGACCCCGCTGTGGGACGCAATGTGGGAGCCGCTGTGGGCGGCGGCGGCCGAGGCCGCGATCCCGATCGGCTTTCACCTGGGTGGCGGACTGCGCACGGTCACGTACAGCGGACCCAAGGCCGCCGACCCCGGCAACATGGGGGTCCGCGTGGCTACCTCGCCGCTTCAGATCGATGAGGCGCTCGCGGCGGTGATCTTCTCGGGGGCCTTGGAGCGCTACCCGGGCCTGAAGATCGTGCTCGCGGAGACCGGGATCGGGTGGCTCCCCTACATGCTCGAGAGGATGGACGACACCTACCGGAAATTCCTCGACGCGCCCGACTTCTGGCGCGGTCACAGCAGGCTCGCCTTGACCATGGCCCCGAGCGCTTACTTCCGGCGTCAGATCTGGGCCACGTTCCAGACCGACCACGCTGGGCTGCGTCTGCTGGACGTCCTAGGCGAGGACCGCGTCATGTGGGCCTCGGACTATCCGCATGCGGACAGTACTTGGCCGGAGTCGAAGAGGGCGATCGAGGACAACTTCAAGGGTGTTGCGCCCAGTGCGCGCCGGCGCATCCTGTGCGAGAACGCGCGCCAGCTCTATGGCCTCGCCTAGACGGGGTCAGGCTTGCGTCATTGCAGACAGGTGTCTGCGTAACGCCTCGTCGGTTCGCCCGGAGCGCTGAGCGAGCTTGTCGAGGCGCGTGACGAGATGGCTGAGAGTCGATGGCGACCGCGCGAAGTGCTCAGCCACCTGGGCTAAGGTGCAGGAGCGCGACTGCACCGCGAGCCAGGCGATCAGCGTGCGTGCCTGTGCGCTCCGGCGATTCTTACCCGGTGCCTTGAGTTGCTCGAGCGTCAGTCCGGCGCTCTTGCACACGTAGGCTACGATCTCTTCGAGCGGCAACGGCTTGGACCTTTCCGGCTCCGGCTTCAGTACCTTCTTCAGGAAGTCCTCTTCGCCCACGACTCGGGAATCGGCCTGGCCTCCGTAGAACGCCTCCGAGTGGCCTTGGGGCTTTCCCGCGTCGACGAACTGAGCGAAGCGCGCGCGTGCTGCGCTCAACCGGGCCCCGAACTGCCCCAGCATCCAGTCGGTGGTGAGCCAGCCCACATCCGCCCGGCCTAGATAAGCGCGGTGACTGCTATATGGGTAAGCGGCCGCGTCCTTGACCAGCCCGGCGCGCACCGGGTTGAGGTGAATGTAGCGCACCAGCGCCAACCCGTAACTGTCCTGATCCACCAGATACGCCTGGAACCGACCCTGGAACAAGTGTCCCACCCGCTTCCGCCGTGCGTTGCTGTAGCGGGTGTAGCGGAAGGAGAGATTCTGCAAGCCTCGCGAGAGAGGGATGTCCGCAGGCTGCAGCGCCAGATGCACATGATTGGTCATGAGGCAGAAGGCGTGCACCCGGTAGCCGAAGCGCGCCACCCCCTCGGAGAGCAGCGCGTAGAACTGCGACCGGTCTTCGGGAGCGAAGAAGATATCCTGACCGGCGTTGCCACGCAGGATGACGTGATAGAGGCCGCCGGGGACGTGAAGACGCGGTTTGCGGGCCATCGAGCCTAGGATACCTGAGCAATATACATTTATACAGGCCTGACCCCAAGGTCGACCCCAAGGTCGGGGTCCCAGGTCTGGTAGAGGTTCTCGAGCGCGTCCAGGGCCGGTTGCGGGAGCGGGCCCAGCGCGGCGCCCGCCAGGGCTTCCTCGAGGTGCGCACGCTCGGCGAGGCCGATGATCGCGCAGGAGATGTCGGCGTTGGTCAGCACGAAGCGCAGCGCGGTCTGCGCACGGGTGCCGTAGGCGCTGCCTAGCGCGGCGAACGCTGCATGCGCGCGGCGCTCCTCCGTCGCGACATCTGTAGCGCGCGTGATGATCACCTCGCGCCCATGCCGCGTGTCGCTCGCAAGCACACCGGCGGCGAACACGCGAATCGCCATGACTGCAGTCCCCTTTGCCTTGCAGGCGGCGATCAAGTTGCCGAAGTCGTGGCCGGTCCAGCGCTGCGGCATGGTCCGCGCCGCGCTCGGGTTGAGCAGGTTGTAATACACCTGTGCGGCATCGAAGCGGCCGCTATCGATGACCTGCCGGCAGCTCGCTCCATCTCCCAGCGCGGTGAAACCGATGTAGCGGGTGAGGTGTTGGCTGCGCACACGCTCCAGCGCATCCGCGGCACCGTCCACGCGAAGCACTTGCGCCGGCGTCACCACGCCGTCGGCTGCGATCGGCTCGATCGCATTGTGCAGCAACACCAGATCGACACGGTCGCGCCCCAGCCGTCGCAGGCTTTCGTGCAGGCTGCGTTCCACCTGTCCCGGGATATCGTCGAGCCGTGTCGTGTCGAGCACGACTTTGGTGGAAAGGTAGGGCGCGGAGTCGATCTCCTTGAGCAGCCAGCCCAGCGCCTGCTCGGATTGGCCCTTGCCGTATGCGGGAGCGGTGTCGATCCAATTGATCCCCGCATGCATGGCGCGTCGAAGAGTGTCGAGTTTGGTCGCGTCGTCCTGATGGATCAGCACGCCGCCGACCCATCCGCCGCCGAACACAAGCTCCGAGACTTGCAACCCCGTGCGGCCAAACGTTCTGTAACGCATGGTTCGTTTCCTCCGGTTATTCACAATGGCATGTCTCTTGCAAGCGACACTCAGATGCAGTTGCTCTCATTCATTCTGTAACAAATGAGGGAGTTCTCTATGTCCATGCCAACTCGCATCCGTTCTCGTTCTCTCGCAATCCTCGGCTCCGCTGTGCTGATCGGGTCGCTGGCCGTTCCGCGAATCGCCACGGCACACGACTACTGGGACGACTATAGTGTGGCGGTGAAGGTCACGAACACGCCGACGGTCACGTTCGCGCAAGGCGCCAGCATACGCAATGCAGATAACCCCGCGTTTCAGCCATTCCAGGCTACCGGAACCGGAACGATCAGCAACAGCGCTCTGGTCACGCTGACTACTGTCCCTGCCAACAAGCGCCTAGTGATCGAGTACGTGAGTTTTTCGGCATCCGTTCCCACCGATCAGAGAGTGATGGGCACGGTCAGCACAGCTTTGGCATCCGGTGCCGCGAGCTTCGTGGTGAGCGTCGCCCCCCAGGGCTCGGATGGGTTCAAGGACTACTTCGCCGGAAGCCAGGTCGTGAGGATTTACGCGGATCCCGGCACGGACGTCGTCGCCGAATGCGACCGTGTTCCTCCTCTCGGGACCGGCGCAGGCTCCTGCACCTTCGCGATCTCCGGCTACTTCGTCGACATCCAATAGTCGAGTTGGCGATCGCTTACTTCATGCCCAGCGACATCCGACCGCTGGGTGTGCCCTGAAAGGGATTGTGCACGCCACGTAGTGTGCAAGCGGACGCCGAGGGCCGTAATGCGGCCCTCGGCGTCCGTCATCCGTTCCACTTGCCCGCCTGCTCTCGATAGCCGTCCTGTCGCTCAGGGCGCGCCCCGCTCGGTTTTTGCCGCGTGAGGACTCGTCTGTCGACGGGCCGAGGGCGGAGCTTTCCACCGGCGATGCACCCACCACCATTGTTCCGGGTGGCGCACGACCAGCCGTTCCAGAACGGCGTTGTACGCACGGGTGTTTCTCCGGATCGCCTCGTTCACGTCGTCGCAGTCGATCACAGGCACAGGCTCCTCGAAGCGCAGCACGTGGCGACCGTCGGGTTCGCGCCAACTGGCCGCCGGCATGACCGGAGCGCCGGTGGCCTGCGCGAGGATGGCGAGGCTGCGGAAGGTTCCCGCAGGATGGCCGAAGAAGTCGACGTAGATGCCGTCTTTGCGAGCGGCGTGCTGGTCGAACGGGAATACGACGATGTCCTGCGCACCCAGGCGCTCCAGCACCGCGTCGAGGCCACCGCGTTTGGGGAGGACGCCGAAGCCCGCGCGGCGGAAGCGGCGCGTCACCAGGTCGTCGAGCCAGCGTGGCTTGAACGGCCGGCGCAGGAAGTGAAACCGGCCGTACGCCTGCGGGAAGCTGCGCAACCCCGCGGCGGTAGAGACCTCCCAATTCCCGAAGTGCCCGGTGAGCACGATCACGCCTTTGCCTTGTGCATGCGCGGCCAGCAACGCTTCGACGTTTTCCACGCGCGCCATGGCCGCGCGCCGCTGCTCCGACATCCAGGGAAAGCGCACGAACTCTCCCAGCAGCCGCGCGAGGTGAGCGTAGTGGGCCTGCGCGAGACGTTTGATCTCTTCTTCCGGCACGGTCTCGCCGTACACGCGCCGGAGGTTCTCCAGGATGATCTTCCGGCGCAGCGGAATCAGGTGGTAGATGAGCTTGCCGGAGAGCGGGACCTCGGTGTGCGCGGCCTCGGCCAGCGCGACGGCGGACGCGCTCGTTCGGTCATGGGTGAGCGACAGGGCGATCGCCTTTACGCGGTGACGGCCGAGCACCGTCTCGGCGGCGGGGCTGCACGTCACGCGCGGGGCCCCATAGTTGTCGCGTACAACCGCGAAGTCAGCTTGAGCGAGGATGCCTAGCGCCGTTTCGCGCGGAAAGAGCTTGAGGCAGGCTTCCTTGGCCGCGAAGCGCGCTGCGAGGCTTGCGGCGCGGCCCGGGCCTTCTCCACTGTCGCGCAATTCCTCGGACGAAAAGATCTTGTGCAGATCGTCGCCGGGGGTTTCGCGGATCAGGCGCTCGATGCGCGCGATCTCGACCGTGTCGATGCCGCAGCGAGTGCGCGACTCGGCCGCGTCCGCCATGCGCGCTAATCGCCGGGTGCGGCGCGAAGCAGCAGCGCGGCGTTGGTTCCTGCGAAGCCGCGCGAGACGACCAGCGCGACGTCGGTGCGCGGTGTTTGCGCGCCGGCTGAAATGGGCAGCCCGGCAAAGTCCGGGTCGATCCGGTGCAGGGTGGCGATGCCGGGGACGCTCCGCAGCCGCAGCGCGCGCAGCGCGAGCACTGCGTCGAGGATTCCCGCGCCGGCAAGCAGATGTCCGAAGGCCCATTTGAACGCCGTGATCGGCGGCGCAGCGGCGCCGAACACTCTGCGGATCGCCGCGGCCTCGGAGGCGTCGGACTGGCGCGTGCCGTTTCCATGCGCCACGATCATCCCGACGTCATCGGCGCGGAGTCCGGCGTTCTCCAGTGCCAGCGCGATCGACCGCGCCAGCCCGTCGCCGTCGTCTCGGATCGCGAGCAGTCCCTCTCCCTCGGCGGCGTAACCGCTGCCCAGGACCTCGCCCAGCACCGGTGCCTGCCGGCTGGCGGCGGCCGTGGCAGTCTCGAGCACGATCGCCGCTGCGCCTTCGCCCATGAGGCTGCCGCTGCGCGCGGCATCGAACGGCAGCAACGCGTCCGCCGCCAGAAGTCCCAGCCGCTGGTAGTACAGCAGCGACTCGGGCTCGATGGGCGCATCGTGACCCACGGCCACCGCTCGGTCGGCCTCGCCCGCGCGCAGTGCGAGCGCAGCCTCGACGACCGCGAGCATTCCGCTGACGCTATGGTTGGTGATGCAGGCGTTGGGTCCCTTCAAGCCGTAGCGGATCCCGATATGACACAGCACGTTGTTCGGCAGCCCCCGCAGCAGCCACATCGGGTTGACCGTCGCACCCAGCTCCTGACCGAAGGTGCGCAGACTCCTGTCGCCGGTGCTCATCAGGGGGAAGAACTCGTATTGGTCCTGATAGCTGCCGCCGCCGGAGCCGACGTAGACGCCGGTGCGGTCGCTGAACAGCGCGGCCGCTTCGGCATCCAGCTTGTCGCGGTGCGCGACGAAGCCGGCGCGTTCGATCGCGCTGCTCGCGGCATACAGCCCGAGCAGATGCGTGCGCCGGATCAGCTTGTGGATCTTGCGGTCTTCGATCAGGGCAGTGGGCGATACGCCCGTGATCTCTCCCGCGACGGCCGTCGGCCAGGCCGACGCATCCCAGCTCTGGATGGGTGCGATGGCCGACTTTCCGGCCTGGATCGCGTCCAGGATCTCCTCCGGCGTCTTGCCCGCGGCGCAGATCGCGCCGGTGCTCGTGATGACGACTTTCTCGGCCGCTGCCATGCTCAGGTGCCGGAGGCGGCGCTGCGCTCCACCTCTTCAGGGTTGCGCAGCACCACGCAACTGTTCGAGCCCCCGAAGCCGAACGAGTTGGAAATGGCGACGCGCACGCGCCGCCTGCGCGGCTCGCCGCGAACGATGTTCAGATCGCACTCGGGGTCGAGCTCCTTCAAGTTCGCGTTCACCGGCAGCACGCCGTGCCGGATCGCCAACGCGCAAACTGCGACTTCCACCGCGCCCGCGGCGGCGATCAGATGTCCCATGACGCTCTTCGTCGAGCTGACGGAGATCCGCTCCGTCTGCGGGCCGAACACGGCGCGCACCGCCGCGCACTCGCTGCGATCGTTCATGGGCGTCGAGGTGCCGTGCGCGTTCAAGTAGTCCACTTCGTCCAGCTTCGCCCCAGCGTCCGACAGGGCCTGCTGCATCGCCTGGATCGGCCCGTCCCCGGAAGGATGCGAGTCGGTGATCCGGTAGCTGCTGAGCGAGTTGCCGTCGCCGGCGAGCTCGGCGTAGATCTTCGCTCCGCGCCGACGCGCGGCGTTCCATTCCTCGAGCACGACAAAGCCCGCGCCTTCACCGAGCACGAATCCGTTGCGGGTTCGGTCGAATGGGCGGCTCGCGCGCTGCGGCGTGTCGTTGTCCGTCGAGAGCGCGCTCAACAGGCAGAAGCTGCCCAGGCCCACGGGGCTGATCATCGAGTCGAAGCCGCCGGCAAGCGCGTAGTCGGCGGTGCCGCGCCGGATCAGCTTGAGCGCCGTGCCGATGGCCTGGCCGCCGGAAGCACAGGCGGTGTGCACCGAGCTTGCATAGCCGCGGATCCCGAAGCGCCGCAGCAGCAAGGAGACACCGGCTGCAGATTGGCTCCGGCAGAACATCATCGGGTCGATGCCGCCGTCCTGTTCGGCCAGCAGGCGTTGCGGGTCGAACTCGCCATCCGGCGCGCAGCGCCGGTGCACGTCGGTGAGATCCGCGAAGTCCACACCCATCATGCCGGTGCCCACTACACAACTCCAGCGCGTCCCGCTCTCGGGTGTGGGGTGCACCCCCGCGTCGCGGACCGCCTCCTCGGCGGCGGCGAGCGCGAAGCGATGGGAGCGATTCGCGAACTTGAGCAGCTTGCGATCGTCGATGGCGCGGGAGCCGTCGAAGGCTTTCACCTCTGCCGCGATGCGCACCGGAAAGCCGCTCGCGTCGAACAGGCTGATGGGCGCCACGCCGCTGCGCCCGGCAAGAAGCGCGTCCCAGGTCGTCGCGACATCGAGCCCGGCCGGCGTCACCAGCCCCAGCCCGGTGATCGCGACGCGGCGTCTCGCCTGCATCACGCCGCTCCTCGTGCGGCAATTTCCACCCGACCCGTGGACACGGGCTTGCCTGCCACGCGCGCCGTGACTGCGGCGGTGGCCGCTTCGCTCGTCGCCGAGAGGATCTCGCTGCGGATCTCGACCACTTGGCCGGGAAGGATGAACGCGCGCATCTTCACGTCCGTGACGCGCGAGGGGACCGCGCGCACCCCTGCCGGCCAATTCGCGGTTTCAGCCGCAAGGCCGAGCGCCAGCCGGATCTGTGCATCCAGCAGCAAGGTCGCCGGGAACACGGGACGCCGGGGAAAATGATCGCGGAAGAAGCTCGCAGACTCGGGGACGCGCAGCTCCGCGCGCTGCCACTGGCCCGAAGCGCGTTCGACCACGGTGAGGTCCGGCTCCGGCGTACCGGGAAATCGCCCGGCCGCGGCACCGCTTCCGCGCAGCAATTCGAACTGTTCCCGCACCGCGTGTGCGGCGTCGAAGTCCTCGATCGGCAGCATCGGCCCAACGCACCGCTTCAGCTCCAGGACCGGCGCGCCGTCCACCTGCGCCGAGCCGTCGTAGGCGATCGCGTCGTCGTCACAAGTCTCGATCGCGACAGCGAGATCGAGGGTCTGCCCGGGTCTCACCTTACCGAGGAAACTCGCCTCTCCGGCCAGGCCCGCGACCGGGCGCTTGCGAAACTCCAGCTGCGCCATCCCGACCCATGCCGCGAGTTGGCCCACCGCTTCTGCGGTGAGCGAGGAAGGAAAGTCTGTCAGCGATTGCGGTACCCAGAACCGACCTCTTGCACGCTTCCCGGGCTCCAGCTCCGTGATTCGATCGACGAAGGAGAAGGCGCTGAAACGCTCGGGCATCGGGCTCCCGCCGCGTGGATCCGTGCTCAAGCCGCGGCTTGCGCGGCGCGTTGGGCGCGTACCACGACCTTGCAGAACGTCTCCGGGGTGAACAGGCGCGGGACATCGGCCGCCTTCATCGGCGAGGTGAAGCGCTCGGGCGGGACTTCGCTCAGAAACTCCCGCAGCCGCTGCATGCCGGCTTCGGTCACGATACCCTTCTGCTCGAAATCCGATTCGGGAAGATCTCCACGGGCATCCTCGACGATCTTGCCGCGCGGGATCTTCACCTTGAACGCGCGTTCCAGCCGGAACACGAGGTCCAGAAAGTCGATCGATTCCGCATCGAGGCCCTCGATCAGCGGCACGTCGAGCGTGACGCGCTCGACGTCGCACCCCAGCGCGTCCGCGATGATCTTCGCGACCGTGGGATAGACCGCCATAATCTCCTCTTTGCTGATCTGCGCTTGCTGCATGCCGTTCACTCCATCTTGAAGCCGCCATCGACGTGGAGGACTTCGCCGGTGATATAGTCCGCGTATCGGGAGGCGAGAAACCACACCGCATGGGCGACCTCCTGCGGCGTGCCGAAGCGTCGCAGCAGGATGCGCGATTTGACCTCATCGGCCGCGCGCTCGCGCACCTCTTGCGACATCTCGGTTTCGATGACTCCGGGCGCCACGCAGTTCACCGTGATCCGGCGCGGCGCCAGCTCCACCGCCAGGGCCCGCGTGAGCGCGTTGATCGCCCCTTTGCTCGCAGCATAGTTGGTCTGCCCGCGGCCGCCCTTCTCGCCGGAAACGGAACCGACGTTGATGATCTTTCCGGCGCGGCGGGCGATCATGTGCGGAACTACGGCGCGGGTCACGTTGAATACCCCGACGACATTGGTCTCGAGCACGGTGCGCACGTCCGCCTCCTCGAGCAAGGCGAGAAGGTTATCACGGATCACCCCGGCGTTGTTCACGAGCACGTCGATGCGCCCGCAGCGCTCCGCGACGCGCTCCACCGCGGCCTCGCACGCCTTCGCGTCGCGCACGTCCACCTGCTCTGCGGTGATCCGCCGGCCCGCGTCGCGCCCGGCCGCCACCACCTCCTCGGCAGCTGCGGCGTTCTCGCGAAAGAACAGGGAGACGTCCGCGCCGTCGGCGGCGAGCAGCTCGACCACCGCCCGGCCGATCCCACGGCTTCCGCCGGTCACGATCACCGCTTTGTCGGCCAGTCCCGAATCGACGAGCATCCCGTGCCTCAACCCGAAATCGCGAATCCGCCGTCCACGAACAGCGTATGCCCGTTCACCATGCCCGCTTCCGGCAGGCACAGCAGGTAGACCGCGCCGGCGACGTCTTCTGGCGTGAGCACGGGCCCGGCCGGCGTGCGGTGCGCGAAGGAAGCGAGCAGCTCTTCGCGGTTGGGGAAGAACTGCAGCGCGTCGGTGTCGACGACCCCGGCGCTCACCGCGTTGACCCGGATGCCGCGCGGGCCGAGCTCCTGGGCGAGCGTGCGGACCAGAGACTCCAACGCCGCTTTCGAGGCGCCGATGAACCCGTAGCCGGGCATGGCGCGCAACGCACCCAGGCTCGACATCGCGATGATCCGGCCGCCGGAGGGCATCATCGGAACCGCGTGCTGGGCGAGGAGGTTCAGCGCGAACGCGTTGGTCTCGACGCACCAGCGCCAGTGCTTGAGCGACATCTCCAGCGCCGGCCGGAGCACCCCGGTCGCCGCGTTGCTCACGACGATGTCGAGCCGGTCGAAGTGCTTGCGCAGCTCCTCGAACATCTCGTCGACGCTTTCCGGCATCCCGACACTCGCCTTGACCGCCAGGGCACGCCGTCCCAGCGCGCGGATCTCGCCGCAGAGCGCTTCCGCCTCCGCATGGCTGTTGTAGTAGTTGACGACGACGTCGCAGCCGGCGGAGGCGAGCTTGTGCGCGATCGCGCGTCCGATGCCGCGCGACGCCCCCGTGACGAGCGCAACCTTTGCAGCCAGCGGCTCCGACATTCTTCCGGTCCTGCTCCTTTCGCCAAACATGCGATGCGACGGGGACGAGCGTTCGCGTCCAGGTCTTTGTCATCGACCGGATCGTCCCCGACTTGACACCGGGTGGATCGGCGCAGCCTCCGGCCCCGCCGGTTCGAGATTTTGCCACACCGGCCCACCCAGGCGACGGTGCCGAGCGCCGCCCGCCACCCCAACCCCCCTCCCGAGGGGGTCAGGCCTGCATAATTGCATAAAGGGCCTGTCGCAGATTGCGGGTAGTGCGATTTCGTCCGGGACTCGGATACGATGATCGCCGCGACACCGCGCGGCTTCAGAGGCCGATACTCGTTCCGGCCTCCCGCGACAGGGATCGCATGCAGGAGGAAGGCCCCTTGGACACACCGGACGATCTTGCATGGCGCTTACAACAACCGATGCACCCACCCTCTCCGCGGACGAAGCGCTCCAGCGGCTAAGAGATGGCAACGCACGCTTCCTGCGCGGGGAGGCGCGCTTTCCCACCGTCCAGAAGGAAATCCTCGCCGCGCTCGCGCAGGGGCAGCAACCCTACGCGACCATTCTCGGGTGCAGCGACTCGCGGGTCCCGCCGGAGCTGATCTTCGACGCCGGGTTTGGCGAGCTGTTCATCGTGCGCGTCGCGGGCAACGTGCTGTCACCGGAAGTCATGGGGAGCCTGCAATATGCGGGCGCGCATCTGCACACGCCGCTGTTCGTCGTGCTCGGCCACGAGGGCTGCGGTGCAGTCCAAGCCGCGATCGAGA
The DNA here is from genome assembly GCA_035501875.1 of Burkholderiales bacterium. Classification (GTDB taxonomy): domain Bacteria; phylum Pseudomonadota; class Gammaproteobacteria; order Burkholderiales; family SHXO01; genus SHXO01. The sequence continues at coordinate 26,848 of DATJVI010000006.1, forward strand.
CCAGGGATCTCGGCGTTCAACACCGGTCTCGAATCCAGATCCTGGTCCAGAACATCATCCCCGGTTTACCGGAGTACGATTCCGGCGATACGGCGCAGGCGCGGCTCGCCCAGGCCGTCGAAGCGAATGTGCGCTGGGTGATGCGCCAGCTGCTGGAGACGCCCGAAGGGCAAGCGCGCCTTGCCGAGGGACGCATGAAGCTGGCCGGCGCTGTGTACGAGATCGAGTCCGGGCGCGTGAGGTTCCTCGACTGAGAATGCGTCATGGCCCTGCCGCGAGCCAATTCTCCTATGCCGGCGCCGCGGTCCGCGACGACGGCGCACTAGTTCGGCCTAGCACCGTGCAACGCCTCGAGCAGCCGGATCCGCTGTAGCTGCGGGTCCGCAGTCTTGTCGGGCAGAGACGCGAGATCGCGTACCACGATCTCGGTCGCGTCGAGGCTCTCACCTGGATCACAGCGAGTTTGCCGCTGCCGGCGGCGCGGAGCTACGCGCTGCCACAAGCGAGGACCGCGATCGCCCGATGGAGCAGGAGCGCTGCGATGCTCTTCGAGATCGCTGCGTGCATGGCGCCTGCTCGCTCACCATCCGCCCTTCGGCGGGTGTGCGCGCACCGCCGCTTCGTTCACCTCGGTCCCCCAGCCGGGGCCGGTCGGCAGCATCAGGTAGCCGTCCTTGATCGCCGGCTTCACGGTGAACAGTTCGTCGTGCCAGGGCACCACGTCGGGATCGATTTCCATGATGCGCAGGTTGGGGACCGCCGCCGCCAGATGCGCGCTCATCATCGTCGACAGGTTGCCGTAGAAGTTATGCGGCGCCACGTTCAGCTCGTAGGTATCCGCCATCGCCGCGATCTTGAGCGACTCGGCGAACCCGTTCCAAGGCACGTCGATGATGGCTACATCCATCGACCCGTGCTCGAAGAAGGGGCGGAAGTCGCGCCGGCCGAACAAGCATTCGCAAGAGGCCACCGGGATCGTGGTGCGGCTGCGGATCGACGCGAGCGCCTTGGGATCGCGCGTGTCGATCTCCACCCAGAACAAATCGAAGGGCTCCATCGCGCGGGCGACCTGCACGAACCCTTCCGTCTTGAAGTTCCAGTTGAGGTCGACGAGGATGTCCATGTCGCGGCCCGCGCCTTCGCGGAACGCTTCCAGCTCCGCGCGAATGGCCTGCAGCACGTAGCGGTCGGCATTGAGGTCGGGGTAGCCGTCGCCGCGGCCGAACCCGCCGTTGCGCACGCGTGGATCGCTATCGAGCAGCAGCACGTTCGTCTTCAGCGCCGAATAGCCGCTTTCCGAGACTTCCCGGCCCAATCGAACCAAGTCGTCGTAGGTGCTCACCTTGGGGATGCCCAGCCGGTCACCCCACACTCGGTAGGTCCCGCAGTGGGACCAGTACAGGCGGATGCGGTCGCGGATCGGGCCGCCGAACAGCTCGTATACCGGAATGCCGAGCGCCTTCGCCTTGACGTCGATGAGCGCGTTCTCGATAGCCGCGATCGCCTGCTGCGTGATGCCGCCTTGCGACGTGCGCCCGCGCGCGTACAACCACGCAGAGTGCGCCTCGTATCGGCCGGCGTCCTGCCCCGCGAGCAGCGGCGCGAGACTCTCGATCATCGCCGTGACCCCTTTGCCGCCGAAGCTCTCGTTGTACTCGCTCCAGCCGACGATGCCGGAATCCGCCGTGATCTTCACAAAGTCGAAAGTGCGCCACGCGCCGTCGGCGTGCAGCGTCTCGATGCGCTCGATTTTCATCGTCTCCTCCGTTTGTTTTTCCGCGAAGCCGAGGCGTCCAGGCGGCAGGGCCGATGTTAACCTGGATCGCCGGCGGGAGCGCGCCGAGGAGAATAGATCTCCGTGGCGCGTAGCCCGAGTAGCGTGAGGCTTGCGGCCTCACGGATGCGAAATGCCGCGGGCGAGACCAGACGTGATGTGCCGGCTACCACTCGTACGGGCTCGTTGAGCCCGCAGGGATGTCAGGGGCCGTTTCGCGGGAGTCCCGGTTCCTGTTAGCGCAAAAGCAACGGTCCGCCCGGAGCAGCTCTCCGGAGATCGCGCTAGGTCTTCTCCACCGCGATCGCGATGGATTCGGTCAGCCGTGCGGAGACGATATCCCCGGGGCTAACCTTGGTCAGATCCACGGCCTTGCCTACGGTGAACGTGCTGGTGCTGCCGTCCACGAGTTGCAGCGTCACTTTGCGCTTCTTGACATCGACCTTCGCGACCGTCGCGGTGACTTCCGCGGTGTCGGCGATCACACCGCCCGGCGCAGCGCCCTTGGGCGCCAGTTTCACCGTGAGCGCAGCGCCGATGCTCGGCGGTGCTTTCTCCTTGCTCAGGGTCACGGCGAGCTTCTCGGTGACGGTGGCCTTGACCTGATCGCCGACTTTGATCTGATCGAAATTGACGGCGAGCTTGTCCACCTTGTAAGTAAACTGGTTGCCGTCGGGCCCCAGGAGAACGATCTGACGCGTGTCGTAATTGATCCCCGCCACGGTGGCGGTCAGCTGGACGGTCTCGATCACTTCGGCCCCGGTCGGGGTCGTGATGACAGCGGTCTGCACGGTCGGGGGCGGAGGCCTGGGTGCGCAAGCGGCAAGCGCATACAGCGCCGTAATCAGGGCCGCGGTGATCAAGCTCCGTGGAATCCGCTTCATGTCGGTGTCTCCCTTACAGTCCGTCCTCGGTCCTGGCAACGTTCGAGGACGCGCTTGGATGAAGGACCGCAGTCCGCGGTCAGGGTCGGCGCTCGAGCGAGGAGAAGTTGGCGGTGTCCCGTCCGCGTCCTCGCGTCGCCGCTCAGCTCAACGGCAGGGCGTCGGACATCGCCGCACTCGTGGCCCATGTTGCGCGAGCGGGCATTGTAGTCGCGGCGACCACGACAGGCAATCGTGCCGCGACCAACGATCGAGCGAATCGATGTCAGCAGCCGGCGTCCGCGAGTTGACCACGTAGCAGGGTGCGCGCGCGGGACAGCCGCGACATGACCGTGCCCACGGGCACGCCGGCCGTCGCCGCGATCTCGCGATAGGACATCCCTTCGATCTCGCGCAACACCAGGACCTCGCGGCACACCGCCGGGAGGCGATTGAGCGCCTGCGCGATCCGCTCGCGCAGGAGGCTGCGCAGGCACAGCTTTTCCGGATTCCAGGCTCCGGAGTCGATGGGTTCGCCGCGCTCGTCCAGACTGTGGCTCTCCTCGTCGAACGGTTCCGCGGCCTCGGCGCCGCGCTTTCGGCGCAGCCAGCTATAGCAGGTATTGCGCACGATGGTCAAAATCCAGGCGCGCGCGTTGTCCTCGTGGAAGTTGCCGAAGAATCGGAAAGCGGCGAGATAGGCCTCCTGGACTACGTCCTGCGCGTCGTGATGGTCGCGCAGCAGCCAGCGCGCGAGGCGGTGGGCGTCCTGCAGATGCGGCAGCACGCAGCGTTGAAAGTGCTCGTGCGTGGGAGCGTGAGTGGCGTGAGTGTCCAACACGATCGATCGCGGCGGAATCGGTGCGCCCGTTGGTGCCGCGATCTGTCCGCGCGGTTCAGAGCTGAGCGAATAAAACTCGAGTGCAGCGCGTTCCAGCCAAAGGAGGGTGCCTGGTGTCGCTCTCCGACTCGGTGCACACCAGGTCTGCTGTGTTGCCGGCACGCGAATACCCGCAATGAGGGAAAGGACGCAGTCCGTTGTCGTACTTGTTTGCGCAGCGCTGATCGCGATCCCGGCGCAGGCAGGCCGCACTTCGCCAGGCGACCAGGCCGCGCGGCTCGCCGAGCGCGTGTGCGCTGCATGTCATGGTCCGGAGGGCAGGAGCATCTCCCCAGCCTTTCCGCGTCTAGGCGGGCAGCCCGCTGCCTACCTGGAAGCGCAGCTACAGGCATTCCACGATCGGACCCGTGACGATCCGCCGGCGCAGGGCTACATGTGGGGCATGACCTCTCAGCTCGACCAGGAAATGATCCGCGGATTGGCGGCGTATTACGCGTCGCGGCCGGCGCCTGCGTTGGCTTCGGTAGCTGATCGTGCTCTGCTCGAGAAAGGTAAGGCGATCTATGAGCAGGGGCTGCCCACTCAGCGCGTTCCCGCCTGTGCTACGTGTCACGGCGCACAGGGCGAGGGGAACGGGACGACCGCACGCTTGGCTGGCCAGCATGCCGAATATCTCGCGAAGCAGCTCCGGTATTTCGGCGCCGAGCTTCGAAACAACGATCCCGTCATGCCACAGGTCTGTTCCAACCTGACCGCGGAGCAAATGCAAGCGGTCGCCGCATACGCCTCCTCGCTGTCGGGCGTGCCGAGCACCGCAGCGCTTTCTCGGTAGTCCTCGGCTCGCTCGGTCCAGACTCCCAGCAATCCGTACAGCCGTATGTCCGGCTGCCCGCACGGATCGCAGGATCCGTCTATGTCACGGTTGCCTCGGTGAAGATCGAAACGCGCACCGCGGATGGCCACCACCCGGCCGGCGGTGGAATTCGCTATGATCGACGAGGCGTATCCTGATGCGAAGAGAAGCGCTGGAGGCGACATGACCGCAGATCGACCCGAAATCGGCGCCCGGTTGGACCACCTCTGCTTTCGCTCGCCGGACCCGAAGCGCCTGGCCGGTTTCTTCGCGCGCGGGTTCGGGATGAGCGCGACCGCGATGTCGAACGGCGACTGGCGCTGCCACGCACCGCAGCGCGAGTTGCTGATCACGTCGGGTGGACCCAACGGCACTGCGTACTCCGCGTTTGCGTTTGCCGACGAGGACGCGCTCTCACGGTATCGGCGCACGCTCGCTCAGCACTCCGTCGAGCTCGGCCCGAACCTTTCGCCGCACTTCGCGGCCAGCGCCTTCTCGACGCGGGACCCGGATGGGAGCGTCGCGCTGTTCGGCGTCCGTCCAGCGGAGCCGGGTTCGCCGAACGATAAGCTGCCCGCACGCCTGCAACACGTCGTTTTCCGTACCACTCGCCTCGACGAGATGGTGGAGTTCTACGAGCGCCGGCTCGGCTTCGTCGTTTCGGATCGGGTACGCGATGAAGCCGGAGCTCTGCGCGCCTGCTTCCTGCGCACCGATGCGGAGCATCACTCGCTCGGCATATTCTTGTCGCCCGAGACGCGCCTCGATCATCACTCGTACGAAACGCGCGACTGGAACTGCATCCGCGACTGGGCCGACCACGTCGCGACCAGACGCATCCCGCTCGTCTGGGGCGTCGGCCGGCACGGTCCGGGGAACAACCTGTTCTTCATGGTCAAGGATCCGGACGACAATCTCGTCGAGCTTTCCGCCGAGCTGGAGGTATGTGGAGAAGATCGTTCCGAAGGGCTCTGGCCGCACGACCAGCACACGTTGAACCTGTGGGGCGACGCCATCATGCGGAGCTGAGCCACGGCGCCGATCCACGGCGCCTTGCCGCGATCGAGGTTCGACGCGTTTCCCAAGACCCCTGCCGCGTCTATGGTAAGCTCGCCCGACTCTCCTCCCCCTTCAAGGGGGAGGCGGGGAGGAGGATGGGGGAGATGCACGGCGTACCTCGCCCTCGCCTCTTAAAGGAAGCGAATACGCGCCGACAGGACTCGGGACCCACAACGAAGTCCGAAGGACCAGACAGTGTTTGGGGGAGTGAAGATCCAATGACTACGACAAAGACCGTCGGCGGCGTCCTGGCGGCGATCGCAGCGGCTGCGAGCCTCGCCGCTTCCGCCGAAACGATCAAGATCGGCTTCATCAGCACTTACAGCGGCCCCGCCGCGGCACAGGGCGACCAGCTCGACAAAGGCGCCAAGCTCTACGTCAAGCTCAACAGCGACAAACTGCCACCCGGGGTGAAGGTGGAGCTGATCACGCGCGACGACACCGGCCCCAACCCGGACGTCGCCAAGCGCATCGCGCAAGAGCTCATCGTGCGCGACAAGGTCCAGTTTCTGACCGGCTTCGTGTGGACGCCCAACGCCGCCGCCGTCGCGCCGCTCTCCGCGGAGGCGAAGGTGCCGCTGGTGAGCATGAACGCCGCCGGCGTCAATCTCCCGAATATGTCCCCCTACTTTGCCCGGCTGTCGTTCACGCTTTGGCAGTCGGCTTACCCGCTCGGACGCTGGGCCGCGACGAAGTACAAGCGCGCCTTCACCGCCGTGACCGACTTCGCCCCCGGGCACGAAGCCGAGGAGGCGTTCATCAAGGGGTTCACCGAAGTGGGCGGAACGATCGTCGGCAGCGTGCGCATCCCGCTTGCCAATCCCGACTTCGTGCCCTACATGCAGCGCATCAAGGACGCGAAGCCCGACGTGCTGTTCGCATTCAATCCCGCCGGGAAGCAAGCCACCGCCATGATGAAGGCGTATGCGGATCTGGGTCTGCCCAAGGCGGGCATCAAATACATCGGCACCGGCGATATCGTGACCGACGACCAGTTGCAGACCATGTCCGACGTCGCTGTCGGCGTGATCACCGTGCATCACTATTCGGCGGCGGCCAACCGTCCGGCGAACAAGGCGTTCGTCGCCGCGTACAAGAAGGAATATGGCGAGGACCTCGAGCCCGGCTTCATCGCCGTGGGGGCGTGGGACGCGATGGATGCGATCTACTCCGCCATCCGCGCACAGCACGGCAAGATCGACCCCGACAAGACGATGGAGGTGCTCAAGCACTACAAGAGCGCCAACAGCCCGCGCGGCCCGGTCGCCATCGATCCCGAGACCCGCGATGTCATCAATCCGGAATACCTGCGCGAGGTGCGTAAGGTGGGCGGTAAGCTCGCCAACGTCGAGCTGGAGACCATCTCCACCGCGGTCAAGGATCCGTACAAGGAACTGAACAAGAAGCAGTAGCGGGGACACCCGGCGCGGCGGCCGGGTCACGCCCGGACCGGATCGGGACCGATGGAAGCGTTGCTGTCGTCGGCTGCGAGCGTTGCCTTCCACGGCGCCGCGTACGGGATGGTCCTGTACGTGATCTCGGTGGGCCTGTCGGTGACGATGGGTCTGATGGGGTTCGCGAATCTCGCGCACGGCGTGTTCGCGATGGCGGGCGGCTATGTGCTGACCACCGCGCTGAGCCGCTTTGGCGTGCCTTTCCCGCTGGCGTTGCTGCTCGCCTTCGGCGTAGTCGGTGCCGCGAGCATCGTCTTGGAACGATTCCTCTATTCGCGGCTGTACACGGCGGGCGAGTTGCCGCAGGTGCTGTTCACCATCGGCCTCGTCTTCATGGCGGTGGCGGCGGCGCGGCTCGTCTTCGGCAGCCTGCAGCAGCCGGTGCCGCTGCCGGACTACCTCACGGGCCAGGTGTCCGTGCTCGGACGCGATTTCCCGGCCTACCGCGTGTTCGTGATCGCCTTCAGCGCGGGGATCATCGCGGCGCTGTGGTTCGGCGTCGAGCGTACGTTGTGGGGCGCGATGGTGCGCGCGACGGTGGACAACCGTGCGATGGCACAGTCGATCGGCATCGACACGCGGCGACTGTTCATGCTCACTTTCGCCTTGGGCAGCGGGCTCGCCGGCCTGGGCGGAGCGCTCGGCGCGGACATCATCGCGATCGAGCCTACTTACCCGTTCGAGCATCTCGCGTACTTCCTGATCGTCGTCTCGGTGGGCGGGTTGGGCAGCCTGCGCGGGCCGTTCGTCGCGGCGCTGCTGATCGGCGTCGGCGATACGGCCTGCAAGTACTGGCTGCCTCAGTTCGGCGCGTTCTTCGTCTACGCGGCGACGATCGCGCTGCTGCTGTGGCGTCCGGCCGGCCTGTTCGGGAGGCGCGCTTGAGCCGGGGAGGCAGCTACGCCGCCGATCACCGTGTGCGGGCGATCGAGTGGCTTCCGTGGGTGGCGGCGATCGCGGCGTTCTTCCTGCTGCCGGACTATCTGCCGCTCGGCGCGCGCGTGCTCACCTACATCCTGTTCGCGTTGTCGCTGGACCTGATCTTGGGCTATGCGGGCATCATCACGCTCGGTCACAGCGCCTTCTTCGGTCTGGGGGCCTACGTCGCGGGGATACTCTCTGCGCGTTTCGGCGTCGCCGATCCGATGGTTCAGCTCGCGGCATCCGCTCTGGCCGGCGCGCTGCTCGGCATCTCCACCGGCGCGGTCATCCTGCGCACGCAGGGACTCACCCAGCTCATGCTGACGCTGGCGGTCGGCGCTCTATGTCTCGAGATCGCCAATCGCGCCACCTCGATCACGGGCGGCGCGGACGGGCTCTCGGGTGTCACGGTCGCTCCGATCTTGGGACAGTTCCGGTTCGATCTGTTCGGCAAGACCGCGTATCTGTGGTGCCTGGCGGTGCTGTTCGCCGGCTGGTTTCTGGCGCGGCGGCTCATCTACTCGCCCTTCGGCGTCGCGCTGACGGGAACCCGCGAGAACAGCGCTCGCATGCATGCGATCGGCGCGCCCGTGTACTGGCGCCAAGTGATCGTCTACACCTTTTCCGCGGCGATGGCGGGCGTGGCCGGCGCACTGCTTACGCAGACCAGCCAGTTCGTCGGGCTCAACGTGCTTGGCTTCGAGCCCTCGGGCGAGTTGCTGGTGATGCTGATCCTGGGCGGAGTAGGGCGCATCTACGGCGCGTTTGTCGGCCCGCTGGTGTTTCTCGTGGCGCAGGACTTTCTGTCCAAGCAGTTTCCCGAGTACTGGTACTTCGGCATCGGTCTGCTGCTGGTGATCGTCGTGCTGTTCGCGCACGGCGGGTTGCTCGGCATCGGCGATGCGCTGCTCGCACGCCGGCGCAGATGAGTATGACCGCGGCGCTGGAAACGAGAGGGTTGTCGAAGAGCTTCGGCGCGCTCACGGTCGCCGCCAACATCGATTTCGTTCTGGAGACCGGCGCGCGGCACGCGCTCATCGGCCCGAACGGCGCGGGCAAGACGACTTTCGTGAACATGCTCACGGGCCGTTTGCCTCCGTCGAAAGGGCAAGTGCTGCTCGGCGGCGAGGACATCACGCGACTGCGGCAGGCGGCGAGGGTCAAGCGCGGGCTGGGTCGGACTTTCCAGATCAACACGCTGTTCGGCGGCATGACCGTGCTCGACAACATCGCGCTCGGCGTGGCGGAGCGTCTCGGCGTCGCGGCTCGCATGTGGCGCCCGGCGAACGCGCACGATGACGTGCGTGCCGAAGCGCTGGCGCTGCTCGCCACCATCGGACTCGAAGATGATGCCGGCCGGCGCGTCGTCGACCTGCCGTACGGGAAGCAGCGACTGGTCGAGATCGCGATCGCGCTCGGATTGCGGCCGAAAGTGCTGCTGCTCGACGAACCGGCCGCCGGCGTTCCCTCGCTGGAATCGGAGCGCATCCTCGAGGTTCTCGCCCGGCTGCCGGGCGAGATCGCGATCCTGATCATCGAGCACGACATGGATCTGGTCGTGCGGCTCGCGCAGCGCGTGACCGTGCTCGTGCAAGGTGAAGTGTTGTGCGAGGGCACGCCGGAGCAGATCGTCGGAGACCGGCGCGTGCAGCAGGCGTTCCTCGGAGAGCGGCATGGCTGACGCGCTCAGGCTTTCCGGCGTGCGCGCGGGATACGGTGCCACCGTTGTGCTGGAGGAGGTCGCGTTCTCGCTCGCCGAGCAGCGGTCACTCGCGGTGCTGGGGCGCAACGGAGTAGGCAAGACAACGCTGCTTGCCACCGTCATGGGTCACACCACGCTGCAGGCGGGTCGAGTGGAATACCGCGGCCGGAACATCGAGCGGCTGCCGGTGTACGAGCGCTCGCGCCTGGGCATCGGTTACGTGCCGCAGACGCGGGACGTTTTCGCATCGCTGTCGGTGCAGGAGAACTTGGCGGTCGCTGCGCGGCCGGGGCGCTGGGCGTTGGAGCGCGTGTACGATCTATTCCCGCGCCTGGCGGAGCGTCAGGCGAATATGGGCAACCAGCTCTCCGGCGGCGAGCAGCAGATGCTGTCGATCGGGCGGGCGTTGATGGGCAACCCTTCGCTCCTGCTACTGGACGAGCCGCTCGAAGGCCTCGCGCCCATCATCGTAGAGCTGCTGCTCAGAGCGCTCGAGCGCTTGATCCGCGACGAGGCGCTCACCGTGGTTCTGGTCGAGCAGTCGGCCAAGCTCGCGCTGCAGGTGACCGATCACGCGCTCGTGCTCAACCGCGGCCGCATCGTGTACGACGGGCCGAGCCGCGCGCTGCTCGACGACCCCGCGCAGCTGACCAAGCTGGTCGTCGCCGCCTGACCGCCAGCGCGCGGATTGAGGGGGTCAGATCTTGAAACGTGAATGGCATCTATTCGGCTGCCGGTAGATCTTCGAACGCTGCGCGCGCCAGTCATATTTCAAGATCTGACCCCCGACGGTGTGACCCCCGACGGTGCAAGCTGGTCGTCGCCGCTGGACCGCCCGCACGCGTCGATCAGATCTTGCGAAGATCCAGGGTCTTCACCCGCTCCGACTTGTCGACGGTCCCATACTTCTTCAGGAGCTCGCTGTTGGTGTATTCGACGACTACCGCGCTTGCGGGGAGGTACAGGGCGCAATCTCCTTGATTGGCGCGACGGAGGTCGAGCACATCGGCCTTCGTATACGTCTCCTTGATCTCGTCGGGAAGGCCGAGCTGCGAGTAGCCTACCTTCCCCTCGAGCATGACGATCTGGACGGGCGCGTCGTTCTTGAGCCCGAGCCCGCCCAGCATCGCACCGATGACACTCGTCAGGAATTTGAGCGCCTCTGCCTGCTGAGAGGCGCTGCTGCCGAAGCCGGGGAGGTGGCCGAGCGCGCCTTTCTTGCTGTCGTCCGCGAGATCGTGGACGAGGAGCCCCATGCAAGTGCTGTAGCCGCTCGTGGCCAGCGGATAGCCATCGACGGTGAGCGCGGCGAAGTACATCGGGAAGGTAAAGGGCTTGTCGGGCTTCTTGCTCGCGAGCACCGAGTTCAGCTGGTCGTCCTTGTAGAGAACCTCACACTTGCTCATACGGGCCTCCTCGGCGATTGAAGGATTCGGTAGCCTATCCTCAAACCGAGTCCGATGTATCCGACGTCCCCGCCTGGGGTCACCCGTCTGGGGTCAGGTCTTGAAATGTGAATCGTCGCATTCATGGTCTCACGATCTGACCCCAATTGCGCGATGTATGCGACTTCCCGGACTCATGCACGTTTCAAGACCTGACCCCCGTCACCACGGTCGCATTCATGTTTCAAGACCTGACCCCGGTCGCTGTGACCCCGGTCGCTGACTCCGGTCGAGCAGCGGACGCGCACGCAACTACTGAGGCAGTTCCCTCGGTTTCGTCGTCGCCTCTCCGGCGATCGCCTGGAGCTTCGTGTCGAGCATGCGACCGAGCTTCCTCACGGTCTCGCTCTGGTGCGCCTCGAGCATCGAGCCCGGCCGCTGATACGTGACGATGGTCGTCCCATCGGCGCGCTCGAACACGTAGACTCGCACCGGTAGGATGACGCCCAGCGCAGGATCTTCCTTCAGCAACGTCTTGGCCCAGTCGCGACGCATCACCTCGAACACCGCCGCGCGGCCGACCTGCACCTTGAGTTTTTTCAGGATCTGCTGGTAGTCCAGCGCGGTCACGACGGTCAACCCGAAGCCGCCGAACTCCCACTGCAGGTGCTGGACGGTGTCGTCGAAGTTGCGGCCCGAGACCAGCTCCACGCGATCGCCATCGGCTGCTATGCAGACGCCGGGCGCCGCGAGCCCTGCGACCAGCAGGACACAAACGCGACCGAGGACGCTCAGTTGGCGTGCCTTGTTCGCCCCTGCACGGAAGAACTGACGCACCTGCAGCGGGAAGCCCGCCCGAACGAGGGCCCCTTCCGGCTTGCTCACAACGAGCCGAGCGTGAGTCCTTGAGTCTGACAGAGCGGCTCTCAGTGGTTGTCCTTCTCCTTGTGCTGCACCCCGGCCTTGGGAAGGCCGAAGGTGTAGATCATGTTGCCCTTGGTCTTGTATGGCGGCAGGCCACCGACGGCGATGCTCACGAACTGTTCCCCGTCCACTGAGTAGCTCACGCAGGGCACGAGCGCCGGCACGTCGTTCGGGAACCGGAAGCGGAACAAGCGCTCACCGGTCCGCGCATCGTAGGCGGAGAAATAGCTGAGCGGCACCAGCGCGTCCTTCGGGTTGGTATCCACCTCGCCCAGGAAGACGAGGTCGCCGGCAGTGGCACAGGTACCCCCGAAGGCCGGCGCTCCCGTTATTACTTGCCAGCGGATTTTCCCGAGCGACACATCCATCGCTGTCAGGGTTCCGGCTTCCAGCAGCTGGTCATCGAGGGTCCAGCTGATCCACCCTCCCAGGCTGCCCACGCCAGGAGTCGGCGATGCTTCCGGATGAGAGGTATAGCGCATCGGCAAGACGTTCCCGCCGATGAAGGCAAGCCCCAGATGCGCATTGAATGACGTCGGCGTCCAATCCGAGCCGCCGATGCTGCCCGGCTCCGTGCGCTGGTTGTACACCGGCACGTCGCCCAAGTAGGGTTCCAGTGCCGGTATGAGGAACGGGCCGAATACGTTGGGCGTAGGTAGGCCAGGGGGCGTGAAGATCGGAGCGATGTATTCGCCGGATGACAGCGTGCGCCCACCCTGGGGCACGAACGCGTCGGAGTCGCAGAAGGGTTGCGTCGGGAACGGGCTCTCCGCCGTTCCATCGGGAGCCTGGACGTTCGTAGCCGTGCTGACTTTGCGCTCCGGACAAGGAAAAACAGGGGAGCCGGTCACGCGGTCCAGGATATAGAACCAGCCGGTCTTGCCGGCTGCTCCGACCGCCTTTACCGTACGGTGGCCCTCGCGCTCGACGTCGAAGAGCACCGGAGAAGCAGCCTGGTCGTAGTCCCACAGGTCGTGGTGCACCTCCTGGAAGTGCCAGACATACCGCCCGTTGCGCACGTCGACCGCCACGATCGAAGAAGTGAAGAGGTTCGCCCCGGCGCGATGGGTGCCGTCGTAGTCGGGTCCGGCATTGCCGGTGCCGAAGATCACCAGCCCGAGGTCCGGATCGTATGCCGGAGGCATCCAGGCTGCTCCGCCGCCGCGAGTGAAAGGGTCGGTGAACGGACCCGTACTGACCGCGGGCCAGGTGGCGCCACCGCGCTCGCCCGGTGCGGGCACCGTGAAGAAGCGCCAGAGCAGATCTCCGGTATCCGCATCGAAAGCGCTCATGTAGCCGCGTGTCTCGTTCTCGCCTCCGGAAACACCGATCAGGATCAAGTTGTGACCGGACGTGATCCCGCCCGACGGTAACAGACTCTTCGGAACGAACACGGGAGGAGCCGACAAGTAACGGCCGGCATCGACGTCGCCCACCTGTAGATTGCCGGCGGTCCCAAAGGAATCGACGGGCTCGCCGGTCGTTGCGTCCAAAGCCCACAGCCGCGCGTCCTGAGTGCCCACATAGACCTTGCCACGACCCACCGCGACTCCACGGTTACTGCGTTGAGTCATCTGGCCCACGTCCTCCGGCGCGACATCGAGCGTGAGTTGGCGATGCCACAGCTGCGCACCGGTCTTCGCATCGACGGCAAACACGTTCTGGTACGGGGTGGTGAAGTTACCCGGGTCGGTCAGGTACATGGTCCGGCCGACGATCACGGGTACGGTGGAGAACCAGACGAAAGGATCGGCGGGGAGCTGCGTGCTGAAGGTCCACTTCACCTCCAGGGTGTGAACGTTGTGCGTGTTGATCTGGGTGAGCGGTGAAAAGCGCGTGTTCGCGTAGTCACCCCCGAAGGTGGGCCATTGGACATCGGCAGAGTAAGCAGCGTCACCGGCTAGAGCGATGAGCGACGACACGATCCCGAGGAACATCGCCCCGCGCACAGCAGTACCGACCGGGTGACCAAGTATCGTCCTCATCTGCCCTCCTCGCGTTAGTTGTTGTTCGTACGATGGATCGAAGCGATCCGGCAGATACCCCGGCCGACTCCGCGTCGAGCGGACCGGTCCTAGGGGAATGACCAGGCCGCCGATGCCGGAGACAATCCCGCGCACCCGGAATGCCGACTGGGTATTCTTTTGCGCTGACGTTACTCTGACGCCCTTACAACTCCCTTACCGTGCAAGAGGCAATGGGGTCAGATCTTGAAATGTGAACGCCGAGGGACACCATTCAAGATCCGGGCTGCAACGCTTCACACATCAAGACCTGACCCTGAGCATTCCGAGCGTGCTCACGCCGAGCACTCAACCTCTGAGGCCCGACACTCGATCGCAGGGACAGATTACTTCGCTCGCCGCTCGCTCAACGCTACCCACCGTGCATGGGCGCGCTCCAGCGACTGCATCACGATGCCGGCATACGCAGCGCCGCAGGCGAAGTCCCACGAGGCGCCATTGTCGCGGAAGAACTGCAGCGTCTTGGTCATCTGCGTTTCCACCCGTACCCGGGCATCGGCGGCCGCCTCGCTGTGGAGAAACCGGTCGGCGCTCTCCCGGTCGCGCTGCGACAGTCCGTCCATCAGGTCGTCGATGCTCTTGCGCAGCTCCATCCGGGCCGATTCGAAGGGCGGTTGGTAGTGAGCCGGGCATTCGCTGAGCTGGTACGCCTCGAGCGCAAAATCCGCGTAGAGCATCGCGCCGAAAGCCTCACCGGCATCGGCCGCGTCGTATGCCGCCCGGGTGATTGGCGCTGCCACCAATAGACCGAGCGCGAGCACGAGGCTCAGAATCTGGCTGCGCTGGCAACGGGCAATCCGTGCCGCACGGGATCGGCTGGCTGACATCGTTCGGCTGAAATGGGCTCGTTGGCTTGGAGGCGCGGTTGCGCTCTTGAGCCGATTGTCGGGCAGCGCAGCCCAGCGCCACTTGACATGGGTCAAACCGAGGAAGGGGGATCCCGTGGTCGCTTCGTCGCCGGGCCCGCTCCAAGCCCGGTGATGCGGCTCAACCCGGCTTTCCGTCGATGCGGGCGCGCGTCAGCGGAGACCAGTAGCGAACCGCGAACAGGCCGAAGCCTGCGGACCAGCAGGCAGCGGACACCAGCACGCAGCCTACGTAGAGCTCAGGCAGGAGCATTGGGCCGAAAACCCGAACCACCGCCGCGGCGAGCACCAGTGAATAGCAGGTCACGTCCGCCGCATCTGCGACCAGCGCCCGTCCCGTGTGCCCCTTGGTGGTCCTGGTCATCATGCCGATGGTCAGCCCTCCGATTGCGCCTACGGTCAAGGCGTGAGCCGCGAGCGGCGCCGCGACGAGGTCCAGCGCGGCTGCGATCCTCAACGCGAGATGGATCGGGATCCAGACATAGGCGGCGTGCAGCACCCAGACCAGCGGATTTCGCAAGGTCCTGTACGGCACCCACAGCCACCACCGCACGATGTGGCTCGACGCCGCGACGGCCAGCACCGCGACGAGCCACGGTCCCTCGAGTTGCAGCGCGTCCACCACAAGCAGCAACAGGACGGCGCCCAGAGAGATGCGCTCGACGGCACGATAGCGGCGCGGCTTCGCCTCCGGGATCGCGTTCGCGGTGAACATCGGGATGACGCGGCCGCCCATGACGCTCATGACGAAGAGCACCACGTCCAGCGCCACCTGGATGCCGACCCAGGCGGGCATACTCCAGCCGAGTAGCTGTGTGAGGTGCACGTACAGCACCGCCAGCGCGATCACGATGAGCAGCGCGACGAAAAAATAGTTGCGCCGGTTGTGGCTCTGGAATAGCGGGATGCCGATCCCGGCCGCCACCGCGAGCGGGAAGGCTGCGTTCGCCGCCGCGGAGAGCCAGGCGTAGGGCGTCAAGATCAGGATACGGCCAGCTACCCACAGCGCCGCGGTCGCCATCAGCCATCCGCCGGTAGGCGTCGGACGGTTCGTCCAGTTGCGAACGGCGGTGAACAGGAACCCCGTGATCACGGCCAACGTGTAGCCGTAGAGCATCTCGTGCGCATGCCACAGCGGACCGGGAAGATAGCTCGCTCGCAACCACCCGGCATACTGAGCCGCCCACAGCGCGATGAAGAGCGCTGCGAAGACGCTCGCCAACAGATAGAAGGGCCGGAAGCCGAGCTGCCAGAGCGCGAAGGCGCGCGGCGCGGTTCCTGCAGAGGCTGACGTGCCGAGCGTTGTCAGGGGAGTGCCCCGCGCGTCGGTAGGAGCGGACGCGTTCTTGCCTGTCACGGAGTTCATGTCCATGTCTCTGCCCAGGGTATTCAAGACGCCGGGCGCAGCCGTCTAACTCGAGGATTGTCCATAGTCGATGGAGCACCTTTCTGGGACAGATCGAAGGCGCCGAATTTAGTTCAAGACGGCGCTGCGCTCCTTCGCGTGGATTCAGCGGAGAGCGACTCGAAGCACTTCGGCTGATCTGAGAAGGGACAGCCACGGGTCGCGCCGGCTCGAAGATGCGGTCTGCGACTTGCGCAACTGGTGTCATTCGCGCAACTGGGATCAGATCTTGAAACGTGAAGCGCTAAAGCCTCAATCTCTGAACACGGCCCTCGGCGTTCACATTTCAAGATCTGACCCCAGTTTCTCAATGACCCCAGTTTCTCAGTTTCTCTCGCGCCGCGGTCCCCCGAGATGCCATGCGCCTCTTTCGGGATGCGTTCCTGGCTTTCGCTGCCAAGCGGGCCTTGTTCCCATTTTGGGAGCATGCTAAGCTTTCCCATGCGCATCATCTCCCGAAAAGCGCTACGCGACTTCTGGAGTAGGCATCCCGATGCCGAGCAACCGCTCCGATCTTGGTTCGACGATGTCAAGCGCGCGAAGTGGCGTGGGCCCGGCGATCTCAAGGCGGTTTACCGGAATGCCAGCTTTGTGGCGAACAACCGCGTCGTTTTCAATATCAAGGGGAACAACTACCGGTTGATCGTCGCGATCAACTACGCAGTGGGGATCGTCTACATCCGCTTCGTCGGGACCCACGGCCAGTACGACCGGATAGACGCAGCAACGATCTGAGGCTCGATACATGGACATCAAACCGATTCGAACGCAGCGCGATCACAAAGCCGCCCTTGCTGAGATCGAGCGGCTGTTCGATGCCAAGCGGGGCACCCCGGAAGGAGATCGGCTGGAGGTGCTGGCAACGCTCGTCGAGGCACATGAGCAACAGCACTACCCGATCTTGCCGCCCGACCCCGTCGAAGCCATCGTCTACTTCATGGAAACCCGGGGGCTGAGCCGCACGGACCTGGAGCCCCACCTGGGCAGTAGAGCCAAAGTGTCGGAGGTTCTCAACCGCAGGCGCCCGCTCTCGATCGAGATGATTCGGCGCCTGCACGCTGGGCTGGGGATCCCGGCCGAGGTTTTGATTCAGCCCTACGAGCTCGAGGTAGCCTGAGGCGCCCAAGCAGCGTCAGCTACAGGACATCGCGGCTGTGCAGGAACGCTGGGCAGACTACAAGCAGCGCAAACGCAAGCGAAGTTAAGAGGTGGGAGTTATGACTCGCACATCACGGCGTCCTTTCGACAAAGTGGTCCATGCTCGGGTTGGCCGCGAGAGAGCCTATGCAGAGGCACTCC
>DATJVI010000007.1:0-23340 GCA_035501875.1 Burkholderiales bacterium
GCGAGATGACGCGGAGCGCTTCCAAGCGCAGTGGCCTCGGGTATAATCCGCGCTCTCTCCAGACGGGTCACTAGCTCAATTGGTAGAGCAGCGGACTCTTAATCCGTTGGTTCGGGGTTCGAGTCCCCGGTGGCCTACCAAGCGTCGTCCGTAGCTGCAATCCCCCCCCACGCGCGTAAAGCCTGCTTGGCATCCCAAGCTCGGCTCGGGAAGGATCCGGTCGCTGCTGTCGCGCGACTGGTCGTGCCGGGCGCCGGGCACGTTCTCGTTGGGCGTGGTCGAATGTCTGCTCGACGACGGGGTCGAGCTTGATGTCATGTCCCGCGCCTCGGTCGGTGCGAGACATGCCACCGGTCTTTGTGGTTGCCGCCACAATGCCATGCCATGCTCGCAGCGAAAGGAAACGACCCCACGAAGTCTCGCGTGCCGCTGCCGCTCGAAGCAGTCAAGCCTCTCGGTTGTGTCGCGATCGAGCATGTAGCTGGCGGAGAGGAGCGCTCGGCGCTTCCTGCACCGTAGCCTCCGCCACGACGCGGACCTCCTCGTCGGCACCCTCGAACAGCACATCGATCTCGGCAACTTGACCCGCCGGAACGTCGAAATGGCGCTGTGCTGGCTTCCTCCGCTAGAAGGAATGCCGGGTCAGCGCGGTTCCGCTTCACCTGCCAACACGATGGGCAACGCTCGCTCTCAGTGGCCTCGCGGACTCCAATCGCGCGGCGCGCTACTTTTTTTTGCGCTGAGACAGCGCCCGGCGCTCCTTTTCCTGCTGTGCCAGGCGGAGAGCTTCTTCGCGCGTACGCTGCTCCGCTTCTACCCGTGCGCGTTGGACAGCCTCTGCCACCTCGCGAGCCTCGCGTGCGGCCTTCTCGCGCGCCTCCTGTTCCGCACGCTCCATTGCCGCGCGAGCCTGTTCCTCGAGTCGAGTGCGGCGTGCCTGCTCCTCGATCGCCTTGCGGATCGCCTCTTCCTTGGCCCCGCCCGGGGTCGAGCCGGCGCGTGCGTCCGGTTCCGACGCGCTGTTCGAGCCGGATGTCCCAACGCTGGTGAAGTCCAGCGTCGTCGGGGAAGCAGCGGAGCGTTGCTCGGCCTGTGCACGCGCCTGCTCTTCTCGGCGCCTGCGCTCCTCCTTCGCGCGCGCTTCCGCTTCGATGCGAGCGCGCATCTCCTCTTCCAGCTTTTGGCGCAACACCGCGTCTTCTTTGGCCTTGCGATCCGCCTCTGCTCGGGCCGCGCGCGCCGCCTCCTCCTCACGCGCGCGCCGCTCCGCCTCCTGCTTCGCACGTTCTTCGGCCTCGATGCGCGCGCGCATCTCCGCTTCCAGCTTCTGGCGCAGCAGCTCGTCTTCCTTGGCCTTGCGATCCGCCTCTGCTCGGGCCGCGCGCGCCGCCTCCTCCTCTCGTGTGCGCCGGTCCGCCTCTTCCCTCGCGCGCTCTTCCGCCTCGACGCGAGCGCGCATCTCCGCTTCCAGCTTCTGGCGCAGCAGCTCTTGCTCCTGCGCCTTGCGGTCCGCCTCGGCGCGAGCCGCGCGGGCCGCCTCCTCCTCGCGCGCGCGCCGCTCCGCCTCCTCTTTCGCCCGCTCTTCGGCTTCGATGCGAGCGCGCATCTCTGCCTCCAGCTTCTGCCGCAGCACCTCCTGCTCTTTGGCCCGCTGCGCTTCCGCTTCCTCACGCGCGCGCCGCTCCGCTTCCTGTTTCGCACGCTCCTCGGCTTCGATGCGAGCGCGCACCTCCGCTTCTAGCTTCTGGCGCAACAGCGCCTCTTCCTTCGCCTTACGGGCGGCTTCTTCCTCCCGTGCACGCCGTTCCGCCTCCTCTTTCGCGCGCTCTTCGGCTTCGACACGAGCGCGCATCTCCGCTTCCAGCTTCTGCCGCAGCGCCTCGTCTTCCTTCGCCTTGCGCTCCGCTTCGGCTCTGGCGGCGCGCGCCTCCTCCTCCTCGCGCGCACGCCGTTCCGCTTCCTCCTTCGCGCGCTCTTCGGCTTCGACGCGAGCGCGCATCTCCGCCTCCAGCTTCTGCCGCAGCGTTTCTTCCTCTTGCGCCTTGCGCTCGGCTTCGGCGCGTGCGGCACGCGCCGCTTCTTCCTCGCGTGCGCGCCGCTCCGCCTCCTCCTTCGCACGCTCCCCGGCTTCGACGCGGGCGCGCATCTCCGCTTCCAGCTTCTGGCGCAGCGCCTCTTCCTGGTGCGCCTTGCGGTCGGCTTCGGCGCGCGCCGCACGCGCCGCTTCTTCCTCGCGTGCGCGCCGCTCTGCCTCCTCCTTCGCACGCTCTTCGGCTTCGACGCGGACGCGCATCTCCGCTTCCAGCTTCTGGCGCAGCGCTTCGTCTTCTTTGGCCTTGCGCTCCGCTTCCGCCCGCGCCGCACGAGCTTCCTCCTCCTCGCGCGCGCGCCGCTCTGCCTCTTGCTTCGCCCGCTCCTCGGCTTCGACGCGAGCGCGCATCTCGGCCTCGACCTTCTGGCGCAACAACTCTTCTTCTTTGGCTTTACGTGCCGACTCCTCTTCCCGTGCGCGGCGCTCCGCCTCTTCCTTCGCACGCTGCTCGGCCTCTTGCTTCTCGCGTGCGCGGCGTTCGGCCTCCAGGCGCGCCATGGCTTCGGCGCGGATCTTTTCCTTCCGCTCGGCCTCTTCCTGAGCCTTGCGCTCGGCCTCCGCCTTCGCACGCTGCTCGGCCTCTTCCTTCGCCCGCTCCTCGCCCTCGATGCGCGCGCGGATCTCGGCTTCCAACTTCTGCCGCCGCAGCTCCTCCTCTTTGGCCTTACGCTCCGCCTCGGCGCGGGCGCGCCGGGCCGCTTCCTCTTCCTGCGCGCGGCGGGCGGCTTCGGCACGCGCTTTGCCTTGGTCCGCCTGCTGCGGCTTTTGCTCGGGCTGGCGGCGCTCCGGCGCGGCCGGTTTGGCCGGCCCGAGAACTTGCGTGAAATCGAGGTCGTCGACCGAGGATGTGCTTACCGAGGGAGGCGCAGCCACTCCGGTGGCGTCGCCGCTGGCGGGATTGGCGAACTCCTTGATGAAGCCGCCGTCGGACAGCATGGTCAGGACTTTGCGCAGCTCGACCTCGCTGAGCCTGCCCTTGTTGACGAGGTCGGCAAGCGTAGCCCTGCCGTCTACCAGGTTCAGAACCCGGAATTGATCTTTCGCCAGGCGGTTGGACTTGCTCTTGATCTCCAGCAAGCCCTTTCCGGTCTTGGAGAAAACCGTGGTTCTATCCATTACCCGATGATCTTGCTCGGACTCAGACGGCGGAGTGGGACCTTACCGGGCATCGGTCGAAGGAAATCTCCACCGTCAGCGCCTGGCTCAACCTCTGGCCAACCCGGTTGCCCGTCTGTGCGTGCACCCCTGCCTCCTCAGATCCCTGCTGGCGAAAGACCGGGCATCGCGATGGACGCTACGCGCGAGCCTTGCCGCCAACGCCCGGTCATACCGTAACGTTAACGGCCAAAAACGGCGTTCGAATAGGCACCTACACCGGCTCCCTGGCAGCGGGACCTGTCCGCCCGAGCGCGCAGTTGGTCGTAGCTGATCGTCGATGTGTGCCCGATCCAAGCCGATTGTGGCCTGGACCGGCGCGCCGGAGAAGTAACCGAGCATGGGATACGTTCCGCGCCTAGGCGCGGACAGGAGCAGGGGGTAACACGCCGAACCGGCCCAAGGGCTTATGGGACGAACGACGCCGATGCTGCTGCCAATCGAGCTGGAGCCGCCGGATGCGCGGCGGCCGCGACCGGGGCCCGAGCCGCGTCAGCCGTCGAACTGCCGGCTTCCCCAGGCAAACCGCCGAAGGTGATGCGTGCATCATCGTCGCCCCGAACGCCACGAAGCTCGACCGCGTCAAAGCAGGAAATGAGCCGGAGGGTGGCCGCCAGAAACGGGCCTGGAGCAGGTGCGGCTCCGGCTTTCGGCGACGGCCCCAGCGGGGGGACGATCAAGCGCTCGCCCAGCGTGCGGCTCCGCCCGAGGTTCGTCCCGTCCAGAGCACCCCGCCCGCGATCGGCGAAGAAAAAGGGCAGCGTCCCAGCGGGACGCTGCCCTCAGCTCGAAGGGGGAACGGGGTTAGAGAACACCCTCGCCCTGGCGGGTCGTTTCTGGCCTCGTTCCTCCCGTTATGTTCGTGTAGATATAGCCGGTCTGTCAAGCGCTGGCGTGGCGATCGGAGCGCGCCCGCCGACGCGCACGCGTCAGAACGGAGCCCGCGCGGTGACGATCCAGCTGTTGTTGAAGATGCGAAACGTGCTTACCGTTTGCTGGTAGCCGACCCCGATCACGAACTTGGACCGCCCGATCAGCTCGTAGCGGCCGAGGATGAGCCCCGACGTGATCACCGTCTGGCTCTTGCCGGCATTCTTCCCTTGCTCATAGTGCGTATAGTTGACCTCGACCTCCGGCCACAGCTTGTCGAAGATATGCGCTTGGAAGGCCGTGTTCCAGACGATCGGCTCGCCGATCTCTTTCTGGTTGCTGTCTCCATAGCTGACGCTGAGCGTGCTTTGTATGTCGAAGCCCTGTTCTCTCGTGCCCCAACCCTTTCCTGCCGCGACCGTGGGCGTCCAGACGGTCTGCGTGGTGGTGAACGGGAGTCCGGTATTGCCTGTAGGCATCGCTACCCCCAGGAATCCCGTGACGATGTAGTTCCCGTTCTCTTCGTTTTCCGAGAGCAGCCGCAGCTTGAGCAGCAGAGTTTCGTCCGCCCATCCATACTCGGTCCCCTTCGGTGTGGTCTCCTTGAGATAGCCTGGTACCGAGATGATGACTTCGCTGTGCTCGGTGGGGATCAGTTCCAGCCCTTTGTTGAATCCCCAGTCCTGCAGATAGACACCGTTCGGCCTGTTTTGCCACAACTGATCATAGCGATATTCCTGCTCTAGCCGCGGCGTCACGGTAACCACCGGGGTCATCCAGTGGGGCTGCGATTCCTTGGCGCGATCGGAGCGCGCGAACCATTCGTCGAAGAACTTGGCAACGCTGTTCTCGCTCGGCGCGCTGGCGGCGGGCGCCGTCGACTTGTCGGTAGACTTGTCGTCTCCGGTTGCCGCCAGTGCGGTCTCGGGCGCGCAGGCGAGGTTCACTCCTGCAGCCACTGCGAAGGTCAGGAACAGGTGCGCACACCGGCAGCGCGGTGTGGCGTTGGCGAGATCCCCCATTTTTCTCCTCCCTCCCGGGTCTTGTCGTCGGGTTGTGTGGCGCGTCGGCTGTCGTCGTTGCGACGCCGATCGGCTCGCTATATTTGCTAGTATATGTCGCCGCTAGGCATTTAAGGATATAACGCTCGGCATGTCAAGCCTGGCCAGGCGCCGGCTCCCAAGGCGCGAAGCCGACTCAGCCACCCAACAGGAGAACCGCATGAAGCTCAGTGCCCGCAACCAGCTACAAGGTATCGTCAGCGAGGTCCGCAAAGGCGCAGTGACCACGATCGTGAAGATCGAGGTGAGACATCCGGCCGTCATCTCGGCATCGATCACCAACGAGGCGGCCGACGAGCTCGCCCTCAAGGCCGGCGATCAGGCGCTCGCGATCATCAAAGCCTCGGAAGTGATCGTCGGCAAATAGCGCCGTTGCGGCAGGGCGCCAGCGCCGCGCGGCGCTGCCCTGTCCGCACTGCGCTTTGATTCCGCGCCGCGACCTCAACGGTCGCAGCACGTGGCATGGGGCGCTGAAATCCGCTCCGGCGCGCCAGCCTGTTCGCGCTACGCTCGTGGCGTTGCAGCATTCCAGTCTTGCGCACCAAACCCAGGCATCGCGATGCGAAGGCGTACCGAAACGGTGCGTCCCCGCTTCGGCGACACAAGCCCAGATCCCTCGACGTGCTCGTGGGGAATCCGAAAACAACGCGACGGTTCTGATACTTGCGTGGCATGTCCGCCGGGCTGGACGTCCGTGCATCCGGCCCGCACGATTTTTGCGCCTCTGTGAACTCTGCCTGCCGCGGTTCACAACAAGAGGAACGGAATGGACAGGCTTGTTGCAGGCGCACCCCACCCGTTATCGCCAGGCCCAGAACGCTCGTCCTTCAACAAGGAGGCGCTCAAGCGAGCCTTCCTGGACAAGCTCTTCTACATGCAGGGCAAGTTCCCGGCGCTGGCAACCAAGCGCGACTACTATCTGGCTCTCGCCTACCTGGTGCGCGACCGCTTGCTGCAGCGCTGGGTCAGCACGGCGGAGGCCTACACCATGCAGCGGTCGCGCACGGTGGCCTACCTCTCGGCCGAATTCCTGATCGGCCCGCAGCTGGGCAACAACCTCGTCAATCTCGGCATCTACGGTCAAGTCAAGCAGGCGGTCACCGAGCTCGGCCTGGACTTCGACGAGCTGCTTCAACAGGAGGAAGAGCCGGGCCTGGGCAACGGCGGCCTCGGACGGCTCGCCGCCTGCTTCCTCGATTCCATGGCGACGCTGCAGATTCCCACGATGGGATATGGCATCCGCTATGAATTTGGCATCTTCGAGCAGGAGATCGTCGACGGCTGGCAGGTGGAGCGCACCGACAAGTGGCTGCGCCTGGGCACACCCTGGGACATCCTGCGCCCCGAGTGGGCGGTGGAGGTCAAGATCGGCGGACGGACCGAACATCGGACCGACGAGCGCGGGCGTTACCGCGTGCGCTGGATCCCCGACCGCGTCGTGATGGGGATCCCTTACGACACCCCGATCCTCGGCTACCACAACAACACCGCCAACACGCTGCGCCTGTGGCGCGCCGAAGCGCCGGAGTCCTTCGATTTCGCGGTGTTCAACCGGGGCGATTACTATGGAGCGGTGAACAAGAAGATCGTCTCGGAGAACCTGACGAAGGTCCTCTATCCCAATGACGAGGCGATCCAGGGCAAGGAGCTCCGGCTCGAGCAGCAGTACTTCTTCGTTTCCTGCTCCCTGCAGGACATGCTGCGCATCATGCGCGGGCAGAGGATCCCGGTGGAGCGGTTTCACGAGAAGTTCGCCGTCCAGTTGAACGACACGCACCCCGCGGTGGCGGTGGCCGAGCTGATGCGCCTGCTGGTGGACGAGCACGGCATGGCCTGGGACCCTGCGTGGGAGATCACGCGCCGCAGCTTCGGCTACACCAATCACACGTTGCTGCCGGAAGCACTCGAGCGTTGGCCTTACGGCATGTTCGCCAAGCTGCTGCCGCGGCACCTGGAGATCATCCAGGAGATCAACGCCCGCTTTCTCGACGATGCGCGCGTGCTCTGCTGGGGCGACGGCCAGCGCATCGCGCGCCTGTCTCTGATCGACGAGAGCGGCGAGCGCTACGTGCGCATGGCGAATCTGGCCTGCGTCGGCAGCCACGCGATCAACGGCGTTGCGCAGCTGCACTCCGAGCTGCTCAAGCGGGACGTGCTGCAAGACTTCCACGCTTTGTGGCCCGAGAAGTTCGGCAACAAGACCAACGGAGTTACTCCGCGGCGCTGGATGGTGCTCAGCAATCCGCGGCTGGCCGCGCTGACCACCGAAGCCATCGGCGAGGGTTGGGTCACCGAACTCGACCAGCTCGCTCGGCTAGAGCCACTGTCCGGGGACACCGAATTTCGCCGCCGGTGGCAGCGCGTGAAGCGCGCGAACAAAGCCGAGTTCGCGGCATTCGTCCGCCATCGCACCGGGATTCCCGTGGACCCCGAGTCGCTGTTCGACGTGCAGGTGAAGCGGATCCACGAATACAAGCGGCAGCACTTGAACATCCTCCATGTGATCGCCCAGTACATCCGCATCAAATCCGGCGCCGATCGCGGAACTGTGCCGCGCACCTACGTGTTCGGCGGAAAGGCGGCGCCGGGGTATCACATGGCCAAGCTCATCATCCGGCTGATTACGGGCGTGGCCGAAACGCTCGAGCGAGATCCGGGGGCACGGGAGCGTTTACGCGTGGTGTTTCTGCCCAACTACAACGTCAGCAGCGGACAGCGGGTATACCCCGCCGCCGACCTGTCCGAGCAGATCTCCACGGCGGGCAAAGAAGCCTCCGGCACCGGCAACATGAAGTTCTCCCTCAACGGAGCGCTCACGATCGGCACCCTGGATGGAGCCAACATCGAGATCCGCGACGAAGTGGGCGCCGACAACTTCTTCCTCTTCGGCCTGACGGCCGAAGAGGTCGCCGAAGCGAAGGCGAGAGGCTACCGGCCGATGGAGCTCTACGAAACCGACCCCGAGCTGCGCGAGGCGATCGACCTCGTCCGCTCCGGGTTCTTCTCCCGGGGCGACGCCACGCTGTTCCAGCCCCTGATCGACAACTTGCTGGTGAGCGACCCGTACTTGGTGCTCGCCGATTTCCGGTCCTACGCCGAATGCCACGAACGGGTGGCCGAGGCTTACGGGGACGCCGAGCACTGGACGCGCATGTCGATTTTGAACATGGCGCGCTGCGGCAAGTTCTCCTCCGACCGGACGATCCGCGAGTACTGCCGCGATATCTGGCGCGTCGACCCGGTGCCGATCCGGCTGCTCTCCGGCGACGAGGTCAAAGCCGGGTTCCTGCAATAGGGCCGTCTTCCGTGCGAGCCGCGGACAACTCGCCGGTCAGATGGCGCCGGAGCGGCTGCGGCTCAGGTATTGCCCCATTCCTTCTCTGCCGCGCCAGCTTTGCCCGTCGACGATGCACTGCCCGCGCAGGAAGACCTTCTTTACCTGTCCGGTCACCGCACGCCCCTCGAACAAACTGTAGTCGACGCGGCTGTGATGTTCTGCGGCGCGAATGGTCCACTGCGCTTTCGGGTCGAACAGGACGATGTCTCCGTCGGAGCCCACGGCGATCGTCCCCTTGCGTGGAAACAGCCCGAACAGCTTGGCGGGCGCGGTCGCCGTGATCTCGACGAAGCGGTTGAGCGACATGCCGTGCATGTGGACTGCGCCATCGAACACGAGCGGCAGGCGGGTCTCGATGCCCGGTGCGCCATTCGGGATCTTGCTGAAGTCGTTCTTCCCCTGCTGCTTGGAGAACTTCAAGCCGTAAGGCTGCTCGTTGAAGCAGAACGGGCAGTGGTCGGTGGAGACCACCTGCAGATCATCGGTCTTGAGCCCGCGCCAGAGCTGCTTCTGGTGAGCATGATCGCGCAGCGGCGGCGTCATGACATACTTGGCGCCCTGAAATTCGGGGCGCTCGTACTCGTCGGCGGTGAGGAACAGATAGTGCGGGCAGGTTTCCGCGTGCACCGGGATTCCGCGGTCTCGCGCCTCCGTCACTGCCGCCAATGCTTCACCAGCCGACAGGTGCACGATGTAGATGGGCGCGCCGGCCAGCTCGGAGAGGCGGATGACCCGATGCGTGGCTTCTCCCTCGAGGATCGATGGGCGGGTCGTCGCGTGGTTCTTCGGCGCGCGCAACCCTTGCGCCACGGCTTCCTGAGTGAGCACCTGGATCACCGGGCCGTTCTCCGCATGAATGCAGGTCATCGCGCCGTTGCTGCCCGCCACGCGCAGCGCTTTGAACAGCGCTCCGTCATCGACCATCAACACGCCCGGGTAGGCCATGAACAGCTTGAAGCTGGTGACTCCCTCGCGGTCGATCAGCGTCTTCATGTCCCTCAAGCTCTGCTCGTTCACGTCGAGCATGATCATGTGCGCGCCCACATCCACGCAGGCGCTCGCGCGCCGCTTGTGCCAATCCTCGAGCCCCTCGAGCGGGCTCTTCCCCGCAGTCTGGTTGCAGAAGTCGATGACTGTCGTCGTTCCGCCGAACGCAGCGGCCTTGGTCCCGGTCCCGAAGGTGTCCACCGTGCGCGACGGGCCGAACTCCCAGTCCAGATGCGTGTGCACGTCGACTCCGCCGGGCAGGACCAGCAGGCCGCCTGCGTCGTGCACCTCGACGCCTGGACCGGCGGCGATGTTCTTGCCGATGGTCTGAATGCGTCCGTCATCGATGAGGATGTCGGCGTTGTAGTCGTCCACCGCCGTCACGATCCTGCCGCTCTTGATCAAGGTAGTAGCCATCCGGTCCTCCTGCTCTGCGCGCTAGTCCGACCTCACGGCGCGAGCGCCGCGACGGTCTGCGCGATCCGCGCTCTCGTCTCTGCGCTCGACAGCAACACCATCAACAACAGTCTCGCCTTGGGCCCCTTCAAGTCGCCCGTGAAGACGCCGCCCGCGTCGGCAAGATCGCGCCCTCCGCCGCCTCCGCCGTAGATCGGCTGCACCCTGCCGGCCGGACAGCGCGAACAGATCAGAACGGGGACGCCTTTTCGGGTCGCAAGCCGCACCAGCTCTCCCAGACGTGCAGGCCCGTTCCCGCGCCCGAACGCCTCGATGACCAGTCCGGCCACATCCCGTTCCAGCGCGGCTTCCATCATGCGCAAGTCGATGCCCAACATCAGGCGGATGAGCTCGACGCGATCTTCCAACTGCTCGATGCGGAACGCACGCCGCATCGCAGGCCGCCGATACATCACCACCTGCTCGCCATCTACCTCGCCCAGCGCGCCGTGCGCATAGGACTGAAAGGTTTCCACCGCGCTCGTGTGCACTTTGGTCACGTCGCGCGCGGCATGGATCGTGCCGTTGAAGCAGACCACCGCGCCCAGTCCCCGTGCCTCCGGGGACGCCGCCACGCGCAGAGCGTTCAAGAGGTTGAACGGGCCGTCCGATTGCGGATCGTCGTGCGCGCGCTGCGCGCCGGTGAACACCGCCGGCTTGTCGGATGAGAGGAGCAGATCGGCGAGATAGCTGGTCTCCTCCATTGTGTCGGTGCCGTGCGTGACCACCACGCCGGCGACATCGGGTCGAGCCAGCAGCTCGTCGATGCGCTTGGCAAGGCCGAAGGCAAACTGCACGCTCATGTCGAAGCTGGGGATGGTCGCGAAGTCCACCACCTCGAGCTGCGCCACACGCGAAACCTCCGGCAGCGCTTGCAGCAGATCTTCGGCGCGCTGGGATGCGACCGTGCGGCCCAGCGCGGGATCGTAGCGTGACGCGATCGTCCCGCCCGTCGCCAACAGCACGACTTTCGGCTTCACGCCGCGACCCCGGCGCGCTCGAGGATCACGCGCAGGAGCACGTTGCACCCCGCCGCAAGGTCCTCGGGCTCGGCGTTCTCGATCTCGTTGTGGCTGATGCCGCCCTCACACGGGACGAAGATCATGCTGGTCGGCGTCACGCGCGCCATGTAGATCGCATCGTGGCCGGCGCCGCTCACGATGTCCATGTGACTGACTCCCAAAGCGCCCGCAGCATTTCGCACCGCCGCGACACAACCGGCGTCGAACCTGCACGCCGGATAGTTGGCGACGCGCTCGATCGCCGAGCTCACGTTCTGCGAGGTTGCGATCTCGGCGAAGTTCGCACGCATGTCGCTTTCCATCCGGTCGAGATCCTCGTCTCTCGCGTGCCGCAGATCGACCGAGAAGCGCACTTCTCCTGGGATGACGTTGCGCGAGTTCGGCTTGACCTGCATGAATCCGACCGTGCCGCGGCCGTCGGGTTGATAGCGCAGCGCCAGCGCGTTGACCTCGGCCACCATTTTCGCTGCGGCCACCATGGCGTCTTTGCGCAACCGCATCGGCGTCGGGCCGGCATGCGCGTCCTGCCCCGTGACCACGATGTCATACCAGCGCAGGCCCAGCGCGCCGGTCACCACGCCGATCACCTTGTTCGTATCCTCCAGGATCGGCCCCTGCTCGATATGCGCCTCGAAGTAGGCGCCGATGCGCCGTCCGCCGACCTCCGTCTTTCCGGCGTACCCGATCGACGCCAACGCGTCGCGGACCTTGATGCCGTCCAGGTCCGCACGCTGGAGCGTCGACTCGACCGAGAATGCGCCGACGAAAGCGCCGGAGCCCATCATGACGGGTGTGAAGCGCGAGCCTTCCTCGTTGGTCCACACCGCCACTTCGACCGGGGCTCGCGTCCGGATATGCCGGTCGTTGAGCGTGCGCAGCACTTCGAGCCCGGCCATGACGCCGTAGTTGCCGTCGAACTTTCCGCCCGATGGCTGAGTGTCGAGATGGCTGCCTGTCACCACCGGAGGCAGGCTTTCGTCCTCGCCGGCGCGCCGCGCGAAGATGTTGCCGATCCGGTCCACGGTAACCGAGCAGCCCGCCGATCCGCACCAGCGCACGAACAGGTCGCGCGCCCGGCCATCCAGCTCCGTCAGGGCGAGCCGGCGCACGCCGCCTTTCGGGGTCGCGCCGATCTCGGCGAGGTCCATCAGCGACTTCCACAGCCGCTGCGCGTCGATGGCGACATCACTCATGGCTCACACTCCTCGCACGGCCCGGTCGATCGCGCCGGGCGCGCATGCACTGCGGCGCTCGCGCCCCGCAAGATCAGGCGTAAGAGGCCTCGGACACCTTAACCTTGGTGAACGCGGCCAGCGATCGCTGCAGCCGCTCACGGTCGACTCCGCGCGTGATGAACACGATGCGCGACCGATGATCGTCCGTGGGCCAGCTCGCCAGGTGCTGCGGCGGGTGCACGATGTGCTGCACGGCGTTGATGAACACCGGAGCCTGAAGCTCCCGCACCTGAAGGATCCCCTTCACGCGCAGCACGTCGTTTCCGTACCGGTGCAGCAGCATGCTGAGCCAGACGCCGAATGCGGTCCAGTCGAGCGGGTCGTCCAGCACCAAGCTAAGGCTGCGCACGTTTTCCCCATGACGCTGGAGCGCAGCGAAGTGCGTCTGACCCGCCTGCGTGTCCAAGGTCGCGTCCGGTCCAGGAGCTGCCCGTGAGTGGACTTCAGGCGCTCGCACGGCCAGGAGCAGATCCGGATCGGATCCGACTTCCGCAGCATCGAGAAGCTCCGCGGACGGGTTGATGCGGCGGCACAGAGCACGCACTGCGGCGACTTGCGCGTGTTCGGCAAGGTCCGTCTTGGTGATGACCACACGATCCGCGGCGGCGAGCTGCCGGACCCCCTCCGGGTTGCGCGACAGATGCAGATCCGCGTTGACGGCATCCACGGTCGTGATCACGGTGGCAAGAAGGAAGTGATGCCGCACGACCGGCTCGCTCACCAGCGTGTACAGGATCGGCGCGGGGTCCGCGAGCCCTGTCGTCTCGATCACCACGCGGTCGAACTCGGGCACCTCTGCCCGGTCGCGCCGGCTGAGCAGCCCTCGCAGCGCCGATTTGAGGTCGTCGCGGATGCTGCAGCAGATGCAACCGCTCTTCAACAGCACGACGGACTCCGCCACGTGCTCGAGCAGCAGATGGTCCAGCCCAACCTCGCCGAACTCGTTCATCAGCACCGCTGTGCGCTGCATGCGTGGAGAGCGCAGCAGGCGCTGCAGCAGCGTCGTCTTGCCGCTGCCCAAGAAGCCGGTGATCACGGTCACCGGGAGCAGACCCTGGTCGCGAGTCTCCGGTACGCGATCCACGTCAGTCTCGCTCCAGCGCTTCCAGCAGCGTTTCGTCGAAGGGGTCGAGCGCGATCTTGCGCAGCAACTCGGCGGCGGGCCATACGGCCGCGACGCTAGGGACGACCTCCGTCTGGCCGGTCTGACTGCTGAGCAGGTAGGCGCTGCCTTGCCAGTCGGCAAGCTTCAGGCCGTACTGGCGCAAGACTCGGTTTGCCAACGCTACGCGGTGCGCGCGTTCCTGCCGTCGCGTTCGCCCTCCCGGTTGCGGTCCCGCAACGGATCCATCGGACCAGTGCGTCTCGGTCAGGAAGACGCCGCAAAATCCGCACATCAGCGGCCCCCGGCTGTCGCCATCTCGCTGTGCTCGGTGAGCGGCGAGCCAGCGGACCCGGCCAGTGCGCCCTTGGCCGCGGTGCTGAGGAAATGCAGCTCACCCGGATCCCATCGCGCGATCACGGCATCCCCGATGGCAAGCGGATCGGCGAAGAACACGGCGTCGGGCAGATTGGCGACGAATTCCTCGCCGCACGCCTCTTCCAGGGTGATCTTCAGCCACGTCCCCTGATACTCGATCGCCGCGACGCGGCCGGTCACGGCGTTCGGCCCGGCCGGCGCGCCCTGCGAGTCTGCACGCGCCAGGCGAACATGATCGCGGCGCACCGCCGCTTCGAACTTCGAGCCCACCGTGACCCCCGCGCTGGGGGCCGAGAGCGTCACCTGTTTGGGGCCGCTGTCGATGGTGACCATGGCTGCGTCACGGCTCACCACCGTGCCGGACAATACGTTCTGTCCGCCCATGAAGCGCGCCACATATCCGGTTCGCGGGCGATCGTACACCTCGCGCGCGGAGGCGGCCTGCTCGATTTGCCCTTGGTCCATGACGACGACCATGTCGGCGAGCGCGATCGCTTCCAACTGGGTATGCGTCACGTGGACGAACGTGATGCCGACGTCGGCTTGGATGCGCCTCAACTCGCCGCGCATCTGCAATCGCAGGAACTCGTCCAGGGCGGACAACGGCTCGTCCAGCAACAGCACGCGTGGATTCGTGATGAGCGCGCGTGCCAGCGCGATGCGCTGCTGCTGTCCGCCGGACAGCTGCGCCGGCAAGCGGTCGGCGAAGGCTTTCATGCGCACCCGATCCAGCATCGCCAGCGCGCGCTCGTGCCGCTCGGCTTTGTCCACCCCGCGCACCTTGAGGTTGAAGGCCACGTTGTCGAGGCAGCTCAAATGCGGGAACAGCGCGTAGCTCTGGAACATCATGGCCGTGCCGCGGCGCACCGGCGGCGAGCCGGTGACGTTCTCGTTGTCGATCAGCACGTCCCCTTCGGTCGGGGACTCATGGCCTGCGATCATCCGCAGGATGGTCGTCTTGCCGCAGCCGGAGGGGCCGAGCAGACAGCAGTACGAGCCGGCCGGAATCTTGAGATTGATGTTGTTCACGGCGACCGTCTCGCCGAAGCGCTTGGTTACGCCCGCCAGCTCGATGCCGCCGCGCGCCGTCGCTTGCCGTTCAGTTGGTCTCATGATGCTCTCTGCCGCTGCCTTCCTTCAGGCGTCGCTCCGCACCGGCTCCCCCTCCGGGGCGGAGATCGGTCCGCGGGTGCGGCGCCGCTCGATGATGGCGATCGAGCCCAGCGCCACGATGATCACGGTGAAGGACACCAGTGTGGTGACCGTCCCCAGCGCATACAGCGCCGGGGAAGTCACGTTGGTGGTCATGCCCCAGATCTCGAGCGGCAACGTGTTCTTCGCACCCACCGTGAGAATGGTCCGCGGGAATTCGTCGTAGGACAACGTGAACCCGAACAGCGCGACCGCGATCATGCCGGGGAACAGGATCGGCACGACGACCATCCAGAAAATCTGCCAGTTGCTCGCGCCCAAGTCGCGCCCGGCCTCCTCGTAGGCGCGGTTGAAGCGGCTCAACACCGCGAACATGATGAGCAGCCCGAACGGCAGGGTCCAGGTGAGCTGTGCCCCGAGCGCCGAGCTGAACCAGCTCGCCGTGAGCCCCAGCGTCTGGTAGGTGAGGCCTACTCCCAGTCCGACCAGCAGTCCGGGCATGATCAGACTCGCCACCGCCAGGTAGAACACGAAGCTCGCGCCGAAGAAACGCCTGCGGAAGGCGAGCCCGGCCAACACCGAGATCGCCACCGTAAGCGCGAGGACGAGCAGCGCCAGCACGATGGAGCGCGTGAAGCCGCCCGCGAAATCCCCGGTGCGCTCCTGGCTGAACAACGCCGAGAACCAGCGCAACGACACCCCGTTCATGGGGAAGGTGAGCCCTCCGGTCGGCCCCTGGAAGGACAGCACGAAAATCGCGGACATCGGGCCGTACAGGAACAGCACGAACAGCGCGAAGAAGGCCGCGAGCACATAGAACGTCCACG
Organism: Burkholderiales bacterium; assembly: GCA_035501875.1. Classification (GTDB taxonomy): domain Bacteria; phylum Pseudomonadota; class Gammaproteobacteria; order Burkholderiales; family SHXO01; genus SHXO01. The sequence goes on from DATJVI010000007.1 coordinate 15,675, forward strand.
GCCGCTTTCCGAGCTCTCTTTGCATGATCTCGTTCCGCTCAGCCGGCCAGCTCGCGCCGCACGTCGACCAGGCGCAGGATGGCGGCGACCATGAGCACGACGATGATGAGAAGCACCACCGCGCTGGCAGCCGCCGGCGGGTACTGGACCTCAGCGATCTGGTTGTACATCGCGAGCGCAACCGAGGCGCTGTGACCGCCGCTCATGGTGTTGACGACGAAGAAGTCGCCCATCACCAGCGTAATCACGAAGATCGAGCCCAGCGCGATGCCGGTCTTGGACAGCGGGACGACGATCTCCCAGATGACGCGCAGGCGACTGCTGCCCCCGTCCAGCGCCGCCTCGATGATGGAGCGGTCGATGCGCGCCATGGCGTTGAAGATCGGGACGATCATGAAGAGCGTGAACAGGTGCACATACGCGATGATGACTGCGAAATCCGAGAACAGCAGAAACTCCAGCGGCTCCCGCGTGATCCCCAGCCCCATCAGCGCCTGATTGAACACTCCGTTGCGCCCGAGGAACGGGATCCAGGAGATCATGCGGATGATGTTGGAGGTCCAGAATGGCACCGTGCACAGTAGGAAGAGCGCCATCTGCCACAGCAGGCTGCGCACGTGGAAAGCGAGGAAATATGACACGGTGAAGCCAATGGCCAGGGTGATGGCCCACACGATCAGCGCATATTCCAACGTTTTGAGGTACAGCGCGTAGGTATTGCGCGAAGTGAACAGGTCGATGTAGTTGCCGAACTGGAACGCCGGCACGCTGCTCACCCCGTCGTAGTCGAAAAAACTCACGCCGATGATCATCAGCAGCGGCAGGCCGAAAAAGGCCGCCAGCACCAGCAGCAGCGGGGCGACCTGCAGGTAGGAGATGGCGGTGGGAGACAGTTTAATGGCCGGTCCTCCGCGAGCGCTGCCAGGGCGGACGGGCGAGGCGGCCAGCGCCTCGCCCGCGGATCACCTCAGGCCGTGAGGAACTCGTTCCAGCGCTTGATCAGGTAGACGTTCTCCTTCATCAGCGTGTTCCAGCACGCCACGTTGCCCATCCGCTGCCAGAAGCTGCCGCCGTCACGCACCGCGCCTGGCTTCTCCAGCACGTTGCCATACGGATCCTTGATCTCACCCTTGGCCGGCTTACCTTCGAACCAGTACCCCCACTCGTCTTCGGTCATCTGCTTCTTCACCGTCTCCAGGACCGAGCTGTAGTAGCCCTGCTTGGCGATAAATGCGCCTTGCCACCCGGACATGTACCAGTTCAGATACTCGTAGCCCGCATCCAGTTTCGCCCCCTTGAGGTGGGACATCAGGCCGAGGCAGCTCGCCCACGCGCGGTATCCCTCCTTGAGCGGCGCGTAATAGCAGGGGATGCCGCGAGCGCGCACCGCGGTGACCGCAGGCGACCACATCGACTGCACCACGGTCTCACCGGCCGCCATCAGGTTCACCGATTCGTCGAAGGTCTTCCAGAAGGCGCGGAACTGTCCGTCCTTCTTGGCCTTCATCAGGATCTCGATGGTCTTGTCGATCTCCGCCTTGGTCATGTCCCCCTTGTCGCCGTACTTGATGTCCCCGCGTGCTTCGATCGCCATGGCGGCATCCATGATTCCAATCGAGGGCACCGAGACGATCGCCGTCTTGCCCTTGAATTTCGGGTCGAGCAGGGCGGTCCAGCTTTCGATTTTCTGCACCTTGTCCGGGCGGATCCCCAGCGTGTCGGCGTTGTACACGGTCGGCACACCGGTCGCCCACTTGGTCGGCTTCTTGGCGAAATCCTTGGCGCCCGGTCCGTCCACGTACTGCACCTTGTACGGCAGGCAACCCTGCGTGGAGACCTTGCGTCCGTCGGGGTACTCGCCCTTGGTGAAGATCGGCACCACCTTGTCCCACCACTTGAAGCGCTTCTGCAGGTCGATCGGCTGCAGGGTGCCCTTCTTGATCATGTAGTACTGGAAGAAGTACTCGGTGTCGGCGATATCGATCGTGTTCGGCTGGGTGAGCAGGCGGTTCAACAGCGCATCGTGCGGCGCGGTCTGCATCTCCACCTTGAAGCCGAGGTCTTCGGTCGCCTTCTTGGCGATGTCGATGATCGCCGAGTAGGAGCCGCCCACGTGCACGAGCGTGATGTCCTTGATGTTCTGAGACCACACCAGCGGGAAGCCGTCGATGAGACCCGAGCTGGCCGCGGCGCCCGCCGTCACCGCTGCCGTCTTGAGAAAACGCCTGCGCCCAAGCGAGGTCCGCGACTTGGTGCGCTCTGTGGTACTCCCCACCTTACGCTTCTTGCTCATGGTCTTCTCCTCTGTTGGCCACGATAGAACTTACAACTCAAGTCGAGATCATCTTCTTCTCGATCCCCACGCCGGCGGCCAGCGCCCGCTCGTACTCGAGTGGGATGGTGGCCGAATCCTGCAGCGCGATGCCCGTCGAGTCGAAGAGCGTGATCTCTCGATCCGAGGTCCGGCCCTTCTTCTTGCCCGCGATCACCTCGCCGATCTCGCCGGCGATGTCCGCTTCCTTCAGCAACCCCTGCGACAGCGGCACGTTGATCTCGCCGTCGGTGCGGCATTGCCGGATGTCGTCCACGAAGATGCGGGCGCGCTGGAGGATCGCCGGGTCGAGCTCCTGGTCCCCCGATTTGTCGGCTCCCAGCGCGGCGATGTGAGTGCCGTCGGCGATCCAGTCCTGCTTGACAATGGGCGCACGCGCCGGCGTTACGGTGACGACGACATCCGCTCCGCGCACCACTTTCTCGAGATTGGTGGAGGGCACCAGTTCGAGCCTCGGAAACTGCGGCCGCTGCTCGCCCACGAAGTGATCCAGCGTGCCCTGCGAGCGGCTCCAGACCCGCACCTGCCGCCATGGGAAGACCTCGTTGCAGGTGGCGAGCACGCCCGCCGCCATGTGTCCTGCCCCTACGATGGCGAGCACCTTCGAGTCCTTGCGCGCCAGCCACTTGGCCGAGACCGCTGCGGCCGCGCCGGTGCGCATCACGGTGTGGTGGCTGCCGTCGCAGATCGCGAGCGGGAAGCCGGTCTCGGGGTGGGTGTAGATCAGGATCGAGAAGACGGTGGGCAGATCGTACTTCTCGCGGTTGCGCTCGCGGATCGACACCCACTTGCAAGCGGCCGCCTCCGGCTCTTCGATATAGGAGGGCATGGCCTCCCACTCGCCCGGATATTTGTCCAGGACGATGTGGCCCTTCGGGTCCATGTAGAAGCGCCGCTCGCCGTGCATGCGATAGGCCTGCTCCACGCACGCGTTGTACTCCGCGGGCGTGAGCAGACCCATCATCTCGGTGCGGCTCAGGATCAGCGTCTTGCGGTTACGCCAGCTTTCCATGTCGCTCCTCCCCGGATGCTCATCATGGGCGGCTTGCTCCGTTCGCACCCCTCCTATTTCTTGCGCGGGCTGCGGCGCGCGAAGTCGTTGGCGATCTCGTCGAACGTGGTGAACTTGACCCCCGGGTGCCGAATGATGTGGTTGAACAGGCGCTCCAGCATCATCAGCACCTGCGGCCGCCCTGAAACGTCGGGGTGGATCGTCATGGTGAACACCGCGTAGTCCATCTCGCGGTACACCCAGTCGAACTGGTCACGCCACATCTCCTCCAGATGGCGCGGGTTCACGAAGCCGTGGGAGTTGGGCGCCTTCTTGATGAACATCATCGGCGGGAGATCGTCCAGGTACCAGCTCCCGGCGATCTCGATCAGGTCCGTCTCGGTGCCGCGCTGCAGCGGCTTCATCCACTCCTGCGGCTTCTTGGAGTAGTCGATCAGCGTCCAGCGGTCTCCCACGCGCACATAGTAGGGTTCGAAGTCCTTGTGCATGAGGCTGTGGTCGTACTTGATGCCTTTCTTGAGCAGCAGTTCGTTGGTGACGGGGCTGAATTCCCACCACGGGGCGACGTACCCGGTGGGCCGCCGGCCGGACACTTTCGTGACCAGGTCGATGCACTTGTCCAGCACCGCCTCTTCCTGCTCGGGCGTCATCGCGATCGGGTTTTCGTGCGAATAGCCGTGGATCCCGATCTCGTGGCCGGCCTCCACGACCATCGCGGTCTGCTCCGGAAAGGTTTCGATCGAGTGGCCGGGGATGAACCAGGTGGTCTTTACGCCGAGCCGCTTGAACAGGTTGACCAGGCGCGGTGTCCCGACCTCGCCTGCGAACATCCCGCGCGAGATGTCGTCGGGTGAATCTTCGCCGCCGTACGACCCGAGCCATCCGGCCACCGCATCCACGTCGATGCCGAATGCACAAAAGATTTCTTTCGCCATGGTCTCCTCCTGGTTTGGGTGGGGTTCGGTCTCAAGTTCTTCGGATCTGGAGGCTGCTAGACGCCGATGCCGTTCGGGCCTGTACGCAACCCTGGCGCAGGGCAGCAGTGCTGCGGCGCCCCGTCTCCTTTCGCATTCAGCGTGCCATGCGCTGCGTTGCCCATAAGCTCTTTTCGCTTAGGATGTTATGCGGGCGAAGCCAAGAGTAGCCGCACGGCTACGGTGCGTCAACAGGCTTGCCGTGCACCGCTCCGGCGCGCACTCGGGCCTCGCGTTCGACGCGAAACCGGGACGCTGGTCACCGGCGCGAGACCGGACTGCTCTAGCGAGCGCTGGCGACGCCGCCGTCCAGCGGCTGCACGAAATCCTTCAGAAAGGAAAGCGCGGCGCTGGTGTCGAGCAGGGCCGAGAACGCAGAGCCCAGCGCCGCCGGTTTCAGCCAAGGATACGGCAGGACCGCCTGCGTGGCGCTGAGCAGCGAGCCGCTCGGATCGGCGATGGAATCCATGCGCGCGATATGGATGTGCATGCCGGTGACCCGCAGCGGCTCCGATTGGGTGAATTCCCAGACGTAGTAGCCCTTGCCGATCCGCAGGCTCGAAGCGGCGCGCTCCCGCATCAGCACAAGCCACGGAACGCGCAAGCTCGCACCCGCGACCGGTGGCAGCGAGTCGCACACGTAGAAGGTCCTGCAACGGTCGAAGCGGTCGGCAAAATCGACGACCAGGGTGCGTGTGATCCCTTCCCGGCCCTTCACTCTGGACGGGAAGGCGATGGCATGGGTGGCGATGGAGTAGGTCAGTACCGCATCGGCTGCGTAGATCTCCTCCATCAGGTACGGACGCGTCAAGTCCTTGGCTTCCACATACCGCTCCAGCAACCGTTGCGGTGAACTCATGCATTCAACCTTGCGCCGGGGCACGGGCACGTAGGACTGGGCCGAGTGCTCCATGCCCGTGGCTTACCCCGGGCTTTCGCTCTCCCTTGCAGCTCCCCGCCGGATCGAAGCGCCCAACCTCCGCCCGGACCGGATACTCGGCGTGGAACGTCGCGCCTCGTTGATCTCCATCAAATCCGCCAACCCGGTGGCGCTTACCATGTTCGAACGTCGTAGCGGTCCGACATAGACGGCGCAGGATTCTCAGGGGCTCACACCACGCATCCCGCAACAAGAGGTGCCACCTATCGCGTCGCGTTGAGGTAGGCTTGGCATACCCCACCACTGGAGACAAGAGATGAACTCGAAACCGCGCTGCCGCAACCGACTTGGAACAAATCATACGCGTACCGTGCGGCGTAGCGTAGCAACCTGCGGCTTTGCGTTGATCGGTCTGTTCTCCGTCGCGGCGCTCGCCGCGGGCAACGCCGCCGCCGGAAAGCGCGTGTACGACCTGCGCTGTCTCGGCTGTCACGGCGGCGATGGCACCGCGCCGACGCTCGGCCCGAGCCTAGTAGGCATCATCGGGCGCAAGGCGGGGACGGAGCAATCAGGCGTTCATTCTCGTGCGATGGTCGACTCGGACATCACCTGGAGCGCATCCTCCCTGCGCAAATTCCTCGCCGCGCCGACCAAGCAGGTGCCCGGGACGATCATGCCTACCGGCGTACCGAACGCACAGGAGATCGACGATCTGGTCGCTTACCTCCAGACCTTGCGCTGAAGTCCCCGCGCGAAGTCGCCGGTGCCGGCCGGCGGCTCGCTAAGCGAGCACTCCCGTAGGCCGATAGACCATGCCGGGTCTGTTCCGGATCGCGTACAAGCTGCTGGTCAACGACAGAGGGAAGTTCGCCGCCCTGATCGTCGGGATCACGTTCGCAGTGTTCCTGATGATCATGATGACCTCGATGTTCTCCGGCATCCTGCGCCGTTCGGCGTCCACCGTGACCAATGTCGGCGCGACGATGTGGGTGATGGACCCGGCCGTCAACAACGTGCTCAGCACGATCCCGCTACCCGACTACGTCCTGGACGCGGTGCGCAGCATCGAGGGCGTGAGCTATGCGGTGCCGCTGTACTCCGGCGCCGCGCTCGTCAAGGTGCGCGACGGCACGTACCAGGCCGCCAGCGTGATCGGGCTGGACGACTCCAGCTTGTTCGGCCGGCCGGCTCTGGAAACGGGGAACATCGAAGACATCTACGCCGAGAACGGCTTCATCGTCGTGCACGACGCGGAGTTCCGCAAGCTCGGCAACCCGGCATTAGGCAGCGAGTTCGAGATCAACGACCACCGCGGCGTAGTCGTCGGGATCGCCAAGGTCGCCACCAGCGGACTGTTCGGGATCCCCACCCTGTACACGACGTACACCCGGGCGATCCGCTATATCCCATCCACCCGGTTCACCACATCCTTCGTTTTGATCGAACCCAAAAACGCCACTGTCATCCCCCACATCCAGGCCGAGGTGAAACGCCTGGGCTACGACGCGCTCACCAAGGAGCAGTTCATCCAGCGGATCAGCCGCTTCTACATGTATCAGACGGGACTGGGCACGAACGTCATGCTGATGGCGGTCATCAGCTTCATCGTCGGCCTCTCCATCTCCGGCCAGACGTTCTACACCTTCATCTTGGAGAACCTGGAGCGGTTCGGCGCCTTGAAGGCGATCGGGGCGAAGAGCTCGCAACTCATCGCCATGATCTTGTGGCAGGCCACCTTCGCCGCGCTCACGGGCTATGGCCTGGGCATCGGCTTGAGCACGCTGCTGATCTTCACCGCCCAGCTCAGGCTGCCCAGCTATGCCGCCATGACCACTTACGGAAACATCGTCCTTGCTTTCGTCATGGTGCTGATCATCGCGGGCGTTTCCAGCTACATCGGGATCCGGAAGGTGCTGCGCATCGAGCCCTTCGACATCTTCCGGGGTTGATATGCCCGCTGCCGCGATCCGCGCCAACGAGCTCGTGAAGTGGTTCGGCGAAGGCGACGCAAAGACCTTCGCCATCCGCGGTGTGAGCTTCGAAGCGAGCTTCGGCGAAATGCTCTACATCGAGGGTCCTTCGGGCAGCGGCAAGACCACGCTGCTCAGCATGATCTCCGGGATCCTCCGGCCCAATTCGGGCAGCGTCACCGTCAAGGACCGGGACATCTGGAGCCTGCCCGCCGATCAGCTCGCGCACTTCCGGCTGAACACGATCGGCTTTGTGTTTCAAGACTATCACCTGTTTCCTCGGCTGACCACGGCGGAGAACGTCGCCATTCCATTGATCCTGAAGAAGCAGGACTGGGACGAGTCGCTCAGGCTGGCGCTGCAGTACCTCGAGATCGTGGGCTTGAAGGAGCGCGCTCAGCTCCCGCCGGTGAAGCTGAGCGGCGGCGAGCAGCAGCGCGTGGCCATCGCCAGAGCAATCGTGAGCGCGCCCGACATCCTGATCTTCGACGAGCCCAC
>DATJVI010000008.1:0-52911 GCA_035501875.1 Burkholderiales bacterium
TCGAGATCCTTGCCGAGCTGCCGGCGCGCCTCTCGCAGGCGCGCCACGTCCTCTTCCCCGAGGCGCGGCGCGAACTGCGGTCCTACGCCGAGCGCATCCGGGAACCACTCGAACACACCGGCGTGCTCGATCACCTCGCGCGCGGCATCCAGCGGGTCGATGCGCTCGCCTTCGAGGTCGATGCGCGCCAGATTCAGCCGGGCCCAGCGGGCGAGGTCCGTGTCGATGCGCGCGAGGCGGGCGTGCAGCACCTCGATCGTTTCCTCGAGCTGCGCGATCTCGCGCGTGAGCAGCGCGACATCCACCCCTTGCACTTCGGACGCGATCTGCAGCACGGAGCGCTCGAACTGCTTCAGGCCCTCCTGCTCGCTCCCCAGCAGGGAGATCGCGAGCGGCTGAATCTGCTCGGGCAGCTTCTCGCGCAGCACGGCGAGCGCCGGGTCCTTCATCGACGTCACCAGCACGCGCCGTCCGTTGGCCAGCCAGTGGCATATGATGTTGGCAATGGTGTGGCTCTTGCCGGTGCCCGGCGGGCCTTGGACCGCGACCCCGTCGCTGGCCTCCAGGAGCTGGACGATGCGCAGCTGTTCGTCGTTGTAGGGTTTGGGGAAATACAGATCCTGGGTCTTCGGCTGCGTGTCCCTCGCGCCGGCATGCGGCGCGGGGCTCACTCCGCGAAACAGCGGCAGCTCGATCGAGGCCGCGCGGGTGGCGGGATCGGTGACCAGGGCCGCCACCGCAGCGGGCAACGCTTCGGTGTCCGGCAGCCGGTGCACCGCCTGCGCCAACTTGTCCAGATCCTGGACCAGCAGGCTGGCGCTGCGCGGGCGGGCGAACAGCACCCAGGTATCGGTCACCTTGAGTTGCTCTTCGGCGGGAGCGAAGCTCAGGTCGCCGGGCAGCGGGACGTCGGCTTCGACCTCGAGGCAGGCCTTGATGATGTCGAGCAGCGGCGCGTAGGTCTGCGGATCGAAGGGCGACAGCGTCGTCGTGGCCCGCGCGAAGAACGACTTTGCCTCACGCTCGGCGGTGGCGACGCCGGGGTTGTCGGTCGAAGCGTAATAATCCAGCTCGAGCTTGGCGTCGACGTCGCGCGGGCGGATCTCGGCCGCTCCGGTCTGCGCGTTGAAGGTGAGATCGACCTGGCGCGTGATCAGCGGGTACGCAGCGGAGACCTCGGTGCCCTTGCCCTTCCACACGCCGAGGCCCACTCCCCACACCAGCTCGAGCTGCCCCTCGACCATGTCGCCGGAGAGCTCCTGTTGCAGCGTGAAGAGCTGGACATACAGCCGCGACAGACGCCGGCGTCGTCGCTCCGCTTCCGTCCAGGGCTTCCAAGCCTGCTCCAGGTACAGCGCGAACTGCTTTTCCACTTCACCCGCGAACTCATAGTCGGAAAGCGCAACGCGCCGCTCGGGCTGTATTTCCGGCTTCGCCATCTCGGCCGCACTCCCGGCGCTACGGCCGGCCTCGCGATGCGTGCCCGCCGCCACCAGCGCCCAGCCCTCGACCGAGGCGGCGAGCCGCGGCGCCTGCAGCAGCGGGCCACCGACCGCGACCCAGGGCGCGAGCCAGGGGTTTTCCGGCCTGGGCGGCAGATCGGGGCCGGGCGGGCGCGGCACACCCAGCCACAGCTCGTCGTCCCCGTCCACGCCGGCGTCATTGATCCGGACTCCGTCCATGCCGGCGAGCTGATGTTCCAGCAGAAGGAAACGCCCATGGTCGGTCACGTTCGACACCGGCTTCACGCGCATGCGCGCGGACTGCTGCACGTACTCGATGAGCGCGACCAGGCGCCGCCGCTCGATGCTCATGGCATGGGGTCCGTGGGTTGGCTGTTCCACTGGGAGCTTACCTTGACCGCTATCCTACCGAATTCACGCCGCGCCTCGCTAGCTCGGTGGCGGTGCTGGTCATGCGCGCGGGGCGTGCGCCGGTCTCGATCCACTCACCGCGAAGCCGGGCACGGCTCCGTTGAGTGCGGGATTACGGTTCGATGCCGTCCACCGCGCCGCCCGGCAGCAGAGGGCGGATCGCGGCCGCCTCCATCGGTGTGCCGAACAGGAAGCCTTGCATCTCGTCGCAGCCCAGCCCGCGCAGCACGTCTCGCTGCAGGGGACGCTCGATGCCTTCCGCCACGAGATGCAGGTCGAACCCGCGCGCGATGCCGACGATGGCCACGATGATGGGACTGTAAGGACGCGCCGCGCTCACATCCCGCACGAAGGTCTGGTCCAGCTTGAGGCTGCTGACCGCGAACTTCTTGAGGTAGCCGAACGACGCGTAACGGGTGCCGAAGTCGTCGATGGACACGCGCACGCCGCTATCGCGCAGCTGCCTCACCGCGTCGGCCACGAGGTCCGTGTCCCGCATGAGCAGGTTCTCCGTGATCTCGACGACCAGCCCGTGCGGCGGCACCTGGTGGCGCTGCAGCGCCGCGAATACGCGCTCCACCACGTCAGCGCGGTCGAAATCGCGCGGCGACAGGTTCACGCTCACGCGCAGATAATCGAATCCCTCCCGCCGCCACTGAGCCAATTGGCGGCAAGACTGGTCCAGGACCCAATCGCTCACGCGGGTGATCAGGCCCGCTTCCTCGGCGAGCGGGATGAACGCATCCGGCGTGAGCAGCCCCCGCTGCGGGTGCCGCCAGCGTGCGAGCGCCTCCAACCCCACGATCTGGCGCCGGCTCACGCTGATCTGCGGCTGATAGCGCAGCTCCAGCTCGCCCAGCTCCAGCGCGCGCCGCAGCTCGGTTTCCAGCGTGAGCTTGTGGTGGAATGCCGCATTCATATCCGGCGAGAAGAACGCATAGCCGTCCTTGCCCTCGGCCTTCACGTGGTACATCGCGATGTCCGCGTGCTTGACCAGCGTCTCGGCCTCGGTGCTGTCGTCCGGATAGAGCGCGATCCCGATGCTCGCGGTGGGCCGGATCTCCTGTCCGCCCACCAGCATGGGCCGGCGCAGCTCGTCGATGACCTTCTGCGAGATCATGGCCGCGTCTTCGGCATCGGTCAGGTCGGGCAGCAAGATGGTGAACTCGTCGCCACCCAGCCGCGCCAAGGTATCGCTGCGGCGCACGCAGCTCTGCAGCCGCGCCGCCACGCCTTTCAGCAGCTCGTCGCCCTCGGCGTGGCCGAGGCTGTCGTTCACGAGCTTGAAGCGATCCAGGTCGATGAACAACACCGCCACGCGCCGCGCGCTGCGCTGCGCCTGCGACAGTGCAACCCCGAGGCGATCCTTGAACAGCGCGCGGTTGGGCAGGTGCGTGAGCAGGTCGTGATAGGCCTGGAAGCTGATCCGCTCCTCGGCGAGCTTGCGCTCCGTGATGTCCCGCGCCACCCCGTAGCTGCCCATCAGGCGGGGCTTGCCCTGCGTGTCCTTGTGGTCGAGATACAGGCCCGTCGCGCTCAGCGCGACCGTCACCGCCTCGGGTTGCGCAGCCTGCGCATCGCCACCCGCGGCGCGCCGCTTCAAGCGCAGCTCGACGTTGCGGCTGGCGCGCTCGCCCGTCCGCCTCTCGCAGAACACGAAGCGGGCGCGCTCCACGTCCTCCTCGTGAACGATATGGTGGTAGGGCTGCCCGACCAGCTCCTCGCTCGTATACCCGAGCATGGCATCGACTTGCGGATTGACGTAGGTGAACAGGCCCTGGTTGTCCACCGTGTAGATGAGATCGGGCGAGTGGTCCACCAGATAGCGGTGAAGCCGCTCCGACTGCTGCAGCCGGTCGCTGATCAGCGCGTTGGTGCGCTCGAGCGACTTGCGCTGGAGCGCGTTGTCCACCGTGCGCAGCAGCTCGTCCGGCTGGTAGGGTTTGCGTACGAAATCGTAGGCTCCGCGCCGCAGCGCGCCGATGGCCGAGTCGATGACGTCGTCGGCGCTCACCACGATGATCGTCGGCGGGGATGGCCGCGAAAGCAACCGGTCCATGACCTGCAGTCCGGTCATGTCGGGCAGGCGCAGATCGAGGAGCACGAGGTCGTAGCTGCGGCGCGCGAGCGCATCCACGGCCTCGTTGCCGGTCCCGCACTCGTCGATTTCCCGGCCCGGGTGCCGCAGGAGCAATCCGAGGCTGTGACGCAGCCGCACCTCGTCGTCCACCACCAGGATGCGCAGGGCCTGGTCCGAGGATTCGCTACGGATCAACGATGGCTCGTTCGCCGGCGGCATGACCCTTTCGTGTTCATGCACCCGCGTCGACGGCAGCGGGCGCGGGCGCGTGGACGCGCCGCGGGAGCAGGATGAGGAAGATGGTGCCGCGGCCGGGGCTGCTGCGGCAGAGGATGCGTCCCCCGAGGCGCTGCAGAATCGAGGCGCTGACGGCGAGCCCGATGCCTTGGTGGCCTTCCGCCTTGGTGGTCGTGCCGGGTTGGAACAAGCGCTCCATGACCTCCGGTGTCACGCCGGCACCCGTGTCGCTGATCTGCAGCAGCGCGAACAGCTCGCCTCCCAGGTTGACGCTGTCCGCGGTCATCACCGTGAGCCGGCCGCCGTTGGGCATCGCCTCCGCGGCATTGGTCAGGATGTTGAGCGTAACCTGCTTGATGGCGCCCGGATCGGATTCCAGCGGCGGGAGCACGGGATCGAGCTGCTGCACGACTTCGATCCCGCGCTTGGCGAAGAGCGTATCGCGGCACAGGATCATCAGCTCGTGCACCATGGCGTTCAGGTCGAGGTGCGACGGCTGCTCCAGCTCGGCCGCGAAGGGATCGGACAAGCGCTGGAGGATCCGCGCCACGCGGTCCAGCTCTTGATTCAGGATCTCCAGTTGTTCGGTGAGCTCCTCGCTCGGGGGCAGCTTGTCTCCCAGCAGCTTGAGGTAGTTCTTGACGATGCTCAGAGGGTTGCCGGCCTCGTGCACGATGCGCTTGGCGACGGAGCGGAAGCGCTCGGTCAGCTCCGCCCGTGTCTGCTCGTCGCCGCCGGTTTTGCCTCTGGTTCGACGCAGCGCGTCTGCCCCCGCGACGGCAATGCGCGCCAGGAGCCCTTCCTGCTCGCACGGCTCCGGCGATTCGCCCGGCAGCGCGATGACCGTGACACCCAGCACGGCCGAATCGTGGGTCATGGGGACGAACAGCAGATTGCGCGAGCCCATCACGCGCGCCAGCACCCGGTCCACGGCCGCTGCTTGGTCCAATGCAGCGCCAACCGCGCGCGCGGCCAGCCGCTCGCGCGCGGCGCGCGCGAGCAGGCTGGGCGAGGTCTCCAGCGCCACCGCCAGCTCCTCCACCTCTTTGAGGTTGTCGCCGACCGGCACGCCGGCCAGGCTCTTCTCGTCTGCGGTGGCGAGGAAGAAGAGCTGATGGCCGAAGCCGGTGAGCAGCCGCGTCAGCCTGCGCACACGCACGAGCGCGTCTTGCGGATGCGCGGCCGCGGAGAGCGCCTGCCGCATGCTCCAGTTGGCGCCAGACTCGGCGATCGCCGAGATCGTCTCGAGCAGCCCGTGGTCGGCGGGCGTGTCGATCCGCGCAGGGGGCTCCAGGCTCAGGTCGCCGCCCAGCATCAGGCGTGCATCCCGGGCCGCAGCGGACCGCGTTTTGTCTTCGATCTCCATCCCGGCCGGGTTAGCGCGGGCGGAGGCGTGCGCCTCCTGCAGCAGGGGCACGACGGCGGACGCGTCCATGCCGAGCAGCTCGCCGGCTGCATGGCTCGTCTCGTCGTTCCATCCGTCTTCGACCAGCGCCGCTGCCACCTTGACCGTGCGGACTTCATAAGGAGCGTCGATCAACCCGTCGACCGGCTCGTGCATGAGACGCAGCGCTTCCGGCAAGAAGCCAGGCAGACCGCTGCGCTCGAGCCATGTCGCTCCGAGGACATTGTGTGTGGTACCGAAGGTCTCGCGCTCGGCTCGCAGGAGGTCGGCGCTGCGCTTCACCACACGCAGCATCGGTACGTACGCCTCCGCTCTGGATCGCAGCAACGCGAGCCGTCCCAAGAGATGGAACAACCCGCCAAGGCGCGCCGGCGCGACGGGCCGATTCAGCTTGCGCGCCAGTGCTCCCGCCAGCTCCCGGCACAGGATCGACCGGCCCCAGATGCTTGCCAGGATGCTCGGGGGGCACAGTGTCGGATCGGTGCACAGCTGTGTGCCAAGTTGCCGGTAGACCAAAGCCTGCAGCATTTCATGTCCTAGGAGGCTCAAGCATGCGTCGATCGACAGTGCCTGCGCCGGAGAGGCGCCTGGAGCATAGGGTCCGGAGCTTGCCAGCAGATGCAGGGTCAGCGCCGGATCGCACAGCACGAGCTCGCTCAGAGCGTGCGTAGACGTGGCCGCGTTGTCCAGCGCAGACAGCAGCCGAGCGAGCACGCGCGCGTTGACCGGCAGATCGACAGTCCCTCCCTGATCCACCGCCCGCAGCGGTTTCATTATTGGTCTAGTCCCCGCTTGAGCCGAGCCGTATCGCTCCGCGGCAGCAAGGGCCTCTTCTCGCTGGGCCTCCCGCCGGGCGACCGATCACTCGCTTAAGTTTCTTCTACATTAAAATCTCTCACAACTGCGCTCTAAGTACAAGCAACTACGTGGCATTCGGAGGGCAAAACTATCCGCCTCGCCGGCCTGCGGCGAAACGGCGGTCAGGCGCACGCAGAAGCCGGCATCACTCAGTTACGGGTGCAAGAACGGGCCCGTGCAACGGGCCTCGCCGCCGCCGGGCGCCTGACCGCGCTCGCGGGCGTGCGGGATGTGCAGTGTACGCCTCGCGCGGCCCCAATGCCGAGTCGCGCTTCTCGGGTCGACCGGTTCGCTTCCGCGCCTGCGGCTCGTTACTCGGCAGAGTACGTCTGTTCGACCTGCGCCGAGACGCGCGGCGCATTCTTCTGCCGCAGGCGCTGGAGCTCTGCCTCGGCCAAGCGGCGCACCGCGGGCGGCAGCGCTCTGCGACCGAGCAGCTTTCGCAGCTCGGCCTGGTAGCGCCCCTCGTCCATCCAGCGTAACGCCGCGGTGAGATCGTCGGTCTGCGCTGCGACCCACTCGGGATCTTTCGCGGCCAAGCGCTTCCACCTCGCGACGAGCGCACCGAACAAAGTCTCAAAGCGCACGCGGTTAGGCCCGGCGACGAACGGCTCGGGCATGGGTTTGGTCTGCATGCGGCATTCCGGGCACACCGGTATCACCAGCTCCTGGATCGCTAGTCCCGTCTGCGGCTGGTAGGAGGCCGCCAGCGTCGCGGCATTGGTGACATGCCACGGGAGCATGTACGCACAGCTGGAACTGGAGCGCACTCGCAGCGTACCGTGACTGCGGGTTCGGATCGCGAGCTCGATCTGCAGGTTCCACGCGTCTCGCTGTGGCGCGGCGCCTACGGCATCGGGGCAGTGGTGCAGCCCGAGCACCGGCACGAGCACGCGCAGGCTCTGGCCCAGTGAGGCGAGCGGAGAGGGATCGAACGGCTGGCCATCGCGCGTCCAACGCGCGCCGACATGGCGCAGCTCGGACTTGAGTTGGGCGCGGTCGGGCATGCGGGAAGGAAAGTCGATGGTGATGTGTGCGCTTTCCACGTCGGCGAGCGTGAACGACCAGCCCGAGTCGAAGCTCGCTGCGTGCGAGCGCGACTTGGCGCCCGCCCCCGGCGCAGCCAGCGCAAGCGCGCACGCGAGCGATAGGCAGATCCGTCTCGTCTTGCTGATCACCGTCCTCCCTTGCCCAACGACGCCATCCAGAGCCGGCCCGCGCCGGTCGGCCCTTCCGGCGGGCCAGACCGAGCAACCGCCCCCAGCCCAGGGATCTGGTTGTGTAGGGGCCGCGGACCGGTGCTCGGGATGGAATGCGGGCTCGAACCTGTGCAAAGACCGGGCCTGAGTCCGACACATCCCGGGCGCGCTCGAAGAGGCGCAAGGCCCCTGGCGCGCGACCACGAGTCCGCGCCGGCGACACCGCGCTCACGTTGCGATCTAGTCGTCCGGCTGGCGACCCCGACCCTCGGTCCGGGTCAACGACGTGCGGGGGGAACCGTTGTCCAGTGGGGCGGTTCGGTGCGGTTGGAATCGATCACGACCAGGTAGCGTCCCGACCAGGGCGTGGGCTCGCGGTCCGGCCGCAGCACCCAGAAGGTCTTGCCCTCGGCCATCGCGCGCTCGTAGTCGGCGTCGAGGATGCCATAGCGGTCGAGGAACCGGTTCAGTGTGGCCGGAATGCGGATGCAGCCCTTGGAATGAGGCAAACCGAGACGGGGCTCGAGCAGGTCTGGATCCGTGGAGTGCATCTGCAGCCGCATGCTGCTCTGTGCCGGCCGCCCCCAGCCGCGCTCCCCCTGCACCCAGCCGAAGTCGTATACCCGCATCCCCTTCACACCGTAGCCCCGAACTCCTTGAGCGTTCTTGGTGCCCTCGGCGCGGAAGTCCAGGTTGGCGATGGTGTGCTCGAATACGCCGGTAGGCGTGTAGAAGTGCTCGTATTCTCCCGGCCTGCCGGTCGAGCACGGAGATGCGCCGACGAACTCGAACTCTCGAGCCGGCGAGAGCCAAAACACCATGACCGTCTGCACGTGCGGATTCTCGTCGACCAGCACAAAGTATTCGGGCGGCAGTGCGTACAGCCCCACGTCGAACAGCGCGGCGGCCAGCTTGGCGGCATAGAAGCGGCGATCTGCCTCGGGCAGTTCGAGCCGGCGGTCCACTTGCGCTTCGTAGAGTGCGGCGAGGTCGGTTCCGGAGCCCGGCGTGGCAGCGAGCAACGGTGAAGGCAGCGCACAGGCGTTCCAGAGCAGCAGCGGCAGCAAGCGGCGCAGAGCCGGACGTAGGCGGTCGCATCGCATGCGTCAAGGATAGCGGCTGCCGGTTGCTGGAGTTTTTCGGTGCTAACCCTTGGCCCCGAACCCACCGAAGCTCGGCGGCGACAGCGGACTAGGGATGCCCAGCCCAGCGGATCGACTCCGAGCACCGCGGACAAGTTTGCCTTGCCGGGGGAGCGCGAGGCTGAGACCATTGCGACCGCACGCCGCGGGCATGAAGTGCGAGTAACGGCGTGCGCCGAAAGAGCAGGGCGCTGCATCGCCGCGGCCCCAGTGGACGGCCGCCCGCCGATGCGAGACCCGGAGTCATTCGATGACCGATGCAAGAACCATCGCCATGCTGATCGCGCTCAGCGCCGCTACATTCGCGGTCACCTCCTCCGGATCCGCAGCAGCGCCATTCCTACAGACGATCGCGCACGATCTGTCCACCGACCTCCCGACGGTAGCGCATCTGTTCGCACTGCAGTCGATCAGCTGGGGCAGCGCCTCACTGATCATGGGTGCGCTCTCCGACCGGCTGGGCCGGCGAGCATTCCTGGTCGGGGGTATCGTGCTGATCGGAGCCACACGCCTGGGCTTTGCCGCCTCGCCCACCTACTCGGCGGCAGCGGTATGGCAGCTCATCTCCGGCGTGGGCGGAGGCGCGTTCATGAGCACCGTGTTCGCAGCGGTCGCGGACCAGATGCCGGCGGGCTCGCGCGGACGTGCATTGAGCTGGATCATCACCGGGCAATCGCTGTCGCTGGTGCTCGGTGTGCCGCTGATCACGTTGCTCGGGACGCTTGGCGGATGGCGTGGCGCGCTTGCCGTGCACGGTACGCTTACGCTGATGGTCGCGATCGCGGCGCGCCTCGCGACGCCACCTGACCCCGCCCGGCACCTCGACGTTCAGCATCGACGAGCGCCACTGGCCAGATTGGCCCAACCACGCTTGATCTGCGTGCTCGGAGCGGGCACCACCGAACGAGCCTGTTTCGCGTCGCTGGCGATCTATCTCCCGGCCTACCTGCAGCACACCTATGGAATCGGGCTGGCGATGCTCGCTCTGGCGCTCGCGTTGGTGGCGGTGGGCAACCTCATCGGGAATCTGTTCGGCGGGCGGATCGCGGACCGTGCACGGTCGCGTCCCCTGGTCGTCGCGACCACCTGCAGCCTCACCGCCGTTTTCGCGCTGCCCACGTTGCTGTGGCATCCCGGGCTGGCCGCATCGGTTGCCCTGGGCTTCGGGTTTTCGTTCGTGAACGCCGCTGGCCGCCCGTCGCTCGTGGCCTTGCTGTCGGAAGTGCCGAGCGAGCTGCGCGGCACGCTGTTCGGGTTGAGCGTCACGATGAACAGCATGGGCTGGTTGCTGGCAGGCTCGGTCGGCGCGATCTTGCTCGGATCGGGCGGCTTCGGTGCGCTCGGTGCGTTCTGCACGCTGCTCGCGCTGCTCGGCGCGGCGCTGGCCTACGCCAGCAGAGCGGCGAGGCCGGCGACCCACGGCGCTTGATAGCCGCTCGCCAGCGCGATGCGGGGCGCCCCATCGGGTGGGGTATATGATGAAGGGTGAATCGTGAATGGTGAATGGCGAATAGCGAAGGAGTGAATAGGTGAAGGGTGAAGGAGGTGAAGACACGATTTGCGCCGCGTAGGCGGCACGATTCACGTCGTTCACTCATTTCGTCATTCTTACTCATTCACCCTTCACTCTTTACCCTTCACCTCTTCACCATTCACCATTCACCACTCACGACTCACGACTCACCATTCACGATTCACCATTCACGATTCACCATTCACCATTCACCCTCCCGACAATGGACAACTTCAGCGCCTCATTGCAGCTCATCAAGCCGGCCGTCCAGAGCAAGGGGGGCATTGTCGCCGCACAACACCGGCGTGCCGCTGAGGCAGGCGCGCAGGTGCTCGCGGAGGGTGGCGACGCGGTCGATGCAGCGATCGCGACCTCCTTCGCGCTCGGCGTGCTCGAGCCCTGGATGAGCGGGATGGGCGGTGGCGGTGCAATGGTGCTGTATCGGGCCGCCGAAGCCCGCTACCACGTCATCGACTTCGGCATGCGCGCGCCGGCCGCGCTCGACGCCGCCGACTTCCCATTGATGGGAGAGGGCGTCTCGTCGGACCTGTTCCCTTGGGCGCGGGTGAAGGAGGACCGCAACGTCCACGGGCCGCTGTCGATTGCTGTGCCCGGTACCGTGGACGGGATGCGCATCGCGCACGAGCGCTTCGCCAGGCTGGCATGGAAGGAGCTCTTAGCGCCGGCGATCCGATGCGCGGAACAGGGCCTGCTGATCGACTGGTTCGCCGCGCACCACCTCGCGGCCGCCGCGGCCGATCTGACCCGTTACGCGGCGAGCCGGGCGGCGTTTCTGCACGACGGCCTGCCGCCCGCGCCCGCATGGTCCGCGCGCACGGAAGTGCGTTTGCCGCAGCAGCGTCTCGCGATGTCTCTGCGGCGCCTCGCGGAGGCGGGCCCGCGCGATTTCTACGAAGGCGACCTTGCGCATAGCGTCGCCGGCGACGTGAAGCAGGCAGACGGCGCACTCTCACTGGCGGATCTGGCGAGCTATCGCGCCCGACTCGTCGAGCCCTTGATGATCGGGTACCGCACGGCGCGCGTCGCCGCAACGCCCGAGCTCACTGCGGGTCCGACCCTGGCGAGCGTGCTGCGCAACCTCGAGCGGCGGATTGCGCCCGGCGCGGCGCCGGTTGCGCACACCTACATCGCCTATGCCGAGTGCCTGCAGGAGGCGTACGCGTCGCGCTTGACGCGGATGGGCGACGTGGAAGGCGGCCGCTCGGCCGGATGCACTTCGCACTTCTGCGTCGTCGACCGGCACGGGAACATGGTTGCGGTGACGCAGACCCTGCTGTCGATCTGCGGTTCGCGCTTCACGCTGCCGCAAAGCGGAATCCTGATGAACAACGGCATCATGTGGTTCGATCCCGAGCCAGGCCGACCGAACTCGCTTGCGCCCGGAAAGCGCTGTCTGACGAACTATTGCCCTGTGATCGCAGACAACGGCGGCGCGCGCTTCGCGCTGGGCGCCTCGGGCGGACGGCGCATCCTGCCGGCCGTGATGCAGCTGCTTTCGTTCCTGACCGATCACGCAAAGAGCCTGGACCAGGCCTTCCATCTGCCGCGGCTGGATGCGAGCGAGGGCGAGCTGGTGATCGGCGACGAGCTGTTGCCCGACGACGTGCATGCGGCGCTCGCCGCGCGGTTCGCGTATGCGCGCGTGCGCCGGCAAACGTTGCCGTTCAAGTTCGCCTGCCCCAGCGCGGTCTTGCGCAACGGCACGACCAACTGGGGCGCGACGGAGATCGCATCCCCGTGGGCCGATGCGGTGAGCGAAGTTCCGATGAGCTTCGGCGAGGGCGGTCGCGCCTAGCCGGGCACCGCTGCGGCCAGGGCATCGATACGCTGGCTTTCGCTCGCAACGCGGGCGATGATCTCATCCAGCCGGTCGGTCAGCCCCAAGCCGAGCAGCGCGGCGGCCGTCTCGTGGGTCGCTCCGCCGAAGCAGCCGAGCGGCGTGGTGACCGCCCGCTGAAAGCTTCCGCATTCGTGGGCCAGGATCTTCTGGTGCAGATGGTCGGCGAGGAACACGATCCCGGTCAGCGCCGATTCCTCGGGCGCAAAGCCGGCGTGATGCCGGGACGCGACGGCAACGAGCTGCTGCGGAGTGCGCCAGCGTTGCAACAAAGCCGCGCCGAGGTTGGTATGCGCGTCGACGAACTGCCCGTAGAGCGGCGTGCCGATGGCATAAGCGCTGCCGAGCAAGCGCGACATCGGCTCGGGCTGCGCAAAGCACAGCGCGAGCGTGCCGACGTCGTGAAGCAGTCCGGCGGCATACGCGACGGAGGGTTTGATCTCGACTTCGTCCACGGCGGCGGCGAGCTCGCGCGCACAGAATGCCGAGATCAGGTACTCCAGCCAGAGGTCGTGGAGCTGGCCCTGCTCCGGGAGCTGCGAGGCATCGCGCAGCCACAGCGCCGCGAGCTGCGTGAAGACCGCCTCGAAAGTCGGATCGGCGCCGAGGCGCATCACGGCCGCAAGCACCTCGCACACCGGCTTGCCAGCGCGAGCCAGCGCGGCGGAGTTCGCGAGGCCGAGGATGCGCGCGGTGAGCACCGGATCGGTCTCGATGATCTTGGTCAGCAGCAGCGTCGCTTGGGGGTCGTTCAAGTCCAGCGACAGCAACTGCGAGGTGAGCGGGGACATGGGCGGCACGATGTCCTTCTGCGCCGCGAGCTTGTCCCAATCGGCGAACAACGCGGTGAGCGCCGCCTCGTCCTCCGTGGTGAGCTGGGCATCCGCCGGAGCGGATGCCTGGGTCGCTGGTTCCAGGGGGATGGTGGACATCGGACCTCGCGCCTGCTGCCCCGAGATAGGGGCCTCTTCTAGGCATCGGCCGATCCCGCTCAAAATTTAGGCATTTCGCCGGCCTCCGGCGCCACTGAAGCGCCTCGAGGACGGCTTCAGTGCTCGGGGGATAGCACGCACGTCTCGGCTAGACGTCACACGTCGCATGCAGAGCGTCAGCCTGAGTCCCGGCGCGCCACGAACCGACCGCCCCCGAGCTTGCCATCCGAGAACAAGCCGACAAAAAACGCGTACGTCTCGTCCCAGCGGCGGAAGTGGTCCGCGCCGAACTTGCGCGTCGTCTCGTCCTCGAGCCCGCGATACATGGCGAGGCGCTGGACCAGGATGCGTGCCCAGTCCGAGCTCAGATCGTCACTCGTCACGGTACAGCCGTGCTCCCTGAGCAGGCCGGCATATTCGTCGCGCGTCGCGAGCGTGGGGAAGGTCATCTCGCGCTCCAGCCGCTGCATCTGCGCCTGCGAAAGCTCGGGTCGGCGCAGGATGTCGGTGAAGGCGATCGCCCCGCCGGGCTTCACGACACGCACACATTCGGCGATGAGCCGGGGTTTGTCGGGCACGTGACACCAGGCCTCCTGCCCGATGGCAACATCGAAGCTCGCGTCCTCGAAGGGCATGTCGAGCGCATTGCCGTATTCGAATCGCACCAGATGCTCCAACTTGACGAGTTGGGTCAGCCGTTGCGCCCCCAGGTAGCGGCTGCGCGTGAAATCCAACCCCACCACGCGGCACCCGATCCGGTGCGCGAGGTAGCGCGCGGGCCCGCCCATGCCGCTGCATACATCGAGCACGAGATCGTCGCGGGTGATGCCGGCCTTGGCGGCGAGGATGTCGTTGGCTTCCGTCCCACCGAAGTGGTCCTGGTCGTGGTCCTTGAGCAGATCTTCGGTAAGGCCAGCGAGCGGGACGCCTCGGCTCTGCAGCGTGTGCAGGATCTGCTCTTCATTGATCGGGTGTGCGTCGTAGAAAGCGATGACGCGAGCCGGGTCCGCCGGCGGGGATGCAGTCATGTGGCGCGGTCTTCGACAGGGTGGCCCTTGGCGCCGAGGAAGACGTCGCCTGGCCAGGTCGCCGCGCAGCTTAGCATCGGACCGCCCATGCCGCTGCAAGCCTGGTCCCGCTGCGCTGTGATTGGGGACGCGGCCCCCGCAGGCGAGTAAGCACGCAGTATCGGTGCTCGGCGCCTGCTGTATGATCCTTGGCGGTAGTCGCTCCTACAGTCCGTGATCGACGCGCGGGTTGCTCGCACGCCACGAGCCGGAGCAGGGCGTGCGCATGCCGAATGCGCGTCGAGCGGCCCGATCGCAGGAAGGCCGCTCTGCGCACCGCTGCGTCATCCGAGTAGAGCCAGGGGCAGCCACCAGAAGGAGTCCACCATGCCGCGTTCGACCGCGTCGGCGCTGATCGCCGGCAACCTGCTTCTGGCATCTGCCCTGCCGGCGGCCGCGGCCGTGGCGGTGGATTCGCTCAACGTCAAGCCCAACCCGGCGCACGTGGCCGGCAACGTGTCGCCCGAGGTCGAGCTCGAGGTCGGCATCCGGGATCACGGCGTGACGCGGATCCTCGGCTGCGAGCTGGCTCTGGATTTCGGCGATGGGGCGCCGGAGGCGATCCACACCTTCATGGACGGCGGGGTACGCAAGGCGCTGGTGAAGCATGTCTACAGCAAGCCTGGGACGTATACGGTGGTTGCGCGCGGGGCCGCTCGTGGAACAGGGCGAGCGTGTGAGGGCGAGCGCCGCGTGTCCCTGGTCGTGATCGGCGAACCTGCACCGGAGCCGGCGAAGGAAGCGCTCCCCGCCGCTCCACCTTGTCCGCAGGGGTGGGCGCTGGTGCCCGGCTCTCAGGCGGGCAACAAGTTCAAGTGCCGGCTCCAGCCCGGCGCCGCGAAGATCGATTGCCCGGCCGGAACGAAGTACTTCGAGCTGGACGGGATGATCGGGTGCCAGTGAGGCCGTGACTCGTGATTCGTGATTCGTGACTCGTGATTCGTGATTGGTGAACAGTGAATCGTGAACTGGTCTCGCTGCGCACCCACATGGCTTGCGCGTCAAGACACGGGTGCCCATCAGGCGCACGTTTCGAGTCACGGGTCACGAATCACGAGTCACGAGTCACGGCAGTTCCCTGTACTCCACCTTCACGATCTCCAGCATCTGGTTGCCGCCGGGGGCCTGGAAGGTGATTTGATCTCCTTCGCGGTGCTTGAGCAGCGCGCGGGCCAGCGGGGACACCCAGCTGATGCGGCCACTTGAGACGTCCGCTTCGTCGATGCCGACGATGCTGAAGACGCTGTGGTTGCCGTCCGCGTCGAGCAAGGTCACGGTGGCGCCGAAGAACACCTGGTCGGTCTCCTCTCGCGCCGCCGGATCGATCACTTCAGCCGCATCCAGGCGCTTGGTGAGGAAACGGATGCGCCGGTCGATCTCGCGCAGCCGCCGCTTGCCGTAGATGTAGTCCGCGTTCTCCGAGCGATCGCCGTTCGCGGCGGCCCACGCGATCACCTTCACGAGCTCTGGGCGCTCGCGGTTCAGGAGTTGCAGCGCCTCCTCTTTGAGAAGCGCGTAGCCCCGCGGCGTGATGTAGTTCTTCGCACCGGCGGGGATGGGCGGCGCGCCGGCATCGTCTTCGCTCTGATCGTCGTCCTGGATCGGGGTCTGGCTCATGGGTGCGGCGGGTTTCGCGAGGCCCGAATTATAGGCCGGCGCTACAATGCCTGGTCTTCACCCTGACGAAAAGGAGAGCGTGATGGCCATCAAGATCGGAGACAAGCTGCCCGCGGGTACGGTCTGGGAATTCATCGATGAGGAGACGCCCGGCTGCACCGTCGGTCCCAATGCGTTCAAGGTGGAGGAGCTCACCAAAGGAAAGCGCGTCGCCATCTTCGGCTTGCCCGGCGCGTTTACGCCGACCTGCTCGGCCAAGCACCTGCCCGGGTTTCTCGGCCTCGCCGACAAGATCAGGAGCAGAGGGGTGGACGAGATCTGGTGCCTGTCGGTCAACGACGCGTTCGTGATGGGCGCCTGGGGCAAGGAGCAGGGGGCCAAAGGCAAGGTGCGGATGATGGCCGACGGCAGCGGACTCTACACCAAGGCACTCGGGTTGGAGATGGACCTGATGGCGAGAGGGCTGGGCGTGCGCTCCCAGCGTTACTCCATGCTGGTTGTGGACGGCGTGGTGAAGACCCTGAACGTCGAAGAGCCCGGCAAGTTCGAAGTGAGCAGCGCCGAGAAGCTGCTCGAGCAAGCGGAGAAGGTGACGAACTTTATCCCTTGACCCGCCGAGCCCGACTGTCGGGACGCTGCGGCGTACGCGACCTGCGCGCCTGCGCGAGGATCAGAGGAACGCGATCAGCGCATCGAGCACGGCGCCGGGCTGCTCGGCCAT
Source organism: Burkholderiales bacterium (assembly GCA_035501875.1). Taxonomy (GTDB): domain Bacteria; phylum Pseudomonadota; class Gammaproteobacteria; order Burkholderiales; family SHXO01; genus SHXO01. The sequence goes on from DATJVI010000008.1 coordinate 16,504, forward strand.
GAGGTCGTGTCCGCCGCCCTCCAGCGTGAGGCTCTTCGCCTGTGCGAATCGGCCGGCGATGGACTGAGCCGCTCGCGGCGGAGTCATCAAGTCCCGGCTGCCGCTGAGGATGAGCACGGGGCAGGCCACCTTCGCCGCGCTCTCCAGCCCGCCGGCGTAGCGGTCGCACGCGGCGAAGTCGTTGTACAGCGGCTCGGCGGTGCGCTCGAGCAGGCGCATGCTGGCGCCCATGATCCACAGCCCGGGCACTTGGTTGCCGCCGACCTGGCCGGCGGGACTGTGGCTCCAGACGTTGATCATCTCCACGGCCGCGTGATCCTGCTCTCGCGCGGTCGACAGCAGTGCGTCGGACACTTTCATCGGGAAGGCAGTGCCGATCAGCGCGAGCTTCTCTACCCGCTGCATGTGGCGGGCGGCTGCCTCCAGCGCGATGAGCGACCCCATGCTGTGGCCTACCAGCGCCGCCCGCTCGAGCCCGGCGGCGTCCAGCACGCGGACAGCCCAGTCGGCCATCTCTTCCACCGCGGGCAGCGCCGGGCCGGCCGACTTGCCGTGGCCGGGCAGGTCCACAGCCAGCACGTTGCAACGGTGATATGCGAAATAGCGGCTCTGCAGCGTCCAGACGCTGTGATCGTTGGCCGCGCCATGGACGAACATCACCGTGCGCTGCGCGGCGACCAAGGGCTTGGTGCCGGTGTAAGCGTAGACCGTCTTGTCGTCGACTCGTAATCGCATCGCGTTCGCCGGGGGCCTTAGGGCTGCGCTTCCCTTCGCCTACGCAGAAACATGCCGGGGACGCCCGGTCTCATCGTCGGGCGGACGCGCTCCCTGCGCGCCATTCGTCCCGAATCGGTATTCTACCGGCCATCGACCACCGATCAGCGATTGCATGCCATGGGAGCCAAGCTCAAGGTCCTCGAACCCGCCCTGTATCGCATTCCGCTTCCCGTCGCCCTGTCCGACAGCACGCACGGCACGATGACGCACTTCGAGCTCGCGACGGTGCGCCTGCGCGACGAGGAGGGCGCGGAAGGCAGCGGCTACACCTATACCGTGGGCGCCAATGGCGGCGCGATCCAGAACATCCTGCAGCGCGACCTCGCGCCGCTGCTCACCGGGCAGGAGGCCGATCGCATCGAGTGGCTTTGGCAGCGGATGTGGTGGGCGCTGCACTACGGCGGGCGCGGCGGGGCAGCGGCCTTCGCCCTCTCCGCCGTGGACATAGCGCTATGGGACTTGAAGGCGCGCAAGCACGGCGTGCCGCTGTGGCGGCTGCTGGGCGGCCATGATCCGCTGGTGCCCTGTTATGCGGGCGGCATCGACCTGCAGTTCCCGCTCGAGCGGCTGCTCGCGCAGACCGATGCCAATGTCGGCAGAGGCTTCCGTGCCATCAAGATGAAAGTCGGCCGGCCGAAATTGAGCGAGGATGTGGCACGGGTGCGCGCCATGCGCGAGCGGCTGGGAGCCGACTTCCCGCTGCTGGTCGATGCCAATATGCGCTGGGGCGTCGACGAGGCCATCCGTGGCGCACGGGCGCTGCGCGAGCTGGACGTCTACTGGCTGGAGGAGCCCACGATCCCGGACGACGTCCACGGGCACGCGCGCATCGTGCGCGAGGGCGGCGTTCCGATCGCGGCCGGTGAGAACCTGCATTCTCTGCACGAGTTCAGCGCGTACATGCGTGCCGGCGCGGTGAGTTTCCCCGAGCCCGACGTCACCAACTGCGGCGGCGTGACCGCATGGATGAAAGTGGCGCACCTCGCCGAGGCGTTCAATCTGCCGGTCACCTCCCACGGCGCTCACGACGTCACCGTGCACCTTCTGGCCGCGGTGCCGAACCGCTCGTTTCTGGAGATGCACGGCTTCGGGCTGGACCAGTACCTCTCCGGCAGCGTGCAGCTCAACGCGGATGGGTTCGCCGTCGCACCGGACCGGCCAGGCCATGGCCTCACATTCGACTGGAGAGGGCTGCAGTCGCTGCGGGCGTGAACGCGAGGCCTGCGTCGCGTGTCGCCGCATGAACGCTGCCGAACGATCTGGACGTCCGCTCGGATGAGGCTTGCCTAAGTCTGCGCCCAGTTGGCGTTGATTCGGGTAAGCGCCATGTACAGCGCTACATGCTGGGGTTGCGCCTGGCAGCGCCGCGCGATTTCGAACATCTCACGTACGTTCGCGGCGATCTTCTGGCGCGTCAGCGCCTTCGCCTCGTCGACCTTGTCGGACGCGGTGGACGTCAACTCGACGAAGGCGGCGATGATCCCCCCGGAGTTGGCGATGAAATCGGGGACCAGGGGAACGCCACGACGGGTGAGCTCGGTGCGCGCAGCCTCGGTGATCGGACCGTTCGCGCCCTCGCAGACATGCGTGGCCTGTACTCGCGCCACATTCTCCTCGGTGATCACGTTCTGCACGGCACAGGGAAACAGGATGTCGACTTTTCGGTAGAGGACCTCCTCGGCGTTGCCGGAGATGAGCGTTGCTTCTTTGGCCAGAAGCGAGCTCGCCGCCTGCGCATCCTGCTGTACGAGCGCTTGATGCAGAGCAGCCGACAGCGGTCGATCGAAGGTCCATGTCCCGCCGTATCTGGGATCGCCCAGTGCCGCCAAGCAAGCCCCGGTTTCGCTGAAGTAGCGCAGCACCGCCGCACCCAGGGCGCCCATGCCCTGAACGGCGAAGCCTGCGTGCGCCGGACTTGCGCCCTGGGCTTCCATCATGGTGCTGCCTGCGACGGCCACGCCCAGCCCGGCGATGCCCTCGCGATCGTAATCGGTACCGCCCATGCCGAGCGGCTTTCCGGTAAAGCAGCGCGTCGACTGGAGTTCGTCGCACGCCCACAGCGCATGCTCCGGACGCGCGCCGAGATCGTAACCGAACCCGCCGAACGGGCCGCCGTTCTCTACCAGCAGGGGCGCGCACAGGCGCACGAAGCGGCGGTACTGCCGCTCGAATCCGGGCGCAGACGGATCGAGCCTGAGCCCGGATTTGGCGCCGCCCAACGGAAGGCCGGCTGCGGCGTTCTTGAGCGCCATGGTCCGAGCGAGCATCTTCACTTCCTCCAGCGAGACGCTGGCAGTGATGCGTGTTCCGCCCTTGCCGCAACGCTCCAAGGGACCGCCGACGCTGATGCCCGTGTTCCAGACGACGATATAGCCCTCCACGCCCAGCGCTGGATCGCGCACGGTCGCTTCCAGCTCGGGCGCCATCGCGTCGAAGCCGGCTCTCAGCGCGTCGAGCTCGGAGTAGAACTGCTTCCGATCGTTGGAGACGCTTGCGGGTGTCATCATGGCGCGATCCTTCTGTGGGCGTGCGCCGGCACCGTGCGGTCTTGCCGGCGCGCGTATAGAGGATTTTAGCCCCAGCCTCCCGCGTCGCGCGTGGGCCCGCGCTGAGCTGCGTATTTCGCCGGCTGCGTCATCGCGCTCGAATGCGTAGCGGCAGCGCCCCGAATGCGCGGGCGCGATCTTGCAGGCACCTGAGCGTATGCACGGGCTCGCCCAGCGCGACCCGCGTCCGCCGCTCCGTGTGCGTGCGGCCATTGCCGAGCTGGTCCGCAACCGGGCCGCCTTCACGGCACGGCGCCTCATGGCGGGCTTGCATTGTCCCGCGAACGGGGTATGCTTTATAAGACTATTGCGCTGTCATGATAGGCACACGGCGCCGGGTCGTACCATATCGGACGGGCATCGATCCAGTCCGCGACAGCAACAATCAGAATAAACCGCGGCTGGTGGCCTTGGCGGTTTCGCGATCTTCCGTGCATCACGGTCTAGGGAGCCCTCAATGCGCAAGCCTCTGCATGTGCTGTTCACACTGGCGAGTGTCGGCCTCGTGTGCAGTGCCGGCGCCGCGTACGCGCAGTCTTGTGCGCCGGGGAAGGCTGGCTGCGCGGCAGGGACGTCTCCCTCTTCGACCGTTCGGCTGCAGACGCTCACCACGCCGGTTCCGCCCTCGGTCGTGCTGCAACCGATGCAGGCGCCCCCGCCGGCGTGTACGGTGCCCGGCAACTGGGTCGACGCTTATGGCGGCGCGATCACTATCCTGGCGGATCTCAGCGGCAGCATCAAACTCCCATACTGCAACTCGGCGCATGCGTTGACGATTACCCTGCAAGGAACGACCGGCTTCGACGTCAACGCGAGCTGGAGTGGGGGCCCGGAGTGCATCCCCTTTACCGAGACCTTGACATTCCAGGGCTGCAGCACGGCAACCGGGACCTTTGTCAACGCGGACGGGACCTCCGGAGTGGACACGTGGACGCGGACCAGTGTCACCCAAGTCGGGATCGCGACGGACGCGCCGAAAATTCCGACCGCGAGCCGAGTCCAGTCCGGCAGAGTCTTGACCCATTCGAATTTGACCTTGACGGTGACCATGGATGGACAGCCCGCCGCGGGAGTGGCGGTCGCGCTCCAGTCGAGCCGCGGCACCGACGACACGATCACGGGCCCTTCGAACCCGACCGATTCGTCCGGTACCACGACGGCATTCGTGGAGACGCGGGCGCAACCAGGAACGTCCACGATCACCTCGGCGACGCCCGATATTCAAACCGCGTCGCCCGGGACGATCACTTGGCTCCCGGCGAGATACGAGAGCAGCTTCTTGGTGACCTGCTACGTGGTGTCCCTCGAAGCCGACTTCGTTTCCACCCCGCTGATCGGACCCGTCAGAGGCTTGCCGGCAGCGAATCGGTACCATCGGGGCTTCATCAATGACGTGGCGGTCCAGGGCTCCGGAATCGCCCTCGATGGCTCCACCATCCACTACGACGGCGGCGGCAGGTACAGCTTGCAGAGTTGCCCGCTGACGGCAACCGGGGTGTGTGCCGTGGATGGGACGACCGTTGCGGTAGACCGCTCGGTAATTCCGTATCGAAGCACGATCTCGATCGATTCGGTGGGCACGCGAATTGCCCAGGACACCGGCGGCGCGATCATCGGATATCACATCGACGAGTACTTCGGCACGCGCCGCGCCGACTGCATCGCGGCCGGCCGGCGCACGCTCGGCGTCGAGTTCGAGAGCTACTAACCGACTGCATGCCCATGAACACCACGACTCTCAAGGCCTTTCTTCTGGTTGGGGCGATTGGCGGTACGGCTTCCACGGCGCCGGCGGAGACGCCTGCGATGGGCAGCCCAGTGTGCGAAGCCCTGGTCCAGGTCGGCAACGATCTCTACCTCGTCGATGGCGACGGCGCTTCCCTGGCGCGGTTCACCAGCGACGGCCTGCCCAAGCACTCGGCCTCGCTCGCCCCGGACGGCGGCATGGTCGCGTTCATCCCGGATGCCGCGCCGAGCACCTTCACCGTCGCCGACCGCAAAGGCGCGAGCAACTCCTATCCCGCCGACAAGCTCGGTCAGCACCACAGGTCCCGCGAGGCGCGAGACGCGAGCAATGCGACCGGAGGAACTTTCGTGGGCGTTGCCTGGGCCACGCGTGACATCGTGCGGCTCGACTTTCACGTCTCGCCCAGCAGCGACCGCTTCGAGTTCTACAAAGTGCCGAAGGACCTTTCCTCGCGGCTGCGCGCAGCCGCGGACTCGTCCGTGGGTGTGGCGTGCGTAATCGCACCGCGTGAGGACGACGTGGCCTGCATTCAGGGCAATGACATCGTCGTCGACGGCAAGGCTGTCTACAGCGACAACGGGTTTACGGGCGCGCCGCAGCAAGACTCGCTCACGCTTCCCGTCGGCGGGTCGGCCCCGGTTCAAGGGATCCCGGGATTAGAGGTCGAGGTCGTGTCGATCACGGCGGGGATCACGCTGCGCGTGACGCTGCCCACCGGGAACTGGACCGAGTCGCGCGTGGATCCCGGCGACTTCCTTCCGGTGCAGCTTGCGGACCAGACCTTGGGGTTTTTCCCGACGGTGACCGACGCCACCAAGGGGATCGTGCAGATCGTCGTGCTCTCGAGCACAACCGGCCAGACCGTCTTCAACCGGGCGATCGCGTGGCGCCTCCGCGACGGGGGCGTAGCGGTGGTTCAAAACACCGGCACGGGCCCGGCGCTGACGTTTCTCTCACCGAAGGACCGTCGCGGTTGGGGCGTTCTCGGACAGGCTCCCCTGGGTGTGCAGGACCCCGTCGAGAGCATGCGGTTCGTGACGCCGAGACTGCTCTACTTCGAGACGCCGGGCCAGTTTGGCATCGTGCCCGCGGCCATCGTTCGCTCCACCTCTGGCCCCGTGCTTCAGGTGGGAGCGATCGCCACGCTGCCGAGCAGCTTGACCGTCAACGTAACGGACACTCCCGTCAGCACGCCCGCTCTGACCTGGGCCTGCAGGCTGCCGAATCACCACAAGCGCCCGTAGCGTACGAGCGACCATCCGCGCTGGCCGGGAGCGATCAGAGTTGCCAGCCGAGCAACGCGTCGATCGAGAACCGCCCGCTCCCGTGGCAGAAGACGACGAATGCAGCCAGGGCCCAGAATAACGAGTATTCCATGCCGCCGCGGTGCCAGAACCAGCCGCCTCGGCGCGTCCAGTAGACGGCCGTTCCAATCAGCGTCACGGTCTCCGCGAGCGCCACCGGGCGGGTGAACATTCCCAGAACCAGGAGGATGCCACCGGCGAACTGAATCAGACCGATGACGCTGATCCAGACGCCGGTCGGCCGCAAGCCGGCCTGGTTGAACACATCGTGCTCGCCGGCCAAGTCGGCGCCGAACCAGCCTGCGAGCTTCATGGTTCCATGCGGGATCAGAAACGCCCCAACAGCGATCCGCAGCAACGGATCGGACAGCGCTTCGAGCGCCGCGTAAAGCGGGGCGAGCTGAGAGAAGAGCGGTTGTGGATCCATGTCTGCTCCTGCGAAAAAAGCCGCACTTGCAGGCTGGCTGGCCGGGCGGGCTAGACCAACCTCGCGCCTCATAGGCGCCACGATAAAGCACACAGGCTCTAGCGGCTACCACATCTGCAGCTGCGGCTCGCGGGTGCCCCGCGTGAGGTTTTCCGTAGCGCCTTTGACATGCGTCAATGTGCTGGTGGGGGCTCGCCCTAGACTCGAGTCGGCTTGGCGAATTGTGGCTGCGAAAGCGAGTTGGGGATCGAGACGAACGAAGACGAAGAATAAAGGGGGCAAAGCGTTGCGCACATCGACTTGACCATGAAAGTTCATCCCCGTCGTAGGAGTAGCTCGCTGCCGTCACCTGTTCGCACTGCCAGGGCGAGAGGTGCGGGCTGAGCGAGGCCGCATGCCTCTTCGGTTTTGCGTTCCGCATGTTACACGGAGGAGAAAGTCATGAGGCGATTAGCGCATTCCGGTGCAGTGAAGACTTTGATTTTTCTAACGGCTGGGTTCGTTCTGCCGTGGGCCAACACGGCCTGGGCCGCGGGAAACATCCACAAGAGGCCCTACGGCACGACTGCAGCCGGCGCAGCAGTCGATGAATATACGCTGACCAACGCCAGCGGCATGGAAGTGAAGATCATTACCTATGGGGGCACCGTGACCTCGATCAAGGTGCCGGATCGAAACGGCAACATGGCCAACGTGGTTCTCGGGTTCTCCGACCTGAATAGCTACGAGACCCGCAGTCCTTATTTCGGCTGCATCATCGGCCGGTACGGGAACCGCATCGCCAAGGGCAAGTTCACGCTCGAGGGCCAGGAATACACACTGGCGGCTAACAACGGTCCGAACTCGCTGCACGGCGGCAACGTGGGGTTCGACAAGAAGGTCTGGGCCGCCACCGAAGTGAGGGACATGAGCGGCGTAGGCGTGTCGCTCACCTACACCAGCCCGGACATGGAGGAGGGGTATCCGGGTACACTCAACATGAAGGTGGTCTACACGCTCACCGACAACAATGAGCTGAAGATCGACTACACCGCCACCACGGACAAGCCGACCGTCTTCAACCCCACCAACCACAGCTACTTCAACTTAGCCGGTGAAGGGTCGGGGCCGATCTACGACGAGGTGCTCTGGATGGCCGCCGACAAATTCACGCCGGTGGACAGCACGCTCATCCCGACCGGCACTCTCGCCCCGGTGGCAGGAACGGCGTTCGACTTTACCGTGCCGAAGGTCCTTGGCCCTGCTATCCACTCCAACGATCCGCAGGTGGTCATCGGCAAAGGCATCGACCACAACCTCGTACTCAACCGGCGGTCAGCCAGCGACAAGTCGATGATGCTGGGAGCCCGTTTGTATGATCCGCAATCCGGGCGCATCATGGAGACATGGACTACGGAGCCCGGCATCCAGGTGTATACGGGCAACTTCCTGGATGGGTCGCTCTACGGCCCCAGCGGTCGTGCCTACCGGCAGGGCGCAGCGATCACCTTCGAGACGCAGCATTTCCCGGACTCGCCGAACCATCCCAACTTCCCGTCGACCGAGCTGAAGCCGGGCCAGACGTTCCGGTCCTCGACCATCCACAAGTTCTTGGTCGATTAGCCCAACAGGCACTTGCGCAACGGGTGTGCTCTACAGAGCGCACCCGTCGGCGTGCGAGCAGCAGGAGCGAATTCGCTGGCCTCCCTGCGGTCCATATGAGCCGACTCGATACCCATGCCACATCTTGAGAACAAGCCGTTCGGCACTGCGCCGGACGGAACTTCGATCGACCTGTTCATCCTCGACAACGGCCGCGGAGTCGAGGCCAGAATCACCAACTTCGGCGGGATCATCGTTTCCTTGTTCGCGCCGGATCGGTATGGACACCGGCGCGATATCTTGCTGGGCTTTCAAGACGCGCTGGGCTTCGCACAGAACAAACCCTATTTCGGCGCACTGATCGGCCGCTATGCAAACCGCATCGCCAATGCGCGGTTCGTTCTCGACGGTCGCACGGTTCAGCTGGCCGCCAACGACGGGAACAACCACCTCCACGGCGGCATCGTAGGATTCGACCGGGTCGTCTGGAAGGCGCGCCCCTTGGAGGAAGAAGGGCCAGCTTTGGAGCTCAAGTACCATAGCCCGGACGGCGAGGAGGGCTATCCTGGAAACCTCGATGTGACGGTTGTATATACGCTCACGCTCGCAGGCGCGCTTGAGATCCGTTACGAGGCGGTAACCGATCGGCCCACGCCGGTCAACCTGACCAGCCACGCATACTTCAACTTGGGAGATTCGCCCGACATCCTCGGCCACGAGCTCAGGCTGAATGCAAGCTTTTTCCTGCCGGTGAATGCCGGCTTGATCCCCACCGGCGAGCTACGCAAGGTGGACGGGACGCCTTTCGACTTCCGCCTGCCTGCCGCGATCGGCCCGCGGCTCACCGCTGACGACGAGCAGCTGCGGCTCGCCAGAGGCATCGACCACACCTTCGTGATCGACAAGAAGGAAGGCGAGCTCGCCACAGCGGCCGAGGTCTACGACCGCGCCAGCGGCAGAGCCATGCGGGTGCGGACCACTGAACCCGGAATCCAGCTCTACACGGGCAACTTCCTCGACGGAACGATCGTGGGGAAGGGCGGCCGCGCTTACCGTGCACGGGCCGCGCTCTGTCTGGAGGCCCAGCACTTCCCGGACTCGCCGAACCAGGCCCGGTTTCCTTCCACGATCCTGAGGCCGGGCGAAGTCTATCGTCAGACCACCGTGTACGACTTCACCGCGGCGTAGCGGTCTCCTCACTCCTGGCGGCGCTGCATGAGCGCATAGATGGTCACCGAGAGAGTGATCAGCAGGCCGTAGATGAACTGCGTCCAGAAGCCGGTCAGCCCCAGCGCGATGATGCCCGGCTCCAGGGAGGCGATGATGAGCACGCCCACAAAAGTGCCGATCATCGTGCCCCTGCCGCCGAACACCGACGTGCCGCCGATGAAGACCGCGGCTAAAGTGGTCAGCAGATACCCGTCGCCCGTGCTCGACCAGAAGTACATCATCTGGTTGAGCAGCAAGACGACGGAGAGCGCCGCAACCGTGCCGATCTGAACGTAGCAGAGGATGGTCACGCGCTCGACGTTGATGCCCATCATGCGCGCCGCTTCGCGGTTATCGCCTACGAAGAGGACGTGGCTGCCGAAGCGGTGGCGCTTGTAGATCAAGCCGAGCACGATCGAGAACGCGAGGAACCAGAGGAACTGCGCCGGGATCAGCCCGAAGAGCTGCCCGACGAAGACCTTGTTGAACGGGTCGCTCGTGATCTCGGCCATGGGCAGGCCTTTGCCTTCGGTCAGCACGTTGACCAGGCCCCGCCACAGAAACATCGTGCCGATGGTGGCCACGATGGACGGGATACGCACTCTCGCCACCAGAAGCCCGTTGATCAGCCCGGCTCCCGCGCCCACCAGCAACGCGACCGCCAGCCCGAGAATGAAGATGTGCGTGCTGATATAGAGCTGCGAGAACGCCCAGCCTGCGATGCCGCAGATCGACGGAAAGCTGAGATCGATCTCGCCCAGCGTGACGATGTAGGTCATGGCGATCGCCATGATCCCGAAGAAGGGGATCGAGATCATGAACGAGCGGTAGATGTCGAACCTCAGGTAGACGTCGGGCGCGAACACCATGAACACGACATAGAGCAGGACCAGCATGGTCACCGTGCTGATCTGCACCCGGTAGCGCTGCCACCATGGCTGCCCTGGCACCGGCGTTACAGCCGGCGGGGAAACGACGAGGTCGCTCATGTCAACGCACCTGTCCCGCCTCGTGCAGGGCGACCATGCGTTCCACGAGCTGGTCTCGCGACAGCTCTTCGTGGCGGAACCGGCCCACGATGCGTCCCCGGTCGAGAATGACGAAACGATCCGCCACGTCGTAGACGTGGAAGATGTTGTGTTCGATAAAGATCGCCGACTTCCCCTGGTCGCGGATTCCGCGAACGAATTTGAGGGCCTTCTCCGTCTCCATCACCGAGAGCCCCATGGTCGGCTCGTCGAGAATGATGAGGTCGGCGTGAAAGTACAGAGCGCGCGAGATCGCCACGCCCTGCTTTTCGCCGCCGGAGAGGCTGCCCACTTCGGAATCCACCGTGATCGCGCGCGATGTGAAACCCATGGTACCGCGCAACAGCTGTTCGGATTCGAGCTTCTCCCGGACGATGTCCAGGAAGCCGAGGTGTGTCGTGCGCTCGCGACCGGCGAAGATGTTGCGCCACATTTCCTGCTGATCGGCAAGGGCTCGCTCCTGATAGACCGCTTCGATCCCCAGCCGGCGGGACTCTTGGACGTCCTTCAGCTTCACCGCCTTGCCCTTGAAGAAGATCTGTCCCGCGCTCGGCTGATAGACGCCGGTGACGATCTTGATCAGTGTCGACTTGCCAGCGCCATTGTCACCGACCAGCGCGACGATCTCGCCGGAGAAGACATCGAGGTCGATGTCCTTGACCGCCTCTACCGGGCCGAACGACTTGGCGATCCCGCGCAAGGAGAGCAGCGGAACTGGCTCAACCATATTCAGACATCCGCACGAGTTTTTGTACGTGGCAGCGGCCTGCCGAGCGGGCCCGGCAGGCCGCTTGCCAGTTTAGCGGATCGACTCTTTGGCTAACGGCGCCACCAGGTCGATGTTCGCCTTGGTCACAAAGGCCGCACCGGTGTCCACATGCAGTCCGGAGAAACCGAACTTGGCGGTCAGGTACATCGAGACGATCGGCAAATAACCCTGCAGGAACGGTTGCTGATCGGCCACGATGGCGATCGTACCGTCCTTGATCGCCTGCGCGGTAGCCGCGGACAGGTCGAAGCCCGCGCCGCAGATCACGCCCGGCGCCTTGCCCGCAGCTCTCATCATCGCCGGAATCGTCGCGGTCAGCACGCCATGATCGGTGACCACGGCCTTGAGGCGCGGATGGGCGGCCGCGAAGCTCGTGAACACCGTAATGCCCTGGGCGGAGTCCTTGTTGACCGCATCGGAGATCTCGAGGTAGTCGACCTTGATCTTGGCCTGCTCGAGCACGTCTTTGATGCCCTTGGTACGCTGGCCGCGCCCAGCCTGTCCGAGGAGGCCCCACACCAGCACCTCATCGCCCGACTTCAAGCCGCAGGCCCCGATTGCCGCTTTGCCAAGCCCGGCTCCGGCCGAATACTGCAATGCGCCGGCGTAGCCGAACCCCGCCGCATTGTACTTCGCCTCGATGTTGGGCAGATCGACGTTGGCATCGGTGACGATGATGCCGGCCTTGCGTGCTTGGTCCACCAGCGGCGCAAGAGCCTGCTCGCCGGGATGACCCATGATCGAAATGCCGGTGGGCTTGCGGGCGATGGCTTCGCTGAACTGCTGCACCATCTTCTGCGGGTTCCAATCCGACCAGACGTAATCGACCTGACAGCCGGTCTGTTGCGCCGCCAGCTTGGCTCCGTTGTAGACGATGGATGCGAACTGGTCTCCCTCCGGGCCCCCAGGGAAAAATACGAATCGAAGCCCGGTACAGCTGAAATCGACTGCCGATGCCGTGCCGGCGAAGGAGACGGTGCCGGCCAGGACGGCAAGACACATTGCCCCGATACGAACCAAGCGTTTCATCTGTGCTCTCCCATCATGTAGGTTGAATGGATTGTGCGTGGTGTTTCAGCCATCGGCCAGGCTCGGGGGAGCGGCTCACACGAACGCGTCTACCGCCTCCTCACCGCTCGGCGCGATCAGCTCATTGCGAAGAATAGGTTCGGCGCCAGCGCAGTACTTGACGCGGATCAAGCCCGGACGAGATCGCGCGTCCCACCCGTGCCGTTCCCCTCGCTCATGCGGCCTGCGAGCTGCAACTGGCGTGTCTGTTCCTGTCGCACATGTTGAACAGGCGCTCGCTGCCGGTCAGGAAACCACGACGTCTCGGGCCGCCCGGGAATACCTGGGGTGCGCCGGAGTCGCGCGGGCCGGCACTGGCTGTGTCACCAGCGGTGGTGCACATGGGGCCGGATGGTTCGGTCGTAGACTTGTCGCACTGCGGCCATCTGCTCGTCGGTGAGCGGCGGCAGCTCCGCTGCTGCGGCGTTCTGGCCGGCCTGCTGGGGGTTCTTCGCTCCAGGAATCACTGTAGTGACCGCGTCGAACATGAGGATCCAGCGCAGGGCGAATTGCGCCAGCGTCGCACCCTGCGGCGCCAGCGGGCGCAGCGCTTCGACGGCTTGCAGTCCCACGTCGAAGGGTACGCCGGCGAAGGTCTCGCCCACATCGAATGCTTCGCCGTGACGGTTGAACGCGCGATGGTCGTCCGCGCTGAACTGGCTGTTGGCGCGCAGCTTTCCCGTGAGCAGCCCGCTGGCGAGCGGCACGCGTGCGATGACGGCGACGTTTCTTCTCCGGGCGAGATCGAACAGCAGCTCTGCCGGGCGCTGGCGAAACATGTTGAAGACGATCTGAATGCTGGCGATCGGGTAGTCGAGCGCCTTGATCGCCTGCTCGACCTTCTCGACGCTCACGCCGTAGGCCCTGATCTTGCCCGCGGCGACCTGTCTGTCCAAAGCCTCGAAGATCTCCGGCCGGTAGTACACCTCGAAAGGCGGGCAGTGCAGCTGCACCACGTCCAGGGCCTGCAGCTCGAGATTGCGCAGGGAGTCGTCGATGAACTTCTCGAGCACGGCTGGCGTGTAGCCGGCCGAGACGTGGGGCTGGATCTTGCGCCCCGCTTTGGTCGCGACGGTCACATCGCCTTTGCCGCGCGCCTTGAGCACGCGCGCGATCAGCCGCTCCGAGCGACCGTTGCCGTACACGTCCGCCGTGTCGAGAAAGCTCACGCCGTGGTCGAGGGCTGCGTGCAGCGCAGCCTCGGCGTCCTGATCCGATACGCTTCCCCACTCGCCGCCGATCGCCCAGCCCCCGAAGCCGATCTCCGATACCTGCCAGCCGGTGCGGCCGAAGGGTCGTTTGTGCATGATCCGGTCTCCATTGTCGCTTGGCGCTCAACGCATCGCGGCGAGTGTGCCGCCGAGATCCGCCGAGCGCGCGTGTCAGGTGCATCGCGCACCTTGCCTTGTCACGCTGGGGTCATTTGGCCTCTTCCAGCGGAAGACGGGTTTGATCCTGGTCAAACCGACACCGCTGTGTTTGCCCTAGCCTGCATCATCGATCAGGGACCTGCGATGTTGCTCAGCGCTCTCCGCGAAGAAGTCTTGGCTGCGAACCTCGAGCTCGTCCGCCAAGGAACCGTGTTGTACACGTTCGGGAACGTAAGCGGCATCTCGCGCAAGGACGGTTTGGTCGCGATCAAGCCGAGCGGCGTGCCCTACGACACGCTGACGCCGGAGCAGATCGTCGTTTCCGACCTGAACGGCAGGATCGTCGACGGCAAGCTTCGTCCTTCCACCGATCTGCGCACTCACCTCGAGCTGTACAAGCACTTCCCGAACATCGGTGGCGTGGCGCACACCCACTCCCGGGCGGCGGCCGCGTGGGCGCAAGCGCAACGCCCCATCCCGTGCTTCGGCACAACGCACGCGGATTACTTCGATGGGCCGATTCCGGTCACCGCCCTGCTCGACGCCGAGCGGATCAGCGGCGATTACGAGAAGGCCACGGGGATTGCGATCTGCCAGGCTTTCGCGCAGCTCGATCCGGATGCGATTCCCGCGGTGCTGGTGGCCAGGCACGGGCCATTCTGCTGGGGGCCGGATGCTGCGGCCGCGGCCCACAATGCCGTGATCCTGGAATACATCGCCGAGATGGCCCACCGCACGCTGGTGGTCGATCCGGCGGCGCAGCCGCTTCCGCGCGAGTTGCACGACAAGCATTTCTCGCGCAGGCACGGCCCGAACGCGTATTACGGTCAGCTTACAGTGCAGCGCCGATAGGCGCATGAAGGGATAGCGATGTCGAATCGGAAAATGACGATGGGGATCATCACCGGGAACCGCGGGTTCTTCCCGGATGAACTCGCCAAATCCGGGCGCGAGGAGATGATGCACGCGCTGCAGCGCGCGGGGATGGACTGCGTCGTCCTCGGCCCGGAGCAAAGCAAGCACGGCGCGGTAGAAACTCACGAGGAGGCCAAACGCTGCGCTGCGCTCTTCCGGCAGCACCGGGATCGCATCGACGGAGTCATCGTGACTCTCCCCAACTTCGGCGACGAGCGCGCGATCGCCGACACGCTGCGCTGGGCAAAGCTCGACGTTCCCGTGCTCGTGCAGGCCACTCCCGACACGCCCGGGAAGATGGGCATCGCGACGCGGCGCGACAGCTTCTGCGGAAAGATGTCCGCATGCAACAATCTGCGCCAGTACGGGATCCCCTACTCCTTGACCCGTCTTCACACCGTTGCGCCCGAGTCCGACGCGTTCCAGAGCGATCTCAAATGGTTTGCGGCGGTGTGCCGTGTCGCCAACGGGTTGAGAACGGTCCGAGTGGGCTGCATCGGCGCGCGTCCGGCTCCGTTCAACACGGTGCGCTACAGCGAGAAGATCCTCGAGTCGCAGGGCATCTCCACCGAGACGGTGGATCTGTCCGAGATCCTCGGCCGCATCGGCCGGCTCAAGGATGACCATGCGGGAGTGCAGGCCAAGCTCGCGGACATCCGCAAATATGTGACCACGACCGCGGTTCCCGAGGCGGCCCTGATCAAGATGGCGAAGCTCGGCTTCGTGATCGAAGACTGGATGAAAGCCGCCGGAGTCACCGTGAGCGCCATCCAGTGCTGGACGGCGATGCAAGAGTATTTTGGCGTGGTCCCGTGCACCGTAATGAGCATGATGAGCAACGAGCTGCTGGCGAGCGCCTGCGAAGCCGATATCTGCGGCACCATCAGCATGCACGCGCTTGCCCTGGCGTCACAGACGCCGAGCGCGCTGCTCGACTGGAACAACAACTACGGCGACGACCCGGACAAAGCCGTCTGCTTTCATTGCAGCAACCTGCCGAAGCACTTCTTCCAAGAGACCCGGATGGATTATCAGGCGATCATCGCGGGTACCGTCGGGAAAGAGAACACCTACGGCACCGTGGTGGGGCGGGTGAAAGCCGGCCCGATGAGCTTCGCCCGCTTCTCCACCGACGACACGGCCGGTGTCATGCGGGGCTATGTCGGTGAGGGCGCATTCACGAGCGACCCGGTGGACACGTTCGGCGGCGCGGGCGTCGTGCAGATTCCGAAGCTGCAGAGCCTGCTCCGCTACATCTGCGAGAACGGATTCGAGCACCACGTCGCGGCGAACTTGTCGAATTCGGCCGGCGCGGTTCACGAGGCCGCCAGCCGTTATCTGGGGTGGCAGACGCACTGGCACCGCGAGTAGTTCAGCGCGGCGCAGAACATGGCCATCGTCGCGGGAGTCGACTTCGGCACGCTCAGCGTCCGCGTCTCGATCGTGGACAGCAAGCGGGGCCTGCTCTCGTCGGCGGTTTCCGAGTATCCCCTGCACCGCAAGCACGAAGATCCCGACTTCGCGACCCAGTCCCACGAAGATCACATGCGGGCTCTGGCCAGCGCGACGCGAGAAGCGGTCAAGTCGGCCGGAGTGTCCGGCGATCAGGTGGAGGCGATCGCGCTCGACACCACGGGCTCCAGCGTTGTCCCCGTCGGGGACGGGATGCGCCCGCTCGGGGACTATTACCTTTGGTGTGATCACCGGGCAAAGCGTGAAGCGGCCGAGATCACTGCCTTAGCGCACCGTGAAGGACTCGAGGCGATCCAGTGGTGCGGCGGCGTGTACTCGGCGGAGTGGGGCTTCGCCAAGCTGCTGCACTGGCTGCGGCACACCGAGCAGCTGCGCGGACAGTTCGTCAGCGCATTCGAGCATTGCGACATGGTTGCGGGCACGCTCTGCGGCATCACCGATCCCAAGCAAGTCAAGCGCAGCATCTGCGCGATGGGGCACAAGTGGATGTGGAACGCCGAGCTGGGCGGGCTTCCGCCCGAGAGCTTCCTCGCCAAGGTCGATCCGCTGCTCGCGGGCGTGCGCGCCAAGCTGGAGGGCCAGTACGCGACCTCCGACCAGATCGCCGGCTTTCTCGCCCCGCAGTGGGCGGAACGGTTCGGTCTTCGCGCGGGCATCCCGATTCCGGTCGGCGCGTTCGACGCTCACTGGGACGCGATCGGCGCCGGGGCGAAGCAAGGCGACGTGGTGAACGTGATCGGGACCTCCACCTGCATCATGGCCTATGCCAGCCAGGAGGAATTGATCCCCGGCGTGTGTGGCGTCGTCAAGGGCAGCATCCATCCGCAATACATGGGGATCGAGGCGGGGCTCTCGGCGACGGGCGACATCTTCAGCGCGATCGCGCGGCGCGCTAACACGACCGTGGCTGAGCTGAGCAAGGGGCTGGAGGACTATCGCGCAGGCCAGACCGGGCTGCTGCGCATGACCTGGGACAACGGCGATCGGACCGTGCTGGTCAATGCGAACGTCGGCGGGATCACGATCGGATGGAATCTGGAGGACACTGCGCAGGACGAGCTGTTCGCCGCCATCGAAGGCACGGCGTTCCACACGCGAGTGATCCTGGATCGGCTCCACGAGTACGGCGCGCCGTCGCAGCGCGTGATCAACGGCGGCGGCGTCCCGCAGAACAATCCCGTGCTGAACCAGGTGTATGCGAACGTGCTGGCTCGGCCGGTGCTGGTTCCCGCCAGCAAAGTGACCGGACTGGGGGCTGCGATTTTCGCGTTCCTGGCTGCGGGCGTGTTCCGCTCGATCGAGGAAGCGCAGGAGCACGTCTGCCCCATGTACACGACGTTCACGCCACAACCGGAAACGCGGGAAACCTACGACAAGCTCTACGGGCTCTTCCGCCGCATCTACTTCGACTTCGGCAAGCCGGCCGAAGGGACTCACTTCAGCGACGTGCTCCCGACCTTGATCCAGCTCGCCCGCGGGTGAGCGAGCCCCGAATCCGGTGCGGGCGGCCACGGACGCACGGGCTGATCCAGCGATGCAAACTCGCGTGACCGAGAAAATCGAGCGGTTCCTGGCCCAAGCGCGGCTGCCGACCCCGTTCTTGGTGCTCGATCTCGACATCATCCGTGACCAATATCGGGCGCTGCGCGCTTGCCTCCCGTCCGCCGACATCTATTACGCGGTCAAGGCGAATCCTGCGCCGGAAGTGATCGGCGTGCTTGCCGAGCTGGGCGCGAGCTTCGATCTGGCAAGCGCGGGTGAGCTCGAACTGTGGCGCAACAGCGGTGTGCCGGTGGAACGCCTCTCGTTCGGGAACACGATCAAGCGCGAGCAGGATATCGCAGAGGCCAGCGCAGCGGGGATCCGCCTGTTCGCGTTGGATAGCCTGGCAGAGCTCGAGAAGCTTGCCCGCGCCGCGGCGGGGGCGCGTGTGTTCTGCCGCCTACTCCTCGCAGCCAAGGGCGCGGATTGGCCGCTCACTCACAAGTTCGGCTGCGACGCGGAGATGGCCGCCGAGCTCCTCGTCCGCGCCAAGGCAATGGGCTTGCGGCCTGCGGGCGTTTCCTTCCACGTCGGTTCGCAGCAGACGGATCCGTCGCAGTGGAGGAGTCCCATCGAGCACGCGGCGAGAGTGTTCCGCGCATGCGCCCGGTCCGGTATCGAGCTCGACCTGCTCAATCTCGGCGGAGGCCTCCCGGCCCGTTACCGGACCGCGGCCCCGGTGCTCGCCGCGTATGCGGAGGCCATCGAGGCCGCACTGCGTGAGCACTTCGGGGGCTCCCGGCCGCGGATCATGATCGAGCCGGGACGTTATCTAGTGGGCGACGCGGGCGTACTGCGTGCGCAGGTCTTGCTGATCGCCCGCAAGTCGCGGCACGCATCGAAGCGCTGGGTGTATCTCGACGCCGGACGATACAACGGGCTACCGGAGACGCTCGGCGAGCGCATCCAGTATCGCCTGCGCACCCCGCGTGATGGCGGCGAGTGCGGGCCGGTGATCCTCGCAGGCCCGACGTGCGACAGCACCGATGTCCTCTACGAGCGCAGCGCGTACGAGCTGCCGCTGGAGCTTGCCATCGGCGATCCCATCGACTTCCTCTCCTCCGGCGCCTACACCGCAAGCTACGCGTCGGTCGGTTTCAACGGCTTCGCCCCGATCCGGACCTATTGCATCTAGCATGGAGCCTGCACGAAGGGCTGCAGCTCGCGCTGCAAGACGCCTCTGCTTGCCGGCTGTCGCGGGAGCAGCGTGCACGCCAACCGCATAGCATCGCTTCGAGCGCCGCGTAGAGGGGTCAGTCAGCGGACGAGCGTCGCCGAGTCAAGATCGCCTTCCGGGACTAGCCGACCTGCCGGTGCTAGCCGTGGGCGCCGGACGTGCCGACGTCTCGCTTGGTGGGCGGCACGATGAAGAACAACGGCGTGAGCAGGTAGATCGCGAAGGACAGATACACGCTGAGCCAGGCCGCGGCTGCGCCGATCGAATACGAGAAGACGCCGACGAAGGACTTGCGGATGATATGCGGGTCCTGCGCTGGAGCCAGCTCCGGCTGGAGCAGGTTACGCAGGATATAGGCATGCAGAGCGATGAACAGCAGGGTGTTGCAAGCCATGACGATCCCGAACGCGGTCACCGCCAGGGAGTTGGTGGGGTATTCGCCCATCATCGCAGTCGGAAACGGCACGAACGACTGGAACATCAGGAACAGGGAGTTGAGCCACACCAGCGCGTAGTTGGCGTAACGCGCCAGGCCCAGAACATGGTGGTGGTTCAGCCAGAACTTGCAGACGATGATGAAGCTGATCAACCAGCTCAGGAACTTCGGCACCAAGCCGACGAGCTGCCGGCCAAGCTCGGCAACGCTTTCGTGATCGTGCAGCTCGGGGACCTTGAGCTCGAGTACCAGAAGCGTCACGACGATCGCGAACACTCCGTCGCTGAACGCTTCGATGCGGTTCAGCCGCAGATGGCCTCGCGCCAGGCGCTCCAGTAAGTGCATCCCGTCGATTCCCCCGTTGCGGCATCGTCGCGCCGGTGCAGTGGCACCGAGGTCGCGTGCCCGCCGCGACAGCCTAAACGCTCGTCCCGGGCCTCAGCTGCCCGATCCGGCCCAGCCAGCGCGCCGGCATGATAGCTCGAGAACGGATCAGGGTGGCCCGTTGCCGCAGCCGGCGGGATCGAACCGGGTTCGCTAGAGCCGTCGCGGCCATCGGCTTCGCATCGCGTCGCGCATGCAGCGTCTCATCAGAGGACGTCGGCGAGCATCAGAACGAACACGACCACTGA
This sequence comes from Burkholderiales bacterium, assembly GCA_035501875.1. Taxonomy (GTDB): domain Bacteria; phylum Pseudomonadota; class Gammaproteobacteria; order Burkholderiales; family SHXO01; genus SHXO01. The sequence goes on from DATJVI010000008.1 coordinate 36,505, forward strand.
GGTCACGCTCAGCACCAGAACTGCAGCCGCGGCGCAGTCCTTCGCGATGCGCACGAACTCGGCGCGCTCGGGATGCAGCCCGTCCAGAGTGCGCTCGAGCGCGCTGTTGACAAGCTCGGCGGCGAGCACCAGGCCGATCATCACGCCGATCAACGCTGCCCAGATGAGAGGCGGCTGCAGCCAGAGGACCGTGACGACGGCGAAGGCCGCGGCCAGCAACTGGACACGAAAGTTGCGCTCGCTGGAATAGGCCTCGCGTAACCCCGCGAGTGCGTAGCGCAAGCCGTCGGCGAGGCCATGCGACTTCATCTCAGGACTCCGAGAGCGCGTTGCGAGCCGCGATCGCGGTGCGCGCGGCGTGGCTCCGCCCCACTGTCATGGGCGAGGCAGGTGCCGGGAGACCCGTGCCTTGAGCAAGTCCACCAGAATCGGGTCCATGTACTCGAACTCGTCGGGGATATCCAGGCAGATGACGCGCTTGCCGCCGACGTCGTCGCGGAACCGCGCCGACAGCTCGCTTCGATGCGCTTTCTCCATCACGAACACCAGATCGGCCCATCCGAGCAGCTCGGCGGTCAGCGGCACGCGGGCGGTCGGACTCAGACCGGCCGACGCCACTTCGATGCCTTCCCACGCCGCGAATACCCGCTCCGCGGTCGGGCTGCGCAAGCGGTTCTGGCTGCACACGAACAACACGTGCATCAGTGTGATCCGGTCAATTGTGGTGCTGCAGGGGCGACGTCCGTGGATCGAGACTCCGGTCAAGACGACAGAGCGGCGGTGGTGCCACCCATCTTCACGCATCAGCCCTTCTGCGCCGCGCGCAGCGCGCGGTCGAGGTCCTCGACCAGGTCGTCGGGGTCCTCGAGCCCGATCGAAAGGCGGACCGTGCCCTCTGTGATGCCGGCCGCACGCAGCGCGGCGTCGTCCATGCGGTAGTGCGTGGTAGTCGCGGGGTGGATCACGAGCGACTTGGCGTCGCCCACGTTGGCCAGATGGGAGAACACCTTCAGCGTTTCGATCAAGCGCTTGCCTGCGGGCCTGCCACCTCTGAGGTTGAAGCTCAACACCGCCCCGCAGCCGCGTGGCAGCAGTCGCCTCGCCAGCTCGTGGTCCGGGTGGTCCGCCAGCTCGGGATAAGACACCGCCTCGACGGCTGCATGCTGCCGCAGGAAGGACGCGACCTTCCGCGTATTGTCCACGTGCCGCTGCATGCGCAGCCCGAGGGTCTCGACACCTTGCAGAATCTGAAAGGCGTTCTGCGGGCTCATGCAGGCGCCGAAGTCGCGCAACCCTTCTCTCCTGGCACGCAGAATGAACGCTGCGGTGGTGGACTCCTCCGTGAACACCATGTCGTGGAAACCCTCATAGGGTTCGGTGAGGGTCGGGAATTTGCCGGACTTGTCCCAGTCGAAGCGCCCGCCGTCCACCAGCACGCCGCCGATCGCCACCCCGTGACCGCCGAGGAACTTGGTGGCGGAGTGGAAGATCAGGTCCGCGCCCAGCTCGAAGGGCCGCATGAGGTAGGGAGTGGTGAAGGTCGAGTCCACGAGCAGCGGCAGCCCGGCATCGTGCGCGACGTCCGACACGCGCGGGATGTCCAGCACGTCCAGGCCGGGGTTGCCCAGCGTCTCGCCGAACAGTAAACGCGTCTCGGGTCGGATGGCCGCGCGGAATGCATTCGGGTCACGGGGATCGACGAAGGTGGTCTGGATGCCGAAGCGCGGCAGCGTGTAGCGCAACAGATTGTGCGAGCCGCCGTACAGCGAGCGCGACGCCACGATGTGGGAACCGGCACCCATCAGCGTCGCGATTGCGAGATGCATCGCCGCCTGGCCGCTGGCGGTGGCGATCGCACCGACCCCTCCCTCCAACGCCGCCACCCGCTCCTCCAGCACTGCGTTGGTCGGGTTGGTGATGCGGCTGTAGACATGTCCGCCGCGCTCCATGTTGAAGAGCGAAGCGGCATGCTCCGTGTCCTTGAAGACGTAGGAGGTGGTGAAATAGATCGGTTGTGCGCGCGCGCCGTGCTCGGGATCCGGTCGCTGGCCGGCGTGGAGGGTGAGAGTGTCGAACTGGTATGACTTCGAGGTCGCCATGTTTGACTCGTCGGCAGGTCAAGCCCTATTGAACCACACGAGCTAGTAGAACGCGCCGCGGGCGGCGATGGGCCAGATCTGTTCGACCCGCTCGCCGCGATAGCACACCAGCCAGTCGTAGAGATTCACGGTCGGATCGCAGTGGCCCGGGATGAGGCGGATCTTCTGGCCGAGCCGTAGGATGCCCGGGCCGGCCAGCTCGATCACGCCATGCTCGTCCGAAGCTTTGGTATAGGCCGCGCCCGGTACGCCAAAGACCCTCGGCATTCCGGAGTCGACACTGTGTGCTTTTAGGCCGACGTCGCAGACGGCACGCTGCGCACTCGGATGGCTCATCACCGTGGCGAGGATGAACAGGCTCTGCTCGAACTCGTGCACCGGCTGTCCATCATCGCCGAGGTTGCGCCCATAGTCGGCGTCCATGAAAATGTAGGAACCGGGCTGGATCTCGTTGTAGACCTCGCTCGTCGCCTCCAGCAAGTAGGTCCCCGTTCCGGCGCCGGTAACGATCTCGGCGCGCAGTTGCTCGCGCTCGAGCATTGCCACCGTCTCGCGCACAGCGCTCACCGCATTGGCGATGGCGGTGCGGCGTTGCTCGGGCGTGCGCAGGTGCTGCGCCGCTCCGTGGTAAGCATGGATGCCGGCGAAGCGCAGATTTGCAGAGCGCGCGATCGCGCGGGCGAGCTCCAATGCGGGCCGGCCTGGCTCGACACCGCAGCGGTTCGCACCCACGTTGACTTCGACCAGCACGTCGAGCACCACGCCGGCCGCAGCTGCTGCCCGGTTGAGATCTTCGACGTTGACCGCATCGTCGGCGCATACGGCGACCTGCGCGCGCGTCGCCAGCGCGGCGAGTCTGGCAAGCTTTTGCGTCCCGACCACCTCGTTGGCGATCAGCACGTCGCCGACGCCGCCATGGACCATCGCTTCGGCCTCGCTTACTTTTTGGCAACACACGCCCACCGCACCGTACGCGATCTGGCGTAGCGCGATCTGCGGGCATTTGTGGGACTTCGAGTGCGGCCGGACGCGCACCTTGAGCCCGCGCAGCGATTGCGGCAGCCGGGCGAGATTGCGCTCGAACGCCTCCCGGTCCAGCAGCAGCGCAGGCGTGTCCACCTCGTCCAGGTGCATTCCCACGGTGGCAGGCGGCGGCAGCGGCTCGTTCATCGTCGTCTCCTTCCGGTGCTGGTCGCCGAACAGCATAGCAGCACGGACAGCCCGCTGGGCGCAGCGAGCGGTTGCCTGTCGGGGCGGTGGGCGTAGAATCCGATGCAGCAGACGACCGCGCGAGTCCGGCTCCGACCCCGCAGACTGTAGGGCGACGGACCGGGTCGCGGCGGTACTGGAGATCTCAGCGATGATAGGCTCGATGCGATCGCTCATCGCGTTGCCCGTGCTGTGCCTGGTTCTCGCGGCGCACGCAGCCGAGCTCGACCACGATCAGGCGGTCGCGGCCTTGTTCAGCGCGAACGCGGAGACGCGGCGCGACGCGGCTGTGTGGCTCGGCAGAAACGGGGGCCCGGCGGACGCCGATCTGGTGGTCGAAGCGCTTCATGACGACGACGAGGCAGTGCGCAGCGCGGCCGAAGCCGCGGTCTGGCGGCTGTGGAGCCGTTCCGGCGATCCGGAGATCGACACACTGCTGCAGTCCGGCATCCGCTACATGGACGACGGCCGCATGGGCATGGCGGTGGAGATCTTCACGACGATCATCGTGCGCAAGCCGGAGTTCGCGGAAGGCTGGAACAAACGCGCCACCGCCTACTACCTGATCGGCGACTACGACCAGTCGCTCAAGGACTGTGACGAGGTCATCAAGCGCAATCCGAATCACTTCGGCGCGCTCTCCGGGTACGGGCTGATCTACGTCAAGCGCGGAGACCTGGAACGGGCGCTCGAATATTTCCAGAAGGCGCTCGAGGTCAACCCGAACCTGCACGGCGTAGAAGAAACCATCGACCTCATCCGCTACAAGCTCGGGAAGGAGGGCAAGCAGGATACCTGACGGCGCCGGGTCCGCGCACGCATCTCGCCGGCCTAGACTCCCCGTGCGGCGCGTGCACTGCGGCGCCGTGAAGACGGCTTCGTGCGCGGGCGCTTCGCCGGCAGCGCGATGCCGGACAGATGCTGGAACACCTTGACGACCGCCGTGTCGTCTTCGGAGCCGTGGCCTGCCGCGCCCGCCATCAGGAACATCTGGTGCGCAGTGGCGGTGAGCGGGAGCGGGAAGGTCAGCTTCTTGCCCGTGTCGAGCACGATGCCGAGGTCCTTCACGAAGATGTTCACCGCCGACAGCGGCGTGTAGTCGCCCGCGAGGATGTGCGGCACGCGATTCTGGAACATCCAGGAGGAGCCCGCGCTGTTGGAGATCACCTCGTAGAGCACGTTGGGGTCGACGCCGCAGCGGATCCCCATCGCCATCGCCTCGCACGAGGCGGCGATATGCACGCCAGCCAACAACTGGTTGATCATCTTGACCTTGGAGCCCATGCCGGGGAGCTCACCGAGCCGGTACACCTTGGCCGCGATGGCGTCGAGCACCCCCTGGGCGCTGCGGAAGGCCGCGCGCGAGCCCGATGCCATGATCGATAGATCACCGCTCGCCGCGCGCAGTGCGCCGCCGCTGACCGGCGCATCGATCATGTGGATGCCTTGCTGCGCCAGATAGTGGCCGAGCTGCTCGGCATAGGCCGGAGGCACGGTTGCGCTTGCGATCAGCACCGCGCCGCGCGCGAGATGCGGAGCCGCCCCGTCGCGGCCGAACAGAACTTCGTGCGTCTGCTCGGCATTGACCACCAGCGTGATCAGAGCGCCCACGTTGGCGCCCACCTCCGCGGGGCTTGCAGCGGCGATTCCGCCTTCCTTCGCGAACAGCTTCATCACCTGTGGGCGCACGTCGTACGCGTATACGCGAAACCCCTTACGCAGCAGCGTGCGTGCGACCCCGAGCCCCATCGATCCCAGACCGATCACGCCGACGTTGCGCCTGCCCTTCCTCTTGGCCATGTCGTCCCCTCCCAGCCGCGCACGGGTTTTCGTTGCGCAAGAGGCGGCAGTTTATAGCGCGCCGAGCTCTTGCGCCATCCGCCGAATCGCGGCCGCTGCCAGTTCCGGAACTTGAAACGGGAAGTGGTGGCCGCCCGGGATCAATGTCACGTGGAACATGCGCCGCGTAATGCGAAGTCCGACCTGCTTGACCAGCGCTGAATCCCGGCCGCCGATGAAGCCGGCCGGGACGCGCAGGCCCTTCACCGAATTGGCGACATCATGCGGGATGGTGCGGTAGATGCGGGTTTCGATGTCGGCATCGAACCACAGCCGCACGCCACGCGCGTGGTCCACCAAGCCGAAGCGAACGTAGTCCTCCACGCATGCCGGGTCGAACTTCGCGAATACACCGCGGTGGCGAAAGTGCGCCAGCGCGTCTTCGCGCGAGGGCCACTCGCGGCGCCGGGTGCGTGCGCTGCCTGCGGGTGTCACCCGGTCGATCAACCGGATGCGCTTGGCGAACTGCATCGCACTCCCCTGGAAGGGGCCCAGGATCGGTGCGTCGAGCAGGATGATGGCGCGAAACAGCTCGGGCCGGCGCGCAGCGGCAATGGCGGTCAGGAATCCGCCGAGGGAGTGGCCGATACCGAGCACGGGATGCGTCCTGCGCCGCTCGACGGCGTGGATCAGCTCGTCGACCAGATTTCCCCATCCGTCCGTGACGGGGAAGCGCGGATCGTGGCCGATACGGTCGAGGTAGCCGATGCGCAGAGCTGGCCCCAGCCCGTCGAACAGCGTGCGGTAGCAGGGCGCCGGAAACCCGTTCGCGTGCGAGAACTGGACCGGGATGGGAGGGGCCGGCCGCGCTCGCGGAGGGTGATCAGACGCAGCCATATGTCGAGCCGACGCGGGCGGGTGCGCCGCATGCAAGGCCGAGATGTGAGTGCTGCATGCGTAGTACCATGCGCATGTGCCGGCGGCGACGCTGGTCTTGCTCTGTCGTCGATCCCGTTACCCAATGTCCGACCCGAAGAGATCGCATCATACCGCCGCAGGTTTCCAGAACAACTATCCGGAGGGCAAGCGCGGAAGCTATTGGAAGTGGCAGCGCGAACGCTGGCAGAAAGGCCTGCCGGAGATCCCGCCCGGCGGCTATCGCTTCGAGCTTCTGCGCCCCGACGTGGCCTGGCTGCGATCCAACCGCACCGAGCCGACGCTGACCTGGATCGGCCACGCCAGTTTTCTGTTGCAGCTCGGTGGCGTGAACATCCTGACCGATCCGCACCTCACCGAGCGCGCCTCGCCGTTCGGTGTCGTCGGACCCAAGCGCGTGGTCCAGCCGGCGCTCCGCTTTCACGATCTGCCGCATATCGATGCGGTGGTCATCTCGCACAATCACTACGATCATCTGGACCGCGCGACGGTGCGCCGTCTGGCCGCACAGGCGACGGGGGCACCGCGCTTTTTCGTTCCGCTGGGCCTGAAGACTTGGTTTGCCGGGCTGGGGATCCGCGTGGGTGCAGAGCTGGACTGGTGGGAGCATGCGCAGCTCGGCGCTCTCAGCTTCACGCTCGTGCCGGCCCAGCACTGGAGCGCGCGCACACCCTGGGACCGCAACCGCACGCTGTGGGGCGGCTGGGTGATCGAGCATCCGGCCTTCCGTTTCTTCTTCGCCGGAGACACGGGCTATTCGCGCGACTTCGAAGACATCGGCCGGCGCTTGGGCTTCGTCGATCTGGCCGCGCTCCCGATCGGCGCCTACGAGCCGCGCTGGTTCATGAGCGTGATGCACGTGAACCCGGCCGAGGCGGTCAAGATCCACCGGGACCTGCGCGCGCGCTACTCGGTGGCGATGCACTGGGGCACGTTCATCCTGACCGACGAGCCGCTGGACGAGCCGCCGCAGAAGCTCGCGGCTGCGCGCCATGCCGCCGGGATTTCCGCCGAGGAGTTCTTTCTCATGAAGCATGGCGAGACGCGCCGCCTGGCGAGCATGATGCGTCCGATCGCACGCGATAGCGCAAGGGAAGCGGCGGTCGCCCGGTAGCATCGGCCCTCTGGGTCGTGCTTGCCCGTCCGCCCGATGAGCGTGGGCCGCACTCGCGCGCTACACTGCGTCGTATGACGGGGAGTAGCGTCGTGGCTCAGCCAGATGCCACCGCACGCGATTGGCCTGCGCTGGCCATGCGCCTGCGGGAGTGGGCCCGGGAACTCGGTTTCCAGCAGCTCGGCATCGCCGACGTGGACCTGTCCGAGGCGGAAGCGAGGCTGCATGCTTGGCTCGACCAGGGATTCCACGGCGACATGGAGTATCTCGCCCGGCACGGCACGCGGCGCAGCCGCCCCGCCGAGCTGGTACCGGGCACGCTGCGGGTGGTCTCGGTGCGCCTGAACTACTTCCCCACCGGTGCACGCGACAGCGGCGAGGTGCTCGCGGATCCGGCCCGTGCCTACATCTCGCGCTACGCCTTGGGCCGGGATTACCACAAGGTATTGCGCGGCCGGCTGCAGCGTCTTGCGGAGCGCATCCAGCGCGAGGTGGGCGAGTTCCGCTATCGTGTGTACACCGACAGCGGGCCGGTGATGGAAGTCGAGCTGGCGGTGAAAGCCGGGCTGGGTTGGCGCGGGAAGCATACGCTGTTGCTCCACCGCGAGGCCGGCTCATGGTTTTTCCTGGGAGAGATCTATACCGATCTTCCGCTTCCGGTGGACAAGCCGCAGACCGAGCACTGCGGCGCGTGCCGGCGCTGCATCGACGTGTGCCCCACGGGAGCGATCATCGCCCCGTATCGACTCGATGCGCGCCGCTGCATCTCCTACCTCACGATCGAGCATCGCGGCAGCATCCCGCAGCCGCTGCGGCCGCTGCTCGGCAACCGGATCTACGGCTGCGACGATTGCCAGCTCGTTTGCCCTTGGAATCGCTTCGCGCAGCCGGCGACGCTCACCGATTTCGAACCGCGCCACGGTCTCGACCGCGCCGGGCTGCTGGAACTGTTCGCGTGGACCGCCGAGGAGTTCGAGCGTCGCCTGGAAGGAAGCGCCATGCGGCGCATCGGCTATGAACGCTGGCTGCGCAATCTCGCCGTCGCGTTGGGCAATGCACCAGCCGACCCGGCGACCCTCCGGGCGCTGGAAGCGCGCCGCGACCACCCGTCCGCGCTGGTGCGCGAGCACGTGGCTTGGGCGATTGCGCAGCAGACCAGCAAGCGTGCGGCAGCGGCGAGGCAGCACGCAGGCTAGAGCACACGCCCCGGGCGCGCTTCCGCCGGGGTTGTCCGCAGCGTGTGAACGTGGGAGCAGAGCATGAGTCTCAGAGTTTGGCTGGCGCCGTTGGCGTTGAGCGGTTTCGTCTTGTGCACGGCATACGCGGAGGAGAAGGCTATGACGATGACGTTGACCTCGAGCGCGTTCGCATCCAACCAGCCGATCCCCAAGCTGTATACGTGCGAGGGCAGGGACCTGTCACCACCGCTTACGTGGAGTGGCGTGCCCGCGGGCACCAAGAGCCTGGCGCTGATCCTCGACGATCCCGACGCGCCGGATCCGGCCGCGCCGCAGGTGACCTGGGTGCATTGGGTTCTCTACAACATCCCTCCAAGCGCAGCAGGGCTGCCCCAAGGCGCGGCTTCGGGCGCGCTTCCGGCCGGCACGCTCGAAGGACTGAACGACTGGGGACGCACCGGTTACGGCGGGCCTTGCCCACCGATCGGGCGCCATCGGTATTTTCATAAGCTCTTTGCGCTGAGCGTGGTGCTGCCGAACCTGAGCCGGCCGAACAAGGCCGCGCTGGAGCAGGCGATGAAGGGGCAAATCCTTGGGCAGGCGCAGCTCGTCGGCACCTACCAGAAGGCGCGGTGACCTGAACGCCGGGCCCCGCGACGCACCGCCCGGTCGACGCGACCGGTCAAAACTTCCAGATGACGCTCGCGGTGATGACCTGCACGTTGACCGTTCCCGAGTCGCTGTTCCCCAGGCTGGGGATGTACTCGTACTGCGCGCGGATGCCGAGATTGCGCGTGAGAAACGCCTGGACTCCCCCGCCGCCGATGAAGTCGAAGCCGTTGTTGGTCAGGTTTCCGGGCGGAACTCCCCCTAGCGCGGCCTGTCCCTTCAAGCTCCAGTAGAGGCCGCCCGCCTCGACGAACACACCGAACCGGCTGCCGATGGGCAGCGTGGCGATGCCGACCAGGTAGCCGGTGCGCGTCTGCATCGAAACGCTCTGCGGCGTTCCCGACTTGGTGAAGGTCGCGCTGAACTGGCCCAGATCCAGATAGCCGCCCTCGACCCCGAGGTAGCGGTTGAGCTGGTACCCGACGAGCGCCCTCCAGGCCGTCCCGGTGTCGTCGCAACTGGTGAACACGATCCCGGACTGCGGATCGCAGTACTGCATGCCCTTGCTCTGGCCGATGCCGGCGCCGACGTACCAGCCGGTGCTCTCGTCGGCGCGCGCGGCAGGACAGGACGCCCACGTCGTGAGCCACCAAAGGCCCCACACCAGCAGCCGCGTTCTCGGACCTCGGCGACGAGGCACAGCTTGAACGGAAGGGTCCCGGCGCGGGACAGTCAGCTCAACCGGAAACAGCATGCGGACGGCAGGCTGCCTCTCACTCCCTTCACCTCTTCACCCAGCTCACCCCTTCGTCGTGGTCTTGCGGATCTCCTTCTCGTCCGACCATTCGAGCAGCCCGTCCTCGATGTTCCACAGCTGCAGGTCGAATTTGTAGTAGACGTCCTTGATGTCTTGATTCTGCTTGACGATGGACACGATGTTGCCTTCCAGGCGGTACGCAGCGCCCACCATTTTGCCCGTCCGCGCCGCCTGGTCCTGCTTGTACAGCTCGCTCTGCTGGCGCTTGAGCTCGTCGACCTGCTGTTGCATGGCGGCGGCGTCCACCGCGAAGCGCACCCGCCCGCTCTTCTGCAACTCGCTGCGGATGGTGTCGGTGATGGCGCGGGTATCGATGTACTCGCTGGTCTTGTTCTTCACTTCCTGCACGGTCATGATCGGACGCGTGCCGCTCGACACGATCTCGGAGGTGAGCAGCGAGCGCGTCATCGACTCCGCGATCGTCTGCAGGTCGGTAGACCCGAACTGGTTGGTGACCGTCTCCACACTCTTGGCCTCGCCGTAGCGCACCTGTTCTTTCTTGGCGCAGCCGGTGGCGAGCAGCGCACAGGCCAGCAACGGCAACAGCGTGAGTCTAAAGCGGGGATCAAACGTCATAGTCGTATCTCCTTTTCGACGGGTCGGCCCAGGGCGGGCCGCGAGCGGGTTATGACAGGCTCAGCGGGACTTGTCCTGGTCCAGCAGCACGATGTTGAAGTCGGTGGCCTTGCGCGTCGGGGCGGTGGCGAGGATGGTTTCGTCGGCGTGCTCGTACAGCATCACCGGCTTCCAGGATTCGGCGTCCCACGCCCTGTACCCCGCTTCGTCCATCCATTCGAAGCGATACGACACGCGCCGCACGTCGCCGCTCCGGTTCATCAGGGTGAAGTCGACATGCAGCAGATCGCTTTGCATGCGGCAGCGGATGTCCGTCACTCTCACGTCCGGGACCGGACCGGCCATCTTCACCTTGGCCCGGATGAGGTCCTGCATGGAAGTCCCGGTCTTGTGCCCCATTGGACAGCCGAATGCGTAGTTCGGCGTCTCCTTGCCTTTGGACGCGCAGCCTGCGCCCAGCACGCAGACCAGCAGCGTCAGGATCATGGTTTGCCGTGTCATCGAGAGATCTCCTGCAATGGTTACTGCTCCTTGGGGTTGGGTGGGGGGATCGGAAGTGGGGCGGCGCGCGCAGCGTTGGTTGCGTGCATCGTCGCCTGCGGTACCGGGGCCTGAACGAACAACTGTCCGCGCATCAAACGTAAGCCTACCACGGCGTGGCGGCCGGCGACGGTCACCTGGAACATGTGCGGCCCGTCGGGAGTGCGCAACGTCACGCTGTGCGTGCCCGGCGGCAGGCGCATCCGCGCGATGCCGATGCGATCCGGCAACGACCGCCACGTGCGCTCGTCCGCGGACTCCGTCACGACCGAGCCGATCGTGACCGCGAGCGCGGCGAGTCCCAGCAGGGTGTTGTTCTGCTGCTGGGCTTGATGCTGCAATTCATATTGCGTCAGCGCCTTGGCGGTGGAACGGATGGCACCGCGGAGCATGATGCTGGGCATCTCGTCCTTGAGCGCGCGGCGTGCCATGAGGTCGATGTTGGTTACCGGAGTCACCGGTATGCGATCGGCCGAATCCACTTCGAGCTGGCCTGGCAGCACACCGGAGGAGGTTGCCTGCATGACGGGGAAGGACACGGGGATCAGAACCAGGGTGCGGTTCACGGGGACGGGCAGCGGGAACTGGCGCGATTCGCGCGCCGGCGCCGTTCCCGACCCGATCACGAACACCGTGTCGGTGAGGCCGTCGTCGGGAGCGGCCACACGTTGGTCCAGACCGGCGAGCGCCTGCTCGAGCTGCGGTTGGTTGGGCTGCAGCTCGATCGCCTGCCGGTAGCCCGCCGCGGCCAGGCTGGGCTCACCCAGCGCCTCGTAGACGAATCCGGCCAGGTAATGCGACAGCGCACTCTGGTAGCTGTTCTTCAGCGCGTTGACCTCCGGGTTGTCGATGCTCTGCACTGGGTAACCGTTCAGCTCTTTGAAGCTGGTGACGGCGCCGCGCTTGCGCGCTTCCTGCTCCACTTCGTACGTTTCCTTGCTGCGCAGGTCGGCGATCACGGCCTCGAGCTCGTGCGTCTGCTTGATCGCCACGCGTGCGTTGTCGAGATCGCCCAGAGCAAGGAAATTGAGCGCGATCCCCGTGGTGAGCATCACCTTCTCGTAGTCGTGCCCCTCGTAGGGACGCACCTTGTCGTTGACGACGTAGCTCGCGGCGTCGCGCGCGAGCTTCGCAGGATCGGTCTGGGCGGTTGCCTCCCAGGCCTGCACGCTCGTCTGCGCCGAGCGCCAGCTCTTCTGGCTGGCCTCATATTTGTCCTGGAGGCGTTGCAGCTCGCCCAGCTCGAGGTAATAGAGGAGGTCTTTGCTGGGCCCTTTGTTGTTCGCTTCGAGCGTCTTGATCGCCGCTTCGAGATTTCCGCTCGACGCTTGGGTCAGCGTGCCGCTGAGCTCCGTGTTGTAGCTGCGAAAGGCGGCGCAGCCCGATAGCCAGAGCAGTGCGATCAGGACAGCCGCACGGCGCAACCAGGCCCGTCCCGGTGACGGCATCAAGCGCCCATCTTCTCGGCGAGATCGACGAAGTCGTCGGCGATCACGTCGAAGCTGCTGTCATGGGGGAGGTCGTAGCCGGAGGCTCGCCCGTGCTCGCGCGGCCGCCGCACGAACGCGGTACGCAGTCCGACCGCCCGCGCGGCTTTGAGATCGTCCTCGTGCGCTGCGACCATCATCGTCTGCTCCGGGCGAGCGCCGAGCAGCGCAGCCGCCCCGAGGTAGGTTTCCGGGTCGGGCTTGTAATGGTGGAACAGCTCCGCGGAGAGGATGCAGTCCCAGGGCAGTGCGCTGTGCTTGGCCATGTCGGTGAGCAGCGAGACGTTGCCGTTAGACAGCGTGGCGATGATGAATTTCTGTTTGAGGCGCCGCAGCCCGCGCACTGCATCGGGCCAGGGGCGCAGCCGGTGCCACACCTGGTTGAGCTGTTCGCGGTCGTCCTCGGCGACGCCAGTCGCGCCGAAGCGCGCCAAGACCTCATCGAGGATCATGCGATGCAGCCGATCGATATGCAGCCACGGCATCTCGCCGCGGCGCACGCGGTCCATCGCCGGGCGGTAGCCCGCACGCCAAGCATCGGCGAAGGCCGCCCAATCCAAACGCAGTCCGCGGCTTGCACCGAACTTTCGGCTCTCACGGATGATGCTGCCTCGCCAGTCGACCACGGTACCGAACACGTCGAAGGTCAACGCACGAATCGCGGAGTAGTTGACGCTCATGGGGATGGGAAGGGCTCGTTGGGGGAGCCCCATTATACGAACTGGCATCCGACCCGCAGACCTCGCGGCGGCGACGCACCGAGCGGATCGCCCGCCACCGGACCTGGCGTCGGAACATTACGATATGCTTGCAGACGAGTTTACCGGAGGCCACTGATCGGACGGTCCGAAGCAGCAAGGGTCGTGCCGGACCGGCGCGCGACAGTCTCGCCGGGGAGGGCGGTCTGCACACACCGCTTGGATCTGGAAAGGGGATTGGCATGAACGCAATCGCGCGCGCGGGGCGCATTCCTGTGCCGCTGCGGCCCGGAGCGCTCACCGGGAGCGTCTTGGCGTTGCTCGGAGTGCTCGTACTGCTGGGCTGGGCCTGGAACATTCCCCAGCTCCAGAGGATTGTCCCGGAGTGGCCAGCGATGATGCCGAACACGGCGGCGGGCATGCTGCTTCTCGGGATCGCGTTCACCGCGTTCGAGGCAAGATCGGCTGCCGGGCGCAATCTGCTCTATGTCGCCGCCATGGCCGTTGTGCTGCTCGGCGCGAGCGCCGCTTTCGAATATGTTGCCGGGGTGGCCCTCGGCATCGATCGGTGGCTGTTCGCCGAGCGCCTGCCGGGTGCCCTGTTCCCCGGGCGCATGGCGCTCATGACGGCGGTCGGCTTCTGTCTCAGCGGGTCCGGGCTGCTGCTCGTGCATCGCGCCGCACCCGGCTCCGTGCTCGCAGGACAGTTGTGTGCGGTGATGGCATCCATACTTGTGCTCGCCAGCCTGCTGGGCTACCTGTTCCGAGCGCAGGGGCCGGAGCTGTTCCGCCCTTACTCCACCATGGCCTTGCACACGGCGCTGGGATTCCTTGTGGCGGCTACGGGGCTGCTCCTGCTGCGCCGAGACGAGGGGCTCATGCGAGAAGTCGCTGGCGCAGGTCAGGGCGCAGCGGTTCTGCGGAGAATGTTGCCTACGCTGATCCTGCTGCCTCCCTTGATCGCATATGTCCGCCTCACCGGCCAGCGTCTCGGCTTGTATGGCACCGAGTTCGGCCTGGCGCTGTATACGACTTTCACGGTCGCTGCGCTCACGACGGCCATGTGGTTTGCCGCGCGCTGGCTCTCATCGACGGACCGCAAGCGCCATCAAGCGGAACAGGACAATCGGCGGCTGATCGAAACGCTTCGCGTGGAGCGTGCGGCGTTGGAGCGGACGGTTGCGCAGCGGACGCGCGAGCTCATGGAGTCGGAGGCCAAGTTACGCAGCCTGCTGAACTTGAGCACGGATTGGTTTTGGGAGCAGGACGAGAACCTGCGCTTCACCTACCACTCTTGGTGGGAGCGCGACCTCCCCTGGTTCCCGCGCGAGGCCACCGAGGGCAAGACCCGGCTCGAGATGGATATCGAATGGGGCGAGGGCCAGCGCGAGACCCATGCCGCGGTCTTGGCCGCACATAAACCGTTCCGCGACCTCGAGTACCGGCATGTGGTCAACGGCCGGGAGCTGTACGTGACGGTCAGCGGGGAGCCGGTGTTCGATAGCGAAGGGCGCTTCCGCGGCTACCGCGGCGTGGGGCGTGACATCACCAAGGAGAGGCAGGCCGAGATCAATCGTGACCTGCTCGCCAGCATCGTCGAGAACACCGACGATGCGGTGATCAGCCGTTCGCTCGACGGTACGATCCTGAGCTGGAACCACGCCGCGCAGCGCATCTACGGTTACCGCGCGGAGGAGGTTATCGGGCGCAACGCGGCATTCCTGTTCGGAGCCGATGGCGACGGCATACTGCGGGAGCAGAACGCACGCCTGGTGAACGGCGAGACCGGGATCGAATACGGCGCCGAGCGCTTCGACAAGGACGGCACGCCGCTGCAGGTCTCGGTGGCGGTGTCCCCGCTCAAAGACGCGCGAGGACGGGTGATGGGCGCGACGTCGATCACGCGCGATCTGTCTGCGCTCGCGCGGGCACACCGCGACTTGCAGCTCAGCCAAAGCCGGCTGGCGCTCGCGGTGGGGATCGCCGGCGTAGAGACGTGGGAGGTGGATCCCGCATCGGGATGCATCACCTGCTCCGACGGGGTGGGACCGATCCTCGGTTATCCCCGCGGAATGCAGATCCGGGACCGCAGCATCTGGCGGCAGTGCATCCATCCGCAGGACCGGCAACGGGTGGCGGACGCGTTCGACGCGGCGATGCGCGGAGAGCGCGACTACGATATCGAATACGCCGTGCTTTGGCCCGACGGGGCGACCGAACGCTGGGTGTCCTCGCGCTGCACCTTTCAGCGCGGCCCGGCCGGCGAGCTGACGCGAGCGGTGGGTGTGCTGATCGACATCACCGAGCGCAAGCTCGCGGAGCGGGCATTGCGCGAGAGCGAGCTGCGCTTCCGGCGCATGGCTGACGGGGCGCCGGTCCTGATCTGGACTGCCGGCAGCGATGGCATGCTCGACCAAGTCAACCGGCGCTGGCTAGAGTTCACCGGACGCGCGCTCGATGAAGAACGCGGCTACGGCTGGACGGCAATGCTACATCCCGAGGACCTCAAGGCGACGTTGCGCGGTTACGTCTCCGCGATCGAGCGCCAACAACCGTTCTCTCTCCAGTTTCGCCTGCGCCGTGCCGACGGACAATACCGGTGGCTCATGTTCAACGCCGTGCCGCTCGCGGATCCGGACGGGCGGGTGCAGAGCTGGATCGGTTCGGCGACGGACATCCACGAGCAGCGCCTGAACGAGGAGTTGCTGCATGCGGAGAAGGAGCTGGCGCAGGTCACGCTGCGAGCGATCGGCGATGCCGTCGTGACCACCGATGGGACGGGTCGGGTGACATATCTGAACCCGGTGGCCGAGCAGCTTACCGGTTGGTCGAACACCGAAGCGCACGGCCATCCGGTCTCGGAGGTCTTGCACTTGGTGGGCGAGGTCGACGGCGAGGTCCTCGCCAACCCGGCCGAGCGTGTACTCGGCACGGGGAGAGCCGGTGCGATGGTGGAGAACGCGCTGCTGGTGGCGCGCGACGGCCGGCGGTTCAGCGTCGCCGACTCCGCGGCGCCGCTGCGTGACCGGGACGGCAAGCTGATCGGAGCGGTCGTGGTGTTTCAGGATGTCACTCAGCAGCGCCGCATCGCCAACGAGCTGCGTCATCAAGCCGCACACGACGCTCTCACCGGTCTGATCAACCGACGCGAGTTCGAACGGCGAGTCACCCACGCCATCGACCGAGCGCGCGTGGACAACGTGCAGCATGCGTTGTGCTTCGTGGATTTGGACCAGTTCAAGGTGGTCAACGACACCTGCGGGCATGCGGCCGGAGACGAGCTGCTGCGCCGCCTGGCGGCGCACTTGCGCCATCACCTGCGCAGGCAGGACACACTGGCGCGACTGGGCGGAGACGAGTTCGGA
>DATJVI010000009.1:0-24168 GCA_035501875.1 Burkholderiales bacterium
GGCCAGCTTGCGGTCTTGTGGGTAGACGGGGCGGTAGTGAATCTCTCCGCACTCCCCGAGGTGACGGCGGCCGGGTGGGAGGCGCTGCGCGAGGCGACGGCGATCAACAATACCGGCCAAATTGTAGGATGGGGATCCACCAGCAGCGGCTGGAGGGCGTTCTTACTGTCTCCCGGGCGCGTGCCGGCGAGGGCCTCTGAAGCGCAGGAGCATCCGCGGGCCGGCGCCGCGAGAGGCGGATGACGGTAGAGGGCGATTCGGCGCCCGGGCTCCCGAGGCAGCGTCGGCGATCTCCCCGACGTTCCGCCTGACTCGCGGTCTTCGACGCAGCGTCTCGGCCTGCGACGACCATCGCATCGATACACGACTCGCGCCCGCCGCGGCTCGCGCTGCGACCTGTTGTGGGTGGGCGTATGATCGCAAATCGCACAACCTTGGGAGGAGCCGACCGTGGCCGACACAGCAACCAAGCTCAAGTCCGTCGAAGCGCCTTCGGTACGCCAGCGTGTGAGCCAAGAGGAGTGGCAAGTTCGGGTCGACTTGGCCGCCGCCTATCAGTTGGCAGCGCTGTTCAGATGGACCGACCTCATCTACACGCACTTTTCCGCGCGGGTGCCCGGCACGCAGCATATCCTGATCAACCCCTACGGCCTGATGTTCGACGAGATCACGGCGTCGACGCTGGTCAAGATCGACGAAGACGGGAATGTCGTCGACGACCCGACCGGGCTGGGCATCAACTACGCCGGGTTCGTGATCCACGGGTGCGTGCATCAGGCCCGGCGCGAGATCAACTGTGTGATCCACACGCACACTCGAGCTGGGGTGGCGGTGTCCGCCCAGAAGCGCGGTCTGCTGCCGATCAGCCAGCATTCGTTGCGCGTCTACGCGATGCTCACGTACCACGACTACGAAGGGGTCGCGCTAGACCTGGACGAGCGCGAGCGGCTGGCGCGCGATCTGGGTGCGACGTCAAAGGCCATGATCATGCGCAACCACGGCTTGCTCACGCTGGGCGAATCGGTGTCCGAGGCGTTCGAGCTGATGTATTACCTGGACTGCGCTTGCCAGATCCAGATCGACGCGCTCGCCGGCGGGGGTGTGGATGTCGGGTTGGTATCGCAGCAGGCTGCATGGAAGGGATTCGAGCAGCTCAATCGCCCCGAACGTGCGGAAGCGCATAAGACCTGGCCCGCGCTCCTGCGAATGCTTGACCGCAAGGGCATTCCCTACCGAGATTGACCGGGCCACCGGAGCGGGTGCGGCAGGTGAGAAAGTAAAGAGGTATAGGAGTGAAGGAGTGAATGAGTAAAGGAGTGAAGGAGGTAGCCCCACACCTGCCTCGACGCTCCCATTGAGCCGGGCGCGCCGCGTGGGGCATAAGGTTGCCGCAGCGTGCTCCGGCTGCGATCAGTCGTCGATCTTGAACACGATCTCCTGGTCGGCGAGGTAAGTGGTGCCATCCGGTCGGAACTTGTACTGCTTCACGGCCGTCAGCACGGCGTCATCGAACACCCCCGGAGGTTCGGAACGTAACATCTGCACGTCGGTGACGTTGCCGTCGAGATCCACCGATAGCCGCACCTTCACGCGTCCCTGGATATGCTGGGCTTCGGCGTCCGGCGGATAGATCGGCTTCACTTTTTTCACCGGCTTCACGTCGCGAAACACCGAGGGCAGGGGCGGGGCTTCCGGCTTGGGCTCCGGCCGCTTCTCCTCAGGCTTTGGTACCGGCTTGGGCTTTGGCTCAGGCTTGGGCAACTTGATTCGGGAGGGCGCCTCGTCGGGCAGCGGCTTGGGCAGCTCGACCTCGACCTGCTTGAGCTTCTCCATCGGCTGGAGCGGCTTCGGCTCAGCCTCCTGCTTCGGAGGCGGCTCGGGCTCGAGCTCGGCCGGGGGGCGGTCGAGGCGCACCGACATGACTGGGGTAGGAGGCGGCTCGTTCCAGTGCAGCAGCGCGGCCCAATCGACCCCGAGGACGAGGACCGGCAGGAAGACCTCGAGCGCAATCGCGACCAGCACCGCTTTCCACAGCGGCAATCCGGGATCGTCCTCGCGCTGCGGCTCCGCCCAGAGCGGGCCGCGCGATGCCAGCGTACTGAAGCTCATCCGCCAGGATCACCGCTTCTGCGCGCGGGCGGCAATGCCCACGGAGGTGATGCCTGCGCCGCGCACGCTGTCCATCGCCGTGAGCAGCGTCTGCAATGAGGCGTCCTTGTCCGCGGCTAAGACCACGTCGAGCTTGTTCTGCTTGGCCAGCGCGGCGAGCCGGCTCTTGAGCTCGTCGGGCGTCACGGGCTTGCCGTCCAGCACGAGCTCTCCGGACTTGGTGACGCCGATCGTGATGGTGGAGGGCACGAGTTGCCGCGTAGTGGCGGAACCGGGCAGCTCGATCGGCACGCCGGTGCCCGCGATCATCTGCAGAGCGATGATCACGAAGAACACCAGCAGGAACATCATGATGTCGATCATCGGGATGACTTCGACCCGCGGTCGGGCCACCTCGAAGTAGGTCGAACCGGTGCGGCGCATCAGTCGTTCCCCCCGGCGCCGACGGCAGCAAGCGTGCCCGTATGCGCTTCCTTGACCGGCATCCCGTGGTGCGCCGAGCCACCGCCGTGCAGGCGGTTGATCGTCATCAACTTGAGCAGCTCCATCTGATGGAGCGCGAGCCGCGTGCGCTTGTTGAAGTAGTTGAGAAAGGCCACCGCGATGATCGCGATGAGCAACCCCGCGCCGGTGGCCACCAGCGCCTCCGCGATGCCGCCGGTCACCATGCGCGCGGCGCCTCCGCCGGGGCCGCCGGTGCCCAGGATGCCGAACGCATGGACCATGCCGATGATCGTGCCCAGCAGCCCCATGAGCGGGGCGAGCGTCACCGAAGTGTCGAGCACCCACACGTGCTTGTCGATCTTGGGCAGCTGCCACAGGATCGCTTCCTCGATGTGGCGCTCCATGGTGTCGGCGTCTTCGCCGCGCGAGGCGAGCCCGGAGGAGATGATGGAGCGCTGCAGCGACCCCTCGTAATGGGCGGCGAGCTGCGCCAGCTTGTCCGTGTTCTGATATTCGACCAGCTGCAGGTCGTGCTCCATGGCGAGCCCTGACCTGAGGACGCGGCTGAAGAAGTAGAGCCGCTCGACGATCACCGCCAGAGTCGCGAGCAGCAACAAGCCCATGAGCGGCAGCAGGCCACCGGACTGCCAGCTCAGTTGAATCAGTTTCTCCGTCATCGACGCCTTCCTCTTTGTTGGTCGAGTTCTCTTTTTACGTGCGGGTAGTGCATGTGCAGCCTGCTCGTGCGACGCGCCGGCTCGGCGGCTACTTCTCCACCGGCGGATAGAAGGGCACGCCGTAGCGCTCTACGATGCGCTTGATCTCCCCGCTCTTCAGCATCTCTGCGAACGCTTCGTCGAGCATTTGTTTGAGCTCGGTCTCTTTTTGCTTCACGGCCCACGCGCTGTTCCATCGCACGTCGGCCATCGGGACGTATCCGGGCGCCAACTCGAACTGCGCCTCCGGATGCTCCAGTCTTGCCTGCGAGATCGCGCCCGACCAGAGCATGGCGGCGTCGATTTCGTGCCGGACCAGCGCGTCGATGACCCAGCGGTTCTGGAAGAATCCCATGGCGTCGAAGCCGTTGGCCTGCAGGTACGCATGCATCGGCGAGTATGCCGGCACCCCGATGCGGATGCCACGCGCCTTGATGTCCTCGAGCGACCTCGCCCCCTTGGCGGCGCCTTGAGTCACCAGGACGAACCCCGTGCTCATATAGGGCCGGGTGAAGGCGAGCTGGTGCGCTTCGAGATCGCCATCGTCGCCTGTAACGGTCAAGCCGAGAAAGATGTCGCAGATTCCTTTGTCGATGGTCCGCATGAACGCGGGTCCCAATCCGAAGCGCGTTCCGGTGTTCGCCCAGGAGACGTCGATCTCCCAGCCGTGCTTCTTTGCGACGGTTTGCAGCAGCTCGATGTCGATCCCGGGCGGTTCGTTCTTGTGTGCCGTGCGCGAGAACGGCCAGAACCAGCCGTCCGCGCAGGCCAGGATGCGGCCCATCTTCTGAACGCGGGTCAACGCGTCCACCTGCTTCAGTTCGTCGGGGATGGCGGTGGGCGGGAAATCCCGGTAGCCCGACTGGTACAGCTGATCGCTCAGGGGATCGAACACCTCCGGCTTGCGGTAACCGAGCCGCGGCTTGCGATTCTTGCCGTATACGTATTCGACCTCCAGATCGAACACTTCGGCGGCGACCGCGCAGGCGGCGACGTACGCCGCGGCCACAGCCGCGAGCAGCATAGCGATCCAGCGAAGGGACTTTCCCATCATCCTCGAGCGAAGGGCTTTGCGGGCGCTCGTGGAGCGCGCCGCCGCAAACCAACACGACCCTGGCGCGCCGGGCATTCCCTACAAGCTGCGGGCAACAGGGGCTTCTAGCGGACGCCGCGGAGTTGTTGCAGGAGAGCGAACGCGAGGTGCAATCCTAAAGGAAATCGTCGCGCCCGGGGACGCGTTGCGCGCAACGCAGTCGCGCTGCCCTTCGACTGTCGCGAGGCTTTCACGCTGGCGAGGGTGTGTCCCACAAGTATGCGCCCGCGGCACGCAGGACACGGTACCATCTCCAGCTCGTGCTGCGATCGGAGGCACGCGTTGGTCGGGTTCGTCCTGTTGTTCGTCTGGCTCGTCTTCATCGCCAGCGCGTATTTCGCGGCGCGGTGGTTCGCCGCGCGCATATTTCCGCCAGGAGTCCGCGGCTGGGTGTGGGCTCCGGTCGTGCTGCTCGCAGCGGTGCTCCCGTTCTCGGACGAGGCCTACAACGAGGTTCAGATGCGGCGTGCCTGTGCCGCCGATGGCGGGCTGACGATCCGGGAAAAGATCGCGGCAGCGTCCCTGGAGGAGGGCATCGCGTCGATCGCAAGCCTCAAGCTGGACATCGAGGAAGGGCGGCTCTGGCGCCATGAGCTCGTCTTCTTGTACAAGCCGACCGGGGTCGAGCTTGCGCGGCTGCGCTGGTTCGAGCGCAAGCACGGCTGGCTTCAGGGCAATACTCCGGGCGCAGATCAACCCCCCTACTTGCGTACGCATCCGTGCCCGGACCCCGAGCAGTACCTGACCGGAGGCGGTGTCCGTGCGAGGCTGGTCTATGGAGGCGCAAACACCCTGTCTCCGTCGCGGTGAATGGGCGGCGCCGAGACGCATGCCAGGACAGGGCGCTGGCGAATGCGGCACAATAATACAAAGGAGGTGCAGACATGCCAATCACGGAGCTCAACCACTACTTCGTCCGCTGCAGCGACCTGGAGCGGTCCAAGGCCTGGTATTGCGAGGCTCTGGGCTTCGAGGAGATGCCGCGTCCGCCGTTCCCGTTCCCCGGGTACTGGCTCGGCGTCAACGGGAAGATCCAGGTGCACATGGGCCAGCACGGCATCCCCAACGCCGAGCTGTACTACCGAGGCACCCCTAAGAACGCCGCCGTCGACAACGCCGGGGTGGTAGACCACATCGCTTTCCTGGCCGAGAATCCCGTCGAGCTGCGTTCCCGCTTCGATCGGATGAAGCTCGACTATTGGGCGCGCGCGCTGCCGGAATTCGACTTGTACCAGGTCTTCGTCACCGATCCAGACGGGCTCACGATCGAGCTGAATTTCTTCGGGCTCAAGAATCAACCCGACTGGGGCGGCGAGGACTACTCCAAGATGCCGACCGTCGCGGCTCGGTGAGCACACCGAGCGCAACAACGGCTGCCTGGTTGCGCCGTGATTTCCGCTATGGCTGGGCGTGCAGCGGGTCTCGGCCGGCCGATCGAGATCGCAACCGCTCCGCTCTCACACCGCGCGTGGTCTGGGCGCGATGCGCGGCTCCATGGACGCAGGAGAACTCGTGAACAGATTGCTCGCCGCTTTGACGCTGCTCTTGCCCATGCTGGCGCAAGCCGGATACGACGACGCGGTGCAGGCCTATGCCGCCGGCGACTACTCCAAGGCGCTAGCCGAGTTTCGCACGCTGGCCGACCAGGGCGACACCAAGTCGCAGTACTTCGTCGGCTTCCTGTATCGCCACGGCTACGGCGTGCCGGTCGACAACACGGAGGCGGCGAAATGGTTTCTCAAAGCCGCCGAAAAGGGAGATTCCCTCTCGCAGTACTATCTCGGCAAGATGGCGGAGTCGGGGGAGGGGATGCCTAAAGACTTGACCCTGGCGCACCTGTGGCTGAGCCTCTCGGTGAAAGGTGCACCGAACGTTCGCGATGCCGCGTACACACGGGACGACATCCGCAAGCTCGAGCGCAAGATGAGCGCCGCCGAGATCGCCAAGGCGAAGGAGATGGCGCAGCGGTGGAAGCCGCAGCAGTGATTGGCGTCTAGAGCAGCGCTGATGCCTTCGCGGCAGAGGCACCACCGGTGACGCCTAAGCACACGCTGGTCGTTCTCAACCCCGGCCACTTCCACGCCGCATTGACCTTGCGCAAGCGCCATCCGCGGCTCAGCGATGAGGTGCATGTGTACGCCGAGGACGGGCCGGACGTGGAGCGCTTTCTCGCCATCGTGCGGAGCTTCAATGAACGCAGCCACGAACCCACGGGATGGAGGCTGCGCGTCTACCGCGGACCGGATTACCTGCAGCGATTGCTCGCGGAGAGGGCAGGTGACGTGGTGATCGTTGCCGGCAAGAACGACGCGAAGATGTCCTCGATCCATCGGCTGCACGCGGATGGCTTCTTCGTGCTCGGCGACAAGCCTTGGCTGATCGATGCCGATGCGCTCTCGATGTTGACGCGGACCGCGGCCACGCCGCCGCTGGCTCTGGACATCATGACCGAGCGGCATGAGATCGCTACGCGGGTGCAGAAGGCGCTCGCGCAGGAGCCGGAAGTGTTCGGACGCTTTCGGTCCGATGGCGACGAGCCTGCGCTGCACCTGCGCAGCGTGCATCACCTGTACAAGGTCGTGAACGGCCGGCCGCTGGTGCGGCCCGCTTGGTATTTCGACACCGCCGTGCAGGGTGAAGGCATCAGCGACGTGAGCACGCACCTGGTCGACCTCTCCCAATGGATGACGGAAGGCGCCGAACCGCTCGACTACGAGCGCGACGTCGAGCTGGTGGCGGCACGGCAATGGGAAACGGATGTCCCGCGCGACAGGTTCTCCCAGATCACGGGCCTGCCGGATTTCCCCGCTTCGATCCGCGACCGGGTGAGCGAGGACAGGCTGCGCTACCTGTGCAACGCCTCACTCTCATACAAGTTGCGCGGGATTCCGGTCCATCTCGAGTCCATCTGGGAGCTCGCGATCCCCGAGGGTGGAGGCGACATGCACCGTGCGGTGCTGCGCGGAACGCGCGCGGACCTGACCGTCGACCAAGGTCCGGCCACACGCTTCCAGACCGAGCTCACCGTTCAGCCGGCGCAGGGAGCGGCGGGCTACGCCGCCGCTCTAAGCCGCGCCGTGGCCTCGCTGCAGCCCTCGTTCCCGGGACTCGCGGTCGAGCCGGCGGAAACGGGATTTCGCATCGCCATCCCGGCCGCGCTGCGCACCACACACGAGCAGCACTTCGCCGCCGTGCTGGAGCAGTTCATCGCCGACATCGACAGCGGCGAGTCGCCGACGAGGACCGGTTCGGACCTCGTCACCAAGTACACGCTGCTGGCGCGCGCGAAGGAGTTGTCGCATCGCGCGGCGTGAGGCCGGGCGAACTCGGCGCGCGAGCGGACCCCGTCCTGCGGCCGTATCCACGTACCGCATCGCTCGCCTGCGCCGCGCACAGTTGCCTGTCGACAGCGTCGAGCTGGCGCGTTTCCTCATCGGCCGCGTGTTGGTGCACGAGTCGCGCGCGGGAACGACGAGCGGACGAATCGTCGAAACCGAGGCCTATGTGGTCGGCGATGCAGCCTGCCATGCCTTCCGCGGACCGACGGCACGCAATCGCTCGCTGTTTCTCGAGCGCGGACATGCCTACGTATACCTCAATTACGGCGTGTGGTACCTGTTCAATATCTCGAGCGAATCCCGCGGAGTCGGGGCCGGGGTTTTGATCCGAGCGCTCGAGCCGCTCGAGGGCGTTGCGCTCATGCAAGTCAGGCGCGGCTCGGATCGCCTGCGGGATCTCGCGCGTGGGCCAGGCCGGCTCACCGTCGCGATGGACATCGATCGCCGCCACGACGGGCTCGATCTGTGCGCGGACGGGCCGTTGTGGCTGGGTCGGATATCGGGGCCGGCCGCGCAGATCGCCGCCAGCGTGCGAATCGGCATTACCCGGGATGCGCATCGCTTGCTGCGCTTCTACGAGCGGGGAAGTGCGTTCGTGAGCGGGCCAGCGAGGCTAGGCGGCGCGGGAGGCTGAGCGCTCGATCGCAAGCCCTCGGATCCCGGCCCCTTGCGACGCGACGGCAAGGCCCGCGGCGCTTCGATGCACGAGAGGAGGCGGCCCGCTAGCCTTGGCGCCAGAGCACGGCGCAGTCGTTCTGTGCAGCACGCCGCAGCAGTTCGATGAGTGGAAAGGCTCGCTGCCGCAGGGAGACGCGCGGCTCGGCATCGACACCATCGCGCTGCTCTTGCGCAGGTTGCGGTTCCGGGGCCGCTTGAGCCAGCGCACTTTGAAGGCGGTCGATCGCCGCCGGGATTTCGGCGGGCAGGATCGCACTCGGAACGGCGCCGCTGTGGCCCATGAGCTTGAGCAGCTTTTCGGCCACGTCGCCGAACATCGTGAGCGTTCCGACCTCGCTATGGAACTCGACCAGCATCGCCGGGTGACCTCTCGAAAACGAGCGCAGGCTCGCTACGCCCAGTCGATCACCGACTCGGAGTCGGGTCCATTTCGACCCGCGCTGAGCGCGCCTCAGCCCCGGAGTGCATCGTATCAGCTCTCAACCCGACGCGACGGGGACGGAAAGGGCATGAAGGCCGATTCTAGCGCTGCATGCACGGTCCGGCGATCTCAGGCCGCGTACTCGGTCCTGGGTCCAGATTCCGGCTCGCGTTCGGGCTGCGCTTGCGTTTGCGCGCTCTCCGGCGCCGGCTGCGGGCTTGCCGGCCGACTCTCCGCCTGCGGGGTGCCGCGGTAGCTGAATCCGTGCTCGATGGTCGGCTTCACCACGTCGAAATAGGGGGAGATGTCGAAGTCGCGTGGTGTGTACAGGCTGTAGTGCCGGATCGTGAGAATCTCGCGGTTGTGGTCCTCGGCGCCGGGATCGCTCTTGCGCCGGCGCATCTCGGGCAGGATCGGGTAGCCGACCGACTGGAACGCCTGCGCAATGAGCGTGGAGCAGATGGCCTTCGTCGGGTCGCCGCTGCCGAGCGCGAGCATGCGCCGCCGCCAGCGGGTGGGCAGGGGCGGCATGGGCAAGAGATAGCGCGCCAGGTCGAGCATGTTCTTCATGTCGTAGCTGTGCCCGACGCGCGAGATGGCGTACTGGATCACCTTGTCTGCGTCGGCCGCGGTCAACCGGGTCGGGCGGCAGATGCGGGTGTGAAAGGCGGCGTAGCGACTGAGCGGAACCGCCCACACACCTCCCACCATATCGACCTCCAGCAGCACGGGAGGATCTTCGCCGGATTCCGGGCCGGCCAACGCTGGGCCGATATACAGCGCGGCATGCGACCAGGTCGATTGGGTCAGGTACTTGATGACGCCACTGACGCGCGTGTTGCCCTCTACTAACAGCACGTCGCCTAACTGCAGCGTCTGGGCGAGCAGCGCGGCCGAGGAGGTGGTGAGTGGGCGGTAATGCTTGAGCGGTTCGCTCAGGTAACGCCCGACCGCACGTCCAATTCCGCTCATCATGCGCCGCAACATAAACACCTCATGGTCCTACCGCCGCGATCTTTCGATGCCGCGGCTCCACTTCGTCTCCTGCCATTGCCCCCCGGCCGGCGGCGATGGTTCTCGTACTCCGATAGCTCGCCCTCGGCAGAGCCACACCCGCTACCGGCCGGCGCCACCGCAGTGACCGGATCGCCCTCTCCTACACTGTGGGGTCTGCACCGTTCGTGCCAAGGCCTGATCCAGTCCCAGGGTCGGGCCCATGAAGCCCTAACGGCGGGCGACGCAGTCGGTGCACAGGCCGAAACCGCCACTGCATCTCACAGGGTAACAGCGCTACGCGTGCGCGGGATATCGCAGGTACCGCTGGACGCGGGGATACAGATCGGGTTCCGCTGGCGCCGCCTTACGGAGATCAATCGGCTGACGGCGGGGCTGGAAACGCGGCCGCGGTGCACTGCAGGAGGAGCTCCTCGCAGTCGACCGCGAGGATGGCCACATCGTCGCGCTGGGCAGAGCGATCGCGCAAGGAGTGGATGATCTGCACCAGGCGTTGCACGCGCACGTCGGCCGAGGTGCCCCGAAGGACGTCGGCGACGCGCAGCACGGCGGGGACAGGGCCGGAGTCGAGCGCTGCCTCAACCAGACCGTCCGAGAATGCGAGAAACTGACCCGGTGTGGTCCAGCGGTAGCTCTCGAATACCGGCTTGAGCTCGTGATCGGGTAGCACCCCGAGCGCGGGATGGATGGAGCTCCATTGGCACAGCAGCTCCCCCGCGCCGTCCAGGTACAATGCCGCTGGCATTGCTCCGTTCCAAACCGCAACCGTCCGGGAGGCCGGATCGATCTCGAAGATCACCGCCGCGACGAAGCGCCCGCTTTGCGCGAGCCTGCGCACCTTCTCGTTCAGCTCGAAGCAAATCGTCTCGCGCGGAAGATCCTTCCAGCACATCGTGTAGAACGCCTGCACCGCGGGGATCACCGCCAGCGCCGAGGACAGGCCGTGACCGGTGACGTCGGCGAGCATGCCGCAGATCGCTCCGCTCGGCTTGCGCTGCACGGCGATGACGTCACCACTGGAACGGCTGGCGGGAAGCAGAACGCGCTGCAAGCACGGGTCGCGCAGGCACTGCGCGTCGACGATCTCGTCGATTGCGCCCGCGGCCAGTTCCAGCTCCTGCTGTTGCTCGAGCTGCAGCTGGCGCAAGGACTGCCTGATCCTGCGCCCTTCCATGATCGTGATCAGCACTGTGCTCAGGTCGTGCAGCGCTTCACGCTGCATGATCGACAGCTCCCGTGGCTGCCTGTCGATCACGCACAGTGTCCCCAGACGCAAGCCTGCGGGCGAGGTGAGCGGCATGCCGGCGTAGAAGCGGATGCGAGGCTCCCCTGTAACCAGCGGATTGTCGCGAAAACGCTCGTCCGCAGTCGCATCGGGTACCTCGAACAGCTCATCGCCCTGGATGGCATGGGCGCAAAAGGCGATGTCGCGCGGGATTTCCCTCCGCTGCACGGGCAGCCCGATGACCGACTTCAGCCACTGACGGCGGTGGTCCACGAGGCTCACGAGCGCGATCGGTGCGCCGCAGACGGCCGCCGCCAGGCGCGCCACGGCATCGAACTCCGGCTCGGAGAACGTGTCGAGGAGGTGATAGGACTCGAGCTCCTCGAGGCGAGTGAACTCGTCCGCGAGGCGTGGAGTGGGCTGCATGCGTTGCTCGGTAGGCACGAAGCGGTGCGCGGTACGGAGCTTATCGGCGCGCCACCGGCACGCTTGAGGCGATGCGCCCGCGCGCATAGATCCGTCGCCTGCGCCCTACCGCCGATCTGCGCTGCGTTCCGCCTCGATGTGGTCCAGCACCACCTGCGTGATGTGCTCTAGCCAGCGCTGGCGCTGGCCCTGTTCCATGAGATCGCGCCCGAGGAAGCGCGAGAGGGTATAGCGGTTGGACAGGTAGAAATAACCGAGCGCCGCGATGGTGACGTACATGTCCACCGGGTCGAGGCCCGAGCGGAATACCCCCTGTGCGACACCTCGCTCCAGGAGCTCGCGCAGCATGCTGATCAATGGGAAGGAGAGCTGGCGCACGCGGGCCGACTTGCCCACGTGAGTACCGCGATACTGGTTCTCGGTGTTGAGCAGGCTGATCAGCTCGGGGTGCGCGCAGTAGTAGCTCCACGTGAACGCGATGAGCTGCCGCATGCCCTCGGCCGGCGGGAGGTGCGCGAGGTCGACCTGTTGTTCCGCGGCGCCCAGGTCCTCGTAGATGCGCTCCAGCACCGTGCGGAACAGCCGGTCCTTGCTGCCGAAGTAGTAGTACAGCATGCGGTCCACGGTGCGCGCGCGGCGGCTGATCCGCTCCACGCGCGCCCCACCGTAGCCGTTGACCGAGAACTCCTGCGTCGCCGCGTCCAGGATTTTGCGCTGCATCCCTTCCGGATCGCGCTTTCGGCGCGATCCGGTAGAACCCGTGGCGTCGCGCTTCCGGCGCGATCCAGTGGAAACCTTGGTATCGCGCTTTCGGCGCGACCCGCTTCCTCCTTTGGCGCGTCCCTTCGGCGCGGCCAACTCACCGCTCCAGGTACTGCAGCTTGTCCTTTACGTCCTTCCACTCGTCGGCGTCCGGCGGGGGGTCCTTTCTCGTCGTGATCGAGGGGAAGCTGGTCGACAGCTCCGCATTGAGCGCGATGAACTTCATCTGCGCCTGCGGCACGTCGACGTCGGCATAGATGGCGTTCACCGGGCACTCCGGGATGCACACCGCGCAGTCGATGCACTCGTCGGGCTCGATCACCAGCATGTTCGGCCCCTCACGAAAGCAGTCGACGGGACACACGTCCACGCAATCGGTGTACTTGCACTTGATGCACGACTCGGTCACTACATGAGTCATCTGCGCTCCTGTGCGCGCCTGAATGCCGCGATGCGGCACGCCGGCGCGGCGGTGAAGGAGTTGAAAACTCCGATGAGCTAGGATATGGTGAACCTCGATCCGAAGTAAAGTGCCTCCTACATCCGTTTGAAGCGGGTACTTCATAACGCAGCGCCACGCGCGACGCCGGCCTCTCCAGGATCATGTACCTCCGCCCGACCGACCTCACCGAGGCGCTCGCCGCGCTCAAGGCCGCACCGCTGGAGGTGCTCGCCGGAGGCACCGACTTCTACCCGGCGCGGGTCGGCCGGCCCATCGGTGGAGACATCCTCGACATCACCGCGCTCTCCGCGCTGCGGGGAGTGCGCGAGCAGGCGGCGGGCTGGCGTATCGGGGCGCTTACCACCTGGTCTGACCTGGTTGCGGCGCCGTTGCCGCCGGTTTTCGACGGGCTGCGCTCGGCGGCTCGCGACGTGGGTGGCGTGCAGATCCAGAACGCCGGCACCGTCGCCGGCAATATCTGCAACGCATCGCCGGCTGCGGACGGCGTTCCCGCGCTGCTCGCACTCGGCGCCGAGGTGGAGCTCGCGGCGCTGGATGCGGTGCGGCGCCTGCCGCTGAGGGAGTTCATCGCCGGCAGCCGGCGCACCCTGCGCCGTCCCGACGAGCTGGTGACCGCCGTGCTCATCCCGGCCTGGGGCTCGGACGCACGCTCGGTCTTCTTGAAGCTCGGCGCGCGGCGCTACCTGGTCATCTCCATCGTCATGGTCGCCGCCTGCGTGGAGGCGGGCCCCGACGGGGCGGTTGCGCGTGCGACGGTGGCCGTGGGCGCCTGCTCGGAGGTCGCGCAGCGGTTGACCAAGCTGGAGGCCAAGCTGCTCGGCCGGCCGCTGGCGCCGGCGCTGGCGGGTCTGGCGCGACCGGATGATCTGGCCCCGCTCGCGCCGATCAGCGACGTGCGCGGGAGCGCAGAGTACCGGCGCGATGCGGCGCTGACTCTAGTGCGGCGCGCACTCGCGGAGCTGGGCCGTGAATGATCCGGTGCAGGTCGAGCTGGTCGGCGAGCCCCCGGTCCGCTCGCTCACGCGGGCGATCGGCCTTCGGGTCAACGGCCGTGAACACCGTGTCGTCGCGTTCCCTGGTGCGCGGCTATCGGAGGTGCTGCGCGAGCAGCTCGGGCTGACGGGGACCAAGGTCGGCTGCGAAGCGGGGGACTGCGGCGCATGTACGGTGCTGCTGGACGACCGGCAGGTATGCGCCTGCCTCACTGCAGTGGGGCAGGTCGAGGGACGCGCGATCACAACCGTCGAAGGCCTCGCTGCGCATCAGGAGGGCAGCCCCGCACAGCTCACCGCGTTGCAGCGCGCATTCCTCAAGCACGGCGCAGCGCAGTGCGGGATCTGCACGCCGGGCATGCTGATGGCGGCCTCGGATCTGCTGCGAACGCATGCGGCGCCTACAGAAGCCGAAGTCTGCGATGCGCTCGGCGGAGTGCTTTGCCGCTGCACCGGGTACCGCAAGATCATCGATGCCGTCCTGGCCGTGGCGCAAGGCGATCTGGATCTCGCTTCTCCGCCGGTGGGCGCCGCAGTGGGCAGCAGGCTGGCCAAGCTCGACGGGGCAGCCAAGGTCACCGGCGCGGAACGCTATGGCGCGGACGCCTATCCCGCCGGCTGCCTGTGGCTGCGCGTGATCCGCTCGCCGCACACGCGCGCGCGGTTTCGCATCGGCGACCTCGAGCCGCTACGCCGCGCGCATCCCGGCCTGGCGCTGGTACTCACGGCGGAGGACGTGCCTGAGAACAGCTTCGGCATCTTTCCTGAGGTGAAGGACCAGCCGGTGCTGGCGCCGGGACACACGCGTTTTTGCGGCGAGGCGGTGCTCGCGCTGGTCGGCGACCAGGACGCCGTCATGGCCATCGGCGAGGCGGAACTGCCCATCGCGTGGTTCCCCGAGGCGGCGGTCACCGATCTGGACGAGGCGTTGCGCGCTTCGCACCCGCTGCACGAGTTCGCCCCCGACAACGTGCTGATCCGCGGGCGTGTCAACAAGGGTGATGTCGACGCTGCGTTGGCGAGCGCTCCGTTTGTGGTCGAAGGCAGCTTTACCACCAGCTACGTCGAGCATGCCTATATCGAGCCCGAGGCCGGCTATGCCGAGCGCGTAGGCGGCGGCCACGGCGATCGCCTTCGGGTCTTCGCCTGCACCCAGACCCCGTACATGGACCGCGACGAAATTGCGCGCATCCTCAAGCTTCGCTCACAGCAGGTGCACATCGTCCCCTCCGCGGTGGGAGGCGGCTTCGGCGGCAAGCTCGACATCGCGATCCAGCCGCTGCTGGCTGTGGCGGCGTGGAAGCTTGGCCGTCCCGTGCGTGGCGTCTACACGCGGCCCGAATCGATGTTGTCGACCACCAAGCGTCACCCCGCACGCATGCATGCGCGCATGGCCTGCGACGCGCAAGGGCGCTTGCTGGCCGCGGACTTTCACGGGGACTTCAACACCGGTGCCTACGCCTCCTGGGGGAACACGGTCGCCAACCGCGTGCCCATCCACGCCTCCGGCCCTTACTTCATGCCTCACGTGCGCGCGCTGACTCGTGCGGTGTACACGAACGGGCCCATCGCCGGAGCGTTCCGCGGCTTCGGAGTACCGCAGTCGACGCTGGTCCACGAAGCGCTGATGGATGAGCTGGCCGAGAAGATCGGCATGGACCGCCTCGAGTTCCGCTGGCTGAACGCAATCCGCACCGGACAGGAGACCGCAACCGGCCAGCGGCTCGACGCGAGCTGCGGCCTGGCGCAGTGCCTCGAGCGGCTGCGCCCCGCTTGGCGAGAATCGCTGGCCGCCGCTGCGACGTTCAATGCGCGGGAGCATGTCAGCCATGGTGCCCGCAGGGGAAGCCGCCGCGGCGTGGGCATCGCCTGCATGTGGTATGGAATCGGGAATACGGTGATCGCCAATCCCTCCACCATGCGCGTCGGGCTGCGTCGCAGCGGTCGCGTGTTCCTCTACAACGGCGCCGTCGACATCGGCCAGGGCTCCAACACCATCCTGCCGCAGATCTGCGCCGATGCTTTGGGCTTGCCGGTTGCGCTCTTCGATCAGGTCATGGGGGATACCGACCTCGCCTTGGACGCAGGCAAGACTTCGGCCTCGCGCCAGACCTTCATCTCGGGCAACGCCGCACGCCTCGCCGGCGAAGACCTGCGCCGTCTCCTGCTCGCGTTGCTGAGCGTTCCGGGGGAGGCGCCGATCAGCATCGAGCGCGGCGAGCTCGTTGCGCGCGGTCCCGATTGGGAGCGGCGCACGGCGCTCGCGTCGCTGCCGGTGGACGAGAACGGCGACGTCGCGGTGGGCGAGGGCTCCTTCAATCCGCCAACCACTCCCCTCGATGGCGACGGACAGGGTTCGCCGTACGCTACCTACGGATTCGCCGCGCAGATCGCGCAGGTCGAGGTGGATCTCGAGCTGGGAACCGTCAAGGTGCTGAGGATGCATGCCGCCCACGACGTGGGCCGTGCGATCAACCCGACCCAGGTCGAGGGTCAAATCCATGGCGGGATCGCCCAGGGGCTGGGCATGGCGCTCATGGAGGAATATCACCCCGGGAAGACGGACAACTTGCACGATTATCTCATCCCCACCATCGGCGACATTCCGCCCGTCGCGTGCCACCTGGTGGAGGAGGCGGAGCCGCTCGGCCCCTACGGCGCCAAGGGCGTGGGCGAGCCAGCGCTCATCCCCACCGCACCCGCGATCGCGAACGCGATTCGTCACGCCGCCGGAGTCCGCATCACGCACCTGCCCGCCACGCCCGACCGCGTGCGCAGGGCGATGCTCGAGCGCTACCGATGAGCGAGGACGCCAAGCTGCCCGAGCACGTGACCGGTCCGAAGCTCGCCGCAGGCAAGGTCGAGTGCAACGCGTGTCCCGTCCTGTGTCAGATCAGCGAAGGGCGCAGCGGCGCGTGCGATCGATACGCGAACGTCGGCGGCGTGCTGACACGGGTAGACCCGGTCGTGCTCTTTGCCAAGGTGGCCGGCGAGTCCGGTGAGGTCACGCGCTTCCTCGGAGAGGACGAGTGGAGCGGCGAGCTGCTGCCGGATGCACCGGTGTTTGTCTCTGGAGTCGGGTCGGGCACGACCTACCCCGATTACAAGCCGGCGCCGTTCATCGTCGCCTCGCGTCACTCCGGCGTGGACATGGTCACCGTGGTGACCGAGGGCATCTTCAGCTACTGCAGCTTCAAGGTGAAGATCGACACCGACCGCTATATCGGGCCGGAGTGCGCGCTGGTGCGCAACAAGGACGAGGTCGTGGGTCACGTGACTACGATGGAGTACGGCTCGCAGATGCTGTCGCTGGGCGGCGTGCACCATCTCACCGGGGGCAGCAAACGCGAGGGGCGGGTCACGTGCGATCTGATGCAGGACCTCGGGAACAAGAAGGCCGTCGAGCTGGAGATCGAGGGCGGCGCACACCTCGTGGTGCAAGCGGACCGGCCTCCGGTCATCAACGGCGTCGAGGAACGGCGCATGCGCGTGGGCTGCGGCTCCGCGACCATCGGCATCTTCGCTCGCCAGTGGCAGGGCCACGTGGACGAGGTGATCGTCGTCGACGACCACATCACCGGCGTGCTGTCCGAGCACCAGGCCGGACGCGGCCTGGACATGCGCCGCGGCGGAATCCGCATCCACGGGCGCAAGTCCACGCCGGGGCGCTACTTCCAGGTGGCCAACCCGGGCTCGGGCTGGGGCGGCACCGACATCACCGATCCGCTCACGATCATCAAGGCGATCGACCCCAAAGAAGCCTGGCCCGGCGAGCGCGTGCTGATGGTGTCCACCACCGGAGAGGACTACGCCTACTTCGTACTCGACGAGAGCATGCGTCTCACCCCCGCCGAGATCCCGGCCCCGGTCAAGAAGGTCGTCGACCGCATCGGCGAGAATTGCGAGCCCGCACTGTGCACAGTGCTGTTCTTGGCCGGCGCGGGAGGCAGCCTGCGCGCGGGCGTGACGGAGAATCCCATCGCGCTCACGCGCTCGATCAAGGACCTGCTGGTGAACGTGACCTGCGGAGGCGCGCCCGCGTATGTGTGGCCCGGCGGCGGGATCATGGTCATGGCCGACGTCGGGCGGATGCCGGACAACGCGTTCGGGTGGGTGCCCACCCCGGCGGTCGTCGCTCCGATCGAGTTCACCATGCGCCTCGAGGATTACCGCGCGCTGGGCGGCCACATGGAGCGCGTCCGGACGATGGATGACGTGCTCAAGGCAGAGCGCGTGAAGGTAGTGGGCTGGGATGCAGCGAATCCATGGCCGATCGGATAGCGGCGGCCGCGGCCGAAGTTTCTGGCGCACCGCATGCGGCTTCACCGGTGTCTGGTGCAGCGTTCGCCCGGCTCGCGGGGCAGCGCTGGCACTTCCAACACGGTCCCATCGACCTGGTGATCGGCGCGGATGGCGAGCCCGATGCCGTCGGCATTGCGGTGCAGGCCGCGTGGGAGCGTTTCCAGACGATCCTGTCCGAACTGGTGCAAGAGTTGCGGTGGCTGCGTGCACCGGTTCAGCAGGCAGTCGAGCTGCGCGGTCCGGTGGCGCAACGCATGCTGAGAGCATGTTGGGCTCATCGCGAGCAGTTCATCACGCCGATGGCCGCGGTGGCCGGAGCGGTGGCCGACGAGCTGATCGAGTTCTTCCGAGCACAAGCCGGCATCGCGCGGGCCTACGTGAACAATGGCGGCGACATCGCCTTGCACTTGACGCAGCGCCAGCGCTATCGCGTCGGCCTGTTCGCTGATGTCGGTCGCATCAAGCGGCGCGAAGCGGTGTCGCTCGATGGCGGCTTCGAAGTGACGGCGTCGATGCCCGTGCGCGGCGTGGCCACCAGCGGGTGGGGCGGACGCAGCTTCAGCCTGGGCATCGCGGACAGCGCGACGGTGCTCGCCGTCTCGGCGGCCGAGGCCGACGCGGCGGCCACCATGATCGCGAACAGCGTCAACGTGGACGATCCTGCTATCCTTCGCAAGCCGGCAGCCGAGCTGAAGGACGACACCGATCTGGGAGATCGGCTGGTAACGGTAGGGGTAGGCCCGCTTCCGCGAGCGAAGATCGCACAGGCGCTCGATGCGGGCGAGAAGACGGCGCGCGAGCTGGTTGCCCGCGGGTTGATCTGCGGGGCTGCACTGTGGCTGCAGGGACAAGCTCGAGTGGTGGGCTGTGAGCTCCAAGCACAGAGACCGATATGAAAGCGAAGATCAGAAAACTGGTGGTCCAGGTCGAGGAAACGCGTCGGGAGATGGGTATGCCCGTCGATCCTCCCACGCGCAAGGTGGTGGCGATGGCGGTGATCGAGAATCCCTTCGCCGGACGGTTCCAAGACGACCTCACCGAGCTGATGGACATCGGCGAAGAACTGGGCGGTCTGCTCGGCCAGGCCTGCGTGCGTGCGCTCGGCATCCAGCCGGGGCAGGCCGAAAGCTACGGCAAGGCGGCGATCGTGGGCGAGGCGGGAGAGCTGGAGCACGCGGCCGCTATCCTACATCCCAAGCTCGGCACGCCGCTGCGCAAAGCGGTGGAAAAAGGCGCGGCACTGGTGCCGTCGGCGAAGAAGATGGGAGCGCTGGGCTCGGCGATCGACGTGCCGCTCGGACACAAGGATGCCGCGTATGTCCGCAGCCATTTCGACGCCGTGGAAGCGCGCGTATCCGACGCGCCGCGGGCAAACGAGATCATGGTCGCCGTCGCGGTGACCGACAGCGGCCGGCCTCGATCGCGCGTGGGCGGCCTGAACAAGCACGAGATCAAGGGGCAGGACGGGCTGCGGTGAACGCAGCGCACCGCGAACATGCGGTGCGGCCCGAGAAGACCAACCTCAACGCGCAACCAGCATGAAGACTTTTCTTTGGCCCCTCGCTGCCAGCCTGCTCGCGCTGCCCGCGCAGGCGCAGAAACCGATCAAGATCGGTGAGATCAGCAGCTACTCGGCGATACCGGCCTTTACCGTGCCCTACCGAAACGGATGGCAGATGGCGGTCGAGGAGATCAACGCGTCCGGCGGGCTGCTCGGGGGACGCAGGCTCGAGGTGTTATCGCGCGATGACGGCGGCAAGCCGGACGACGCCATCCGCAACGCCGAGGAGCTGCTGACGAACCAGAAGGTCGATCTGCTGATGGGCACTTTCTTGTCCAACGTCGGCTTGGCGGTGAGCGACATCGCGCTCAGGAACAAGGTCCTGTTCGTCGCCGCAGAACCGCTCACGGATGCGTTGGTGTGGGAGAAGGGCAACCGGTATACCTTCCGGCTCCGCCCCTCCACCTACATGCAAGCTGCCATGCTGGCCGAGGAGGCGGCCAAGCTTCCGTCGAAACGGTGGGCCACGGTGGCGCCCAACTACGAGTACGGTCAATCCGCGGTCAACAACTTCAAGCAACTGCTCAAGGCGAAGCGCCCCGACGTCGAATTCGTCGCGGAGCAATGGCCGGGGCTGGGCAAGCTTGAAGCCGGGGCGACGATCGAGGCGCTCGCCGCGGCGAAGCCCGATGCGATCTTCAACGTCACCTTCGGTGCCGATCTCACCAAGTTCGTGCGAGAGGGCAACCTGCGCGGTCTCTTCGAGGGGCGCCAGGTGGTCAGCATGTTGACCGGCGAGCCGGAATACCTGGGCCCGCTCAAAGACGAAACGCCCAAGGGGTGGATCGTGACCGGCTACCCATGGGACCAGATCGGCTCGCCGCTGCACCAGAAGTTTGTGCAGGACTACGAGAAGCGTTACAACGAGCCGCCGAGGCTCGGCTCCGTGGTCGGTTACACGACCTTGATGGCCGTCGCGCAGGGGCTCAAGAAGGCCGGGTCGACCGACACCGAGAAGATGATCCAAGCGTTTCGCGGGCTCACGCTGCAGACCGTGTTCGGGCCGGTGACGTTCCGTGCGCTGGACCAGCAGTCCACGCTCGGCGCGTTTGTCGGCAAACTGGATCTGGAGGGAGGCCGCGGAGTGATGGTCGACTGGCGTTATGCCGACGGCAAGGATTACATGCCACCGGATGCGGTGGTCCGCAAACGCCGGCCGGCGGAGGCGATGAAGTAAGTGAATGAGTGAATGAGTGAAGCAGTGAAGGAGGGAAGGAGGGAAGGCAACAAAGATCTCCCCCCGCCCCGGCGGGGCGAGAGCGCAGGGTGAGACGACGTCCACGTCGCGCATCGCGGCTGCGCGTTCCGGTCTAGTCAACCGTCCCGCGGAACAAAACCCCCATCGTGATCGCCCTCGAAGAAAACCAGACGAGCCGCTTCAGTGACGCTCTGTATCGGATCCTGCGATGTTCAATAGTCGGGCTGCGAGCTGCGGGTCGAGTTGCTCTAGACGCGCGCTCGCGCCAGCGAATTCGTTGGTGTATCCGATCCGGTGATACGCATACGCAAGCCAGTACCACGCGCGCGTGTTCTTGTCTTGCAGCGCCACCGCACGGCGCATCCAGAGCACGGCGTCTTTGTCTCGATTCAGCTCGATGCGCGCGCGCCCTAACGCCAGCCAAGCTTCTGCATTCTCTGGTTCACGCAGTGCCCAATCGATCGCGACGGCTTCGAGCTCGCTCCAGGCCTGCGCATACTCGAGCCACGCGGCGTGCAGGAAGATGGGCTGATCGGCCGCATCGTCTTCCCAGAAGGCGAGCGACGGTTGCGAGTCAATGCGCCCGACCGTGTCGCTCCCGAGCAGCCGGTCGACCCACTCCATTGGCACGGCGTAGTTGAGCTGATCATCGATGCTGGCGCGGAAGGTGAGAATGCCGACGAGTCGTCCTTGATCGTCGAACAAGCCTCCGCCGCTTGCGCCGCGGGGAAAGCTCGCTGAAGTACGCACGACGCGGGCGCCGTCGAACGGGTAGAGCGCTGTGATCCGCCCCTCAGTCACGCTGAGGCGAAAGCTCATCCCGTAGCCGAGCGCGGTAACCGGCTGACCGACTTCGAGCTGCGCCGACGCAAGGCGTTTTGCGCTCTGAGCGCGTAGCGCGGGCACGGTGAGCAAGCAAAGGTCGTGGCGCAAGTCGCTCTTGGTGACGCTCCCTGCGAGCTGGCCTTCCCGATGCAGCACGAAAATCTCGCTTGCGTCACGCGTCGTATGACAGCTGGTGATGAGCTTGCCTGGAGCTACCAGCGTCGCCGAGCCAATGGCGGCATGACCGTTCTTGAGCTTGACTCCGATCTTGGAGACGGCCGCGGCCGATGGCCCTGTGTCGTCGGCCAGGCTGGGGCGAGGAGGCAGGTACAACAGTGCAAACAGCACACAGATCCAGCGTGGCATGGCGGGTCTTCGCTCCAGTTCTTCTGCGTTACCGAACGGCTAGCCTGAGAGCCGATCGAAGATCGGTCGGGCAGTACGGACGATACCGGGATGAAATGAGGCGGATCAACAACGGCCATGTAACCGCCCAGTAACGGCGTGGTAACGACCAGTGAGATGCCCCCGGGTGAGGCGCTCAGACCGGCTTCTCGCAGGCTGAAGGCGCGTAGAATTTCAGGCGGTACCGAGCCGGTGTTTCGGTGAAGATTCCTTCGGGGCTATCCCGCAGATGAAGAAGCGTGTCCTGGTGGTGGCGGGAGAGGGACGGCTGCGGGCGACGCTCGCGCACGCGGTCGCGCTGGTTGGTTGCGGAGTGGAGTTGGCTGAGGGTGCGGATCGGGCGCACGAGGTCGTTACAAACGGGGGCGCGGCTTTGGCGATTGTGGCGCCAGCGGGGCTGGGCGCAGAGGGCTTGGGGCTCGCCCGGGAGCTGAGCGAGACGAGCGGCGCGCTCATCGTGGTGGCGGAGGAGCGCGAGGCGGTCGAGCGGCTGAGCCGGGCGGTCCCGGGGGCCGCGGGCTATTTGTGTGAGCCTTTAAAGGAGGCGGAGGTTCTCGCCCGGATCCGAGAGGTGCTGGATCTGCAAGAGGAAGCCGACAGCCCGGAGACGGGCGGCTCGCCCAAGGTGGTGACCTTTGCCGACTGCGTTCTGGACCTCGCAGCCCATGAGTTCGTCAATTCCGCCGGAGAAGCGGTGACGCTAACCCGTACGGAATTCGCGCTGCTTTCGGTTCTCGTGCGGCATCCCCGGACGGTGCTGACGCGCGATTGGTTGCGTCGGGAAATTGCAGGCCGCGGAGCCGAGCCCTATGAGCGCAGCATCGACATGCTCGTGGCGCGTCTGCGGCGCAAGGTCGAGCGGGATGCGCGGGCGCCGGTGCTCATCGTTACTGTGCCGGGGGTGGGGTACAAGTTCGGGGCGATTCCCGAGCCGGGCGTGAAGAATATGGCCGTCGCTCCGGCAGCAGTCTTCCGGTCAGCCCAGAAGAGCGAGGCGGCGCAACACGCGCCACGCTCGGCTGAGCGCAGGCAGCTGACCGTCTTGTGCTGCAACTTGGCCGATCTCAGCACTCTGCCTTGTCGCGGTGACCCCGAAGAACTGCAAGCGGCGATGGCCGCCTTTCATCGCTGCTGCGCGGAGGTCATTGAGCGCTTCGGGGGCGAGGTCGACACGCTTCTGGCCGATGGGCTGCTGGCCTACTTCGGTTACTCTCAAGCGCACGAAGACGATGCCGAGCGCGGCATACGGGCGGGGCTCGCGTTGATCACCGCGATGCCCAATCTGGCGCGCGCTCCGGCAATCCGGGTCGGAATCGCGAGCGGCCTGGTGGTAGTAGGTGAACTGCTGGGCGAGGGTGCAGCTCAGAAGCACAGTGCTGTGGGGGAAGCGTTAGTGCTGGCGGAGCAGTTGCAGGCGCTGGCCGCGGCGAACGAGGTGGTGATTGCCGAGAGCACCCGCCGGCTGGCCGGGGGAAGGTTCAACTATCGCGATCTGGGATTGGCGGAGGCCAAGGGATTCAGCGAGCCGGTGCATGCCTGGCGCGTCACCGGTGTGAGCGCCGCGGCGAGCCGATTCGAGGTCCGTCGCGGGGCCGGGCTCTCGGCCTTGGCGGGACGCGAAGAGGAGTTGAAGCTTCTGTCGCAGCGCTGGGAGCAGGCGGCGCAGGGCGAAGGACAGGTGGTTGCCCTGGTGGGCGAGCCGGGGGTCGGTAAGTCCAGGCTGGTCTACGAATTCACTCGTTCGCGCCGCACTCAAGACTGGCTGGTGCTGGAAGGCGCTTCGGTCTCCTACGGCCAGGCCAGCGCCTACCGTCCGGTGATCGATCTGCTCAAGGGCTATTTTCGGATCGAGGATCGCGATGATGCGCGCATGATCTACGAGAAAGTGACCGGCAAGCTGCTGGCCCTGGATGAGGCGCTCAAGCCCCATCTGGTGCCCCTGCTCGCGCTGCTGGAGGTCGCGGTCGACGATGCGCACTGGGTGCCGCTCGATCCGGTGCGGAAGCGCCTGCGCACAATGGATGCCTGCAAACGGCTGCTGCTGCGCGAAGCGCAGGTGCAGCCTGTCACTCTGGTGTTCGAAGACCTGCACTGGATCGACAGCGAGACGCAGGCATTGCTCGACGCTCTGGTGGAGAGTCTACCGACGGCGCGCTTGCTGTTGTTGACCGTTTTCCGTCCTGAATATGTACACCG
>DATJVI010000010.1:0-2622 GCA_035501875.1 Burkholderiales bacterium
CATGCTTGCGCGATAACGCGGCCAGGCGAGCCGCCAGGTATTCACCGGTCTCGGAAACACGCCGCAGAAACTCCGGCTTGGCCACCTCCTCGATCACGGCGCAGCCCGCAGCGGTGACCAGAGGATTCCCGTTGAACGTGCCGCCTTGATCGCCATGCTCGAAGCAGCACACTTCCTCGTGTGCGACCAGCGCCGCCAGCGGAACGCCGCCGCCCAACCCTTTGCCCAAGGTCATGATGTCGGGCCGCACGCCCGCATGCTCGAAGCCGAAGAGCTTCCCCGTGCGCCCGACCCCGGTCTGGATCTCGTCCAGGATGAGCAGGATCCCCTTTCGCTTGGTCAGCTCGCGCAGGCTGCGCAGGAACTCGTCCGTCGCCGCAAAGACCCCGGACTCGCCCTGGATCGGCTCCAGCATCACGGCGACGGTCTTGTCGGTGATGACGGCCGAGATCGCCTCCAGATCGTTCAGGCGCACCTTGGGAAAGCCCGGCACCTTGGGCTCGAAGAGCTTCTCCCATTGGGGCTTGCCGGAGGCGGACATGGTCGCCAGGGTCCGGCCATGGAAG
This sequence comes from Burkholderiales bacterium, assembly GCA_035501875.1. GTDB lineage: Bacteria > Pseudomonadota > Gammaproteobacteria > Burkholderiales > SHXO01 > SHXO01. The sequence continues at coordinate 567 of DATJVI010000010.1, forward strand.
CTGTGTTCCATGGTGATGATCTCGTAGGCCCCGTTGCGAAACTTCTGTCCCCATTTGCGAGCCAGCTTGATCGCTCCCTCGTTGGCCTCCGCACCGCTGTTGGTGAAGAAGGTGCGATGCAAGCCGCTGTGCCGGGCGATCATCTCGGCCAGCCGGATCATCGGCTCGTTGTAGAAGGCGGGGCTGCAGTTGATCAGTTTCGCCGCCTGTCTCGAGATGGCTTCGACTACCGGTCGCGGGCAGTGACCGAGGCAGTTCACCGCCCACCCCTGCACGAAATCGAGATAACGCTTGCCGTTCTGATCGATGAGCCAGGAGCCTTGCCCCTCCACAAAGACCAAGGGCGGCCGCTTGGTGATCTCCATCAGCGAATCGAAACCGGACACGGCAGTAGGCATCTCAATTCCTCCCTGGAAGTCGAACGGTATTTCCCCGGCACGTCGTCATCGCCATACGTGAGCGCAGGCCGATGACCGTCCGCGTGCTGTCTCAGTCGGAGCTCAACTGTCGCGGTTCGGTCGCGATGATCTCCGGGCTTCCCCTATACGTTTTCACCGTGCCGGTCACGCATACACGCTTGTGCAGGTATACGACCTCCGGCTTGCCGAACGCCTCGCGGTTCTCCTGCCAGATGACGATGGTGAACGCCGGCTTCGGATAAGGCCGCTCCAGATTGAGAAAGGTCGGCCTTCCCCGCGACTTTGGCGTGTAACGGGCGCTGGCGACAACGCCGCATACACGCACTCTCTCGCCCACGTGCGCTTGTGCCTCCGTGGCAGCGATGGTCGGCACATCTGGAGCGTCCGCAACCGCGGCATGCGCACCAAGCAGCAGACCGATGACGAGCGCCTTCGCTGCCAGGCCCGGGCGCCGGCCGCAAACACGGCGTACCTCGCTCGTCGCCTCGACGAAGATCATCCCCGCGCTTATAACCGGGACGTAGGAAAACTTCAATAGCCGTGCGTAACGACGCGCCTTCGCCCGCATCCACACCCACCGCACGCTTCCTTGGGCCCCTCTCTCAGAACCGGTGGTGCGCAAGCATCGACTGCCTCCGGCTGAGTGCCGCGCGGATGCCGAGTTTCATGGGCTACACTGTCGCCTGCGCCGCTCCGGACGTAGGTGCGGCGGTTCACTCGGCTGCCAGGGTCGGGAGCGCCGTAGTGGCCTGGTGATTCGCCCCGAAAGACCTGTGGCCACGCTGCAGGCGGCGCGAACCGACGAACGATTCACAAGTGAGGTCGCCATGCGGGTGCGCACGCTGTTGATGATCCTCGTCGTGGCAGCGATCATCCTGTTCATCGCCCTCAACTGGAGCGCATTCACCGCCCGCTCGCAGTTCTCGCTCGGATTCTGGAGCATCGATGCGCCGGTGGGAGTGATGCTGCTCGTCCCGATGGCGTTGCTGAGCGTGCTCTTCCTGATCTACGTCGTCTATCTGCAAAGCTCGGTGCTGCTCGCGGGGCGCCGCCAGGCGCGCGAGCTGCAAGCGCAGCGTGAACTGGCAGAGCAAGCGGAGGTCTCTCGCTTCAGCGAGCTGCGCGGTTTCCTGGAAGAAGCGCTGAAGACCCTCGAGACACGTCGCGCGGCATCGCACGGCGAGCTGCTCGGCAGGCTCGATCGCCTCGAAAGCGAGCTGCGCGCAGCGATCGAACAGTCCGGCACTTCCATTTCTGCCTATATCGGTGAGCTCGAGGACCGGCTCGAACGCGCCGCAGGCGGGCCGGCTGGGCGCGGCCCGGGCTGAGCCCCGATACGGGATCACACAACGCGCGGCGAGACCCAAACGGCGCACACTGCCTTTCAGGTTGTCGCGTGACGCGAGCACGTGCAACGATCGCGGCGCCGGGAATGAATGCGGCTGGCGTGCAGCTCGCAATACGGGTCAGCCAGCCAACCCGGACAAAGGAGAGACCATGACGATTCGAACGATCGCCGGAATTCTCGTGGGTGTTGCGCTAGCGAGCGGCCTCGGCGTGTTCACCGCAAAGGGTGACGAATCGCAGCCGGGCTCCGGCGCTGCGCAGGCGCCTAGCGGGTTGCTCACGCTGGAAGA
>DATJVI010000011.1:0-93629 GCA_035501875.1 Burkholderiales bacterium
CCGCGCCTCCCAGGACCAGGCGACCCCAGTGCGCGAAGTGGAAGTCCTGAGCGATGCCGTCGACCGCCGAGTAGGTCGCCATGGGCGCGATCACGACGCGGTTCTTGAACGGAACCTCGCGGATCTTGATGGGCGTGAACAGCAGCGGCTCGGTCATCGGCGCGTTCGGTCCCGAAAGTGGTGGAGCGTCAGGTGGATTTGCCAGGCGCGATCAAGCATTGCATGCCCAGCCATGTGCGTCTCGGCGACGACCCGTCAAGGGTTCGATCAGTGCCAGGACTCGGCTTCCTCGGCGGCCGAGTATCAGAGTTCGTGGCACACGAATGTGCTTTGCCGCCGTGCCCGCCCGGCCCTCACTGGCTTGCCGACTTCCCCTCTTTCCAATTGGCACCGTCGATGGCCAGCGTCTCCAGGTAAGCGCCGATCTGATAGATCGTCTCGTCGTCCAGGACGCCGCCCCAGGCGGGCATCGAAAACGCGAGGCCCGTTGTGTTCCTCCCCCTTTTCACCGTCTCGACGTAGGCCCGGAAGCCACGGTTGAAAATGCGCAGATCGGCCGCTCGACCTCCGCGCGCGGTTTCGCCATTCGCCCGCGCCCCATGACAGACGTTGCAGACGTTTTGATACCAATCGCGGCCTTCCTTGATCGCCTTCGCGTCGCCGGAAAGAGGATTGGAATCCGGTATCGCCGCGTCATCCGCCCGTACCGGATCCAATGCGGTCGACAGCACGCAAGCCGCGATCAGCACCGCTCTGTTCCACCACTGCATCTGCGCTCCTGTCTGAATCACAGAAGATGGACACGGGGTGCGATGCGACCTCACCCCGTGCCCCTGAATGGTCACCCGCGCTCTACTGCAGCTCGAACGCGACGACCATGCTCCCGAAGTTCAGTCCAGGATATTGCTCGTCCCTGCCGAAGCCGGGAAGGCCTCCCACCGCCTGCACGATCATCTGCTTGCCGTTGACCATGAACGTGCTCGGTCCGGCCTTGGCTGCCGTCCCGAGCTCCATGCTGTAGAGCACCTTGCCCGTGGTCGCGTCCGCGATTTGGAACAGACCGCCCTGCGTGGTGAAGATGGTCAGATTGCCGGCCGTGGTCAGCATGCCACCGGCGTAACCCGGCTTGTCGCGCTGGATGCGCCAGGCTTCCTTGCCAGTAGCCGGATTCCAGGCTTGGTCGACTTCCGGGCCGTTGATGTTCTCCCAGCTGGCCCCTAAGTGGCGGACGTTGCTCACTACCTTGATGGGCTCGATGCCGTACATCATCCCGTAGTCGGACGCGGACAGGTAGAACAAGCCAGTCGTCGGGTTGTACGCGTTCGGATACATATTCACCGTACCGAGCAGGCCCGGCCACACTTCGACCTTCGCCCCGCCTTCCTCCGGCAACGGGATCACGTTCATGGGCCTTCCGTTGCTGTCCATCCCGGTGGTCCAGTTCACCTTGTCCGCGAACTTGTCGGCCTTGATGAACTTCCCGGTCTGGGCGTCCAGATAGTGGATGAACCCCGTCTTGTTCGGTTGCGCGACCACGGTCTTGCCGTTCATCTGGATCAAGATCGGGGTCTGGGGAACGTCGAAGTCCAGATAGTCGCCCGGGACCGCACCGAAGCGCCACGCCACCTTTCCGGTCTCGGTGTTTACCGCGACGATGCTGGCGGCGCCGAGGTTGTCCATCTTGCCGCCGCCCCGATGCTTCGGATTCCATTCGTAGGCGTTGGCAGTGCCGGTGAAGTACATCTTGAGCTGGGGATCATACGAGCCGACGATCCAGGGGCCCGCCCCGCCATATTCTTGCGAGCCTTCCGGCCAAGTGTCATAGCCCACCTCGCCCGGGCCGGGGATCATGTTCGCCTTCCACTTCAGGTTGCCGGTCTCGGGGTCGACTCCGAGCACGTATCCGGGACGGCCGCCGAAATCGGTACCGTTCATCGGCACGATGATGGTGCCCGGGATCGCCATGGGCCCAACGGTGCACAGGTAGCCGGTCGAATCCTTGGCCTTGGCAAAGTCTCGCGGCGCCTGGAAGCCCTCGAAGCTCTTCACCCACTTGGCCTTCCCGGTCTTCATGTGGATGGCATGCAGCTTGGCGTCGTTGGACAGGAAGTAGACGTAGTCTCCGTGCAATGCCACGCCGCGATGCTTGCCCGCCATGAAATCGGCGAAGAGCCCACCCCAGTCGTCCGGAAGCTTGTACTCGTACTTCCAGACCCCCTTGCCGGTTTGCGCATCGATTGCGTAGACCTTGTTGTCCTGCGGCACGTAGATCAGGCCGTCGTAGTAGCTCGGCGTTGCCATCGCGTCGTTTCTGCCCCCCAGCGAGTAGATCCAGGCGATCTTCAGATTCTTGGCGTTGGCGGTGTTGATCTGCGTGAGCGTGCTGTAGCGCTGCCCCGCGTAGTTCCCGTTGGTATGGACCCAGTTGTCTGCAGCGCCAGCGTCCAGTACCGCTTGGCTCACGCCGGCCCCAGCATCTTGCATACTCCCGGCGAGGGCGGCGGACAGGGCGACCGCGCCCAATGTTGACGAAAGCGTCTTCATGCTAGTCCTCCTCTGGTAGTGATGCCCATGTACAGCGGTGCCGTTCGTTGGGGCACGGCCCCGCGGCACCTGCTCGACTTACTGAACCCGTTCTCTCTAGCGCCTCCAATGCTGTCCTCGACTGCCAAACGCGCGCTGGCGCATTGCTCGTCGCCGCCACTCGCCGCTCGCGCCGTTCCGGAGCCGATTGTCCTTGATGCGGCGCGACAATCCAGCCGCCGAGTCCGGAGTGCTCCCTGGTGGTCTCGAGCGGGCCGTTACGCGATCGGCCGAGGTGGCCCGCACGTCGTGGCGCTGCTCACTCTAACCCAACGCGCGGTTGCTGTCAGATGATCTGCTTGACTGACAATCGGCAAAGCAGATGCACCCGGCACAGCGCCGGCCGCGCTCGATCTCGGTGCTGGGGGCGCGGCAAATCCACATGCTGTTCTCCATCGAGGTGTCTCCGCCTCCTATCCACGCGCTCTCTCGGGCGCATCGGAAGGACGAGCATCGCGCGAGCTTTGCTCCTGGAGGCCGCACGCGCCACTCGGTGTGCGAATCCGGCTGGGCCTCGAGTACACGCCGGGAACCGCGCGAACGCCGATGTATCATGTGATGCACGGCACTACTTCGCCGCTGGGACGAATCCTTTCCGCGCGGCCAGCTGCGAGCTAACCCGAACTCGATGAACGATCAGGCACGCAACCGATGAGCGAGCCGGTTCCCGTAGCGTTGCTGGTCGAGGACGAGCAGCAGATCCGGCGCTTCGTGCGCCAAGCACTCGAACGCGAGGGCTGGACCGTGCACGACGCCGAGACGGTGAAGCAGGGTCTGGTCGAGGCGGGTACGCGCAAGCCCGACCTGGTGATCGTCGACCTCGGGCTGCCCGACCGAGACGGAGTCGACTTCATCCGCGAGCTGCGTGGCTGGTCGCAGATCCCGGTGATCGTGCTCTCCGCGCGAACCGCGGAAGCCGACAAGATCCGAGCTTTGGACAGCGGAGCGGACGACTACCTGACCAAGCCGTTCGGAGTGGGAGAATTGCTGGCCAGAGTCCGGGCCGCGCAGCGGCGGCGCATCCTAGCGCGGAGCGGCGACAAGCCCACCATCGCGTTCGGCGACATCGAGGTCGACCTTTCCGCGCGGACGGTGCGAAAGCGCGACGAGCCCGTGCACTTGACCCCGATCGAGTATCGACTGCTCACCGTGCTGATCGCCAACGCGAACCGCGTGGTGACTTACCGCTATCTCTGCCGCGAGGTGTGGGGCCCGCCGCACGAGCAGAGCTTCCACTACGCGCGCATCTACATGGGACATCTGCGAAAGAAGCTGGAAGACGACCCGGCGCAGCCCAAATTCATCATCACGGAAACCGGCGTCGGGTACCGGCTCAACGTACAATAGCGCATCCGGTCTCCCTTGAGCCGGCTTGCATGCTCTGAGCGGCACGCAAGCCACAGTCTCTTCGCGCAGCCGCCAGTGTCATCGCCTCTTCATACGCTCGTAACAGAATGGCTCCCAGCACCAAATCCGAAAGCGCTCCGCGCAGCACGACGAAGAGAGAGATGGACAACGCAGCGACCCCCGCATGGCCTGCCCGCAATGGAGCGGTGGTGGAGCAGCTCATCGCCAGGCTGTCGGGGTTGGGCGCGGAACTCCTCGCGTTGAGCGGCAGCCAGGCGGCGCGGATCGCGGAGCTGAGCCCGTCGCAGCAAGAGAGCGCGGTCAACCTCATCCACTATCTGGCGCTGCGCCGCCACGACCTGCGCCCGCTCCAGGAGCAGCTCGCCTCGCTCGGCCTGTCTTCGCTGGGCCGCGCGGAGAGCAATGTCCTGGGCACCCTCGACGCCGTGCTCGGCATCCTCCTGCATCTCGCCGGTGGCGACGCGGGCCGCGAGCCGCTGGGCGGCAAGGCGTTCGATTACCAGGCCGGCCGGCGCCTGCTGGACATGCACACGCAGCAACTGCTCGGTGCCGAGCCGCAACAGCGCAGCGTGCGCATCATGGTCACCGCCCCGACCGAGGCGGCACACGACTACTCGTTGATGAAGGCCATGCTGGAGGGCGGGATGGATTGCCTGCGCATCAATTGCGCCCACGACGATCCACAGCTCTGGGACGCGATGGTGACGAAGCTGCGCCAGGCGCAACGCGAGCTGGCCAAGCCTTGCCGGATCCTCATGGACCTCGCCGGACCGAAACTGCGCACCGGGGCGATCGAAACGGGGCCGCAGGTGCTGAAGGTGCGCCCGCGGCGCAACGAGCTGGGCCGGGTGCTCGCGCCGTCCCGGTTGTGGCTCAGGCCGCTCGGCGACGACGCGAAGCCGCCGGCACCCGCCGATGCGTGCCTGAGCCTCCCCGCCGATTGGCTCGAGCGCACGCAGGAAGGCGATGTGATCGAGTTTGTCGACGCCCGAGGGGCGGCGCGGACGCTCACCATCGCCAGCGTGGTCGGGCCTGGCCGATGGGCCGAGCTGTCTCAGACCGCCTATCTGCTCCCGGAGACGCAGCTGCGGCGCAAAGCCGACGCCTCGGGCAAACCCAGCGAGCGCCCGCGCACGGTACCCGTCGGCGAGCTCGACGCGATTGCGCAAGCCATCCACCTCGACAAAGGCGACAGCCTGGTGCTGACACGTAGCGTCGCTCCGGGCCATCCCGCCCGCTATGACGAGCATGGCAGGCTGGTCGAGCCCGCGGCGATCCCTTGCACACTGGCCGAGGTGTTCGCGGACGTGCATCCGGGCGAGCGCATCCTCCTCGATGACGGGAAGATCGGTGGGGTCATCCGTGCCGTCTCGAGCGCGGAGCTGCGCGTAGAGATCACGGAAACCCGGGAAGGAGGCGAGAAGCTGCTCCCGGACAAAGGCATCAACCTGCCGGACAGCAAGCTGCGCTTGCCCGGGCTCACCGAGAAGGACATCGAGGACCTCGCCTTCGTCGCGGGGCGCGCGGACTTGGTCGGCCTGTCCTTCGTGCGACGCGACACCGACATCCGGGCACTGCAGGACCACCTGCGCAAGCTGGGCGCAGGCCATCTGGGCATCGTCCTCAAGATCGAGACCCGCGGGGCTTTCGAGCATCTTCCCGACCTGATCCTCACGGCGATGTCTTCGCCTTGCGTGGGGGTGATGATCGCACGCGGCGACCTCGCCGTGGAATGCGGGTTCGAACGGCTTGCGGAGGTGCAGGAAGAGATCCTCTGGCTGTGCGAGGCCGCGCACATGCCGGTGATCTGGGCCACTCAAGTGCTGGAGACCTTGGCGAAAAAGGGCGTGCGCTCGCGCGCGGAGATCACCGATGCGGCGATGGGCGAGCGCGCCGAATGCGTGATGCTCAACAAGGGCCCGCACATCCTGGAGGCGATCCGGACCCTGGACGACATCCTGCGCCGGATGCAGGCGCATCAGAGCAAGAAGCGATCGATGCTGCGCAAGCTGCATTGGTTGGACGGCCCCGGCCTCGGCGCCGGCGCTGCGCCGGGCTCCGCTACGGACAAACCGCAGTCGGCCGTCCGGTAGAGAAGCTACGCGTCGGCGCTGTGTGGCCGCTGGGCTGGGCCGGGCGCGCTCAGAGCGGCGAGCCGCGACTCCGAACGCTCGGCCGACGGAAGATGGGCGGCAGGCCCAAAGTACTCCCGGTGCCATCTGCGTCCTGCCAGCATCCACTGCGGCGGGGTAAACCGAAGATACTGCGCTTCCTCGGCGAGCCACATCCGCGGCGTCTGGTTGCGGATGTAGCGCTCTTCGTCCGGATGCTGGAGCACGCCCGGGCGCGCTCCGCGCACGCGGTTGATCGCGTCCGTGTAGGGACACCCCAGCTCGACCAGCGCGCGTGCGGTCACGAGCGCGCTGCGGTCGCGGCCGTCGTCGCAGTGAATGGCGAGGCGGCCGCCCCGTAGCAGAATACGCTGCACTTCCGGCGCGGCCTTTTTCCAGGCTTCCTCGAACGCCGCATCCGGCATGCGCCCACGGGACACGGGCACGTGGTACCAGGCGATCCCGTCACGCCGCAGCAGCTCGGGCAGCCTGTGCAGGCGCAGGTGAGCGAATTCGCGCTCGTCGAGAAGGGTGACGAGCGCTTCGGCTTGCCAGTGCCGGAGCGTCGCGGCGTCGCGCTGTAAAGGCCAAGCGCGGTCCGGGCTTCCCACGCGGGTGCCGGTGCGCCCCGGACATCCGGCCATCGCGATCTGGCTTCTCATGCGGCCGGTGCCCACGACTGCCAGCCTGTAAGCGAGGTCGTAAGGAAGCATGGATCTTCTCCTGAATGATGGTCTAGGCTACGAGTCCCGCGCCAGGCAGACCATAGCAGGGACGGGCGCATCAAAGCAACGCAAATAGCTTTCAGCGGCGCGATCTCCCGCCGGGAGATGCCGTTCCGTCTGTGGCCGACGACGGTCCCGCTTCTGGGTGCTGGGCCTGCGCTGGTCGCTGCGGATCGATCGCATCGTGTACCATGAAGTTCGCGGGCGGCGCTTGGGCGAACGCCTGCTCCTCGACATCGCTGCGCGAGGCAGACGCGACATGCTCCAAATCCGGGATATCGACCACATCGTGCTGCGGGTGCGCGAGCTGGAGCCGATGATCGACTTTTACTGCAGTGTCCTGGGGTGCACCGTCGAATGGCGCCGCCCGGACATCGGGCTCGTACACCTGCGGGCGGGAAGCGCGATGATCGACTTGGTGCCTGTCGACGGCGAGCTGGGCCGCCGCGGCGGTGCGGCTCCGGGCAGCGAAGGACACAACCTGGACCACGTCTGCCTGCGCGTCCATCCTTTCGACGTCGCAGCGATCGTCGCGCACTTGCAGTCGCACAACGTGCAAGTGGGCGAGATCCGTTCGCGCTTCGGCGCTCAGGGCGAAGGCGTCTCCATCTACCTCAGCGATCCGGAGGGGAACGCGATCGAGCTCAAGGGCGCCATCCTGTAGCCCGAGCGCGGCGCCTGCAACCGTCACGCACGAGGTGTAGTCAGGGTGCGACCTCCGCCGTCGAGGTCAAGCCCAGTTCGGTGGCCATAGATCTTTCGATATAGACCGCGCAGCGGCTGGCTGCGCTAGACTGCATCGCTTAAAGGGGCGCGAAAAGAGCCAGCAGCAAGTCCAGGGGAAATCTCGAGGAGTGCCTAGACGCAGGACCGCGGTGCGATGCGCGCGCCATGGCGGCACGACGGATCGCCCTCACCAGATCGGCAATCTGCGTCAGACCATTCCACTCACCCACATCGCAACAGGAGCTGAGCATGGCATCGACGAAGAAACGCAGAGCGGTTAGCGGCAGCGCCAAGGCGGCGCTTCCCGGTGCAAAGGTCGTGGGAGACGCGGACCCGAAGGAGCACATCGAGGTCACCGTCGTGGTTCGGCCGCGCCCCTCGAGCGGCAGTCCCGAGGCGCACGGGCAGCATGCGATGGAGATGGGGGCTCGGCTGCCCGAGCAGCGCACTTACCTCAGCCGCGAGGAGTTCGCGGCGCAACGCGGCGCCGATCCGGAGGACTTGGCCAAGATCGACGCGTTCGCGCATGCGCACAATCTGACCGTCGTGCAGACCAGCATCCCCCAGCGGTCGGTCCGGCTGGCGGGCACGGTTGCCGACATGAGCGCTGCGTTCGGATCGAGTCTGAAGCAGTACAAGCTCGGCAAGCGCGTGTTCCGTGGACGCACCGGTACGGTGTCCGTGCCCACGGAGATCGCCGACATCGTCGTGGGCGTGTTCGGTCTCGATAACCGTCCCGCTGCCCGTCCGCACGTTCGCTTCCGCGAGGCGATGCGGAAGGCTGGAGCGGGCAAGAAGGGCAAGGCGGTCGCGCCGAGAAATGCGGCAGACGGAAGCTTCACGCCGCCGCAGGTCGGGAAGCTGTACAACTTCCCAGCCGGGCTGGACGGGAAAGGTCAATGTATCGCGCTCATCGAGCTGAACGATTTCGACTCGAAGGGACGCATTACGGGCACCGGGTTCAGCGCCACGGACCTCGCCGCCTACTTCAAGAAGCTCAAGATTGCCGCGCCCAAGGTGACCGCCGTGGGCGTCGACGGAGGTGCGAACAAGCCCGGACCCGACCCGAATGCGGACGGCGAGGTGATGCTCGACATCGAAGTCGCAGGCGCCGTCGCGCCGGGAGCGAACATCGCGGTGTACTTCGCGCCGAACACCGACAAGGGGTTCATCGATGCCGTCGCTGCCGCCGTGCACGACACGCTACGCAAGCCGTCGGTGATCTCCATCAGCTGGGGCGGACCCGAGGACACCTGGACGCAGCAATCTTTGAACGCCTTCAACCAGGTGCTGCAGGACGCGGCGACGCTCGGCGTGACGGTGTGCGTGGCCGCAGGCGACGACGGTTCTTCCGATCTGCCGCTGACCGACGACCAGGGCCACCGCATCCGCGACAGCAAGCCGCATACCGACTTCCCGTCCGCCAGTCCGTTTGCGCTGGCATGCGGCGGCACCAAGCTGATCGGCTCGGCCGCGATCCAGAGCGAAGTAGTTTGGAACGAAGGTGACCAAGGCGGCGCCGGGGGAGGCGGCGTGAGCAACTTCTTCGCGCTGCCGACCTATCAGGCTAGATCGGGTGTCCCGAAATCTCCGAAAGGGAAGAGCGGGCGCGGCGTCCCCGATGTGGCGGGCGATGCCGACCCGGCGACGGGCTATCAGGTCCGCGTGCAAGGAAAGCAGATGGTCATCGGCGGCACCAGTGCGGTCGCGCCGCTGTGGGCCGGGCTGCTGGCGCTCGTCAACCAAAAGCTCGCGAAGGCCGGCAAGCATCCGGCCGGCTTCATCAACCCGCTGCTGTACACCAACGCGTCGGCGTTCCATGACATCGTCAAGGGCAACAACGATATCGATGGAACGCTGCACAAGTACAGCGCGCGGGCCGGCTGGGATCCGTGCACGGGCATGGGCACGCCGGATGGGACCAAGGTGATGCAAGCGCTGGGTGGTTGAGGCCGCCTGCCCGGCGCGACAGGATGGGGGCGCCAGTCGCTCCCGCCCCCGGACCGGAGCGGCGATCCGGGTGGTGAGCCTTTGCCGCTCCCGGCGGGCCGCCTGGACAAAGCCTCTCGGCTTTAGCGGTGGGTGCTTAGTTCCCGCGGCAGTAATAGTAGAACGGCACCGGGAGCAGGACCCAATCCGGCTGCTGCATGCCGGGGCTCTCCTGCAGCCAGGCATCCATGCGCTTCCAGCCCATCATCGCGACTTCCTCGTACAACGAGCGATCCTCGGGGCCCAGCTCGTCCAGCAGATAGACCGCATCTCCGGGCGCGCTGTCGGCCATGAACCACTCGTGGAGCTGGTCGCGGTCCACGTAGCGGAAATTCGGCGGCGCCCCTTTGAAGCGCGCCTCCGCGCCCCAAGCCGCTTGAACGGAGAACCACTGACAGTAGTGCAGCCGGTCCGACGGCTGGTAGCCATACGGGAGCTGCGGCAGAGCGTGCGCGGCCAGCGAGACGAGAGTTACGGCCATGCCCGCGACCAGCACGGCGCCGAAACGCATTCTGGTGTTCATGACGAGCCCCCTGCGCGGCTAACGTACGGCGTGCCAGGGCGCCACGGTCGAAGCAGCTCGGGAGCCCTTCCCGTACCCTCCACCAGTATGCCATGTCGGCGCGAGAAGAAGGGATGTGGAGCCGGCTCGCTCCCCACACGGAGAGGGAGCGAGCCGGAAAAGGCCGCGCTACTAGCCCACTGACTTGTACACCGTCTTCTCGAACGCGTAGAACAAAGGCAGCGCCTTCGCGTCCGCAAACGGCAGGATCTGCGTCATATATACCCCCGCGACGCCGGTGCTCTGGTCGATCCAGAAGTACGTATTGGCGAGCCCCGCCCACGCCAGGCTGCCCGCCGGGCGGCCCGTCGGTGCGGCTTTCTGGTTGAGCATGAAGCTCAGCCCCCAGTTCTTCGGCATGCCGGGGAAGAACTCCGCATCGTTGGTGAGGTCGGGCATCTGGGTCTTGAGCATCGTGACGTGGAGATCGCCCATGGCGTTGTGCGACATCAGATCCACCGTCTCGGCCTTCAGCACTTGGTTGCCGTTGCCCTTCCCGCGGTTGAGAAATACGCGCATGAACTTCGCGTAATCCCCTGCGGTGGAGTACAGCCCGCCCCCGCCCATCTCGAACTCCGGCTCTTGCGGCAGCTCGAACTCGATCGGGGCGTAGCTGCCGTCGGCGGCGTGCGCATGGATCTTGGCCAGCCGGCTGCGCATCTCGGGCGTGATCTTGAAGGCCGTGTTGTCCATCCCGAGCGGATCGAAGATGTTCTCCTTCATGTACGAGCCGAGCGTCTGATCGCTCACGGCTTCGACCACCTTGCCCGCCCAGTCGATGCCGATGCCATAGTTCCAGCGCTCTCCGGGGTCGGACAGCAGCGGCGTGGTCAAGGCGATGTTCTTGCAGCTCCCGATGCCCGGGATGTCATACAGCTTCTCGTAACGGACCAGGTCCGCGCTCCATAGATCGTAGCCCCACCCTCCCGTGTGGGTGAGCAGATGGCGCAACGTCAAGGCCCGCTTGGGAGCGCGCAAGCGCGGCTGGCCGTCCGCATCCCAGCCGTCCAATACGCGCGTGCGGGCCAGATCGGGCACCCAACGAGTCACCGGGCTGTCCAGGTCGACCTTGCCCTGCTCGACGAGCTGCATCGCTGCGGTGGCCGTGATCGCCTTGGTCATCGACGCGATCCAGACCACCGAGTCGGGCGTCATCCGGGTCGACTGCGTGTTGTTGCGCTGGCCGAATCCGCCCTCGTAGATCACGCCGGTGCGGTCGATCGCGAGCGCAACGACGCCGGGAACCCCCCCTGCGTCCACAGCACCGCGCAACATCGCGTCGGCGTTGTTGGGCAAAGAACCCTGGCTGTGCGCGGCTCGGGCGACCCCGCTGGCAACCAGGGCTGCGCCCGCCTTCAGGAACGTTCGGCGATCGGTGCTCATAGCTCTCCTCCTCGTTCGGGTTATCGTGCGGCAAGAGTTTCGGAGTCGCGGCGCAGCTCCCTCCGCCGGGACCGCCAGCGGTCGACCGGCGCGGCGACGCTCCTCGTTGGCGTGAAGCTGCATAACGATACGCTTGCCCGCACAACTTTGCGCGGACCTCGCTGAGCGGCTCACCGCCGCCGAAGCTAACGGTTGCCGTGCGACTTCTGCTCGCCGCCCTGAGCCCACAGGAGCACCGACGATTCGCGTGCTATCTCCCCGGTGAATCAGCCGACAACCGTCTGCTTCGAGCTGGTCCTCCTGCCCAGCGGCGCATCTGCGGTCCAACGACCGGAGCAACGAGTGAGGCCCCGAGCGGAGCGTTGAATAGCGCAGAGATCAGCATGACATCCGAGTAGTCAAATCTCCGCCTCCACGGAGAAGCGAATGAAACTGCCAAGCTGCGCCGGGTGCGCCGCTTCCAGGTTGTGGACGCGGGTCGCTGCATCGGTGGCCGGTAGGCCCGAAGCCGCTGCAGCGATGCGCCGCGCAGATGCAAAGTGATTGACAGGGCTTTGACATATCTTTCTTCGTGATTGCGCCGAGCGTAAGCTATGCGCACCGTGGCGGCCGGAAGAGATGCGAGCGTCGTTAAGCGGCGACATATGCCATTGTCGTTAAGAGGAGACATCGCGCCCGAGGCCGGCGGTGCCTCCTCAGCCGGAGCAGCCGGGTTCTCGATCACGAGCATCCGGCGTTGCGACCAAACTCGCGCAGGCGCGGCGGTTCCGACGAGAGGGGCCGATGTCTAATCTGAACGAACGCGAATGCCCGGTCTGCGGCGGGTCTGCGCTGCGCATCCGGCGGCGCTTCATCGATCGTCTGATCAGCCTGGTGATTCCGGTCCATCGCTACCAGTGCCAGACAGCCACCTGTGCCTGGCGCGGAAACTTGCGCGTCAGCGAAGCGTCGTTCACTCACCACACATCTCCGAAGTAGCGCGTGTCCGCGGCGTCCAATGCGCGTGGCGCAGTCACAGCGGGTAAGTCTCACGTAAGTCTCCGTCGCCGAAGCTTCGTCGCGGAAGCGGCCCGCACCGTTTGCCCCCGGTTATGAACCGTTCGGCGGCTGGCTTTAACTCAGCGCGGCCGCGTACGTTAATGGGACACGGGGCTGCAACCGAGGTGGCGGTTCCCCATCGAGGCGGACGTGTAATGCGTCCGCGAGCGCGAGACAGGCGAACAGGGAAAGAGCACGGACATGGACCAGTTTGCATTTCGAGGCGGGCGGCCGTTGGCGCGGCGCCGGCTGCCGACGCCGGTGGTGGAAGAGGTGCTGTCTCCGGAGGCCTTGGAGCACGGGGGCTATTACGCCGGCAAGCTTGGCGCCAAAGCGGCGATCGCACGCTGGCACGCCAGAAAGCGGCGCTTCGTGTTCGGGGAATACGCGTTGGGCCGCGAGCGCGTGCGGTCGGTTGCGCACGTCGCCGACGATGCGACGGGGGAATGGTTCAGCCCCGTGGCCAGAACCGAGCCGCAACCCGTCTCTCGGATCAGCGACTACGCGTTCGAAACCGCAGGCTGACGATCATCCAAGCGTTGCGGCGTGCCCCCGACGTTGGCGTCACGAACACCGAGGGCTCCGCGCAGCATCGAACGCTGGCGCCGCAACGGGAGCGGGAACGCAGAGCCTATTCGATTTTCAGGCCGATGCGCTCCGGCCTTGTCTCCGAGCACCAGACGAGGAAAGCACGGCCGATCAGGTTCGCGTCGGGCACGAAGCCCCAATAGCGGCTGTCGCTGCTGCTGTCGCGGTTGTCGCCCAGCACGAAGTAGTGCTCTGCAGGCACCGTGCAAACGAAGCCCTGTTCGCTGTATTCGCAGGCCTGGCGATGGGGGAACTGCCGCACTTGGGTGATCTGCACCGACGGGATCGCCGGATCGATCAGGATGTGGTAAGCGCGCCCCCCCAACTCTTCCCGGTACTGCTTGGTCGCCAGGTTATTCCATCCGCTTGACGCCTCGTAGCCCGCCTCAGGCGTGAGCGGTATTGCCTGTCCGTTGATGGTGAGCCGCTTGGCGATGTAGGCGATGCGATCGCCGGGGATCCCGACGATGCGCTTGAGGTAGATGACTTCCGGCTTCTCCGGATAGCGGAACACCGCGACATCGCCACGTCTTGGTTCGCCCACCGCGACGATACGCCTGCCAGACACGGGAAGCCGCACCCCGTATGCACTCTTGCTGACGAGGACATAGTCGCCGACGACCAATGTGGGGATCATCGCAGCGGAAGGAATGCGAAACGGCTCGACCACGAAAGCGCGCAGCGAAACCATCCCCAGGATGCCCGCCACCATGATCGCTACGAGGCCGGCCCAACGCGCGTACCACGGCAGGCGCTTGGACTCGGGCCAGGCACGCGCGAGACGATAGCCGTCGACGGCGCCTGCCACATGGATCGCAACCTTGGCGAGCGCGCCGCCCAGGTTGGCCGGCACACCATAGAAAGCGGCAAGCACGATGGCAAGTACGCTGGCGCCGAGCAGCGCTGCGACATACCCGAGTGCGCGCCAGGCACGGGCCACGTACAGCATGGCGAAGACGGGAGAGAGGATCGCGAGCCCCACTGCGACCCAGGCATGGCGGCGCATCGAGGCGCCTCCGGTTCCGACATCCGCTATCGGAGGCGCATACGGGTTGCTGTCTATCCGTTCGGACGTGTTCATCTTCGGCGCCCTTCAGGATCCGCAGACGTCTTCCGCGTGAAGGGGCAGGGGAGCAGCACCTCCCGCGCCACTCTTCGCCGGCCTGCTCGATCTATAGAAACCCAAACGCGCGTTCACGGCAAGAGCTGGCTCAAGGCGTTCCGCGCCGTTGCGCAATCCCGCGCTTAGAATTTCTCGACGGCGGGACGCAGGTCGATCTCGTGCGTCCATGCGCTGGGCTTTTGTCGATGCAGCTGGTAATAGGCTTCGGCGATCTCGCTCGGCCTCAGGAAGCCCTGCTGCGGCGCCTCGCCCTCCTGGCCGATCATGCCGTCGATGATGACGTGGCCCACGTGAATGCCCTTCGGGCCCAGTTCGCGCGCCATGCTCTGGGCCAGAGCGCGCAGGCCGAACTTCGGAACGGCAAAAGCAGCGAATCCCGCGGCACCGCGGATCGAACCCGTCGCGCCGGTGAAGAGGATCGTCCCGCGGCCACGCGGCAGCATCGCCTCGGCCGCGGCCCGACCAACGAGAAACCCGCCAAAGCAGCCGGTACGCCAGGCCTGCAGAAAAAGCTCGTCCGAGATCTCGACGATGCCCGCGCGATCCCATGTTCCGACGTTGAACACCACCACATCGGGCGGGCCGAGCTCCGCCGTAACCTGCGCGAACGTGGTCTTGACTTGGTCGCCGAGGGTTGCATCGCACGCGTATCCGCGAGCCGTGCTCCGGCCTTTTTGCAGCTTGGGAGCGATTCCCTTGCGAGACACTGCGGCCACGGTCATACCGGCTTGGGCGAAGCGCTCGACCAAGGCATATCCAAGCCCGGGTCCAGCTCCCACGACAACGGCTACTTCTTTTTCGGTCACCGGTGTTCCTCCTGCTGGCAGACGCCTGCTGTCAGCGAACGAAGTGGATGGAAAGAGCGGCGAAGGGATCGCCGTTGGGCAGGTTGCGCGTGCGCGATCCTCCCTCGAGTCGGCCAGAAATCTCTACCTCAGGCCGCTCCGTTTCACCACATAGGCCGGGATGCGCACGCCGTCGATGCTGCCCTGACCGGCGGCTGCCGCTTGATCGAACGCGGAGAGCACGCCCGAAGCGGCCGGAAGCTCGAACCCGAGCGAGCGTGCTTCTTCGAGCATCGTGCGCAGGTCCTTGCGCATCGAGTCGAGATCGAACGTAGCGGGACCGGTGTCTTCCGCGGCGAGCGCTTTCGCCACCAGCCCAGCGCGGTTCTTCAGCACGTTCGTGCCGCCTGCGGTGTCCGTGAACAGTTCGACCAGTCGCGCGGATTCGAACCCGAGCGGCCGCGCGAGCGCCATCGCCTCTCCGAGCGCCTCCCAGAATACGATCAGCGGCAAGTTGATGGCGAGCTTCATGCTGGCGCCTGCGCCGACCGGGCCGCAGCGCTCGATGCGCCGGCACATCTGCTCGAGCAGCGGCCTGGCACGCTCGAATGCAGCGTCGTTCGCTCCCACCAGGCCGAGCAGCTTGCCTTCCCTCGCTGGACCGACCGTGCCGCCGACCGGGCATTCCACGATCTCGGCGCCGCGTGCCGCGATCGTCCCGGCGAGCGTGCGCTCGGTCTCGGGGCGCACCGTGCTCATCTCGATGAACAGCTTGCCCTTCACGTCCCCGGACAACAGCCCCCCGGTCCCGTGATACACGGCCTCGATCGCCGCCGCATTGGTGAGGATCGTGATCACGACCTGCGAACGCTGTACCAGCTCAGCGGGCGTGGCTGCAGCCCTTGCGCCTGCGGCTTGCGCCGCTCGTGCCTTCTCCGGCGTTCGATTCCAGACCGTCAAGCTGTGTCCGCGCTCGATGAGACGCTGCGCGATGGCGCTGCCCATGCGGCCGGTTCCCGCGATACCGATGTCCATGTGGATCTCCTGTGTTGGGCGTGAGCGGCAGGGAGGCCCGGCTTCGTTGAGGGCCGCCTAGACCCGAGCCGGGCCGCATCGCCGTACCGTCATCGGGCCGGGCTTGCGGTGCTCCGTTCGGCACGAAACTGCGCGAGCCGCGCGAGCTGTGGAAACAGGAAGCGCCGGGCCTCATCGTCCATCTCTGTCTTGAACGTATGGCTGCGCTTCAGGTCTTCGACACGCGCCGCGGCCGGACGCGCGTTGATCTCGTCGACGAGCCGTTTCAGGTGTGGGAACTGAACCCAGGCTTCCGGATCTCCGAGCACATGGGGCACCAGGCGTGCCCAGCCCCACACGCACATATCGACGATCGAATACGTCGATCCCACCATGTAGGGCTGCCGCCCGAGGCGCTCGTCGACGATCTTCCAGTGCCGTTGCGCTTCGAAGTCGTAACGGTTGAGCGCGTACTCTTTCGGCTCCGGCGCGTGATGGCGAAAATGCACTGCCTGCCCCGAGTAAGGACCGATGCCGCTCGCCACGAACATCAGCCAGGACAGCAGCTCCGCTCGCACAGGGGCTCGCTCGACCTGGGCCGGCAGAAATCGCCTCGTCTTCTCCGCGAGGTACAGGAGGATCGCGTTGCTATCGAAGACCACCGCATCTCCATCGACGATCGCCGGGACCTTGCCGTTGGGGTTGATGGCCAGGTACTCGGGCGAGAACTGTTCGCCTTTTCGCGTATCCACCGGGATGGGCTTGTACGGCAGCCCTGCTTCCTCGAGGAACAGGGCAACCTTGGTGGGGTTGGGGGCGGTGTTGAAATAGAACTCGATCATATGAGGACTCCGGCTGGATGGTGGAAAGGAGGGGTCAGTCGAACGCATCCTATACCACGCGTTGCGCGTTTCATATCGGAGCAGGCGAGCGCAGGAAACGCCCCCACTCAGGCGCGGCTTGACGAGCGCTACACTGTGGCCTCCTGCCCGTCCCCGTACCGGTCTCGAGACTTCGGGAGCTGTCTCGGCACCTCACCCCGCCAGGTTCGCGGAACGCATGACCCGACCAACAGGCAGTGTCGCGTGCGGAAGCAAAGGGCAAGCACCAGGAGTACCGCGCGCGTACCGCTAGAACTTGATTCGGACCCCGAGGTTGAGCGCCCCGTTCCAGTAGTAGTAGGAGGTCGTACCACTCACAGAGCAATTCGTCGTGCCCCCTGGGGTGCAGCCGATCCCGTAGTTGTACGTGGTGTCGTATGCCCACAGGCCGCGCCAATCGAGAGTGACGCCGACACGCTCGGACACCGCGTATTCGACGCCTACGATGAACTGCCCCGCGAAGTCGTTGCTCGATCCGTCCTGAAAGCTGCCCGGTATGGCGGGGGAAGTGGAATGGATGTTGTTTGACTTCACCTGCGCCATGCCCAGGCCAAGCCCGACATACGGGATCCACTTTGAGCCGGTGTCGAAGTCGTAGAGCACATTTACCAAATAGGCGCTGGAAGTTAAGGTGCCGGCAGCCGACTGGGTCCCAGCCGTTGTACCGATCGTGCTGGCATTATTGTCACGGTAGTTGTACTCGAACTCGACACGCGGCCCCCCGAACGAGTAGCCCACCTGCGCACCCGCCGAGTACCCCAGGTTGTACGAGACGGCGTTGTAACTGTTGTAGCTGCAATAGTAGTAATAGCACCCGCTCGGATAGCTGAAATCCCACGCCATGCCACCCTCGAGTCCGACGTAGGGCCCCTTGGTCAAGTCCGCCACAGCCGATCCCGTCAGTACAAGCTGCAATAAGCTCGAAAGGAACGCTGCCGTGAGGAGTCTTTGCGTCGACATGACGGTCTCCTTCCTAGGAATGTCCGCCACTGGTTCACAAGACGTGCTGGAGATAGAGCCTGAACGTCACTTAGCGTAATGAATCGGTTCCGCCTCGAACTTGATCCAGGTCAATCGAGCTGTGACCCCGGGCGGTCGTGACCGGCGGCATTGGGTCGATACGACTCGTTCGCGAGGGAATGGAAGCATCCCTACCGGAAATGCTGCGCGACCTCGCGCGCCTTTGCGGCCAGCTCTTCGTCGGTCGCGTTCTTGGAGGACACAGCGAACGAGCCAACGATCTTCCCGCCCTTCTTTTCGATGCGCTCGCTCATCTTCTTCAGCGCACCGGAGGCATCGTTCCCTCCCATCGTCATGAACACAATCACCTGCTTTCCAGTGAAGTCGGCCTTGGCGATGAGGGCGTTGATCGGCGTCGAGGGACTGCCTCCCCAGACGGGAGAGCCGACGAAGATGCGGTCGTAAGGCCCAAAGTCTGTGTCGATCGGCTTGATTTCGGATTCCGCACCTCGCATCGCCGAAATCGCGCCGCGGAAGATGAACCACCAAGTGACCGATGGCCTCTCGACATCTTCTACGCGCCGCACGTCCGCTCCGAGCTCCTTGGCTAGCGCCTGCGCCACGGCATCCGTCTTTCCGGTCAACGAGTAGTACACGACGAGCGTCTTCACGGTGCCTGGTTCTTGCGTACCCGTGGTTTGTGCGGAAGGCGCCTGCGCGATGAGGCACCAGAGCAGAGCAATCGATATCCACTTCATGTCTCTTCCTTCGGCGCCTCTCACAGCGGTTTGCCAATTTACGGCGGCGAGACAGACTATGAATGGCAGGCCGGCAAGGAGTCAAGAACGGCCCCTAGACCGATGCGGCCGCACGCGTCATCGCGTCGAGTTCTGTGGACACTTTGATCGGGTGCGGTCGATTCCGGGAGAAATGACGGCGGCTTCGATGCTCGGTGTGCGGCCGAATGTTGATTCAGGTCAAGACCGGCGAGGCGCCGGGACCGGATCATTCGGGGTCGACAGGGAGGTCGCGCCGCCACAACCTTGTCAGGGACAGCTAGCCGTAAGCACGCTAGGCGTGGCGCGGCGGTTTGCGTTGAACCCAACCGGAGTGCGAGATGAGAACGATCGTGAGCAGCCTGAAATGCCCGGCGTTGATCGTGGCGGGGCTTTTGGCGTGCGCCTGCACCAGACTTCCGCCGCCGACCGAACAAACCACGGTCAAGCAAACCTCGACCGGGGTCGAGATCGTCGACACCATCGAGATCACGGCCGCCGTGGTCGGGATCAACTACGACACGCGGCAGGTCGTGCTCAAAGGCCCATACGGCGGCGAGGTGAGTTACCGGGTCGACAAGAGTGCGGTCAACTTCGATCAGATCAAGGTCGGCGATCAGGTCAAAGCGACCGTCACCGAAAAGCTGGCGGTCTCCCTCGACAAGCAAAAGGCTCCCGCGAGCGCAGGGGTGGCCGCGTCGGTCAACCTGGCGCCGAAGGGCGCGATGCCCGGCGGGGTCCTAGCCGCCACCTCGGAGGTCACCACGACCGTGACCGCCGTCGACGTCAAGTCCCGCAAGGTGACCTTGAGGTTCGTGGATGGCACGACCGAGACGGTGAAGGTCGGCAAGGCGGTCGACCTGAGCAAAGTGAGCCCGGGCGACAGCGTCACCGCGCGCCTGACCGAGTCGGTCGCGATCGCCGTCGTAAAGACCTGAGCTGACGCCCGGCGTTAGCAGCGACCACCGGCGAGGAGACTGTACCGGACGCAGCGGAGAGCGGCGAGACCCACTCTCGGGGTTGGTGTGGGCTTTCGCTCGCGACCGACGCAACGACCTGCCGGGCACCTTGGCCCGCGGCCTGAGCGGCGAAGGCTCGATGAACGGCAGACGAACGATCTGGCGGCGAAGGAACCCGAGCGCCTGCGCATGATGCAGGAGCTGTGGATCATGCAAGCCACCCGCAATGACGTGTCCCCGCTGAACAACTCGCAGCGCAGCGGCTGCTGGGCACGGAGCATCCTCTTCTCGTCAGCGATCGAACAACGCGAGGATTCGGAGCTCCGAGCAACTTCTCCTAGGTGGAAACTCCGCACCAAGGTCCTTGACCGGGAGTGGATCCTCGTTCCTGCGACGGGCGTCGCCACGATCACGCCGGAGGAGTTCTTCACGTTGCATGACAAGACCAGTGCGGGCTACTCCAACTACGCGCCGTAGCCTGGCCTTACTGCCCGATCGGCGCGAGGCGGGCATCGCTGCGGGCGCCCTTGCAGCAGTCCGCAGCTCTTGGCTCCAGACACTGCGACAGAGGTGGCATGCCGCCCTGAATTGCGCGTGTATCGCCAACTTGCGGCCCGCGCGATCACTTGATGGGCGGGAAGAACGGGAGGTATACGCCAAACAGCCAGCACAGGAACAAGACCAATGGAATGTGGACGAACATCTGCAGGACCGAATAGCCGACGAGGTCCCGCGCCTTCACGTGCAAGATCCCCAGAAGCGGCAGCATCCAGAAAGGGTTCAGCAGGTTGGGCAGCGCCTCGGCGGCGTTGTAGGTCTGGACCACCCAGCCAAGATGCACGTGATGCTCGACCGCGGCCTGCAGGACATAAGGCGCCTCGATCACCCACTTGCTCCCGCCCGAGGGGATAAAGACTCCGAGGACGGCCGAGTACACCGCCACCAGCAGGGAATAGGTCTTCGGGGTCGTGATGGCGACGAAGAGGTCCGCCAGCCATTTGTTGATTCCCGTGCCGACGATCATCCCAAAGATGACGGCATAGAAGGGGAACTGGATCAGCACACCGCCGGTGGCGGGAACGGACTGGGCCACGGCCTTCAAGAACCGCTTCGGCCGCCAGTGCAGGAACATGCCTACGGTGATGAAGATCAGGTTGTAATTGTTGAGGTCCAGCGCTGCCAGCGCTCCCGTGGGCGACTTGCGGAAGAAGTCGACGAGATACCAGAGGAGCAAGCCGCCGACGAGAATGATGAGAATGGGGCTGTATTCCAGCCATTCACCGGGCTTTTGCCGGGGCTCTATCGTCATGGCCATAGGCTCGGGGTAGAGCCCGAAGTCCTCTGCGGTCTTTGCCCTCTCCGGCTTCGGCGCGGACCAATACGCAACGATCACCGAGACGATCATCAGCGCCAGAATCGTAGAGAAGTTCGGCCAGGTGAAGAGCGTACGGGTGAGGGGGATCAGCCCGCTGATGTCGTAGAGCTTGGGAGGGATGGCTCCCTTGGTGGCCATCATCAGAGCGGCGGAGGATGAAAGCCCCAAGGCCCAGACCGCGCCCAGTCCCAAGTAGGCGGCTGCACCGGCCGCACGATAGTCCAGCCCCTGGATTCTCCGCGACATCTCCCGGACCAGCAGCCCGCTGAAGATCAGGCTCAGTCCCCAGGAGATGAGCGAGGTCGCCATGGAGAAAAATGCCACCCACGCGATCGCCTGCCTGGGCTTGGTCGTGATGCAGGCCACCCGCTGGATGAGCCAGTAGACCGCCGGCGTCGTTGCCACGACATACCCGCCGATGATGATCAGCACCATCTGCATCGTGAACGGGATCAGGATCCAGAACGACTTTCCGCCTTCGACGGCCAGTTTCGTGGGGCTTTCCCCGATGAGCAGGCCGAAGCAGAAGACGAAGACAACGCCGATCAGAGCGAAGACCCAAGCGTCCGGAAACCATTTCTCGCTCCACGCCGCAAGCCAGAGTCCGAAACGCTCGAGTCTGTTCTCTCCCTGTCCTACATCCTCCTGCGCCATGTTTCTCTCCTGTTCGAAGCCGGATTCAAGATAGCGGCAATCAGTTTGCGCCAGGGCCTGGCGAGAATCTCGCTCGTGGTCCGGTTCGATCGCCGGTTAGCGCTACGATCTCGGTCCGCGAGGAGATGCGGACTCGACCCTTGGATTATGCCTCCTCCCAACCGCTTCGATGAGCGCTGTGCGTGCTGAGACGACGGAAAACCGATCGGCACAGCTCATGACAACGTGCACCGCATCGAGCGTTGCTGTCCTCGAGCGGCCGCTAGCCGAATGGGCCTGTGCGCTGACCGAGCAAAGCGGATCGAGCAGATCCCGCTACACGCAAAGCATCGGCAGGTGAGCTTGGGTCACGCGAGAGCGGCGAATCGTCACGCGATGGTCTCGCCTCGCCGCAGGCGCTGACGCCGTTCCCGCGTTTCCGGTGTTTCCGTCAACAGCGTGAAGCATCTCGCCTCGTCCAGCCACTTCAGCCGCGCGAGGACGGACATGCGTCCATACGCGCGAAGCTGTTCGTCGCTGACCCAGTAGCGGAACCCTCCCCGCGGCGGTTCGACCGTGTCGCTCATCCGCGCTGCGCCTGGATGCGTGCGAGATGCTCTACGTCGGCGATGTCTTGTTGCCGCCCGGCGCTACGCTTGAGCGAGATCATGTCTTGGACGCTTGCAACGCGCACGGTAACGCCTTCCGCATCTCGGAGCTCGGCACGACCGAACGCCGCATCGAAATCCAACGGGTGTTGCAGTAACACATCCACCACCGGAACCTGTGGAGTCGCGCCCAACAACGCGAATGCGATCAGACGCTTCTCTTCGCTCCAGGCCCTACGCCGTTCGGGGTCCTTCAGCGCCTCCAGCGGTTCGGGGATCTGGGGCCGCAACCGCAGCGCCCGAGCGCACTGGATGAACGCGTCCAAATTCGCGTCGTCGAGCGCCAGCAGCAGATCGATATCCATGGTGAGGCGCGGGACGCCCAGCAGGTTCATCGCCAAGCCGCCCACCAGCAGATAGCGGACATCGTGCTGCGCCAAGCAACGGAAGAGGTCTAGGTAGAACACGGGGCGAGGTGGGCCGGCTCAAGGCAAGTGTACAGAATCCCGCTCTGGATGTGCTCGATACCGCGGGCAAGCCTGCTTTGTTCATCCGAGAATCGGATCGCCGGAGGTCGGCGATTCAACGTCAACGCCTCCGGCTCGTCCCGGCGCTGAGCGGGGTCGTCCCGATCTCTTCGGTGATCTCCTCCTGGCGCAGCGCGTTGACGCGCAGGCCAAGCTCGGCGCATCCGAGCGGTCGGACGCGTCATCGTACGGGGCACCTCAGCCGCGACACCGGGCGCTTCGAGCCCGGCGGCGAGCCACATGTTCGGCAGAGGACGCGAAGCAAGCCTGCCCCCGACACCACGACCGGTGCGCGGGAGGCTCCCGGCGCCTCCCGCGGAACCGCGTCACCGTCGGGTCACATGTCGATCGGGAGGATCATGCTTGCGTTGTATTCACTTTGGTGCCCGGCTGCAGCAGAATGCGTGTTTTCGGGGCGCCGGGGGGAACAATGAAAACGCTTCGGAGTTTTTGGGGGGGCGGCCGGGTGCGCTGTCGGAGAACGAGGTCCCTGAGCTTACGGCCCAGTTCTACGTAACGCTGGAGGCATATTTCGCGAAGGTCAAGAGTACCGGAGCCGCACGGTGCCAAGACGCTTGGGACCGAGTCGAGCGCCTGCTGACCCAGGAGCCGCGCCACTGGACCAACGCCTATGCCGTGGAGCAGCTCCTCGTCCATCTGTTCGACGAGGCCACGGTGGAGAGCGAGCTGAAGGTCCGTGCGCAGGAAGCCAGGGGAGCGCTTCGGCCTGGGCTGGTGGACTACTACAATGCCGAGATCATGAGGCCCGAGCTTTCGCCCGACAACCGGCGCGCGCTGCTGGGCCGCCTCATCAACGACCTGCAGTGGCGCTACACCGTGAACGAGGTCAAGCGCTCCTACACCAAAGAGATCACGCTCAAGACTGGCCAGCTGTTCATCGGCTCGCTGCTCGTGTTCGCGCTCTCCGTGCTCGTGACGTTGCTGTATCCGGACCTGCGGCAGTACGACGTGCGCTTGCTCGTGCCGGCGATCCTGGCCGGATGTTGGGGAGCGGCGTTCAGCATGCTGAGCAGCTTGCGGGATCGCCTGGCGGCGAGCGACCTGGACGATCTCAAGCTGCTGCGGGCGCGTTGGGTGCTCGGTTCGCGCCTGCTCATCGGGGCCGGTGCGGCGAGTGTGCTCTACTTCTTCTTCGTCTCCGGGATGGTCACAGGGGCAGCGTTTCCCGACTTCAAGGCGGTGACCTCCGTCCAAACGCCGGCCGCGACTTCGGGGCCCGGCTCGACTGCCTCACCGGCCCCGGCGTCCGCTACGGCAGCGGCTTTGCCCTCGACCGAGAGCGGACCGGCCCCGTCTAAAGTCGACGCCGCCATCTGGTTGAAATTCTTCTCGCTGCTGGTGGTCTGGTGTTTCGTCGCCGGATTCTCCGAGCGACTGATTCCCGGATTGCTCGCGCGTACTGAGGCTCGCCTCGACGGCTCCTCGAGCCCTGATCGCTTCCGGCCTACGAGTTCGGCTTCCGAACCGGCTACTCCGCCGGGTCCGCAACCTGCGGGACCGGCGCTGGCGACGGGTGCCTCACGTGCGCCGTCTGCCGCGGCAGGCGCGACGACCGCACCGGGCGTGTCGTGAACCGGCGCGTCCTTGTCTAGCTAAGCGAGGGAGGCGCCCAGCGCGGCCGGGCAGAGGGCAGGCTTCACCATCCGTCCGCACTTCTCAGTCAGAAGCCACGCTGCCCGCGGCGGCCGATCAGACCTCCTCGCTCATCCCCGTACTGAGCAGGATCACCTCGATCTCCTCGGTGATCTCTTCTTGGCGCAGCGCGTTGACGCGCAGGGCGAGCTCGCCGCACTTGCGATCCAGTCGCCGCAGCGCCCCTTCCAGATGCTGTAGCCGGCGTTCGTTCTCCGCCAGCAGGGCGCTGTAGAACAGCTCGTGCAGCACGGCGAACAGATAGTGGTCGGTCAGCTCCCGAAAAAACTCCAGCGGCTGCAGATACAGGCGCGGCGGATCGCTGAACCTGCGCCCGTCGCCCGCGAACGCGCGAAACGGCTTGCTCACCCGCACCTCGCTCGAGCGGCCGACGATCTCGTGATGGAGCACCGTGATGATGAGCGGCAGCAGCGCGGCGCGTGCAGCTGGCAGACGCTGCATCTCCGTGATCAAACGCGTGATGGTCGGCTGCACTTCATCCGCCACGCTGGGCGCCTCGAATGCGGCCGCGAGCCGGATCTGCCGGGACAGGCGCAACGCAAGCCGACGTCCCACCACCACGACCGGCGCGGTGGCGGCGTCCGGCCTGGCCCGCTCTCTCTCCAGCGCCACCGCCAGCTCCTCGTTGTAGCTGCCGCAGAAGCCACGCTCCGAACCGACGACGAGGAAGAACTCGCCCGCGGTGGCCGGGGCGGGCAGCGGCTGCGGATAATGCGTCAGAAAATCATGCGTGGCCGCCTCGACGGTGCGCACGACCCGCTGCTGCGCTGGCACGTAGCGCCGCAACCGCGCCGCCTCCACCATCGCTGCATTCTTGAGCGCAGCCATGATCTCGGCCACCTCGGTGAAAGTGCGCAGCCGCCGCTCGATCTGACGCCGCTCGCTCATGGCGCCGCCGCTCCCAGCCAGGATTTCACCGCTTCCACCCACGCTGCACGCTCGTCCTGCAACGTGAGCGGCTGGCGGGCGAGACCGGCGCCCAGGGCCTGCAATTTCTCCGGGATGCGCTTGGCATCGGCCTCTTCGAGCAAGCCCTCGTTGAACGCCGTCAGCCATGCCATCTGGAACTCGATGGGCAGCGGAGTAAGCCGGTCCTGCTTGAGCGCCTCGCGCAGCGCGCGCCCGCGCCGGATGCGCTTCTCCATCGCCGGCTCCAGCCGCGTGCCGAAGCGCACGAACACCTCCAGCTCGAGAAACTGCAGGTAGTCGAGCTTGGTGCGGCCCGCCTCCTGTTTGATGAGTGGATGCTGCGCGTTGCCGCCGATGCGCGACACCGAGCGGGTGACGTCGATGGCCGGCAGCACGCCGGAGTCGAACAGCTCCTTGTCCAGGTACACCTGGCCGTCGGTGATCGAGATCAAGTTGGTCGGGATGTAGGACGCGATCTCGCCTTGCATGGTCTCGACGATGGGCAGTGCCGTCATGCTGCCGCCTCCCGCAGTGGGTGCCAGACAGGTGGCGCGCTCCAGCAGCCGCGAGTGCAGATAGAAGATGTCGCCGGGATAAGCCTCCCGGCCCGGCGGCCTCTGCAGCAGCAGCGACAGCTCGCGATACGTCTGCGCGTGCGTCGTGATGTCGTCGTAGATCACCAGAGTATCTTCGCCGAATTGCATCCAGCTCTCCGCAACGGCACAGCCGGCGAACGGCGCGAGATATTTCAGACCGGGCAGCGCGGTCGCTTCGGCCACCAGCACGGTGGTGTGCTCCATCGCGCCATGTGCGCGCAGCACATCGATGGTGTTGACCACCGTCGAGCGTTTCTGTCCGACCAGCACGTACACGCACTTGACGTTCTTGCCGCGCTGGTTGATCACCGCATCGATGGCAAGCGCGCTTTTTCCCACGCCGTTGTCTCCGATCAGCAGTTGCCGTTGGCCCTTGCCGATGGGGATCATGGTGTCGATGATCTTGTTGCCGGTATACAGCGGCCGGTCGACGAAGGTGCGATCCACGATCGGAGGAGCGGGCGCGTCGAGCGGACGCCAGCGGTCGCAGCGCGGCGGGACTTCGCCGTCGAGCGGCGCGCCGAGCGGGTCGATGACGCGGCCGAGCAGTGCGTCGCCCACGGGCAGCTCCAGCCGGCGGCCGGTCAACGCGACGCGCGTGCCGGCGGTGAGGCGTTCGGTCTGATACAGCAAGATCGCGCCGAGGCGATCGGTTTTCAGATGGAATACCAGCGCGCGGCTGCCGTCCTCCAGGTCGAGCAGCTCGTCCATCGCCGCGGTGGGCAGCCCGTCGATCCAGGCGATGCCGTCTCCTACCGAGACGACGCGGCCCTGCTCGGACACGCGCAGCCGGGGGCTGTAGCTCTCGAGCCAGCGGGCTTGCCGCTGGAGCGTGGTGTCAGTGGCCATCCGCCGCGGCCGAGTGGAACAGGCTCAGCTCTTCGCCCAGATTCGCTTGCAGGACCCACGGCCCGATGCTGATGCGCACGCCGGCCAGAAGCGCCGGATCCTCGCGGAAGCGGCACTCGCGCGCGTCCCCGAGGAGTTGTGCGAGCGCCTGGCGCAGCGCTTCGCGTTGCGCGGGTGGGAGCGGATACGCGCTCGCCACTGTCGGCGGCTCCGTCGAACTGATCAGCGCATCCCGCAGCGCGCTCTTGCGTTGGTCGGGCAGGTGCTGCATCTCGTCGACCGCGAGCTGCGCGAGCTTCGCTTCCAGCTCCGGGCCGGCCAGCGTCCCCAACAGGCGCCGAACGAAGGCGAGCGCCTGCTCCATGGCCTCGCGCTCGCGGTGCGCCGTGTCTTCCGCCTGCCGGCGCCGGTCGAGCACCTCGGCCTTGCGTCGCTCCTGTTCCAGGCTCTCGTGCAGGGCGGCGAGCGCGCGTTCGCGTTCGCCCCGCAGCTCCTCGAGCAAGGCGCCGCGTGCCTGGGCGCGCTCCTGCTCCCAATTCTTCAGCCGTGCCTCGTACTGCGCTTGCAGTGCACGAGCTGTGGTCTCCAGCTCACGCGTCCGCTGCGCCGCTTGATCGATGGCGGTCTGCCGCGCGGCGACGACGGTGAGGATCGGCTTGTACAAGAAGCGCTGGAGCAGCCAGAGCAGCACCAGGAAGTTCAGGATCTCCAGGATCAGCGTGGACCAGTCGAGCTGCATGGAGCCCTCGTCGTCGTGTCAGCGTCGCGGGCGGCTCACTTCAACACGTACTCGAGCAGCGGGTTGCGGAACAGGATGATCAGCACGATCACCAGCGTGTAGATGGCGAGCGATTCGATCATCGCCAGCCCGATGAACAGCGTGCGCGTGATCGAGCGTTCGGCCTCCGGCTGTCGGGCCAGCGAGTCGAGCGCCTGCGCGATGGCCCTGCCCATCGCCAGAGCGGGAAGAATGGTCCCCACCGCGATGGCGAGCGCCGCCACCACGGTGGAGGCAAGCACGATCCAGCTGATGTTCATGATGCGTTGTCTCCTTGTTTCGATTCGACGTTCGCTTCGCGGGCCTGCAGGGCCCCGCCGATGTAGACCAGCGCCAGCATCCCGAAGATATACGCCTGCACCAGCGCCTCGACGATGTGGAGCATGAGCAGCGGCACCGGCACCAGGAAGCCCGCGACCAGCAGCACCAGCAGCGCCGCCAGCTCGAGGCTCATGATGTTGCCGAACAGGCGCATGGCGAGCGCCACCGTGCGCGTCAGCTCCGAGATGAGATGGAAGGGCAGCAGGACGGGGTTGGGCGAGACGTAATGGCGCAGATAGGCGCGCAGCCCGTCGTTGCGGATCCCGAACCAGTGCACCGACAGGAACACGAGCAGCGCCAATGCCGCTGTCGTGGAGAGATCGGCAGTGGGCGAGTGCACTCCGGGAACCACGCCGGCCAGGTTCGCCACGCCGATCAGCAGCCAGAGCGTGCCGACGAAGGGCAGAAGCTGAGTGCCGTGCTCCGGCACGACGTCTTCGACGGCCTTTTGCAGCGTCAGCACGATGCCTTCGGCCGCCGTCTGCAGGCGCCCCGGGCTATCCACTCGCAGCCGCCGTGTGACCAGCCACGCCGCCAAAGTCATCAGCAGCATGATGGCCCAGGTCGTCACCACCGTCGTCGTGATGCCGATCGGGCCGAGCTGCAGCAGCGCCGAGGAAGGTCCCATCCGTCACTCGCGCACGAAGAGGTAAACGTTCATCGCTCCGATCGCGACGCCGAGCACGATCAAGCTGATGGTCCAGCGGATCGAGTAGCCCGCCGTGAGACCGTCGAGCCAGTGGCCGAGATAGGCGCCGCCGACGGCCGGCAGCACGAGCAGCAGGCCGAGCGTGCCGAGATACACCGTCTGCGCGATGACCGAGCGCCGCTCCCGGCGTGCCTTGTCGATGCGCTTCGCTTGCCGCTCCACGTCCTCGCGCAGACGCTTGCGGTCACCATTCAGCTCGCCCACGGCTCAGCTCCCACAGGCGTTTGAACATCTCTTCCTCCATCCGTCGCAAGCTATCGTGCACCTGCTTGAGCTCCTCTTCCTCGGTGCGCAGCTGCGCGGTCAGCGCTTCGCTCATGCGCCGGTAATCGGGACCGCGCAAGTAGCGGCGCGTGCTCACGTACAGCTCTCCCTCCAGCATGTAGAGCAGGGCGCCGGGCAGCGCAATGTACTGCCAAGGCTCGTTGCCCACGCGGTAGCGCGCCAGACCGAACACGAGCGAAGTCATGAACCGCTCGTGCCCCGCCTGGATGCCGAAGCTGCCCGAAGCGTCCGCACCGACAAAGCTCTCCACGCCCTCGATGCGCTCGTAGCTCGTGGCGTCCTGCAGGTGCAGCACGAATCGGTTCACGGCGCAGGCGCCTTCATCGAGCCGCGCATATAGCACTGGTCCTCGGACACGTCCTCGTACTTGCCGAGCAGAAACGCCTCGCAGTCCTCCAGCGTGTCGGCGAGCGGCACGGACAAGCCCTTGATACCGCTGTGGGCCGAGATGACGTGGAACGGCTGGCTGAGATAGCGCTGCAGCTTACGCGCGCGGCGCACGATCCGCTGGTCCTGCTCCGACAGCTCCTCGATCCCCAGCATCGCGATCAGATCCTCCAGCTCGCGATAGCGCGAGAGGTGCTCGCGCACGCCTTCGGCGATCTGATAATGGCGGTCGCCCACCACGTGGCGGTCCATCATCTGGCTGCCGGACTGCAGCGGGTCGACCGCGGGGTAGATGCCCCGGCTCGCCTGCGCGCGAGACAGTACCACGCGAGTGTCCAGATGAGCGAGGATCGCGCTCACCGCGGGGTCGGTCATATCGTCCGCGGGCACGTAGACGGCCTGCACCGCCGTGATCGCTCCTCGGGTGGTGGAGATGATGCGGTCCTCCAGCTCCGCGACTTCGGTCATGAGCGTGGGCTGGTAGCCGACGGTGGCGGGCATGCGCCCGAGCAGGCCGGAGATCTCGCTGCCCGCTTGCACGAAGCGGAACACGTTGTCCACCAGGAACAGCACCTCCTTGTGCAGCGTGTCGCGCAGATACTCCGCGTAGGTCAACGCGGTGAGCCCGACGCGGAAGCGCACGCCGGGCGACTCGTCCATCTGGCCGAATACCATCAGCGTGTCCTGCATGACGCCGGCGTCGCGCATCTGATGCCACAGCTCGTGACCCTCGCGGATGCGCTCGCCCACGCCGCCGAACACGGACACGCCGCGATGCAGGGCTACGATCGCATGCATGAACTCCATGATCAGAACGGTCTTGCCCACGCCGGCCCCGCCGAACAGTCCGGTCTTTCCCCCGCGCACGAAGGGGCAGAGCAGGTCGATCACTTTGATGCCGGTCTGCAGGATCTCTCCGCCCGCCACGGTCTCGTGCAGCGGCGTGGGCGGGGCGAGGATGTTGCGGAAGTCTTCCGTGACGAGTGGTGCGCCGCCGTCGAGCGGGGCGCCGAACACGTTCAGCAGGCGTCCCAGGCAGTCGCGCCCCACCGGTACGTGCAACGGCGCGCCGGTGTCCACCACCGGCATTCCGCGTCGCAGGCCGGCGGTGCGGTGCAGAGTGATCGCGCGCACATGCTGTTCGTCCAGGTGGCGGTGCACTTCGAACAGACACCGCTCGCCGTCGAGCGCTGTGCTGAGCGCCTGGTGCAGCGGCGGGAGCTGGGAGCAGCGAATGTCCACCACGGGCCCGTGCACCTGCGCGATGGTGCCGATCGGGCGCTCCGCCGCGAGGGGGAGCGGGGTCGGGGGGTCAGGGCGATTCACGATGATCGGGTTAGTCGTGCGTATGGTGGCACGGATCGACACGCGAGAAGGAGGCGGGGTTGGTCACGCTCACCCGGCGAAGGATAGAACGGGGTGCAGGCGGGCGGTTTGACCTGCATCAACCGCCGGGGACCGGTTCGGTGCGGAGCAGCTTACGGCGAGATGACTCGGTGGCCGAGCGATCGGGAGACAGCGCCATCGAGCGCGTCCGGAGGCAAGCCGTCCAGCGCCCGGTTATCATCCCAGCATCCACAACCGGAGGAGACGCGAATGCCCTACGCAATTCAAACCCAAGACAAACCCGGCGCGGAACAGGTGCGCGCAGCAAATCGGGCGGCGCATCTGGAATACCTGACCGCGCGCAAAGACAAGCTGCTCGCCGCCGGGGCGCTGATCAATGACGACGGCACCGGCGGCAACGGAGGCATCCTCATTATCGACACGGACGATCGCGCGGAGGCGGAACGCTTCATCGCCGAAGATCCGTTCACGAAGGCCGGGCTGTTCGCGAAAGTCACCGTCACGCGCTGGCGCAAGGCATTTTTCAACAAGGAGCGGCTGATCTGAGCGCGGCGCACGATTCCCCGCGCTGAGCCGACGTTCCCGACCGACGGCGCGACGTCAGGCGGGCGGCGACGCGTAGTTCAGCCGTGAGCACACGCGCACGAACCCGGACCGCTGCATGTTCGCCAGCGATGGGTTCGGCTCGTCGCCCACGGGCTCGCCCGTTTCGGTGACGATCTGCGTGCATCCGGCCGCGATCGCTGCTCGGATGCGTGAAGCCATGAGCGCGCGGTGTGCGCCGCGGTTGCGATAGTCTGGCCGCACGCCGCCCAGGCCCAGCCAGCCGGTGCCGCGGTCGATATAGAGATAGGCACCGCCCACCGCGGCCGAGCCGTCGAACGCGCCGAACATACGCCACGCCGACCGCTGCGCGAGCGCGGCGATCCACGGAACGAATGCGGACGGCATGCCGAACGAAGCGCAGATCGCCTCGGCGACCGCGGTCTGCTCTTCTACTGCCGCCGTGCGCACGTCGAGCGTCGTGCCGAACACAGGCGGCGGCTCGGGGCCGCGGATCATTTTGGCCCAGCTGCGGCGCGCGGCGAGGGTGAATCCGCGCGCTTCCAGCCAGCGCGGCAGATCGGCGGGCTCAGCGGTGGGGGTCCAGTGGATCCAGTAAGTCGAGCGGCGGTCGGGGCCGTAGGCCGCGAGGACCGCGTCGAGATCGGCCTCGCTCGCGGGTCGCTCCACGCCCAGCCCGATTACGCGGTTGAACATCGTCTGCGGCAGGCCGGGGGCTAGGAGCAGCGTCGCGCCGGCGATCTCCTTGGTGGCCAGCCCCAGGCTCGCTGCCAACTGCCGCGGTGCCGCCGCATAGAGGTCTCGAAACGCCGCCGCTTCGATGAAGTCGGCGAGCCGCGCCTGCTTCGCGTTCATTACGCTCATGCCGGATTGCCTGCGGGGTCGGGTCGGCCGCCATCGAGCAGATGAGCCTGCGCGCGCTGCGGCGGTACGAGCGAGGGGAGCACGGCGTTGATGATCATCGGAACGAGGAAGAAGAGGACGCCTCTGGTGCGCCCGAACCGGATCTGCGGCCGTCGCCGGCCTGCCCCGAACTGTTCGCTGAACAGCATGGCGAAGTAGGTCGCCAGGATCAGCAGCGCGAACAGCTCTCCGATATTCATCGCACACTCTCCTTTCGGCTTACGGCTGGACAACCGAGGAAGCTTACGATGTAACGGAGTGTGCACGAAGGACTTTACGCTGTAAAGTAGCGCGTATGGCCGACTATCCCCAGACACCCCACCGGTCCCGGCGCGGCAAAGCGCAAGTCCCACTCACTCGCGAAGCCATCGCCGAGGCCGCCTTGGCGCAGATCGATGCGAAGGGCCTCGAGGGGTTGTCCATGCGCGCGCTGGGCGGGGCGCTGGGGGTGGAGGCCATGGCGCTCTACCACCACTTCCCGAGCAAGGGTGAGCTGCTCGACGCGGTGCTGGAGCGCCTCCTGGACGAGGTAGAGTTCCCGCCTGCGGGGTCGATGCCGCCGTTGGACCGCCTGCGCCGCAGCGTCGAGTCCTACCGCCGCGTAGCGGTCCGGCACCCCCAGGCGTTCATCCTGCTGGCGGTGCGCCGCTTCAACACCGAGCGCACCTTCGCGTTCTACGAACGCATCCTCGAGGTGCTCGCCGAGGCCGGCTTCGGCGCCGAGCAGTCGGCGCGGCTGTTCCGCTTGCTCGGCTACTACGCCACCGGAGCGGGGCTGGCCGAGATCGCCAGCCGTGCCCAGGAGCCCGACGCGACGCCGGTCAAGCTGGAAGAGCTCGCCGACCTCCAGCGCTTCCCGCACGTCGCCGCGGTGGCCCCGTATCTGCGCGTGGCGAACCTGGACCCTGTGTTCGACTTCGGCCTGGATGTGATCTTCGACGCTGTCCGCAAGAGTGCGGGTAGCGCCAAGCGGGGCCGGCGCGCGCGGTAAACGATCCACTCGGAAGCCGTGCCTGCGCCGAGGTGCGTGCGCGCCTGCGCGGGAGCGGGCCACGCGTTGACGTTGCAAGGCGATTTGGGCACCATCTGACGATGCTCGCCTTCGTGTTGCACCGGCTCGCGCAAGCGGTGTTCGTGATGCTGGCCGTGGGGCTCATCGCGTTCGCGCTGTTCCGATTCGTGGGCGATCCGGTGGTGTTCATGCTCGGCCAGGACGCCACCCCGGAGGAACGGGCGCGCATGACGCACGATCTGGGTCTGGATCGCCCGTTCTACGTCCAGTACGCCAGGTTCATCGCGCGGGCGGTGCGCGGCGAGTTCGGCTTGTCCCTGCGCCAGCTGCGGCCGGTCTCCGCGCTGATCGTCGAGCGGCTGCCTGCTACGTTGGAGCTGTCTGCCGCTGCGGCGCTGCTGGCGCTGGCGGCGGGCATCCCGCTGGGCGTGTACACCGCGCTCCGACGCGGGTCCTGGACTGCGCACCTGCTGCTCGCCGTCTCGCTGGCGGGCGTTTCGCTGCCGACCTTTCTCATCGGCATCCTGCTGATCCTGGTGTTCGCGGTGAACCTGGGATGGCTGCCGTCCTTCGGCCGCGGCGAGACTGTCGCGCTCGGCTGGTGGAGCACGGGCCTGCTCACCGTGTCCGGGCTCAAGGCGCTGGTGCTGCCGGCGATCACGCTGGGGCTGTTCCAGATGACGCTCATCATGCGGTTGGTGCGCTCGGAGATGCTGGAGGTCCTGCGCACCGACTACATCAAGTTCGCTCGCGCCCGGGGCCTGCGCGACCGTACCATCCATTTCGGGCACGCGCTCAAGAACACGCTCGTGCCGGTCATCACCGTCACCGGCCTGCAGCTCGGGTCGATCATCGCGTTCGCCATCATCACCGAGACGGTGTTCCAGTGGCCGGGCATGGGATTGCTGTTCATCCAGTCGGTGACCTTCGCCGATGTGCCGGTGATGGCCGCCTACCTGTGCCTGATCGCGCTGTTCTTCGTCGTCATCAACCTGATCGTCGACCTGCTGTATTACGCGGTCGACCCCCGCCTGCGCCTCGACCGGACCGCGGCGGCGCACTGAGGAAGCGAGCCATGAGCGACCCCGTCGGCCATATCCGCCGCTATCACGCCGAGCTGACGCAGTTCCGGCGCGACATCCATGCGCACCCCGAGCTGGCATTCCAGGAGAGGCGTACCGCAGACCGCGTGGCGCGGGAGCTCGAGGCCTGGGGCATCGAGGTCCACCGTGGGCTCGCGAAAACCGGCCTCGTCGGCGTGATTCCGGGGCGGCGCGCCAATGGCCGGGCCGTTGGGCTCCGGGCGGACATGGACTGCCTGCCCATGCACGAGACGGCCGAGCGCCCGCACAAGTCCCGCCATGACGGACGCATGCATGCCTGCGGGCACGACGGCCACACCACCATGCTGCTCGGCGCCGCGCGCTACCTGTCCGAGACGCAGGCATTCGACGGGACCGCGTACGTGATCTTCCAGCCGGCCGAGGAACATGGCGGCGGGGGAAACGTGATGGTGCAGGAGGGACTGTTCCAGCGCTTTCCCGTCGACGAGGTGTACGCGCTGCACAACTGGCCCGGCCTTCCGCCGGGACAGATCGCGGTGCGCGCCGGCCCCGTGCTGGCGGCGGCGGACGAGATCCGCATCGAGGTGCGCGGCAGGGGCGGGCATGCGGCGATGCCTCACCTCGCGGTGGATCCGGTGGTGGCTGCGGGCCATATCATCACGGCGATGCAGACCATCGCCAGCCGCAACGTGAGCCCGCTGGATGCCGTCGTCGTCAGCCTGTGCTCGATGGAGACCAGCCAGCTCGACGTGTTCAACGTGATCCCGGATGCAGTGAAACTCGTGGGCACGGTGCGCACGTTCCGGCCCGAGACGCAGCAGCTCGCCGAGCAGCGCATCGGAGAGATCGCGATGGGCGTCGCCGCCGGCCTGGGGGCGACTGCGCAGGTCGAGTTCATCCGCGGCTATCCCGCTACCGTGAACACGGCGCGCGAGGCCGAGTTCGCCGCACGAGTCGGCGAGCGCATCTTCGGCCGTGAGAACGTGGTGCGCGAATTCGATCCGACCATGGGCGGCGAGGACTTCGCGTACATGCTCCAGGCGCGCCCGGGCGCCTACGTTCTGCTCGGGCAGGGCGGCATGGCCGGCGGCTGCTATCTCCACAATCCCAGCTACGACTTCAACGACGAGGTCATTCCGCTCGGGGCCGGTTATCTGGCCGCGCTCGCGGAACAGGCTTTGTCTGCGGCCTGACGCCAAGGGAGATCCACATGCCGCGCACCCTCTCCGTTACGCTCGCCTGCGCGCTCCTGCTTTGCGCCGGCCCCGGCGTCGCCAAGACGTTCCGCTACGCCGATCAGGGCGATGCCTTGTCGATGGATCCATACATGCTGAACGAGGCGGTGCAGCTCAACGTCACCGGGAACATGTATGAGCCGCTCGTGGCGCGGGGCAAGGAGCTCGAGATCGTGCCGGGGCTCGCGACGGACTGGAAGCAGACCTCGCCCACCGTGTGGCGCTTCCACCTGCGCCGCGGCGTGACGTTCCAGGACGGAACCGCATTCACCGCCGCCGACGTCGTGTTCTCGTTCCAGCGCGCGGGCGGCGAGGGCTCCGACGTGAAGATGTACGTCGGAGCCATCAAGGAAATCCGCAGGCTCGACGACTACACGGTGGACATCGTCACCTACGAGCCATTCCCGATCTTGCCTCAGATGATCAGCACCTGGTACATGATGTCCAAGGCCTGGTGCCAGAGGAACAACGCCGAGCGGCCGGTGGATGTGCGCAAGGGCACGGAGAACTATGCGAGCACCCATGCCAACGGCACCGGACCGTTCATGCTGAAGTCACGCGAGCCGGGCGTGCGGACGGTGATGGTTCCCAATCCCGGCTGGTGGGACAAACCGGAACACAACGTGACCGAGGCGGTCTTCACCCCGATCGCCAACGCTGCGACGCGCGTCGCCGCGCTCATCTCCGGCGAGATCGACATGATGGAGCCGGTGCCGCTGCAGGATATCCCGCGCCTGCAATCCAACCCGGAACTGCGCATCCTGCAAGGCATGGAGGCCCGGATCATCTTCCTCGGGATGGACCAGAAGCGCGACGAGTTGCTGTTCTCCGACGTGAAGGGCAAGAACCCGTTCAAGGACAAGCGCGTGCGCCAGGCCTTCTACCAGGCCATCGACATCGAGGCGATCCGCTCGCGCATCATGCGCGGAACCTCGATCCCGACCGCGCTGATGGTCGCGCCACAGGTCAACGGCTTCGACACGGAGCTCAACAAGCGGCTGCCTTACGACCCGGATGGCGCGAAGAAGCTGCTGGCGCAGGCCGGTTACCCGAACGGCTTCGAAGTGGGCATGAACTGCCCCAACGACCGTTATGTGAACGACGCCGAGATCTGCCAGGCGGTCGCGGGCATGCTCGCGCACATCGGCGTCAAGGTCGATCTCACGGCGGAGACCAAGGCGATCTACTTTCCCAAGGTCCTGCGCCGCGACACGTCGTTCTACATGCTGGGCTGGACGCCTGTGACGCTCGATAGCCACAACCCGCTGTTCGCGCTGATGTCCACTCCGGGCGCCGGAGGTCAGGGGCAGTTCAATCTGGGCGCCTATTCCGACCCGGCCGTCGACGAGCTCACCCGCCGGATCGCCTCCGAGATCGATGCGAAAAGGCGGCAGGCCATGATCGCGGAGGCGTTTCGGCTGCACGCCGCCGACATCGGGCACATTCCGCTGCATCAGCAGCCGCTCATCTGGGGCATGAAGAAGAACGTGGAGGTGGTGCAGCTCGCCAATAACTTCAACTATTTGAAGTGGGTGGTTGTCAAGTGACAGGTGAAGAGGTGAAGAAGTGAAGAGGTGAAGAGGTGAAGAAGTGAATGAGGTGAAAGAGGTGAAGGAGGTGAAGGAGGTGAATGAAGTCAGCCGCGGCCGTTCACCTTTTCACCTCTTCACCTTTTCACCTCTGTTGGAGCGCGCGTGGGATTCCGACCTCCTGTATAGCTTTCGCCGCTCTCCGGTCACGGTCCTGGCGGCGCTGCTCACGCTGCTGTGCGTCGGCGGTGCGGTGTTCGCGCCGTGGATCGCGCCGCACGACCCGTTCGATCTCGCGTCGTTGAATCTGCTGGACGCTTTCACCCCGCCGGCGTGGACGGTGCAGGGCAAACCCGAGCACTGGCTCGGCACCGACAACCAAGGACGCGACCTGCTCTCCGCGATCCTGTATGGAGCGCGCATCTCCCTGGGCGTGGGCGTGGCCTCCGTCGTGTTCGCGATGGCGTTGGGCGTGAGCCTGGGGCTGATCTCCGGTTACATGGGCGGGCATCTGGACGCGGCCCTCATGCGCATCGCCGACGTGCAGCTCTCCTTTCCGGCGATCCTGATCGCGCTGCTGATCGACGGGATCGCGCGGGTGGCACTGCCGCGAGGCGCGGGAGCCGGGACCGCCGTGTTCGTGCTGATCTTCGCCATCGGGATCTCGGGCTGGGTGCAGTACGCGCGCACCGTGCGCGGCACGACACTCGTGGAGAAGACCAAGGAGTACGTCCAGGCGGCCCGCGTGATCGGACGGCGTCCCGCCGCGATCATGCTGCATCACATCCTCCCCAACGTCATGGGGCCGGTCCTGGTCATCGCCACGATTCATCTCGCCACCGCCATCATCACCGAAGCCACGCTTTCCTTCCTCGGGGTCGGCATGCCGCCCACCAGCCCGTCGCTCGGGACCTTGATCCGTGTGGGGAACGACTTTCTGTTCTCCGGCGAATGGTGGATCGCGGTGTTTCCCGGGGTGGCGCTGGTCGTGCTCGTGTTGTCGGTGAACCTTCTTGGCGACTGGCTGCGCGACGCGTTGAATCCGAAGCTGCAGTGAGCGGATGAGCCACGCGCCGCCGCTGCTCGAGGTGAGGCGTCTTCGCGTCGAGTTCCCGACGCGGCGCGGAACGCTCACCGCGATCGATGATGTCTCCTTCTCGATCGCCCCGGGAGAGATCCTGGGAGTGGTGGGCGAATCCGGAGCGGGAAAGTCGCTGACCGGCGCGGCGATCATCCGGCTCATCGAGCCGCCCGGCCGCATCGCCGCGGGCGAGATTCTGCTCGAGGGTTCCCGCATCGACGGCCTGCCGCCGGAAGCCATGCGGCGCATCCGCGGGCGCCGGATCGGCGCGATCTTCCAGGACCCGCTGACCTCGCTCAACCCTCTCTACACCATCGGGCGCCAGATCTGCGAGACGATCCTCGCGCATCTGCCCGTGTCGCGCAATGCGGCGCGCGAGCGCGCCGTCGCGCTGCTCGGAGAAGTCGGCATTCCCGCACCGGAAACTCGCCTCGACCATTACCCGCACCAGTTCTCCGGCGGCATGCGCCAGCGGGTGGTCATCGCGCTCGCACTGTGCGCCGAGCCGAGGCTGATCATCGCCGACGAGCCCACCACGGCGCTGGACGTCTCGACCCAGGCGCAGATCATCGCGCTGCTCAAGCGCGTGTCGCAGCAGCATGGCGCCGCGGTGATGCTGATCACGCACGACATGGGCGTGATTGCCGAGACGGCGCATCGCGTCGCCGTGATGTATGCCGGCAGGATCGTCGAGATCGGTCCGGTGCGCGGCGTGTTGCAGGGGCCGGCTCATCCGTACTCCGGCGGGCTGATGCGCTCGATCCCGAAGGTCGGCGCCACCGGTGTACCGCTGGCGCAGATCGACGGCAGCATGCCGGGTCTGGACGCCATCCCGCAAGGATGTGCATTTCACCCGCGCTGCCCCAAGCGCTTCGACCGCTGTGCGCGCGAGCGGCCCGAGCTGCTGCCCATGGAGGAACGGTTCGCCGCGTGCTGGCTGTACACCGATGCGCGCCGGGGCTGAGGGCACGCCGGCTCTGGTGGCCCTGTGCGGCGTCGGCCGCGACTTCGACGTCTCGAAACCCTGGCTGGATCGCGTCATCGACGGGCTGCCGCGGCGCTTGCTCATGGCCGTCGACGGCGTGTCGTTCGAGATCCGGCGCGGCGAGACGCTGGCGCTGGTGGGTGAATCCGGTTGTGGCAAGTCGACGGTGGCGCGCCTCATCGTCGGCTTGCATCGAGCCTCGCGCGGGCGCATCGAGTTCGACGGGGAAGCGCAGCAGCCGGGCGAGTCCGCCTGGAGCGCGCCCGTGCGGCGCCGGATGCAGATGATCTTCCAGGACCCGTACGCCAGCCTGAATCCGCGCTGGCGCGTGGAGAGGATCGTGGCCGAGCCGTTGCGGACCCACAGCCTGATCTCGCGGCGCGCGGAGCTGCTCGAGCGCGTCGCCGCACTGCTCGAGCAAGTGGGGCTTTCCCCCGATGACGGCCGCAAGTATCCGCACCAGTTCTCCGGCGGGCAGCGGCAGCGCATCTCCATCGCGCGAGCCTTGTCCTCGGCGCCCGAGTTCCTTGCATGCGACGAACCGACCTCGGCATTGGACGTCTCGGTGCAGGCGCAGATCTTGAACCTCATGCAGGAGCTGCAGCGCAGGCTCGGGCTCACGTACCTGTTCATCTCGCATAACCTCGCTGTCGTGTCGCAGATGGCGAGCCGGGTCGGCGTGATGTATCTCGGCCGGCTTGTCGAGCTGGCCGAAGCGGCGACGTTGTTTTCCCAGCCGCAGCATCCTTATACCCGCATGCTGCTCGACGCGATTCCCGATCTGGAGATGAGCGGGCGGCCGCGCCGCCCCGTGGCGGGAGAGGTCGCGAACCCGCTCGACCCGCCTCCCGGGTGCGCCTTTCATCCGCGCTGCCCGTATGCGAACGAACGCTGCCGCGCCGAGCGGCCGGAGCTGAAGGCGGGGCCCGGTAACACGCTCGTAGCCTGTCACGCGGTCGAAGAAGGACGGCTTCGTGGTTGATCACGGACAGCTCGGTCCGGGGTCGGTGGGCTCGTTTGACGCGGCCGCGCCGCCTGCGGCATAGTGGCCACCCCATCACTCACTACGCATCGATCCCGAAGGAGGCCAAGATGTCACGACGCATCGCCCACATGCTGCGCAGCTTTGCCCCGATCTTCATGGTGCCCGCCGGCGGTGCCGGGGCGCAAGATTGCATCGGAACGATCACCACCGAGGAAGCGCTCAAGGCCGAGGACGCACGCTATGCAGCGCAGATGGGCAACGACTTCGCTGCGATGGAACGCCTGTTCGGCGACGATCTCGTGTATATCCATTCCAGCACGGTGCAAGACACGAAGGCGAGCTTCATCGAGTCGATGCGGTCGGGTGCCGTCAAGTACCGCTCGATGAAGCGCGGCGAGGTCAAGGTGCGAACCTACGGATGCATCGCGATCGTCAGCGGGCGCGCCAATTTCGAAGTCACGGCCCGCGGACAGGAGCTGTCACTCGATCTGCTGTATCACGCCGTGTGGGCCAAGCGCGCGGCCGGCCCGCAGTTCGTGTCCTGGCAGGCCACCCGCGTCATGCCCAAGTAACCGAGGCGGCGCACACTGGCGGCGCGCAGGCGCGATCGCACGCCGGCGCGCCGCTCAATGCAACCGATGGAGGCCAAGATGGCAAATCCGTTCGTGCACGTGGAATTGAACACCACGGATCTCACGAACGCGAAGGCG
Organism: Burkholderiales bacterium; assembly: GCA_035501875.1. GTDB lineage: Bacteria > Pseudomonadota > Gammaproteobacteria > Burkholderiales > SHXO01 > SHXO01. Next base: position 40,638 of record DATJVI010000011.1, read on the forward strand.
TTCTACAGCAAGCTGTTCGACTGGAAGCTGGAAGACGTCCCCATGCGGGGAGGCAGCTACACGCTGATCCAGGTGGGCGAGGGGACCGGCGGCGGCATGATGAAGCACCCGGTACCCGGCGCGCCCTCCTCATGGCTTGCCTACGTCCAGGTCAGCGACATCGCCGCCGCCACGCAGAAGGCGAAGTCGCTCGGTGCCACCGTCATGAAGGACGTCACCGAAGTGATGGATGCGGGCTGGCTCAGCATCATCATCGACCCCACCGGCGCCGCGCTGGGCCTCTGGAAACCCAAGGCCAAATGACGTTCACCGCCGTCTCCGGAGGCGCACCGCGCACACGCCGGATGCGCTTCCACGCCGCGCGATGACGCGGCGGTCGCCTCGCTGGCGCGGAGCGCATGCTCGTGCGAGCCCGGCCGTGACAACCCCGCCTCCGTGACTCTCTCCGACTCTCCGAGCGCGGAGTCGTACTCCGCGGCACTGCTGTGTCACCCGGCTACACCTTGTGCAGCCGTCCATCGCATCGATGTGCAGGTGGTGTGGAGCGCAGGCGCAAGCCTCGAGCTCCGTTATACCGCCGCTGGCGACATCGACCGTCTGCTCGTCCCCGCTCAAACCGAGGCGCGCCGGGCCGATAAGCTTTGGCAGCACACGTGCTTCGAAGCGTTCGTCGCGGGCAGCAATGCATGGACGGCGGCATCTCCCGCACAAGCGACCGCCAGCGGGCAGCGAACACTGGCCGGGGACGCCGCCACGGACGGCACTCCGGCTGGGCAAGGGGAGTACTACGAGTTGAACTTTTCTCCGTCCACGCAGTGGGCGATCTACCGGTTCAGCGCATACCGCGAGGGGATGACCGCGGTGCAACCGGCGCGGCCGCCGCGAATCACCTCACACTGCGATGCCGATGGTCTGACTCTGGAAGCGCACATCGAGCTGGAATCGCTGTCCGGGCTTCGCGATGCTGCCGGGCTGCGGCTCGCGCTCTCCGCCGTCATCGAGGACAAGGAGCACCGGCTGTCGTACTGGGCGCTGGCGCACCCGCAGGGCAAGCCCGATTTCCATCATGCCCACGGGTTTGCGCTGCGGCTTCCGAATCGTCGGAGCGGATGCGGGTGAGGGCGTGAGGTTCGGTCTCGACCGCCTGCTGGAGGAACCGTCGTTGCGCCGGCCGCTGCGAGGCCGCCGCGTCGCGTTGCTCGCGCATCCGGCGTCAGTGACGCGCGATCTGACGCACGCGCTCGACGCGCTCTGCGCGCTCGATGACCTCCGCATCGAAGCGGCGTTCGGTCCCCAGCATGGCCTGCGCGGCGACAAGCAGGACAACATGGTCGAGTCGCCGGATTTTCGCGACCCCGAGCACGGCATCCCGGTGTTCAGCCTGTACGGCGCAGTGCGCCGCCCCACCGCTGCGATGATGGACAGCTTCGATGTGCTGCTGGTCGATCTGCAGGACCTGGGCTGCCGCATCTACACCTTCGTTACCACGCTGCGCTACGTTCTCGAGGAGGCGGCCAAGGCGGCCAAGGCGGTGTGGGTGCTGGACCGGCCCAATCCCATCGGGCGGCCCGTGGAGGGGCTGCACCTGCGGCCGGGTTGGGAGAGCTTCGTCGGCGCGGGTGCGCTGCCCATGCGGCACGGGCTCACGGTGGGCGAGCTCGGGCGCTGGTTCGTCGGGACGCTAGGCCTGGATCTTGAGTACCGAGTCGTCGAGATGGACGGCTGGCACCCCGCGCAAGGACCGGGATTCGGCTGGCCGCTCGGCGGGCGCACGTGGGTCAACCCGAGCCCCAACGCACCGAATCTGTGGATGGCGCGCTGCTATCCCGGCACGGTGATGTGCGAGGGCACTACGTTGTCCGAGGGACGGGGCACCACGCGCCCGCTGGAGCTGTTCGGCGCACCGGACCTGGACATCGCCAAGCTTGTCGCGCACATGCACGCGCTCGCGCCGCAGTGGGTGCAAGGGTGCCGGCTTCGTCCCTGTTGGTTCGAGCCGACTTTCCACAAGCATGCCGGCAAGCTTTGCGCTGGCGTGCAGATCCACGTGGAAGACGCCGCGTACGATCACGACGCGTTTCGCCCCTGGCGGCTGCAGGCGCTCGCCTTCAAGGCGCTGCGGCAACTGCGCCCCGATTACGACCTCTGGCGGGATTTTCCCTACGAATACGAGCGCGACAGGCTGGCGATCGATTTGATCAACGGCAGCGATCTGCTGCGCGCATGGGTCGACGACGCGGCGGCGACACCGGCCGATCTCGACGCGCTTGCTCATCCCGATGAGAGCGCCTGGCGGCAGGAGCGGCAAGCGGTCCTGCTGTACTGATCAACGAACCGCTCCCTCCGTACGCGGACGCCCGAACGCTCGGTCCGCACGCGCGGCACCGGAACGAAGCATCCCGGCCGGCATCGAAGTATCATAGGACTGCTTCCACGGGGGCTCTCGCCCGCGAAAGGATCGCAGGGCGAGTGCGCGTGAGCGGGGTGTGATCCCGGTCAACGGCGCGCGGGGTGAAGCGTTGAGTCACTGTCGCAGCGCGCACAAAAGAAAATAGCGCAGCGCGGCAAAGCAACCCGCCGCGCATGGCATAGGAGACCTGGCCATGAAACGACCCGCATGTGGTGCGATCCGCATTGCCGTGCTGGTGCTGGCCGCCTGGATCGGAGCGGAGATGGGGCTGGCGCAGACCAGCGAGGAACAAACCGCTCCTGAACCAGCGCCGTCGATGCCGGCGTCCTCGTCCTTCCCTTGGCCGAACCAGTTCAACGAGGGCGGCCAGGATTTCACCGTGTACCCGCCCCAGCTCGAGCGGTGGCAAGCCGATCGTCTCGAAGGGCAGGCTGCAGTGGGCGTGCAGCCTGCGGGTGCCGAGAAGCCAGTCTTCGGCACGCTGTGGCTCTCGGCCCGCACCGAGCTAGACCCCGCCACCGGCCTGGTGACGGTGCACGACATCAAGGCCGGCCGCGCCAGCTTTCCGACTGCGGTAGCGGAGGCCGCTGGCTATCTCGAGGCCATCCAGAAGCATCTTTCGACGCTGACGTGGACCGTTGCCCGGGAGCGGCTGGAGTCGAATCTCGCCGTCGAGCACGCGGCGAAGCTGGTGCAGAGCGAGCCGTTGCGCAACGCGCCGCCGCAGATCCTGTACAGCGATGCGCCGGCCGTTCTGGTCCCGATCCAGGGCGCGCCGCAGCTCAAGGAGATGGCGGGACTTGGCCTGCAGCGCGTGATCAACACGCGGGCGCTGATCCTCCAGGACAAGGCACGAGGAGTCTATTACCTGTTCGTCGCCGGGCACTGGATGGAAGCGCCGGCGATCGAAGGGCCTTGGACGGAAGCGTACGTGCGTCCTTCCGCTGTCGACGAGGCGAAAGACCAGGCGCTGGCGAACGGACAGGTGGACCTGATGGAGGGTACAGAGCAAGCCTCTGCACGGGTTCCGAATGTGTTCGTCGCTACCGTGCCGGCCGAGCTGGTGCAGACCGATGGGCCGGCACAATACGCTCCGATCCCGCGCACCAGCCTGTTGTACGTCACGAACTCCCCGAACCAGCTGTTTCTCGACCTGCAGACGCAGCAATACTACGTGCTGCTTTCCGGGCGTTGGTATCGCACGGCTTCGCTCAGGCAGGGTCCCTGGAACTATGTTTCCGGCGCGAGCCTGCCGCGCGAGTTCGCGCTGATCCCGGGAGACCACCCCACCGAGAGCGTGCGCGCGTCGGTGCCCGGCACGCCGCAGGCGCAGGAGGCCGTGATCGCGAACAGCGTGCCGCAGGTCGCCACGATCAAGCGCAGTGCGGCAAGCTTGGAGATGACCTACGACGGCCCGCCGCAGTTTCAGCCGATCGAAGGAACGGCGCTGCAATACATCGTGAATGCGCCGGCGCCCGTGATTGCAGTGGACTCGAACTCCTTCTACGCGCTCGACAACGGCGTCTGGTTCGCCTCGCAATCGCCGCTCGGCCCTTGGACCGTGGCCACGTCCGTTCCACCCGAGATCTACACGATCCCGCCCAGCTCTCCGCTGCATTACGTGACCTACGTGCGCGTATACGAAGCGACGCCAGACGTCGTGTACGAGGGCTACACACCGGGCTACGTGGGTTCGTACGTGGCACCCGACAACACCGTGGTCTACGGCACCGGCTGGTACTACCAGCCGTGGATCGGCACCGTGTGGTACAGCCCCCCGGTCACGTGGGGCTTCGGTTTCGGCGCGTACTACAGCTGGTGGAGTCCCTGGCCCTGGCGCCCGTGGTGGTGGTGGAGCGGGTGGCGGCCATGGTGGTGGGCCGGGTGGGGACCCGGGCCATGCTATCGCCCCTGGTGGGGGCCATGGGGCGTGCCTGCCCGCTTCGCGCATCGTGTGCCTCCGGCGCCAAGAGGCAAACCTGCCCCCGTGGCGACCGGTCCGTCCAGTCGCGCACACTCCAACATCGCGAGCGTGACCAACATCTTCCAGCGTTGGGGCGACAAGGTGGCGAAACCGCTCGCCGCTCCTCCGAGGCCGGTATCCGTAGCGGGAAACACGCGTCCGCCCGGCGCGCCGTCTCAGCGTGCGATCACGGGCAGGCTACCGCAGGTTTCCGCCCAGGCCCCGAAAGCGATGCACGGCTTCGGGTCCGCGCCGGGGCATGAGCTCCCCGCGCATGGGAGCGGTGCTGGTCCGGGTACGCCTGCGCCAGTAGCCAAACCGATACCGCAGAACGCTGTCGCTGCGAACACCAGCATGCAGATCTTCCGGCGTAGCAACGGGCAATGGGAGCAATTCCTCGGGAACGGCAAGTGGCAGAAAGTGAACGCGCCCAACCTCAACACGTTCAATGCGCTCCCTCGCTCCACGCCGTTGCCGGCACAGAAGAGCTGGTCCGCGAGACCGGCGATGCCCGCTCCGCGCGTTGGGATGGCTCCGCAGACCATGCCGTGGTCGATACCGGCCGCGCCGCGCATCGCAGTGCCGCCTCCCCCGGGATACCTGGGAAGCTCGCAGCTCCGGCCTCCGGTCGCCTCGACTGCACCACGCGGGTGGAGCGGCGGCGCTACATCGCAGATGGGGCGCAGCAGCGGCGCGTGGGCGCCCGGCCACGCTGGCGCGACAGCTGCCGGACGTGCACCGGCCGGCGGACAGGGCGGTGGTTGGGGCGGAGGCGGTCACATGGGTGGCGGGTTCGGACGTTAACAGACCGTCGAGCAGAGCGGTCTGCGACAAAAGCGATTACACAAACGGGAGGCGCTGCGCCGTCGGGGTAAGGCTTCGAGCCGAAGCAAGACGCCTCTGGAGCCCCGGCGTGTTCGGCGATACGAGCCACACCGCCGGTGCATCCAAGCCGTGATCCGTCAGGCGCGGCGACCATCGAAGTTTTTTTGTCCACACTGGAGGTCAGCGATGAATGCATTGCCCAGAACCATGCGTCCCATCCTCTCGGCCTTGCTTGCGACGGCCGTGATGTCTTTTGCCAGCTACGCGAGCTTGGCGAACGCGCAAGAGGCCAAAGTCATGCTGAGCGGCGACCAAGAAGTGCCCCCGGTCCAGACCGCCGCCAAAGGCAGCGGCACGATTTCGGTCGGGGCGGATATGTCGGTGACCGGGAAGATCACGACTACCGGCGTCGACGGGAGCATGGCGCACGTTCACGAAGCGCCGCCGGGACAGAATGGCAAGGTCGTGATCCCTCTGACCAAGAGCGGGGATGGCGCCTGGACCGTTCCGCCAGGCAAGAAGCTCACCGACGCGCAGTACAAGGCCTTCAAGGCCGGAAACCTGTACGTCAACGTACACAGCGCGTCGCACCAGGGCGGCGAGATTCGCGGACAGATCAAGCCGTAGCGCGAGAGGGATCGCGGCTGTCGACGCTGGCTACGCCGCACCTAGCGGGTGCGCATGGCCGGCGTCGGCGTCACGTTGCTGAGGACCGCTTGTGCCGTCGACTTTCGCGAGCATCGATCTGCCGGCCGAGAGCGGCTGCCTGGCGGCACTTTTGATCTAAGTCAAACGGGGCCTCGGCGCGAGGGAGAGAAGCCCGCGCGGTAGGCGTCGCCTCTTGTGTTCGGCGCCCATCGAGCAGCCACGGGATCGGCGCGCCACTCTCGTTGAGCACAACAGGCTACGCATCGATTCCCAGCGACGAGACTCTTTCAGCGCGAATGCTCCGCGCTCGGGGCGCCGGGCGGCGCCAGACTGCGTTCCGGGCATTTGCCGTTGAGTTGGATTTGGGCACGCCTAGCCCGGAGGTGCGCCCGGCTGGGGGTGCGCTGCCCTACGGGCGGCGGTCGGCTCACACCTTCTCGAAGTCGATGCGCTCGTCCACCGGAAGTCCGCAGAGATAGCGGCGCAGGCAATCCAGCGACATCTCGACCGCACCCAGGCGTACCCACTCGCGCCCGCCGAGCATGCGGCTGCGCCGGGAGGCGACCTGTTGCTCCGTTGCGATGGCGATGTGGATCGTTCCCCCGAGGTCGATGCGGTCGGGGCCTTCGTCCAGGTCGATGAGCACCGCCAGCGCGTGCGTGGCGCCGGTGTAACGCCGAGCAGCGCGCGCCACCGCTTCCGCGGTCGCGAGCGTGAGCTCACCGGATGCTGAGGATCCATCCAGGCCGATGGCCGCGCACACTTCACGCAGATCGCGCGCGACGATACCCCTGCGAAATACGTTCTCCGCGCCCGCTAGCGGAGCGATGCGCGCGGCGACGGCGCCGCCGGTAAACGTTTCCACGATCGCAAGCGATGCCTGCCGCCGGGAGAGCTCGTCCAGCACCACTCCTTCGAGCTTCTGATCGTCCTCGGCCAGGATGAAGTTGCCGAGCCGCTTGCGTACTTCCTGCTCGACCGGCGCGAGCTTTTGTCGGACGTCGTCCATGTCTGCGCCGCGCACTGCCAGCTTGGTCTCGAGCTGCGGGTAATGCGCACGGAAGCCGAGCTTCAGGCTGCCGTCAGGCACCATCGCCTCGATCCCCGCTAGCAAACTGTCGGCGTGCGACTCGCCGATCCCATAGGAGTGGAAGCGCTTGAGGAAGCTCGCGGTCTGCCGGCCGCTCCGCGCGAGAAGCCGCGGAACGACCTGCTCCTCGAGCATCCGATGCAACTCCCGAGGGACGCCGGGAGTGAAGAAGAAGCGCGCCTTGCCGATGTCGAGCGCGAACCCGCAGGCGGTGCCGATGGGGTTGTCGAGCAGCTCCGCGCCGGCGGGCAGCATCGCCTGCTTTCGGTTGCTGGGCGGCATTACGCGGCTGCGGCGGCGGAACAGCTCCTCCATCTTTGCGTACCACTGCTCGCTGAACACCAGCTCGACGCCGGCGGCCTGCGCCGCCACCTCTTGCGACAGATCGTCCACCGTGGGCCCGAGCCCGCCGTTGACGATGACCGCGTCCACTCGCTCGGCGGCGAGCCGGAATGCCCGGAGCAGCGTCTCCCGATCGTCTCCGACGGTGGTGCCCCATCGCACCGTGAGCCCGACGTCGCCCAGCTTCTGACTGATGAAGCTGAAGTTCGTGTTGATGGTGGCGCCGGTGAGCACTTCGTCTCCCGTGCAGATGATCTCGATGCGCATGATGGGCGAGAGTAGCATCTGCGTGCGGCGTCGGGCAACGTACTGGGATGGACTTGCCGGACGAATAGGCGCTAGCTTCCGGACGGCCATGGCTTCCGGCGTGCTCGCCCTGGGAGTCACCGACCACGAGCCTTGCGTCGGGGTGTACTCAGAGGTGACGTCTGGCCGAAGCGTTCCGTGACATGCCTAATTTGGGTATGATTATGCCCAATATGGGTACAGAGCGGACTCGCAGCCGCGGGAAGCCGACTTCAAGCCTCAGCGACGCCTTGTTCTCGCGGACGCAGCAGCGCTTGTTCGGGCTTCTGTTCGGCCAGCGCGAGCGCAGCTTTTACGCCACGGAGCTGATTGGCCTGACTGGAGCCGGATCGGGGGCGGTCCAGCGCGAGCTGGCTCGGCTGGCGGAGAGCGGCTTGGTGACGGTGCGCGCTGTCGGCAAGCAGAAGCACTTCCAAGCCAATCCAAAATCGCCGGTCTATGCGGAACTTTGTGCGATCGTCCGCAAAACGGTCGGGCTTGCACAGCCGCTGCGCGAGGCGTTGCTGCCGTTGGCGCCACAGATTCATGCGGCGTTCGTTTATGGCTCGGTCGCGAAACGGCGAGACACAGCAGCTAGCGACATCGACCTGATGCTGGTCAGCGATAGCCTGAGTTATGGCGACGTTTTCGCTGCACTCGAGGCGGCCAGTACCACGCTCGGCCGCACCGTTAACCCAACCATCTTGACACGCAGAGAGATCAAGAAACGTGTTGAGCAGGACAGCGCCTTCGTAAAGCGGGTACTCTCGCAGCCCAAGATGTGGCTGATCGGCACCGAAGATGCCGTCACCGTTTGAAAACCTCGCTGGCCCAGGGAAGCCACTGAAGGCCGAGCCCCCGGACGCGAAGGAGTTTGCCGGTCTCAAACGCGCCGGCTTGGCCCGGCTCAAAGACGCTGGCAATACCGACCTAGCGCTGGAAAGCCGTTTCGACCTCGCCTACAACGCCGCACACGCTTTATGCTTGGCCGCTCTGCGTTGGCACGGCTATCGGTCGGCTAACCGGTACCTGGTGTTCCAGATGCTTCCGCACACCCTCGGCCTCGGACCCGAAACGTGGCGCGTGCTCGTGCGGGGGTCAGGTGCGGGGGTCAGATCTTGAATCTTGAATTGCGCCGCTGCACGACATGCGCCTCTGGTGCCGACAGCGCGGTCTTCGCGAGCTACACGGACGGATGAGCTGCCGGTCCTGTCTCGCTCTATATGGCGGGCGGAGCGCAAGCGGTCGACCGGGTACGCCATCACAGACCGGCTCCGACCTCCCCATGTCGGCGGCGCTGGCGCGGTGGCTGTGACGTCGATGCCGCTCGAACCCGCGCGCTCGCGTTGACCGGTGCCCAGCGGCAAGTCATGCAGGATCGCGGTAGGGTGAACGGGAGGTCTCAGGCCCTGGTATCCTTTCGTGATGGGAGCAGTACGAAGGCGAGGAGGCAATCACGTGAGGGATCGGTGCGCTGCCCTGGTTGGGGCTTTGCTGTTTGCTGTCGGGCTTTCGGCGTTGGGGGCAACCTTCCGGGCGGAGATCGAGGGCAACAAGGTCGTCGTCTACTCGAGTTCGACGAAGGATGAGGCCTGTTACTCCACTGTCACGTTCTCCTATAAGAAAGGCGACGGGCGCGAGGTCAGAAAGTTCGTCTGCAACACGTTTGCGCGCAAGGGCAAAGACTTCCGGTTCTGCGAGCGCGGGGACGAGAGCTACGTCGATCTCAGGATCGAAGAGCAGGCTACCGGCACTTGCGGTTGAACAGGTCGCCCGGGGCAAGCCTGCGCCTCGCACGAAGATAAATCTGGGACGGCCGCGCTCAGAGCACGGCCATCACTGCCGCTGCGAACTCGGCCGGCGCTTCTTGTGGGAGGTTGTGGCCCACAAGCGGAATGACCCGGCGTTCGAAGTCTCCGGTGAAGAATCGGTCGTGCCCGATCGAGCCGCCCGATGACATGACTCCGTCGCCGCCCCCGTCCAACGCGATGGTCGGCACTGGGATACGCGGCTGCGCTGCGAGTCTTCGCTCGATGTCCTCGAGCGCCGGATCGCCCGCCACCAGTCCGTAGCGATGGCGATACGAATGAATCACGACGGGGACGAAATCGGGGTTGTCGAAGGATGCGGCGGTGAGCTCATACGTCGCATCGTCGAAGCCCCAGTTGGGTGACCACAGCTTCCACAACAACTTGCACAATTCGCGACGGTTACGCTCGAGGCCGGCGCGGCCGCGCTCGCCGTGGAAGTAGTACTGGTACCAGTGGCGGAACTCGTTCTCCGGCGCTGCGGGCTGAGTCGAGGCCGGGATATTCTGAATGTTGTACCCGAGCCCCGACACCAGCCCACGTACCCGCTCGGGCCAAAGGGCGGCGAGAATGCAGGCGGCACGGCCGCCCCAATCGTAACCTGCCAGCACCGCACTCGGGACCGCCAGCGCATCCATCAGCGCCAGCAGATCGTGCGCCAGCGCGGCCTGCTGACCGGAGCGCAACGTGTCCGGCGACAGGAAGCGCGTGGGTCCGTATCCGCGCAGAAACGGCGTGATGACGCGACATCCCGCGGCTGCGATGAGAGGCGTTACAGCGTCGTACGCGTGCACGTCGTAGGGAAAGCCGTGCAACAGCACGACAGGCTTGCCCTGCGGACTGCCACTGTCCTCGTACGCGACGTCGAGCAGGCCGGCGTGCACTCGTTTCAACATGACGATTGCGTCACTGCGGCGTCTCCGCCGGCGCTCTAGCGTTTGCTCGGGAGGGCTGGGCGGCCTGCGTTAAATCCGGAACTCGATCAGGAATGGGCCGCGCCGGCCACACGCCGCGCCGAATACATCGGCAAAGCCCTCGAGTGTTTCCACACGCGTCGCTTCGACGCCCATGCTACCGGCCAGCTTGACCCAGTCCAGCTCCGGGCGAGCGAGGTCGAACAACTCGTTCGAGGCGCGGCCGGGTTGGGCGCCGACCGAGAGCAGCTCCCCGTGCAGAATCTTGTAGATCCGGTTGGCGAATACCACGTTCACCACGTCGAGCTTTTCGCGAGCCTGCGTCCACAGTGCCTGCACGGTGTACATGCCTGCGCCGTCGGCTTGCAGGCAAACCACCTTACGCTGTGGACAGGCCACCGCGGCGCCGGTGGCGCAAGGGAACCCGTGGCCGATTGCGCCGCCCGTGATTTGCAGCCAGTCATGCGGTGCCGCACCGAAGGTCGGCGCGAACAGCGCGCGGCCGGAGGTGACTGCGTCTTCGGCGACGATGCAATTCTCGGGAAGCAGTGCGGCGAGCGTGTGAGCAAAGGGTTCCGGCTCGAACTTCCCGCGGACGAGCTGCGGCTTGATCCGGGCGTCGGAAATCGGCACGTTCTTCGGCGCGCCCAGGTCGTCCGCCAGCCATTCGAGCGCGGCGACCGCATCTTGCTCGGGTCGCGCGACCACGTGCGTCACGGCGTCGGGCGGTGCTAGCAAGCTCGGTTTTCCGGGGTAGGCGAAGAAAGCCGTCGGCGGCTTCGCGCCGACGAGAAATACATGCCGCGTGCCCGCGAGAACCTTGAGCGCGTTGTCGACGACGTAGGGGATGCGGTCGACCGCAGCGCGCCCGCGGCCGCGCGCCATGCGTGGCACCTGGGTCGGTGTGCGCAGCTTGGCGCCGGTGACCTGCGCGATGCGATGGGCCGCGGCGAGGCCTGCTTCCGAGAGAGCTTGCCCCGAGAGGATGAATATCGCCGGTTCCCGTGTGCGCAGCGTCTGCGCGATCGCGCGCAGGATGTCCGGCGCCACGGCCGCGCGAGTGGGCGCCGGAAGCGGCGCGCCAACTTCGCCCCCGTCGTTCCAAGCCGTGTCTGCCGGTAGGATCAACGTGGCGATCTGCCCGGGCGGCGTCAACGCCGCCTGGACGGCTGCGGCGCCATCTGCTCCCACCCGTGCGGAGGAGGTGCTGGTGCGCACCCAGTGCGACACTGTCCTTGCGAGCCCCTCCGTATCGGTCGTGAGCGGCGCATCGAAGGGGCGGTGATAAGTCGCATGGTCCCCGAGGATGTTCACCATCGGCGTACGCGCCCGGCGTGCGTTGTGCACGTTGGCGATGCCATTCGCAAATCCGGGACCGCAATGCGTCAGCGTCACCGCGGGCTTGCCCGCCATGCGGGCATAGCCATCGGCGCATCCCGTTACCACGGTCTCGGCCATGCCGAGGATGCAGCGCATGCCCTCCGCCTTATCGAGCGCTGCGACGAAATGCATCTCCGAGGTGCCGGGGTTGGCGAAGCAGGTGTCGACACCGCTGGCGAGCAGCGTGCGTACGAGGCTTTCGGCGCCGTTCATGGAGAGGACCGCGTCAAATGGTGCGTTGCTTACGCATGGACCGCGATGCTACCGCATAGCGAGCCCTGCGTCCGCCGATTCGATTGGCGTTGCCGGCGGACGCTCCCGGCGGCCCGTGTGCGCATCCGCATTCACGATTCAAGACCTGACCCCGATGGCCCGGAGAAGGCGGCGATGTTGTAAGCTGTGGGCCGCCGACCCATAGCACCGCCTGCCGCCCGTGACCGCGAACGCACCTGCCGATCCCGAAGACGCCCTGCTCGCCGGACTCACGGTCCTGGACTTCACCCGTGTGCTCGCGGGGCCCTATTGCACGCGCCTGCTCGCAGACTTGGGCGCGCGCGTCATCAAGGTCGAGCGACCCGGCGAGGGCGACGAGGTGCGCTACACGCTGCTGCAGCTCCAGCCCGACCGCACGGATCAGAGCAGTTATTTCGTGCGCCTGAACGCGGGCAAGAGCGGGATCGCGATCGATCTGGCGCATCCTCAGGCGCGCGAGCTGGTGTTCGACCTCGTGCGCATCGCCGACGTTGTCGTCGAGAACTTCTCGCCCGGGGTGATGGCCCGTTACGGTTTGGATGCGGCAGCGCTGCGCCGGGTGCGGCCCAACCTCGTCTACTGCGCGATCTCGGGCTTCGGCCAGACCGGCCCGCTCAGCTCCATGCAGGCCTATGCCCATCTGATCAACGCGATCTCGGGCGTGATGGACCTCGAGCGCGGCGCCGAGCGCGAGCCGCGGGTGGCGTACCTTCAAGCGGCCGATGTGCTCGCCGGCGCACACGCGTTCGGTTCGATCTGTGCGGCGCTGGTGCGGCGCGCACGCACGGGGCGCGGAGCGGATCTCGACGTCTCCATGCTGGAATGCCTGGTCTGCGCCGACGACATCACGTACGGCGCGGTGCTGAACGGCGGCGAGGTCCTGCGCCAGCAGCGCGTCGGAATGGTCGTGCACCCGATCGGCGGCGCTTATGTCGCGCTCCAGACCGTGGGCGCGCCACACCTCTGGTCGCGCCTTGTGAGCCTGATCGGCCGTCCCGAGCTCGCCACCGACGCGCGTTTCGCCACCCCGATGGCGCGACGCACGAACTGGGCGCCGCTGCAGGAGATCATCCGTGACTGGCTCGACGGGTTCGAAAGCGTCGAGCGGGCTGTCCAAGTGCTGTCCAGGGCGCGAGTCCCCTCCGTGCCGATGCTGTCGCCGGAAGAGCTGATCGATCACCCGCACATGTCGGCCCGATCGGCGTTTCCGGAGGTGCCCCACCCGGGATGCGGACGTGTCCGGGTGACGGCACCGCCGTTTCACCTCGACGGGCGGCCGATCGAGCCGGGCGGCCCGGCGCCCTACCGTGTGGGCGAACACACACGAGCGGTGCTGACGGAGCTCCTCGGTTATTCCGAGGAGCGAGTCGGCGAGCTGGCGCGGGCGGGAGTGGTGGAGGCGCCCGGCGACGGCGCACGTCCCGCTAAGACAACCGAGGAGACACGCAGATGACGCAACGCCCGCTTCCCGAGATCACCCCGGAGACTCGCCACTTCTGGGAGGGAACCCGCGCCGGCGAGCTGCGGCTGCAAAAGTGCATCGCCTGCGCCCAGGCCTATTTCCCGCCGCGGCCGTTCTGCCCGCAGTGCGGGTCGCGCGAAGTGACCGTGATTCGTGCCAGCGGCCGGGCCACGCTGCTGAGCTACGTGATCCACCACCGGAGCGTACCGGGGTTCGTCCCGCCGTACTCGATCGCCGTGGTGCAGCTGGAGGAGGGCCCCCGCATGATGACCAATATCGTGGACATCGAGCAGACGCCCGCAGCGCTGCAGCTCGACATGCCGCTCGAGGTCGTGTTCCAGGCGCTGAACGAAGAGATCTCGCTGCCGCTGTTTCGTCCGGCCGCCAATTCGCCGAGCGCGCGGGGGAGCGTGGCATGAAGCCCGGCAGCATTGCGATCGTCGGCGCCGCCGAAACCACCGATCTCGGGGTCATCCCGCATCTTTCGCAGATCCAGTTGCACGCCGACGCCGCGCTCAACGCTCTGCGCGATGCCGCGTTGAAGCCCGCCGACATCGACGGCGTCGCGTGCGCGGGCGAGGTGCCGACCAACATCGCGCACTATCTCGGGATCGTGCCGAAATGGGTGGACGGCACCTCGGTAGGAGGCTGCTCGTTCATGCTGCATGTCCGGCACGCTGCGGCGGCGATCAGCGCGGGCCTGTGCACCACAGTGCTGATCACCCACGGCGAGAGCGGCCGATCGCGCATCGGCGCGCTGCCCCGGGCCATCCCGCCGGCATCGCTCCAAGGGCAGTTCGAAGCGCCCTACGGCATCTTCGGTCCGCCGACGATGTTCACCATCCCGGTGCTGCGCTACATGAAGACCTACGGCATCACCGAGGCACAACTCGCGACGGTGAGCGTAGTGCAGCGCGAATGGGCGGCGAGGAACCCGCGCGCGATGATGAAGGATCCGATCACCGTCGAGGACGTGCTCAACTCGAGGATGATCGCGTACCCGTTCCGGCTCTTGATGTGCTGCCTGGTCACGGATGGGGGCGGTGCGCTGATCCTCACCTCCGCCGACCGCGCGCGGGACTTCCCGCAAAAGCCCGTGTACATCCTCGGCACCGGAGAGAGCGTCGAGTCGCCGATGGTGAGCCAGATGGCCGACTTCACGTCGTCCCGGGCCTTCCGCGTCGCCGGCAAGCAGGCGTTCGACAGCGCCGGCATCCGCCACTCCGACGTCGACCACTTGATGATCTACGACGCGTTCGCGCACCTGCCGCTCTACGGACTCGAAGACCTCGGCTTCGTCTGCCGAGGCGAGGCCGCGGCCTTCATCGCCGAGCGCAATACCGCGTTCGGCGGCAAGCTTCCGCTGAACACCAACGGCGGCGGACTGAGCTACACGCATACCGGCATGTACGGCATGTTCGCGCTGCAGGAAACGGTGCGGCAGGTGCGGGGGACCGCAGCAGCCCAGGTGAGGGACGTCGAGGTCGCTGCCTGCCACGGTGTGGGCGGCATGTTCGCCGCGAGCGGGACCATCGTGATGGCCGACCGACGGCCTTGAGCGGCGCGCCGCTCAGTGCATCGCGCCGGGCATGCCCCCGTCGATGACCAACACCTGTCCGGTGACCGAGTCGGCCCGACAAAAGGTGACCACCTGCTCGGCGATGTCCTGAGCGGCTGCGGTCCGGCCCAGCACAGCCTGGCTTCGCGCCATCTGGGCCATCTCCGTGGGAAGCCGCTGGGCCATGCGGGTTCCTTCGACCAAGCCGGGCGCGATGCAGTTGACCGTGACGCCGGGGGCCAGTGCGACCGCCAAGCAGCGCGTGAGGTGAATCAGCCCCGCTTTGCTGGCGGCATAAGCGATGCTGCTGCCTCCCGGGTACAGCCCCGCCACGGAGGCGATGTTCACCACGCGTCCCGTCCCGTGCGCGGCAAGATGAGGGGCGCACGCTCGCGTGAGGAGGTAGGGGCCGCGCAGGTTCGTTTCCAGCACGCGGTCCCAGACGTCCGCGGTCAATGCGTCCAGTGCACGGAAGGGGATGCCGATGTTCCAGGCGGCGTTGTTGACCAGGATGTCGATGCGCCCGAAGTGCCCGGCCACCAAGCCGACCGCCGCGTCGATGGCGGACGGCTCGCGTTGGTCGAGCTGCACTGCCAGGGTGCGCCTTCCGGCGGCTCGGACGGCAGCGGCGCTCATGTCGGCACTGTCCGCGTTGCCCACGTAGGAGATCGCGACATCTGCGCCCGCCACCGCCAACGCCCTGGCGATAGCGCTGCCGATATCCCCTGAGCCTCCAGTGACGAAAGCCGTCTTGCCCGTCAGATCCATGATCTGCTCCCGGTTTTGTCGTATTCTCCGGCATCTCCGGCCGCGGCGCACCGGCGGGAGCCTCACGCCAGCCAGCGCGTTCGCAACGAGGTTCCCAAGCCGTCGATGAAGGGGCCATAATTCACCCGACGCAACGGGAGGGGTCTGGGCTATGGACTATCGATCACCGGGCTCGGTGCAGGAGGCAGTCACCCTCCTCACCGCCCACAACGGCGCCGCGCACGTCCTCGCGGGCGGCACCGACTTGTTGGTGAAGCTACGCGGGGGCTTCGTCGCGCCGGAGGTGGTGGTCGACGTCAAAGCCATCCCGCAGCTTCGACAGATCGAAAGCGATGCACGCGGCTTTCGGATCGGCGCGGCGATGAGCTGTGCCGAGATTGGCGAGCACGCCGCGCTGGCGGCCGCGTGGCCGGGCGTGGTCGAGGCGCTGAATCTCATCGGCTCGACGCAGATCCAGGGCCGTGCCACGCCGGGAGGCAATCTCTGCAACGCCTCGCCAGCGGCGGACAGCGTACCGGCGATGATCGCTGCCGGCGCCGTTTGCGAGGTGGCTGGGCCGGACGGTGTGCGCGACGTACCCGTCGAGAACATCGTCACGGGCCCGGGTCGGACCTCGCTCGCGCGCGGGGAGTTCGTGGTGAGTTTCCGGCTGCCAAGGCCGCGGCCCCGCTCGGGCGACGCCTACCTGCGGCTCATCCCACGCACCGAGATGGACATCGCCGTGGTGGGCGTCGGGGTCGCGCTGTGCCTCGACGAGGCGGGCCTGTGTACGCACGCGCGGGTCGGGCTTGGCGCGGTTGCGCCGACGCCGTTGCTGGTCCAGGAGGCTGCCGACGCGCTGATCGGCACCCGAGTCGACGCCGCCGCGCTCAACGCGCTCGCGGCGGCCGCGAGCGCGGCTTGCAAACCCATCGACGACAAGCGCGGCACCGTCGCCTACCGCAACAAAGTAGCGGGCGTGCTGGCGCGGCGCGCCGCCCAGATCGCGCTCGAGCGCGCACGAGGAGGCCATGGCTAAGCACCACGTAACGACCACCGTAAACGCCGACCCGGTCGAGTTCCTGTGCACGCCCGAGCAGACCTTGCTCGACGTGCTGCGGGATGTGCTCTACCTGACCGGAAGCAAGGAAGGCTGCGGCTCCGGCGACTGCGGAGCCTGCAGCGTGATCCTGGACGGACGCCTCGTGTGCTCCTGCCTGGTGCTGGGTGTCGAGGCGCAGGGACGCAGCGTCGAGACCATCGAGGGGATGGCAAGCGGCGACGAGCTCCATCCCCTGCAGCAGAAGTTCCTCGAACACGCCGCACTTCAGTGCGGTGTCTGCACGCCGGGGTTCCTGGTTGCCGCAAAGGCTCTGCTCGATCGCAACCCCGATCCGACGGAAACCGAGGTGAGATACTGGCTGGCGGGCAATCTGTGCCGCTGCACCGGCTATGACAAAATCGTGCGCGCGGTGCTCGACGCGGCGAATGTGATGAGAAGGAGCTGATCCATGAACGACGTCCCGATGCAGGCATTGACCGAGCGCAAGCTGAAGATCGTGGGAACGCGCCCGTTGCGGCCCGACGGCGTGGACAAGGTCACGGGCCGGGCGAAGTTCGGGGCCGACATCCATCTGCCGAACATGCTCATCGGCAAGGTGCTGCGCAGCCCGCACGCGCACGCCCGCATCCGGTCGATCGACACCTCGAAAGCCCGAGCGCTGCACGGTGTGAAGGCTGTGATCACCGCGGCCGACTTCACGGACCTGCCCTCCGAGTTCATCCCCGCCGGCGAGATGATGGTGAACTACCGCGACATGACGCGCAACATCCTGGCCCGGGAGAAGGCGCTCTACGAAGGCCACGCGGTGGCGGCGGTGGCGGCGACGACCGAAGCGATCGCGGCGCAGGCCCTGAAGCTGATCGAGGTCGACTACGAGGTGCTGCCGCACGTGATGGATGTGGCGCAAGCGATGGAGCCCGATGCGCCGCTGCTCCATGAGAACATGTACACGATCGGCGTCGAGCCGACGCCGGCGAAGCCCTCGAATATCGCCAAGCGCGTCGAGTTCAGCCTCGGCGACATTGCCGCCGGCTTCGCCCAGGCGGATGTGATCGTCGAGCGCGAGTTCACGACCAAGCCGGTGCATCAAGGCTACATCGAGCCGCATGCGTGCCTGGCGAGCGTATCCGAGGACGGCCAGGCCGAGCTGTGGTGCACGACGCAAGGGCAGTTCGTCGTGCGCAGCTTCTGCGCCAAGCTGCTCGGCATGGAGCTCTCGAAGCTGCGCGTGACCGCCTCCGAGATCGGCGGCGGCTTCGGCGGCAAGACCGTCGTCTATCTCGAGCCGCTCGCGCTTGCGCTCTCGCGCCAGGCGTGCCAGCCGGTGAAGATGGTGATGTCGCGCACCGAGGTGTTCCAGGCAAGCGGCCCGACCTCTGGCGCGAAGGTCTGGGTCAAGATCGGAGCCACCCGCGCCGGCCGGATCACGGCGGCGGATGCGCTGCTCAAGTACCAGGCGGGCGCGTTTCAGGGATCGCCCGTGCAGCCCGGGTGCATGTGCGCGTTCGCTCCATACGACCTCGACAACGTGCGCGTGATCGGCTACGACGTGGTCGTGAACCGGCCGAAGGTTGCCGCGTACCGCGCCCCGGGCGCACCCATCTCGGAGTTCGCCGTCGAATCCGTGATCGACGAGCTGGCGCAGCGGCTGAAGCTGGATCCCATCGAGCTTCGCCTGAAGAACGCGGCCAAGGAAGGTACGCGGGCCGCCTACGGGCCGAAGTTCGGCCCGATCGGTCTGGTGCAGACGCTGGAGGCGGCGCGTGCCCACGCGCATTACCGCGCGCCGCTCAAGGCCAACCAGGGCCGCGGCGTCGCCTCGGGGTTCTGGTTCAACATCGGCGGCGAGACCTGCGCAACGCTCAACCTGGGCGAGGACGGAACCGTGACGCTGGTCGCGGGCACTCCGGATATCGGAGGCTCGCGTGCCTCGCTCGCGATGATGGCCGCGGAGGAGCTCGGCATCCCGCTCGAGAACGTGCGGCCGGTCATCGGCGACACGGGCACCCTGGGCTACACCTTCCTCACGGGCGGCAGCCGCGTCACGTTCTCGAGCGGCATGGCGGTGGTCGAGGCCGCCCGCAGCGTGGTGCGCCAACTGCGCGAGCGAGCCGCGAAGATCTGGGAGATTCCGCTGGAGTCGGTGATCTGGGAGGATGGATGCGCGCGCGCCCTGACCGGCGAGGGCCGCAAGCCCAAAGAACTGCCGCTCGCGGAGATTGCCAAGTCCGCCGGCAAGACGGGCGGCCCGATCGTAGGCAACGCCGCGATCAGCGCCCAGGGCGCCGGGCCGAGCCTCGCCACTCACCTGGTCGACGTCGAGGTGGACCGCGAGACCGGCAAGATCACGATCCTGCGCTACACCGCGATCCAGGACGCGGGCAGGGCGGTGCACCCGAGCTACGTCGAAGGGCAGATGCAAGGCGGCGCGGTGCAGGGGATCGGCTGGGCGCTCAACGAGGAGTACATCTACGACCAAAACGGGCGCCTGGAGAACCCGGGCTTCCTCGACTACCGGATCCCGGTGTGCTCGGACGTGCCCATGATCGACACTGTCATCGTCGAGGCGCCGAACCCGCGCCATCCTTACGGCGTGCGCGGCGTCGGCGAGACCCCGATCGTGCCGCCGATGGCCGCCATCGCCAACGCGGTCGAGCATGCCATCGGGATCCGATTCACGGAGCTGCCGATGTCCCCGCCGCGAGTCCTGAAAGCGATCGACGACAAGCAGGCGGTGCAGGCATAGGCGGCGGGGCGGCCATTTGGCACGGGTGGTCCTCAGCGGAACCCTCAAGGAGCTGGCGGGCGGCGCGGCGCAGATCGAGATCGAAGCAGGGAACGTGCGCCAGCTCCTGCGCGCGCTCGGCGAGCGCTACCCCGCGCTCGCGCCCCATCTGGACGATGGCTATGCGATCGCCATCGACGGCCAGATCTTCCAGGATGCGTGGTTCGCGCCCATCGGCCCCGACAGCGAAGTCCATTTGGTGCCCGCCATCCGCGGCGGCTGACCGCGCGGCGGCAAAGTCCTGCCTGATGGGGTCAGATCTTGAATCTTGAAAGCGGGGAAGCGGCTACCATCCGAGCCGTTGAACATCACTCGATCCCGCTGATCTCGAGCGTTCGGGCGTACTCGGAGCGTATGTCTCGTGACGATAGGCGCCGGCACCGTTCGAGCGAACGCGATACGCTACTGGGCGAGCTGGCAAGCGGTGCTGCGTACGCTTGCGGGTTGCGAGTTCGGCGCGGGCGCGCGGGAACACCCAGGGCACCGGATTGATGGGGCATGGACAGGATCTGGATCAAGAGCTACCCGCCGGGAGTCCCGGCCGAGATCGACTACGGGCAACATCGCTCGATCGGGGAGCTGTTCGAGGAAAGCGTCGCGAAGTACGCGGATCGCCCCGCCTATTCCAACCTGGGCAAAACCCTCAGCTTCGGAGATCTGGACCGCCTCACTCGTCGATTCGGCGCCTGGCTCCAGGGGAAAGGGCTTGCGAACGGCGCGCGCGTCGCCGTGATGATGCCCAACTGCCTGCAATATCCCGTGTGCGTCTTCGGCGCCTTGCGGGCCGGGTATGTGGTCGTCAACGTGAACCCGTTGTATACCCCGCGGGAGCTCGAACATCAGCTCAAGGACTCGGGCGCCGAAGCGATCGTCGTCCTGGAGAACTTCGCACACGTGCTGCAGCACGTGCTCCCGCACACCCCGGTGAAGCATGTCGTGATCGCGGCGCTGGGCGACCTGCTCGGCTTGAAGGGCCCGATCGTCAACCTCGTCGTTCGCCGGGTCAAGAAGATGGTCCCGCCCTGGCAGATCGCCACGGCGATCCGGTTCAACGTCATGTGCGAGCAAGGAGCGCGGGTCCAGCTCAAGCACGCTGAGGTCGGTCCGGAGCATGTCGCGTTCCTGCAATACACCGGCGGGACCACCGGCTTGTCCAAGGGAGCGGTGTTGCTGCACCGGAACATCCTCGCCAATCTCGAGCAGTCCTTCGCGTGGCTGAAGCCCTTCCTGCGCGAGGAGGAGCCGCAGGCGATCATCACCGCGCTCCCGCTGTATCACATCCTGTCGCTTACGGCCAACTGCCTGCTCATGATGAAAACGGGCGGCTGCAACATCCTCATCACCAACCCGCGCGACATTCCCGGCTTCGTGAAGGAGCTGCGCCGCCACAGGTTCACGACGTTCACCGGTGTGAATACGCTGTTCAATGCGCTGATGAACGATCCCGACTTCGGCAAGATCGACTTCTCGGCGCTCAAGGTTGCCCTCGGTGGAGGCATGGCGGTGCAGAAGGCCGTGGCCGACCGATGGAAGCGCATGACCGGCTGCACGCTGGTCGAGGCTTACGGGCTGTCGGAAACCTCTCCTGCGGTGACGATCAATCCGCTGGATCTCGAGGAGTACAACGGCTCGATCGGTCTCCCGGTCCCGTCCACGGAGGTCGTCCTGCGTGGCGATGACGGCAAGGAAGTGCCGCTCGGCTCACCCGGAGAGCTCTGCGTGCGCGGGCCACAGGTCATGCGAGGATACTGGAACAACCCCGGCGAGACCGCCAAGGTGCTGGGCGCGGATGGGTTTCTCGCCACCGGAGACATCGCCGTCATGGACGAGAAGGGCTATGTCCGGATCGTCGACCGCAAGAAGGACATGGTGCTGGTGTCCGGGTTCAACGTATTCCCGAACGAGATCGAGTCGGTGGTGATGATGCACGCCGGCGTGCGCGAATGCGCCGTGATCGGTGTACCCGACCCTCACTCCGGTGAGGTGCCGAAGCTGTTCGTGGTGAAGAAGGATCCGGCTCTCACCGAGGCCGAAATCCGCAAGCACTGCGAGGCCAATCTGACCGGCTACAAGCGTCCAAAATACGTGGTGTTCCGGACCGAGTTGCCCAAAACCAACGTCGGGAAGATCCTGCGGCGCGCCTTGCGTGAAGAGGCGAACGCCTAGTTCGGAGGAGTGACGGCGCCGCCGCCCGACCGGTGAGCGTGCCGAGCGGGTTTCGCGCGAGGTGCCGCCAGAGACGCAGCGCATGCAGCGGAGGCGAGGATGGATCTAGGGATCAGAGGACGCAAAGCGATCGTCTGCGCGTCGAGTCGCGGGCTCGGCAAAGGTTGCGCGATGGCGCTCGCGCAGGCCGGCGTGGCGCTCACCATCAACGGGCGCGACCGAGCCGTGCTGGAGGCGACGGCCGAGGAGATACGGCGAGCGACCGGCGTAACGGTCAGAGCGGTAGCGGCCGACATCGCCACCCCCGAGGGGCAGGCCGCGGTGCTTGCCGCCTGCCCGGATCCGGACATCCTCGTCAACAACAACGGCGGACCGCCGCACCGCGTATTCCGCGAGCTGGACCGACGGTCCATTCTCGACGGCATCACGATGAACATGGTGACGCCCATCGAGCTCACGCAGAGGGTCATCGATCACATGGCCGAGCAGCGTTTCGGCCGCATCGTCAACATCACCTCTCTCAGCGTGAAGATGCCGGTCGCGGGGTTGGACCTCTCGAGCGGCGCCCGTGCGGGGTTGACCGCCTTTCTGGCGGGGGTGGCCCGCAGCGTCGCAGACCGCAACGTCACGATCAACAATCTGCTGCCCGGCTACTTCGACACCGACCGCTTGCGCAGCGGTCTGCGCGCGTCGGCGCAGGGATCGGGCGCCTCGGAAGATGCGATCGCGGCGCAGCGGGCCGCGCAGGTGCCGGCCAAGCGCTTCGGCAGCCCGGCGGAGTTCGGACAGGTATGCGCTTTTCTGTGCAGCACGCACGCGGGATATATCACCGGTCAGAGCATCCTGATGGACGGCGGTCTGTACCCGAGCACGTTCTGAGGCAGCTCGACGCGCAGCCCGCTCCTGAACGCCGGTGGCTGGAGAGATGTCCAGCAATGCTCTATAGTTGCCGGCGTGGCGACGCTCCCCGCTTTCGAACGGCTCAATCCAGCGCAGCGCACGGCCGCGCGGTTCGGGGAGCGTGGCGCGGACGGCACGTTTCGCGCCGGGCCGCTGCTCATCATCGCGGGAGCGGGGACGGGGAAGACGAACACGCTCGCCCATCGCGTCGCGCATCTGGTGCTGGAGGGCGTGAGCCCCGAGCGCATCCTGCTGCTCACGTTCACGCGGCGCGCCGCGCTGGAGATGACGCGCCGGGCCCAGAACATCGTCGCCACGGTGCTCGATGAGAAAGCCAGCGCCAACGCCCAGTCTGCCCCAGTGGCGCCGCCAGCCGAGGTGAGGCTTCCGTGGTCGGGGACCTTCCACTCGATCGCCGCCCGGCTGATCCGGCGCCACGCGGCGACGGTGGGCTTGGATGCGAGCTTCAGCGTTCTGGACCGCGGCGACGCAGCCGACCTGATGGACGTGGCGCGCCACGAGCTCGGCCTGTCGCGCGCCGAGCAGCGCTTTCCGCGCAAGGACACCTGCCTCGCTATCTATTCGCACCGGGTGAATACCCAGCGGCCGCTCGCCGATACGCTCGCGAGCGTTTTCCCGTGGTGCGCGCAATGGGAGCCGGAACTGACTCGTCTGTATCGCGCCTACGTGGAGAGGAAGATCGCCAACCAGGCGCTCGATTACGACGACTTGCTGCTGTACTGGCATGCCATGGCCCACAACCCGCGGCTTGCGGAGGAAATGAGCGTGCAGTTCGATCAGATCCTGGTGGACGAATATCAAGACACGAACGCGCTGCAGGCGGAGATCCTCCAGGCGCTGCGGCCTTCGGGCGGCGGCGTCACGGTGGTGGGAGACGATGCGCAGTCGATCTACTCGTTTCGGGCCGCCACGGTGGAGAACATTCTCGGCTTCCCGGCGCAATACACGCCACACGCGAGGGTAGTGACCTTGGAACAGAACTACCGCTCGACGCAGGGCGTGTTGGACGCGGCGAACGCTTTGATCGCGGAAGGGCAGCGCCAGTATCGTAAGAGCCTGCAGGCGACCCGGGGACGCGGCGAGCGGCCGCGCTATGTCACGGTGCTCGACGACCAGGCGCAGGCCGACTACGTGGTCGCGCAGGTGCTGGAGGCACGCGAGCGCGGAATTGCGCTCAAGCGCCAGGCGGCCCTGTTCCGCAGCTCTCATCACAGCGACATCCTGGAGCTCGAGCTCGTCCGCCGCAACATTCCGTACGTCAAGTACGGCGGGCTCAAGTTCCTGGAAGCCGCGCATGTCAAGGACCTGCTCGCCGTGCTGCGGTGGGCGGACAACCCGAAGAATCGGATCAGCGCGTTCCGCACGTTGCAACTGCTGCCCGGGATGGGGCCGGCTAATGCGGGGCGCTGCTTCACGCATTTCGAAGCTGCAGGCTACGCGTGGCGCGCGCTCGCTGCGCTGGCCGTTCCGTCTCTCGCAGCAGAGACCTGGCCCGAGTTCACGCAGCTCATGTGCGCGCTCGGGCCGCCGCAGGCGCCTTGGCAAGGCCAGGTCGGGCGCGTGCGCGAGTGGTTCGAGCCGCACCTGGAACGCATCTACGAGGCTGCCCACGTGCGTGCCGGCGACCTCCTGCAGCTCGAACGCATTGCGCAGCAGTTTGCGACGCGCGAGCGCTTCCTCACCGAGCTGGCGCTCGACCCGCCCCGCGCGACAGGCGACCTCGCCGGCGCCCCGCTGCTCGACGAGGACTACCTCATCCTCTCGACCATCCACTCCGCGAAAGGCCAGGAATGGGACGCCGTATACGTGCTCAATGTCGCGGACGGAAATTTCCCGTCGGATTTCTCGACCGGCCGCGCCGAGCTGATCGAAGAGGAACGGCGGCTGCTGTACGTGGCGATGACGCGGGCGAAGAGCGGTCTGCACCTGCTCGCGCCGATGCGCTACTACGTCACGCCACAGCCGCGGCGCGGCGACGCGCATGTGTACGGAGCGCGCAGTCGCTTCATCACTCCTGCCGTGCTGGCGCAACTCGAGCAGGTGACTTGGCCGGGCGTGGACGCGGAGACCGCCGGTCGGGCGAGCGCCATGGCACATGTCGACGTCGCCGGCAAGCTGCGCGGGATGTGGACGTAGAGCGCCGGTCATGCATCGCAATCACCGACGAGGTCTGCGGATGAAGCGCAACATCGCACTGGTCGTCTGTCTCTGTGCAGGGCTCACGTCGGCGTTTGGCGCGCCACCCTATCAGCGTCCGGCCGGGATCGCCGACGACAAAGAGCCCGCGATCGTAGCGGGCTATCGGGCGCTGTTCACCTGCTCGGCGCACTTCTTCGCCGGGCGTCCGCTGGACGATATCAAGAAGGTCGAGCTGGTCGATGTGGAGGGGCTGGGGTACCCCGATCCCGTGATCGACGAGCGGCGCAGGCTCGTCACGGCGGCGGATCTCTCCGGGCAGATCGTGCGTATCGCCGCCTACCGCGACACGATGGGATGCACGGTGCTGCCGCCGCAGTGGCAGATCGGCGATGTTCCTCGGCTGCCGTATGTGTCCTACGCGCCGCCGCCCGACGTGAGCAACGTCGCGTTCCCGGCCGGCGATCGCGTGGCACTGCCTACGGACGGCATCGACGTCCGCTATCACACGCTGGCGCCGGTGCTCGAGCGTGCCTTCGACGGGAAGAGCTATGGTGACCCCGACGGAGTCGTAACGATAGCGGTCGTGATCGTGAAGGACGGCAAGATCGTTGCCGAACGTTACCGCCCCGGATTCGGGATCCACTCGGGCTATCGCACCTGGTCGACCTCGAAGAGCCTCTCGGCGGCGCTGATGGCCATCGCCGCGAAGCAGGGCCTGCTGGATCTCGACGCCGCGGCCGGCATCCCGGAGTGGGGCTACCCGAGCGACCCGCGCCAGGCCATCACGTACAAACAGCTGCTCTGGATGTCCAGCGGCCTGTTCAGTGGCGGCGCGAACACCTACGCGGTCTATTTCGGCGGAGAGGACGTGGTGAGCGCGGTCACGACCACGCCGCTCGAAGTGCAACCGGGGACCCGCTGGAAATACGCGAACAACGATACGCTGTTGCTCCTGCGAGCGCTGCGTCATCGCCTCGCGGACGACCTGAGGTACCTGCGCTTTCCCTACGACGAGCTGCTCCATCCGCTTGCCATGTATCACACGCGCATGGAGGTCGACCATCTCGGCAACTTCGTCGGGTCGAGCCAGACCTACACGACGGCAAGGGACCTGGCGCGCTTCGGCATGCTGCTCGCCAACGACGGAGTGTGGAACGGCAAGCGGCTGCTGCCGGAAGGTTGGGTGAAGTTCTCGAGCACTCCCGCGCCTACGAAGCCCCCGGTTGCCGGCCAGTGGGGCTACGGCGCGCAGTTCTGGTTGCTGGACCAGATGCCCGGTGTGCCTCCCGGCACGTTCACTACTGCGGGCAACAAGGGGCAGTTCGTCACGGTCGTCCCCGGTCGTGACCTCGTGATCGTGCGCACCGGGGTCGATCCGGATGGCAAGCGCTGGCAACAGGACCGGCTTGTCGCAGCCGTGGTCGACGCGCTCGGCAAGTAGGCCCTGAACATGCGCGCACGCGCTGCGGGCCTCGCTGACCATGTCCATCGCACCGGTCACTCCGCAGCGTGAGGCCTTGCGTCGAGCTGTGGCCTGGCTGGCCGAACAGCATGGCTGGACGTTGGAGCTCATCGAGCAGGCCTGCCAGCGCTTCGACCTTTCGCCTGCCGACGAGGAGTTCCTGATCCAGGAGTTTCGTCGGTTCCACGAGCCGAGGAGGAGCTGACGCTGCCGGCGCCTGCGAGCTGCGAGGTCAGGTCGCCGCTCGCTCAGCGCGCCGGCGCTCGCCGCCTGGCCGCCCGCTCGTCGAAGCGCCACAGGCCGGCACGGCGGGCAGCGGCGTAAGCATCCTCCAGCTCGCTCCGCGAAGGCCGGCGGTCGATCTCCGCGTAGCGCTTGCGCCCATCGTCCGCCACCGATCCGACCTGAAACTCCGGGCGATACTGCTCCATGATGTTGACGTAAGTGTCCGGGGAGACCTCGCTTGCCAGCCAGTCGAAGATGGCTGCGGCCTCATCGACCAGCCCCGGCATCACCAGATGACGCACGAGTATGCCGCGCTTGGCCAGCCCGTCGGGGCCGAACTTGAGCGGGCCGACCTGACGCTGCATCTCGAGGATGGCCTCGCGCGCCCGCTCGGGGTAGTCCTTGGCCTTGGCGAAGCGGCGCGCGCTTTCCTTGCTCCAGAACTTGAAGTCCGGCATGTAGATGTCCACGATCCCGTCGAGCAGCTGGAGCGAAGCGGGCGCATCGTAGGCGCTCGTGTTGTACACAATGGGCAGCCGCAGTCCCGCGGGCGCGGCGGCGGCGAGGGCTTCGATCACTTGCGGCGCCACGTGCTCGGGCGTGACGAAGTTGATGTTGTGGCAGCCTTGCTCCTGCAGCTCGAGCGTAAGCTCCGCGACGTCCTGCGCCGTGCACTCACGGCCTTGCCGCTGCTGGGAGATGTCCCAGTTCTGGCAGAAGACGCAGCGCAGGTTGCACAGCCCGAAGAAGATCGTCCCCGAGCCGTTCCAGCCACGCAGGCAATCCTCCTCGCCGAAGTGCGCGAAAGCGCTGGAGACGATCGCGTAGCGCCCGGTATGGCAGATCAGCTTCTGGTTCTCGAGCCGGTTGATGTGGCAGTTGCGAGGGCAGGCGCAGCAATCGGTCAGCTCGGCAAGCGCGGCCTGTGCTCGGGGAGCGAGCTCTCCGCGGCGGTGGAGCTGCAGATAGGCCGGCTCGAAGCCGTCGATCAGGAATTCATCGTCGATCGGGGAAGCGGTTGCTTGTGCAAGCATGGTGTATTGCGTCGGACGGACCTGAGGCAGCTCCGCCAGTCACGCTCATTCAACAGCTGGGCACGCCTGCCGTCGAGCGGGCAGAGCCGCGCCGCAGCCTGAGCCGAGCGGAGGGTACGCCGCACGACCGGTAGGCTGGCGACCGTTATACTGGGGGCGGGATTGGGAGATGACAAGTGGCCGTGCTGTTCCTCGACACGGAGACGACGGGCCTGAGCGCAGCTCACGGCGACCGCATCGTCGAGGTCGCCATCGTCGACGCGGGCGGCCGCGCGCTGGTGGATACGCTGGTCAATCCGCAGCGGCCCATCCCCCGCGATGCGAGCCGCATCCACGGCATCACCGACCGCATGGTCGCGCACGCTCCCGCGCTGGCAGACCTGTGGCCGCAGCTCGAGGTGATGCTGAGCGGAAGAGAGGTCGTGATCTACAACGCGGCCTACGACCGGGAGTTCTTCCCCGACCGGCTTCGGTGTGCGAAGCGCGTCTGCTGCGCGATGCTCGCGTTCGCCAAAGCCTGCGGCGAGTGGAACCCGAAGTTCGGAGACTTCCGCTGGCAGCGGTTGGAAACGGCTGCCGAGCATGTCGGACATCTGTGGGAAGGGCAAGCGCACCGCGCTTTGGCCGATGCACGAGCGTGCCGCAGCGTCTGGCGTTGGCTCGAGTCGAGGCGGCGATGAGTGTGCGGCGGCGCTGTGCTGGACGACATCATGAGAGGGCTCCCAGGATGAGCGACACGGCCGACCGACAACCCGTATACGTCCTCGGACGATCCGGCGAAGAAACGCGGCGATTGCAGGCTCAGGCGGCCTTCGTGGAGCCGTGGACCGAGCGTTTGTTCCGGGACGCCGGAATCGGTCCGGGCATGAGCGTACTGGATCTCGGCAGCGGCGCCGGCGACGTCGCGCTGCTCGCCGCCAGGCTGGTCGGGCCGCAGGGCTCGGTCCTGGGAGTGGACATGAACGCCGTGATTCTCGAGACGGCGCGTGCCAGGGTGCACGCTGCCGGCCATGACAACGTCTCGTTCCATGCCGGAGACATGGGTGGGCTGGCATTGGAGCGGCAGTTCGACGCCGTGGTCGGCCGCTAC
Source organism: Burkholderiales bacterium (assembly GCA_035501875.1). Lineage (GTDB taxonomy): Bacteria > Pseudomonadota > Gammaproteobacteria > Burkholderiales > SHXO01 > SHXO01. The sequence goes on from DATJVI010000011.1 coordinate 69,207, forward strand.
GTGCTCATGTTCGTGCCCGACCCGCTGGCGAACCTGCGCGCTGCCGTGGACCATCTGCGGCCCGGCGGCGTGGTTGCGATCCAAGAGTGCGATTGGACGCAGAGCCCCTATGCGGTGCCTGCCTCGCCGCTCCTCGATCGGGTCTGGACATGGATCTCGGACGCCTTCAGGAAGTCGGGCGCCGACACGGATCTGGGACCCAAGCTGCGGGCGCTCTTCCTCGCGGCGGGCCTCGCCGAGCCGCAGCTGCATGGAGATCGGTTCGTTGGCGGCGCGGACGATTGGTACGGCTATGATCATATCGCCGGTCTGATGAGCAGCGTCCTGCCGTTCCTGGAGTCATCCGGAGCGCTGACGGCGAAGGAGGTGCAGATCGACACTTTGCACGAGCGGCTGCGCCGAGAGATCGCGGCCAACGGCGGCGTCGTCGTGTACCAGACGCTGGTGCGGGCCTGGGCCCGGAAACCGTAGCGACGAGGCGCAGCGTATCGGTCCCGGTAGCCACTCGGTATAACCAGGAGGAGATCCATGACATCTGCAAAAGCAGTCGCTGTTGTCGCGCTCGTCTTCGCGTGCGCTTCGGCCGTGGAGGCCGACGAGACCAAGCCGATCCGAATCGGCGTGGTGAGCTTCCTATCCGGCCCCGGCGCCGGCGCGTTCGGCGTCCCGTCGCGCAACGCCGCGGAGCTCACGTTCGAGGCCCTCAACTCCGGCGCGGTCCCGGCGCCTTATCGCACCAAGGGATTCGGCGGGAACCCGATCGAGATGGTGCTCATCGACGAAGCCGGGCCCACGAGCAACGTCGTGACGGAATACCGGAATCTCATCCAGCGGCGCAACGTGGATCTGGTGATCGGCTATGTCTCGAGCGGAAGCTGCCTCGCGGTCGCGCCGGTGGCGGAGGAGCTGAAGACGCTGACGGTGCTGTTCGATTGCGGCACGCCGAGGATCTTCGAGGAAGCCACCTATCGATACGTGTTCCGGACCGCCGCTCACGCCACGATGGACAGCGTCGCCGCCGCGAAGTATGTCAAGGATACGCTGCCCAATGCGACTCGCGTCGCCGGGATCAACCAGAACTACGCCTGGGGCCAGGACTCGTGGAGGGATTTCGAGGCGTCGATCAAGGTGATGATGCCGTCGGTCGAGGTCACCACATCACAGATGCCCAAGCTGTTCGCCGGCCAATACGGAACGGAGATCTCGGCGCTGCTCGGAGCCAAGCCGGACGTGATCCACTCCAGTCTCTGGGGCGGCGACTTGGAGGCCTTCGTCCTCCAATCGGTTCCGCGCAGCCTGTTCGCGACGAGCCATGTCGTGCTCACTGCGGGCGAGCCGGAGATGCACAGGCTCCAGAACAGCATCCCGGACGGCACGATCATCGGCGCGCGCGGGCCGCATAGCGTGTTCGCCCCGGACAACGAACTGAATCGCTGGTTCAAGAGCGCCTACGAGAAGCGGTACGGCGTGGCGCCGGTGTATAGCTCCTATCACATGGTCCAGGCGATCCTGGGCACGAAGGCAGCGTATGAGAAAGCGAAGGCGGCCAATGGCGGCCGGAACCCGGACCAAGATCGGATCATCGCCGCGTTTGAGCGCCTCACGTTCGAAACTCCGAGCGGCACGACCAAGATGGCGCTCGGCAACGGGCATCAGGGAATCCAGGGAACGGCGTACGGGATGACCAAGCTGGTCGCCGGCAAGCTCACCATCACCAACGTCAGACGCTACTCCGCCGAGCAGGTCAATCCACCGGAGGGCGTGAAAAGCGAGGACTGGATCAAGTCGGGGTTCGCGCGCTGATCGCCGCGGACTGGTCGCTGTCGTCACGCCGAGCCTGCAGCGGCGCGCTCGCTGCGACCGGAGTCAGCCGCCCGCCGCCGCCGCCCCGGCCAGCGCGCATTCGTGATCGTGGTCCGGCGTACCGCCGCCGCACCCGATCGCGCCGATCACGCGACCGTTGAGCTGGATCGGCACCGCGCCCGTGGACGGCAGAGCCTCGCCGCGCGAGATCGCCGGGACGGCGTCCCAGAACACGGGATTGGTCGTCTGCATCTCGACCAGCTCGCGCGTCGAGCGCTTGAAAGCAGCGGCGGCGACTGCTTTCGCGCGGGACGTCTCGGTCGTCAGGAACCCGGTTCGATCGCCTCTCATCGTGACTACGAGGCGGCCCGCTTCGTCGACGACCGACACCGTGATGGCGATGTTCATCGCCGCCGCCTTGGCCAACGCGGCACGAGCGGCGCGCTCTGCGATTTCCAACGTCATTTCGATCATGTCCAGTCCTCCCCCGTGTCCAGCGGATCGTGAGCCGTAAGCTTAGAGAAAGAGCCACGCTTCAGAAACCGCTCGCGACGCCGTTTATCCATGCCGAGCTGCTCTTTCGCTCTCGTATCGCGGCACCGACGGCGCCATAATGCCGCAGTATGACGGCGACTACACTTTGAGGTTCAGGCCCGGCTACGCATGTCGCACGATCCGTTCGACCGTGTATCGGAGCGGTCCCAGGAGACTGGGCTCGCGAAGCGCGCGGTCACCTGGGTGGTGTTGGCCATCGCAGTCGCGGGTGTCGCCGGCGTATACCTCTGGAGGCTGAAGCCCGAGGAGCGGGCACCAGTGGCTCAGCCGCAGACGGCCGAGGCTCCTCCGCAGCCGGCTGCCCCGCCGAGCTCCGAGTCGCAGATCAGCAACCCGCTGCCGCGGCCTGAGCCACAGACGGGAGCCGAGGCAAAGCCGCTGCCGCCGTTGAACGAGAGCGACGAGGCGATACGGGAGTCCCTCGCGGGCCCCATTCCCAAACAGTCGCTTGGAGATCTCGTCATCTCCAAGGACATCGCGCGCCGCATCGTCACCACCGTCGACAACTTGCCGCGACAGCAAGTGGCCGGACGGCTGCTACCGGTGCGACCGCCGGCCGGCCAGATTATCACCAGCGGCGAGGGGGACGAGGTCACGCTTAGCCCCGCGAACTATGCGCGGTACGCGCCCTACGTCAAGCTGGCACGCGGCATCGACGCGAAGCAGGCGGTCGCCGTCTACGTCCACTTCTACCCGCTGTTTCAGCAGGCCTACGAAGAGCTGGGATACCCGAGGAAGTACTTCAACGACCGGCTGGTCGAGGTGATCGACGAGCTGCTGGAGACCCCCGATGTGAGGGATCCGGTGAAGCTCACGCGCCCCAAGGTCATGTACGAGTTCGCCGACCCCGCGCTCGAAGATCTCTCCGCCGGCCAGAAGGTCCTGATCCGGATGGGCCCGCTCAATGCGGCTGTCATCAAGTCCAAGCTGCGCGAGATTCGCCTCGAGGTCGCCACGCAGGCTTCCTCTCGGAAGCGCTAGGAGCGTTTTCTCGCGCTCGCCGGTTCCAGCGCTTTCTGCGCCTGATTGATGATCTCCAGCGCGGTGGAGGCGTCGACGATGATGCCCAGCCGGTTGCGCGCGATCGAGCGCATGCGTGTGGTGTTCGGCGTGATCATCTCCAGCTCCACCTCGAACGTGCGCTCGGGGGCGGAGGCCTTCAACCGCTGCCCCTCCTTCGTCTGCTCGACCGTCTCCAATGTGATCGCCATGCGTTTGAAGGCAGTCAGCGTGGCACGGCTCACTCTCGCCAACGGCTCGGTGAAAGTCCGGTATTGGATGCCGCCGATCTGATTGCTCAAGCCTAACCCGGCGAGCGTCGTGCCCACCGCGACGCAGCCCGACAATGCCAGGCTGAGCGTAATCCAGAAGAGCGGCCTGAGGGCTGCGCGTGCCTGTGCGCGCCGCCCGTTGCCTCTGCGTGCGGCGGCGAGAACGCTCGGTCTGGTCTTCATGTCGGCCGTCCTGAATTGGTCGTCTCTGGCCCAAATCGGTCACATGGCGCCAGCACAGGCGCATCCCGCCCGGCAAGCGCAGAGCCACAGGCGCGACGGTCACGTGCGCGAGATCACGTAACACATTGACGCAGTGACATACGTCCAGGGCGGTGCGGCGGCGACGGACGGGGGCTAGAGGACCTTTTAGCAACATTCAGGCGTGGCGGCCTTGGGTGGTGAAACAACGTCAAATCGTGGCGCCCCGGAAGCGCTCGCCCGCTTGCCTCGAACGAGCGTCGCAGCGCGCAGGACAGTGCTGATCCGCGGTTCCGGTGCCGGCTGCACTGCCACACCGGTGCGCTCGGCAGCCGCGTCGCAGTGTGCGAGAGGCGGAGTGGAGAGCCGCTAGTCGCGCGGAGGTGCCGGCTGGGAAGAAGCGTGCTCGCGCGTCCGGGGTGCGGGACCCGGGCGCGGCCGCTGGGTGCGGGACTACATGATCTGGTTCACCACGCCGCCGTCGACGCGCATCGCCGCGCCGGTCGTGGCGGACGCGGCGGGGCTGCACAGGTACACCGCGAGATTGGCGACCTCATCGGCCGATGCAAAGCGCCTGAGCAGCGAGGTGGGCCGATAAGTGAGGAAGAAGTCCGCCTCCAGTTCGGCGACGGTGATGCCGGCGGCCTTGGCGCGCTGCACACGCAGCCGTTCCGTGTTCTCGGTACGCGTCGGCCCGGGCAGCAGGGCGTTCACCGTGACGCCGGTTCCCGCGAGCTCGATGGCGAGGCCGCGCGAGACGCTGAGCTGCGCCGTCTTGCTCATCCCGTAGTGGATCATCTCGCGCGGTATGTTGAGCGCGGACTCGCTCGAGACGAACAGTACGCGACCCCATCCGCGCTTGGCCATGCCGGGAGCGTAACGGCGCGCGAACCGGATCCCGCTCATGACGTTCACATCGAACAGCCGCTGCCAGTCTTCATCCGGGATCTCGAAGAACGGCTTGCGCTCGTAGATGCCGAGGTTGTTCACCAGGATGTCCGCCTCGGGCAGGCGCGCGAACACCATCTCGGCGCCCGGCGCTGTCGCGCAGTCCGCGGCGATACCGCTAGCGCGGGTTCGAGGCACCGAGCTGCGCAGGCGCGCGAGCGCGCTATCAACCGAGGCTTGAGTGCGGCCGGTGAGCGTGATCTCGGCGCCTTCCGCGGCGAGACCGCGCGCGATGGCGAAGCCGATGCCTGCGGTCGAACCCGTCACCAGGGCGCGGCGATTCTCGAGCTGCAGATCCATGGTCTTGTCCTTGCGTTGGGTTTGCGGCCGCCGAGCCTGGTGGCCGGCGGGCGCTCCAATGGTAACAAGTCCTGGCATCCGCAGCCCGGCGGTCCGCGCCTCTCGGGGAAGCCGGCACGCGTGCCTTGCGTCGGCGTCTGTCGCCGCACGGTTCTGGATGTCGGCCATGACGGCGAGCCTGTTCGATGCCAGTCGCAGGCGCGTGCGCGAGTCGCGCTGGGTCCGCGATGACGGTGTCCTCGCGCTGGGTCCGCGATGACGGTGTCCTCGCGCTGCGAGCCGCCGGATCGGATCGGGCCCCATGCGCGAGGACCGACCAATCCGGCCGAGCACGTCAGCTGTGTACGCAGGACGTCTCCGCTGTGGCGGCGGATCGCGACGCGTCGCTCAAAGAGAGCGCAAGAAGGCGAGCACAGCGTCCTGGTCGGTCGGCGACAGAGCGAAGAAACGCTGGGCGGTGGTGCTTGCCTCGCCGCCGTGGCGCCGGATGGCGTCGGAGAACGTATACGACGCGCCGTCGTGCATCAGCCGCGAGCGGAATCGCACGCCCCACAGCGGCGCGGTGCGCACCTTGTTCTGAATGCTGCGCGTCAACATCGGACCCACACTTTTCGCCAGAAGCGCCTGCACCGCGGGTCCGAAATGCTCCTGAACGACGACGAGCATGCCGTCCCCGGTCCCGATGTTGTGCATGAGAAAGTCACCATACGGGTGGAACCGCTTGCTGCCCAGGGCATCTGGGATCGTGAAGGTGCCACCGTTGATCGCGGTGCCGGCGGGTGCCGTGACGAGCGTGCTCACATGGCAGGTGGAGCAGCCGATCTGGGCGAACACCACCGCTCCTCTCTGGGCCTGCGCAGTTGCGGACAGGATGGCATCCGGAGCCGGTGCGATGGTGGCGCGAATGAAGCGGGCAAAGCGATCGACGTCGTCGAGTCCGTCCGCATCGGGCATGTCGTTGGGCGAGGGAACGGTGTTGCACAGATTCGTCACTTCATCGGGAAACAGACGGGTCGTCACTCCCATCTCGTTCAGATAGGCGTCACCCGAGAAAGACAACAGGCTTCCGTGCTGATCCTTCCAACCGAAACGGCCGATCCGGGTCGCCCCCGGTGCTTCGACAATCGGGACGCTCACCGCTTGCCCGCAGATCTTGCCGACCGTGACGATGCACTGACTCACCGCGAGATCGACCAGCGTTTGATCCGCAACGGCCTCGACGAAGCCATCGCCCAACAGACTGAGCGACAGGCGCTGGGTGCGGATGGTCTCCGTTGTCGGCGCGCGTTCTTGGATCTCCCCGTTCGGATAATCCTTGCTCGGGCAGATCGCCCGATCGTTCACCAGTGAGCGACCCGAAATGACCTCCGCGCCATCGCCGATCGGAATGCTCGGATTCTGAAAGCTTCCGTCGGCGGCGGCATGCCCTACACGCAGCTCCGTAATCTGGCTGCCTCCACCGGACTGCGGATTTTGGTGACACTCGCGACAGGACTGCGCGTTGTACAACGGGCCCAGACCATCCTTGACGGTCTCGAATTCGTCGAACGTCGCGAGGTCGGCCTGGTGCGTCGCGTCGTCCACGAGGCCGTTGCTGCTGGCATCGAAACCGGTAGGTGCTTCGGTGATGAGCGGTGCCGGCGTGGGGCCGGGTTGCTGTGCTGGACACAGGAGAGCGAACTGGATGAGCAGAAGAAATAGAACTGGGCGCATTCGAGGTCCCCTCCGCAGTGAGTGTAGTCGACGATGACTTTGCGACCGGGCTTTATACGTTGTTGTTCTGCGTGTGGCGCAGATTGAACCTATGACGAATGCGTGTCAACGTCTCAAGGTGGATACATGCGGGAGGATCAAGCGGCTCGTCTCTCTCCGCCGACACCGCAGTTCCACCGCTTACGAGCGGGTGTTGACGAAAAGTCGAGAAGACCTGCGTTAAAGCTTTGTCGCTTCGGCGACAGAGAATGCCGAGCAGGCAACGAGATCGATCGAGTGGTGCGCGGCGCTCTCGGACCGGCTCGTGGGCCGCGTCGTCAGCGCGACACTGCCGCTCGATGTCGGGCGGCAGCGTCGCTCAAGGCCGATTGCGTGGGAGTGTTGCTCTCCGGCGTCAAACCTCGGACACCGCGTGCGCGCGCTTGTAGCGGCGCAGCTTTTCTACTGCGAACCTGCTGGCATCGGTAGCTGTATACATAGCCAGTTGCTCGAATTCGCCTTCCTGTACCGGCGTCATGGCGATATCCGAGTAAGGCGCCGAGTCGCTCACGACGCGCTGCAAGATGCGCCGGAATTGCCAATAAAGCCCGACGAAGCGGACCGCCTTGGAGACAGTCTCGCAGGCGTAGCGCGCGTAGAAGCGCAGCGGGCTCTCCAGCGGCATCCCCGGCCTGCGGTCTGTGCGGTACTTGCGCCGGAACACGCCGCCCTCCAGCGGGTGAACTTGCTCCAGGCGCGGCACGGCGTAGAAGGACCACAGCTTGAGCATCATGTTGCGGGGATCGTAGCCCCAGGACTTCGACCTTCGCAGCACCGTCTCCACGTGCTCCGGGGAGTAGTACAGGTCCCAGGCTTTGCGGTAGATCGCAAGCAGCTCTGCGTCCGACATGGTGGAGTGCCGGGTGGTGACGTGCACGACGTCGTATTTGTTCAGGTCCCGCTCCATGTCCACGCCCGCGAGATGCAGCTTCTTGTGATCCGCCGAACCGGGCAGCGGGGTGAGGATGAAGAACTCGAGCAGATCGATGGGCAGCTCGCGCTGGATGATGCGGATGTCGCGCTCGATCGTCGCCGGCGTGTCGCCCGGGAAACCCAGGATGTACCCGGCGTAGGTCAGGGCGCCCGCGTTGTGCCAAGCCTGCAACATGGCCCGGTACTCGGTGATCCGGTTCTGGCCTTTCCTCGCTTCTTTCAGCGCCTGCGGATTGATGCTCTCCAGCCCGATGAACACACGGTTCACGCCGGCCCGACCAGCTTTCTCGATGAAGCGGGGAATCTTGTGCGACATCGTGTCCACCTGGGCGACGATGTGGATGCGCAGATGCTCCTCCTCGCGCATCTGGATCAGCCGGTCCAAGATCGCCTCCCAGTGTTGATTGCGCGCCAGGTTGTCGTCGGTGATGAAGAAGTTGTGCAGCCCCTGTGCGAGATTGGCGCGGACGATGCTCTCGACATCGTCGGCGGTACGCGCGCGGGATTTGCGCCCCTGGACGTTAATGATGGTGCAGAAGCTGCACAGAAACGGGCAGCCGCGTCCGGCGTCGAAGCTCGTGCGCAGGCCGCTCGTCCGGCGCACGATGTCGACCGGCAGATAGGGGACCGGCGAGCCTTCCAGGTCCGGGAGATCGTCCATGAAGTTGTAGAGCGGCTTGAGCTCATTGCGATACGCCGCGCGCAGCAGGTCGTCGAACCGCCCCTCGGCCTCTCCGGCGAACAGCGTGATCCCGAGGTCCATCGCCTCTTGCAGCTCCCGCGGAGTGTCCGGCAGCATTGCGATGGAGCCGCTCACGTGAAAGCCGCCGATCAATACCGGGATGCCTGCGGCAGCCAGCGACCGACCGATGTCCACGGCACGCGGGAACTGGTTTGTTTGCACGCCGACGAGACCGACCATCCCGCGCCCGCCGCCCTTGCGGATCTGGTCGATGATCCTCTTGGGCCGGATGCGAGTGTTGGTCTCGTCGCAGACCGTGGTCCGGATCTCGACGTCCTCCCCCAACACGTTACGCCGTGCGCAGTCGAGTGCGAGGCCGTATAGCGTTGCGAGAGTATTTGCCGGGATGGAGGAACGAGCCCACTGGATGACGTATCCGTCGTCGTCGTAGTGGGAGGGCTTGATGAGGAAGAGATGAAAAAGCTGGCGCGTGGCGCTCTGGACACTCCGCATGAAGTTCCTTGGGTAAACGCGCTCCGGCCCCTCCTTGGCCCAGGCGTCGAGCGCGCAGTGTACGGGATTTCTCACCCCGGCGATAGCCCCGGGACTGGTTCATCGGCCCGTGCCAGGGCTGCCGCGTGACAGGTAAGCAATGGCTGAGCCGCAACTCTGGCGCGCACCCGCTTCCAATGGCAAGTTACGGTCGATCGGCGGATCGGTCCAAGGGTGGCATAGACATAGCGCGAGCGATGGGGCATTCCGCGCGGATCGTCTTTTGCGGGCCGGCGAACTGTATGCGGGGCGCGGGAGCGCGCCCCGCGCTCGGGCTCAGAGCGCTTTTAGTTTGACGGCGGACAGCTTGCCGTTCGAGCCGCGCTGTACTTCGTAGGAGAGCTTTTGGTTTTCGGTGAGGTAATTGAGGCCCGACCCTTCGACCGCCGAGATGTGCACGAATACATCCTTCGAGCCGTCGTCGGGGCGGATGAAGCCGTAACCCTTCTTCGAGTCGAACCACTTGACCGTGCCAGTGGGCATATTGCCTTTCCTCCAAGTCTGGTGTTGCCACGCACCGACGCATGCGGGGCATCGAATCGTCCATCGGGCAGGTCCACGCGAGCACCCGTGGGCCGCCTGTATGGAACCCGAGGCGATTTCGATAGCGGCATTGTTGGCGTAGCCCCGTCGTTTTGCAAGCAAAATCCGGTAGGTGCGCAAAATGTGTGCACCTTGGCGCGGCGCTGTCCGCGACGCGAGAGGGGGATCGGCGACGCAATGCCGATGCGGCCATGCGACGATCGGCAGCCCCTCCGCAGGCCGCGGAGCGACCGAAGAGGGAGCATGCTCCCGGCTTGCCGTCGCTGGCTGCGACGGGGAGCGATGTCATGGGAGTTGGCGCGCCGCGCCGGGTCGGTCTCGCGGTCGTCGATTGCCCTGCCGGAAGGCGCCCCGCGAAGAGAATATCATCGCCGGGTCGGCGCAAGCCCCGCTGCTGGGTTGCGAGGGTCGCGCGGTGAGTGCTGCCCTGTTGGGAGCGGACGCGGCTCGGCGAGTCTACCTCTCCGGGTCTCAGGCCGGCGATGCTCGACGCAGAGTCAAGCAGAGGAGGAGATCTGGATGCGATATGAGCTCTACTACTGGCCCGGTATCCAGGGCCGCGGGGAGTTCGTCCGGCTCGCGCTGGAGGAGGCCGGTGCTCGGTACCTGGACATGGCGCGCTTATCGAGGAGGGAAGGCGGCGGGATCCCGGCTCTGATGCGCTTTCTGGAGGACGCGACGGTGAAGCGCCCGCCGTTCGCTCCCCCCTATCTCAAGGCCGGCAAGCTCGTGATCGGCCAGACCGCAAACATCCTGCTGTTCCTCGGCCCGCGGCTGCGCCTCGCGCCACAGGACGAGGCGGGCCGCCTGTGGGCGCATCAGTTGCAATTGACGTTCGCCGATTTCGTCGTCGAGGTGCATGACACCCACCATCCCATCGCGGGCAGCCTGTATTACCACCAGCAGAAACGCGAGGCGGGGCGACGCGCACGCCACTTCATTCTCGAGCGCATACCGAAGTTCCTGGATTACTTCGAGCGAGTGCTTGCCGCCAACACCCGCGGCAGAGGCCACATGGTGGGCAATGCGTTGTCCTATGTCGATCTGTCCATGTTTCAGATCATCGCCGGGTTGCGGTATGCCTTTCCGAGGTCGATGGCACGGCTGGAGTCAAACTACCCTCGACTGGCGGCCCTGCACGAGAAGGTTTCGGCGCGCCCCAACGTCGCGGCCTATCTCGCTTCCGACCGGCGCATTCCGTTCAACGAGGACGGCATCTTCCGCCACTATCCGGAGCTCGATGCATAGGATGAAGCGTAGCGCCCTGCCTGCACTGCGTTGACGTCTGCCGCGGTCCGGCCGTACCCTTGCGCAGGCGCGAATCGGTGCAGTGGAGGAATGCATGAGACTCAAGTGGGTCGCGGCCGTTGTGTTGTGCGTCGCGGCGGTATGTTCGGCTGCCGCGTTGTGGGCACAGGGCCTGCCGCCCGCCTCGGCCGAATCGGTCGGGATGTCGGCGCAGAAGCTCGGGCGCATCGGCGAGATCTTCCGGCAGGAGGTCGACCGTGGGAACCTGCCGGGCGTGGTCGTGATGGTCGCGCGCAAAGGTCATCTGGTCTACTCGCAGGCGATCGGGTTCCAGAACAAGGCGGCGGGAACGGGCATGGAGATGGATACGATCTTCCGCATCTACTCCATGACCAAGCCGCTGGTTTCGGTTGCCGCCGTCATGTTGGTCGAGGACGGCAAGCTCGAGCTCACCGATCCGGTGTCGAAGTTCCTGCCGGCGATGAAGGGCTTGCAGGTCAGCGTGCCCAAGCCGGATGCGGTGTTCGCCAAGATGACCTATACGCTGGTGCCGGCCGACCGCGAGATGACCGTGCAGGACTTGCTCCGGCACACGGCGGGCCTTGCGTACGGGGAGATCACGCAGAACGCGCCGGTCAAGGACGCTTATGCTGCGGCGGGTGTGTACAAGAGCGGGATCGACTTCGACGCGCGGGACCTGTCGCCCGCTGAGGAGGTTCAGCGCATCGCCAAAGCGCCGCTCGCGCACCAGCCAGGCACGGTGTGGGAGTACAGCTTCGCGAGCGATATGCTGGGCCGCGTGGTCGAGGCGGCGTCGGGCAAGCGCCTCGCCGACTTTCTCGATGAGCGGCTGTTCAGACCTCTGTCCATGAACGACTCGGGCTTCTGGGTGCCCAAGGACAAGCTGGCGCGGCTCGCCGAGCCGCTACCGGTGGATCCGTTCAGCGGCAAGCCGAATAAGCTGATCGACGTTTCTGCCGTACCGAACAACGATTCCGGCGGTGCAGGCGGCGTGTCCACGGCGGTCGACTACCTGCGCTTCACCCAGATGCTCCTCAACGGCGGGCAGCTCGATGGCGCGCGTGTACTGAGCCGTACCAGCGTTGCCTGGATGACCTCGGATCATCTGGGCGCGCGCATCGACGCGCCCGTGACTCCGGGCGAACTGTTGCTCGGCACTCCCGGCTACACGTTCGGTCTTGGCTTCGCGGTGAGGCAGGGGCAGGGCATCGCGGGGTTGCCCGGCTCCCCCGGCGAGTTCATGTGGGCCGGCTATGCGGGGACTTATTTCTGGGTGGATCCCAAGGAGCAGCTCGTCGCGGTCTACATGAGCCAGGCGCCGAGCCCGGTCCGCGCCTACTATCGGAAGCTGTTCAAGCAACTCGTCTATGCCGCGATCACCGACTAGCCGCTCGGATCTGCGCCCCGCACTGCGCCGGCGCGCTCGCGGCACCTCGATCGGGCCGGCACCCCGGCATGTAATGGAACGCGACGTGCTACGGTTGGGTCGAGCAGCGGTACGAGCTTCGGCCTCGCGCAGCTGTGCGAAAATATTGAACAAGCGAGTCTGTATTGGCAGCAGCGATGACCCGGACCAACACGCGTGATTCCCGCCCGATCGCGCCGCGCCTCGCGCTCGGGACTCGCGAGTCAGGCTTCACGTATCTGGGGCTGCTGTTCTTCGTCGCCATCCTGGGCGCGGCCCTGGTCGCGGTCGCTCAGGTGTGGCACACGGAGGTGCGGCGCCAGAAGGAAGCGGATCTGCTGTTCATCGGCAACCAGTTCCGCCAGGCGATCGGGGGCTACTACGAGCGCACGCCGGGGACGGTGAAGCAGTATCCGAAGCAGTTCGAGGACTTAATGATGGATCCGCGCTTCCCCGACACGCGCCGCTACTTGCGCAAGGTCTACGTCGACCCGATGACCGGCAAAGCGGAGTGGGGCATGGTGCGCGCTCCCGATGGCGGGATCGTGGGAGTTTACAGCTTATCCGACCAAGCCCCATTGAAGGTCGCCGGGTTCCGGGAGGCGGACGCCGGGTTCACCGACGCCACGAGCTACCATGGCTGGGTGTTCGCCTACGTGCCCGCGAGTCAAGCGGGGACTCCGCCCAACCCGCGTGGCGTTCCAGGAGAGGGGCAACGCGGGTCGGATGGTTCCGCCATCCCACCGGTGAGCAATCCGCCCGGCAATGCGGGCGTCGGGAACCATCCCTAGGCTGCGCCTCTTCAGCCTGCGTAGCGGAGCGAGAGCCGCCTCCGCGCTTTCGGCCCACCGCCCTTTCGATCCCGGGAAGCGAGCGCTGTCAGCGGGGTCTTCAGACCGCACGCGACGGTGCTCGCCCGATTGGGTCGATCCTCGATCGGTCGGAGCGAGCAAGAAATCCTGAGTCCGCGCGTGGCGGAGCCGGCACGATCCTCTCCGCGCGCGTCGTAAACTGTCCTGGATCGGTGCGTGCCAGAGGCGGCTGGCTGCCGGGATCGGCCGTTCAGGGACCTACACGCGCTGCAGGCGGGACCAAATGGCTCGCATCCTGCTTTTGGGCAGATCCGCGGGAGATGGGCGGCCGAGGCAAGCCGAGAACGCCCGGATGCAGGTAGTTCCATCCTGATCATCACTACATGAGAGAGAAACATGCTTCGTCGAGCGATCCTGAACCGTTTCCTCGTTCCGCTGCTCATATTCGCGGGCGTTGCACTCCAGTCGCTGGCCTGGGTTGACGCTGCGCAGGCGACACAGATCGCCGGAGGTGTCTCGCAGACGCTGAACATCGGGTGGGCGTTGCAGTCTTCCGCCAAAGTGTCGGACGGCGGCGCCGCGATCTCGACGCCGGGCTACGCAGCCACCGGGTGGTATCCGGTGAGCGTTCCTTCCAGTGTGATCGGCGGCTTGTTGCAGAACAATGTCTACGCCGATCCTTATGTCGGGCAGAACTTCACGTCGATCAATGCCGCGGACTTCAGCGTGCCGTGGTGGTATCGGACCGAATTCACGCTCCCCGCGAGCGAGAACGGCAAGCGGGTGTGGCTCAAACTGGAAGGGCTGAGCTATCGCGCCAGCGTCTGGCTGAACGGGACGCAGATCACGAAGTCGACCTACCCCGCGACTGCGACCCAGCCCGACACCATCGGCCAGTTTCGCGCCTTCGAGATCGACATCACGCAGTACGTGTCTTACTCGGGCAGCAACGCCTTGGCTGTACAGGTGTATCGAGCCGTCAACCCGAACAACGTGGGCGGCGACCTCGGGCTCACCTTCGTGGACTGGAACCCCAACGCGCCCGACTGGAACATGGGCATCTTGAACGACGTGGTTGTGTCCACCACCGGCCCGGTCAATGTCCGCCATCCGCTGGTCGTCACGAACCTGCCCTCGCTCACCACCGCTAATCTCACAGTGGTAGCGGAGGTCCGCAACGGGAGCGGCAGTTCGGTTTCGGGAACGCTCCAGGGCACGATCAGCGACAGTCACGGGAACTCGGTCGCGACCTTTCAGCAGGCCGTCAACAACATCGCCGCTGGCGCGACCCAACAGGTGACGTTCACTCCCAGCGCGTTCTCGCAGTTGAATGTCACCAACCCCGACCTGTGGTGGCCGTGGCAATACGGCAACCCCGACCTCAACACGCTCACCTTGACCTTCACGACGTCGGATGGAACGGTAAGCGACGGCCTTTCCACTGCGTTCGGCGTCCGGCAGGTCACCTCCACGCTCAACAGCGCCGGGAGCCGCGTCTTCTCGGTAAACGGCAAGCAGATCCTCATCCGCGGCGGCGCCTGGGCGCCCGACGTCTTCCAGCGCCGCACCCCGGCTCGCCAGGAAGCGGAGATGCGCTATGTCCGCGACCTGAACCTCAACACGCTGCGCTTCGAAGGCAAGTTCGAAGACGACAACATGTTCAGCCTGGCCGACAAGTACGGGCTGCTGGTCATGATCGGCTGGAACTGCTGCGACGCCTGGCAATCGCCAGGCAGCTTCAACTCCGAGCAGCTCGAGGTTGCCTACGAGTCGCTCAGAAACCAGATGTACCGCCTGCGCAACCATCCGAGCATGCTGGTGTGGTTGAACGGCAGCGACATGCCGCCGTCCATCGGCGCGTACTCGCCCTACAAGGGCTCGCCGGCCGTGGAGCAGCAGTACATCAACATCGAAACCAGCCTGCAGTGGCCCAACCCCGTCCTGTCCAGCGCCTCGAATTACAAGTCGACGGTGCAGACACAAGCGACGGGGGTCAAGATGTTGGGGCCCTACGAGTGGGAGCCGCCGATCTACTGGGAGACCGATTCCAGCCATCAGGCGGGAGGCGCGTGGAGCTTCGCCACGGAGGTGAGCCCCGGCCCATCCGTCCCGCCGTATGACAGCCTGGTCCAGTTCATTCCGTCGAATCACCTGTGGCCGATCGACAGCTACTGGACCTACCACTGCGGTGCTTCCCCGTTCGACAACCTGAACGTGTTCACCACCGCCATGAACAAGCGCTACGGCGCGGCCAGCTCCGCGAAGGACTACGCCGAGCGCGCGCAGATCATGGCCTACGAGTCGCACCGTGCGCATTTCGAGGCGTACGGCAGGAACAAGTACACCTCGAGCGGGATCATCCAGTGGATGCTGCGCAACGCGTGGCCGTCCATGATCTGGCATCTGTATGACTACTACATGCGTCCGGGGGGTGCGTACTACGGCGCCAAGAATGCGCTGGAGCCGCTGCACATCCAGTGGTCTTACTCGAGCAAGGCAGTGGTCGTGGAGAACTCGACCCTGCAGTCGTACGCAAACTTGAAGGCCACCGCGCAGATCTACAACACCGACGGCACGCTCAAGTACAACAAGACCGTCACGATCGCCAGCCTGGCGGCGGATCAAGCGCTGACCGCCTTCACCGTCTCGCTGCCCTCGGGCCTAAGCACCGCCTACTTCCTGCGGTTGACTCTGACCGATGCCAGCAACAATGTGCTGAGCAAGCAGACCTACTGGTTGTCGACGACGGCCGATACGCTGTCCTGGAGCAAGACCACCTGGTACAACACGCCCGCGTCCGCATACGCCAACTTCACGAGCCTCCAGAACCTGCCGCGAGTGAATGTCGGCGTCACGGATCAGAGAGTGGACGACGGCACGTCCTCGGCCCACACCGTCACCGTGACCAACAGCAATAACGCGATCGTCTTCTTCGTGCACCTGAAGATCACGAAGAACGCGGGCGGCGACGAGCTGTTGCCGATCACCTGGCAGGACAACTATTTCACTCTCCTCCCCGGCGAGACCCGCCAGGTCACGGCGAACTACTTCGACGCCGACCTTGGCGGCGCGACCCCGGCGGTTGCCGTGGATACGTGGAATACGCGCTGAGCTTGGGCGCCTGGTAACGCGAAGGCCGGCGAACCCAGTTCGCCGGTTTTTTTTGGCACCCGCCGGCCGCGCTGGGCGGCAAGCGCGGCGTCAGCCTATGGTGACGCGATAGCCGACGCGCGGGAAGTGGACGCAGACCGTCCCCACGCGCGGATCGTCGCGCAGCAGCGCGATGCTGTCGCGGTCGACGAGGCGCACGATGCCGGCCACGGGCTGCTCTCCGCTGTCGAGGTCCGGAACCACGCTCGCTTTCTGTCCCGGGACGATGCGCTGCGGATCCCTCGCATCGCCCTGCTCGGGCGTTGTCGGCTCGCTCGAGCGCGCGATCTCGATCGCCTCCGCTGGAGTCATCGTCGCTGGCCTGCCATGGCCGATGGCCTTGACGCGTTGTTCCCAGGCTTCGAGCGCGGGGAACTCGGCGAGCAATCCGGGCCCCCCTTGCCAGCGACCCCGCACGAACCATACGAGGTAGTAGATGAGCGCGTCGGGGAGTCCCGGCTTGTCGCCGAGCATGAACCGGCGGCCGCGCGCGAGTCGCTGATCGGCCCAACCGAGCTGCCCGCGCAGTTGCGCCACCGTGTGCGGTAGGTCCGCCTGCACCTTCTTCAGATCGCCGCTCGGCCCGAGGAACAGGCGCACGCGGTCCTTCGCGAACGCCTCGGGCAGCTGATCCGCGTTCGCGCCGAGCGAGAGCCGGACGGCGACGTCGAATAACCCATCGGTCCAACGGCCGATTCCCCAGGGCAGCCCATCGGCGCCGCCCGGGTAGAATGTGGGTTCGGGATGGCGCCGCTCGATCTCGCGCAGGATGCACTGGCTGTCGCAGTAGATGTCGGCGCCGACTTGCATGATCGGCGTGCGCCTGTAGCCGCCGGTGAGCGGCATCACGTCCGGCTTCGGAGGCACGCGCGGGATCTCGACCGAGCGCCAGGCGAGGCCCTTGATCCCGAGGGCGACGCGGACCTTCTCCGAGACCGGGGACTGCGGATAATGATGCAGGATGATGTCGTTCATGGCGCGCTCCTCCGCAGTCTGCGAAGCGGAATGCCTCGCCGAAGCGGAAGTCTAGGCCAGAACGACGCTCGGGTCACGAGGGACAGCGCGCGGAGCAGCTGTCCGTATCCAGCTTGCATGCAGCAGGAGTCCGACTGATGAAGATCGCCGTCGTTGGGGTTGGCGCAATGGGCTCGGTTTACGCCGCCTTGCTCGCGGCCGCAGGACACGAAGTCTGGGCCATCGACACGTGGCGAGAGCATATCGACGCGATCCAAACGCGCGGCCTGCGCGTGGAGGGCGCATCGGGCGATCGGACGGTGCCCGTCCACGCGACGACGCATGCCGCCGACGCGGGTAGATGCGATCTCGTCATCATCGCCACCAAGGCGATGCACGTGCTGCAGGCCGCCGAATCCGCTCAGCCCCTTCTCGGCCCCGACACCGTCGTGCTGTCCATCCAGAATGGGCTGGGCGGTCCCGAGGTCGCTGCGCGGGTGCTCGGTCGAGAGCGCGTGGTGGTCGGCGTCGTCGGCGGCTTCGGCGCATCGATCCGCGGACCCGGGCATGCGCACCACAACGGGTGGGAGCTGGTGCGGCTCGGCGAGTTCGCCGGCCCCGTCTCCCCGCGCCTGGAGAAGATCGCGGAGATCTGGCGTTCGGGTGGGTTCCGGGTCAAGTGCTTCGACGACATCGATCAGCTCATCTGGGAGAAGCTCATCTGCAACGTCTGCTACTCGGGTACCTGCACCATCGCCGAGCGCACGATCATCGAAGTCATCACCGACGCGGATCTGTGGAAGATCGCCTCCGGCTGCGCGCTGGAAGCCTCGGCCGTTGCGCGGGCGCGCGGCATCCGGCTCGAATTCGAGGACACCGTTGCGTACGTGCGCGAGTTCGGGATGAAGATTCCCCATGCACGCCCATCCATGCTGCTGGACCACATGGCAGGCCGGATGTCGGAGATCGAGGCGATCAACGGCGCCATCCCTCCGGCCGCGGCTGCGGCCGGGCTTTCGGCTCCATACAACGAGGTCGTGAGCGGCCTGGTGCGGGCGAAGGAACGGCGCATGGGCGTGCGTGCGGCGTAAGGCGAAGCTCCCGGGCCGGCCGAAACGGATGGCACGGTGCCCGGCATCCGGCCGGTAGGCAAGCCGTGATGGCGACACGGCCTTTCGATCTCATGCCAGCGTCATTACCCACAGCGACCTTTCCCCCTAGCCGGATGCGGCCGGCGCTCGGACACGCGTTCCGAGCGTAGAGCGGCGCCCCTCCAGCGCGGCGCTGCTCCGATCCACTTCGCCGCGACCAGGCGCTTCGCTGTGCAGGCGCCGATCTCAGGTTCGCTTCGCATCGCAGCGGGCCGCGCGCTGCGACCTCCTCGTGCATGGTTCTTGCACGAACCAATGTCAACAGTATTTGTACGGCCGAAGAAACCGCGACCCACGCTTGTAACGGATAAGTCGGAACCCTTCGGTCGGACTTATTGCGAGCGAGAACAAACGCGGACGACAGTGGCGCATGGAGACAGCGCACAAGACCCATCGAGACGCGACGCGCGTGGCACGCGAAGCCGAAGCTCGCCGGCGCCTCACCCGAATGGTGGTCATGTCGATCGCTGCGGGAGAGCCGGTTTCGGAGGTCGCCAGCCGCGCAGTCGACGAACTCGCCCGCTTGATTCCCCGCATCTGCGTGACATACTGGCTGCGCTGCGGAAAGCATCGGTTCGCGGCGATTTACTCCGTCTCGCACGGACAGCTTCCTCCCATCACCGGCCTTGAGCTCGACGTCGACGTCGAGACGGCGGCGCAATCCGCGCACACGCTCGTCATCAACGACTGCAGCGCTGATGCCCGAGTCGGAAGATCGCCGTATCTGTCTCATGTGGCGAGCTCCGGCACGTGCGCGTACGTCCGTACGGCCCTGAGGCAAGCCGGCGAGCCGCTCGGTTGGATCACGCTCGGGTCACCGCTGCGACGCGCATGGACGCAGTCCGAAGTCGCGCTGCTCGAGGAGCTGGCGGACACGCTGGCGATCGGGCTCGGGAGGGAGCGGGCAGAGCGGGCGCGCGAGGATGCGACCACGAGACTGCGGATCATCAGCATGGTCGCCACCTCCATCGCCTCGGGTGAGAAGGTGGGCGATGTCGCCAAGCGGGCCCTCGAGGAAGTGCTTCGGTTCATTCCCGGGACGCGATTGAGCTTCTGGTTGAAAAACGGGAGCGGCACGTTTGCACCGGTATGCTGCGTCTCAGACGGCACTCTCCCCCCGATTCCGTGGGACAGGATTCAGGCGGATCTTGCCAGCCTGCTGCGGTCGACCGAGGTTTTCGTCGTTCGCGACTGCAGCCGCGAATTGCGCGCGAAGCGGATGCTGCGGACGCTGGCCTCGTTCGGCACACAGGCCTATGTCCAGGTGCCGATGGTCAAGGACGGGAGCGTTTCCGGAGGCTTGACGATGTGCTCGCCGGTGCCGCGGGCCTGGGGCGAAGGCGACATCTGGCTCCTGAAAGAGTTGGCCGACACCTTCTCGATGGGGCTGGGCAAGGAACAGGCGGAGACGCAAAGGCAGGAGGTGGAGCAGGAGCTGCGTGCGAACGAAGAGAAGTTCCGCCTCATCGCCGAGAATGTCGGCGACCTGATCGCGATGGTCGACACGCAAGGCAGGCGGATCTACAGCAGCCCATCGTATCGCCTGATGTTCGGCGACGACGCGACCACGCCGGGAGCCGACTCCTTTGCGCAGATCCACCCGGAGGATCGAGAGGAAGTCATCCGCATCTTCCGCGAGACCGTCGCTACCGGCGTAGGCCGGCGCGCGCAGTTCCGGTTCCGCGTGAAAGATGGGACCTTGCGCTACATCGAATCCCAGGGCAACGTCATTCGCACGCCCAACGGCGAGACGGACAAAGTCGTGATCGTGTCGCGCGACGTCACCGAGCGGCTCAACACCGAGGAGCGGTTGCGCCATCTCGCGCATCACGATGCACTGACCGGGCTTCCCAACCGCACGCTGCTGCTCGATCGCATCAACCAGGCCATCGCCCAGGCGCAGCGCCTGGAGCTGCACGTCGCGGTCCTGTACATCGACCTGGACAACTTCAAAGAAGTCAACGACTCTCTCGGGCATGCGGCGGGCGACCAGCTCCTGCGCGAGGTCGCGCGCCGGCTCAAAGGCTGCATCCGCCAGAGCGACTCCGTCGCCCGCCAGGGCGGCGACGAGTTCATCGTCTTGCTGCAGAACCTCGACCGGCGAGCGGACGCGGAGCCGATGGCGAAGGAGATTCTCAACGCGCTCTCGCATCCGCTCGAGATCGGCAGCCATACACACCGGGTGACCGCCAGCGTCGGCATCAGCGTGTATCCGGAGGACGGGACGAACACCGAGGCGTTGCTGAAGAACGCCGATATGGCCATGTATCACGCCAAGGGTGCCGGCAAGAACGAATACCGCGTGTTCAGCGCGGAAATGGACGCCGGCCTGCGCCAGCGGCTGGAGCTGAAGAAGGGGCTCGAGCTCGCGTTGCAACACGGGCAGTTCCTGCTCTACTACCAGCCGCGCGTCGACCTCGCGAGCGGCGAGATCGGGAGCGTCGAGGCGCTGCTGCGCTGGCAGCACCCGGAGCTCGGTCTGATGGACCCGTTGCAATTCATCCCCTACGCCGAGGAGAGCGGGTTGATCATCGCGATGGGGGAGTGGATCCTCCGTGAAGCCTGTCGTCAGGCTCTGGCCTGGCTGCAGCAGGGGTTGCGCCTGCGGGTCGCGGTGAACGTATCGGGACGGCAATTCCGCCAGCAGAGTTTTCTCAGAACCGTGGGGCAAGCCCTGCGGGACACCGGGCTGGAGGCGAAGTGGCTGGAGCTGGAATTGACCGAGTCCGTCCTGCTGCAGGAGATGAGCCTGACGGTGGAGGCGTTCGACCAGCTCCGGGAGATGGGAGTGCAGATCGCCATCGACGACTTCGGGACCGGCTATTCGAGCCTGAGCTATCTGAAGCGCTTCGGCGTCGACCGGCTGAAGATCGACCGCTCGTTCATCAAGGATGCCACGCGCGACCGCAATGACGCCGCCATCGTGCGCGCGATCATCGCGATGGCGAAGGGGCTGCAGATCCAAGTCACCGCGGAAGGCGTGGAGACGACCGAGCAGCTCGTTTTCCTGCAAAACGAAGGCTGCTCGGAGGCGCAGGGATATCTGTTCAGCCGCCCGCTGCTCGCGCGTGATCTGGAGCCGTTGCTCGCCACACCTGTGGCCACGACTCCGTGGCACGCACGCTTCCCCGCGCAAGGGGCCTCCCTCGCAGCGACACCCTAGCGGCATCGCGCCGCGGTTCCGTCGCCGCCGTTTTCTCTCCGCGTCTCCGCCGCCGGATGTCGGCCGGTCCGTCGACCACGGCCGGGGCTCGCACGCGCTCGAGCGCGCTCGGGGTGACAGACCGGCCTGGGCTGCCGTCGCTGCTACGCTGGCTCGCGCGGCGCAAACGACGGATAATAGCCTCCCGCCGCTCCCAAGCCCTTGCCTACTGCTCGGAGAACCGACGATGCCAGATGATCGCGTGGAAAGTCTGAGAGCGATCGGCGCCGCAACCGCGCGCTCGGCCACAGCCGAAGTGCTGCCGCAGATGCCGCCGCGGCCAACGCTCTCCGACATCCTCACCCTGCGGCTGCACAAGCCCAAGTTCGGGCTGCCCTTCGCTGCCGCTCACCACGGCGCGCAGTGCGCTTCTCTCGCGATGAAGGCGGGCGTGGACGAGGAGACCGTGCTCGCCTGTCTGCTGCACGATGTGGCCATGGCGCTCATGCGGCCGGACCACGGCTGGTGGGGCGCGCAGCTGGTCGAGCCGTACGTCTCCGAGAGAGTGAGCTGGGCGATCCGCTATCACCAGGCGCTGCGCTACTATCCCGATCCTTCCGTCGGGTACGAGTACCCGGAGATGTACGTCGAGATGTTCGGGCGCGATTACCATCCGCCCGCCTATCTCGAGGCCGCCTACCAGGAGGCCCGCAATCACCGCTGGTACATGGTGGCGCGCCACGTCACGCTGTTCGACGACTACAGCTTCGACCCGCGCGTGCCGTTCTCCCTGGAACCGTTCACCGACATCATCGGACGCCACTTCCGTCAGCCGGCCGAGGGGCTGGGCAACGACCCGAGTCCCGTCGCGCACATGTGGCGCACGATCATCGATCCGACCAAGCCTCTGTAAGGCGGGGTATCGACTCCATCGGGATCGGGTGGCCGCGCCGCGCTAGTGTGGCTGCGGTTAGGCCTGTCGCCGTGGGAGACGGTTGTTCGCAGCGATGTCTCGTCGCGCTCGAGCACCAGCCGATAGACGACATCTGATGCCGGCGTAATCGCGGCCTCTCCCAGCCCTTGCGCGCCGCCCTTTGATCCCGGTCAATGGGCGGCACACGACGATACGGTAGCGTTCGACATCGTGGAACCGAAAGACGGTGCTCAAAGGCGCCCGGCCATC
This sequence comes from Burkholderiales bacterium, assembly GCA_035501875.1. Lineage (GTDB taxonomy): Bacteria > Pseudomonadota > Gammaproteobacteria > Burkholderiales > SHXO01 > SHXO01. The sequence continues at coordinate 91,813 of DATJVI010000011.1, forward strand.
ACGGTTATCGCTGGTGATGCGCACCCCGCGCTTGGCCAGGAGGTCGCGCGCCTGGCGCATGCGAGCGTGACGCCGTCATCGGTCTCGGCGTTCGCCGACGGCGAGACGCGGGTGTGCATCGAGGGCGACGTGCAGGACGCGGACCTGTACATCGTGCAGCCCACATCGACCCCTACCAACGAACGGCTCATGACGCTTGCACTCATCGCCGATGCGGCGCGCGCTGGCGGTGCCGCCCGAATCACAGCGGTGGTGCCGTACTTCGGGTACGCGCGCCAGGACGTGCGCAAGCGGCCGGGAGAGCCGCGCTCGGCGCAGCTCGCCGCGCGGCTGCTGGGCGTCGCCGGGATCGACCGGATGGTGGCGCTGGATCTGCACTCGCCGGCGCTCGAGAGCGCGTTCGACATGCCGCTGGTCCATCTCCAGGCCGACGAGCTCGTGCTGCCCGTGATCCGCGCCTGGGGCGTGTCCGGCCTCACGGTCGTCACACCCGACGCCGGCGGCCTCAAGCGCGCACAACGCTATGCCATCGGGCTCGAGGCGCCGTTGGCCGTGATCGCCAAGGCCCGCCCGCGCCCCGACGTTGCTGTCCAGCTCCAAGTGCTGGGCGAGGTGCGCGGACGGTCCTGCCTGCTCGTCGACGATATGGCGAGCACCGGGGGAACCCTGGTGGGCGCGGCGGACGCGCTGCTCGAAGCGGGGGCACGAGAGGTGCACGCGGTGTTCGTCCACGCGGTGATGGCGCCCGGGGCCATGCAGCGGCTCTGCGCGGCTCCCATGCAGCGCATCCTCACCACCGACAGCGTGCCGAGCACACTCGATCCGCGCGTGCAGGTGGTGCCCGTCGCGCCGCTTCTTGCACAGACCGTAGTTCGGCTGGCTCGGACGAGTTAGCCCCGGCGAGGCTCCGTCTATGGCGCTTACAGGCCGAGCGCCTTGCGGTAAGGCGAGTGCGCCGGGATGCATTCCGCCGGCACGCGGACTTTGACATCCCCGAGCAGGAGAAACGAGAGCGCCTTGCCATGCCCGTCCAGACATAGGCTCGCGTTCACGCCGCCTTCCAACGCATCGTCGATGACGAAGTTCATCGCCGGCAGCTTCGGCAGGAGGTAGCGGGTGACCTTCGTTGCACCCTTGTGGGCGAACACGGCGAGAACGCGCTCTTCGGTGACCTGCTCGACCAGAGGAGCGAACGCCTCCGGCAGATACGGGATGACGCTGATGTTGGAGCGGTTGCCCTTGTCGCCCGCGCGCGCGTGGGCCACGGCGTGGAGAGGGACTTCGACCTCGCTCATGTTGCCTCCACCAGCGAGACGATAGGGTGCACCCGGGCGCGATCGACCACGACCGATGCGGTAGCAACCTGGCTGGTGACGTGCTGGCGCACGCCGGCACCGGCCGCGGGACCGGAGCAGTAGAGGCTCAGGACTTCGTCCGCCACTTTCTGCGCGAGTTTCCGGCTGGACGTGCGCACCGCCGCGCGCACGCGATACTCTCCATCCGGCGCAGGCGAAAGTCGGGCCCGGCGAGCTTGAGCATCGCTGTCGAAGATCGCTTGCGTGCCCAGCACTTCCACCCTTACCGGATCCGCGATGCCGATGGTGCGGCAACGGGAGCGCACCACGGATGCCGCCAGCTCGGCTCGCGCGAGCGCGTTGGGGCCGGCGTAGGAGATCTCGGCTTCGCCCAGCCATCCAGCGTCCACGCACACCGTGGCTTTCAGAGTCGGCGGAGGCGGCTTGCCGCGGGCGCCGCTCACGCGGACGCGGTCGGTTCCGATCTCTTCGACCGTCACCTCTCCGATGTCGAGGATGACG
>DATJVI010000012.1:0-25698 GCA_035501875.1 Burkholderiales bacterium
ATATCCCGGACGGCGGCACCATCCAAGGCTATGGCGTGAAGTTCCTGCCGCCGGGCAGCGAAATGGCCGGTCAGAACGAGCGCTGCTCACCTGTGGTGATGCAATACATCGGCGCGAAGACAGAGGTGGTTTGGCCTGCCCAGCTGCGCACTGCCGATCCGGTGCTTCCCTGGCCGAAGAGCCACAGCTATTCCAACCAGTAGTTGGCCGAGACGGCGCGGGTCGGGCCTGCATGACTGCACGTCTGACCCTTCGCTGGACATGCGCTTTACCGCGGCTGTTCTATGGCATGCACGGTTCCACGTCTGGCGCCTTGGCTTGAACCTGACCTCCCTAGTCCGAGGCATCCGCAAAGCCGGCCGCACCGACCAGTGAGCGAGCCACTCTCGGGCTGAGTCGGGTGCCTGCAGCACGCTGTGGTGCGGTGTCCCGGGGGCCTGCAACCCATGGCGCCCGGTCTCCGACCAGAGCGCGAAGGCGGGGTGCCGAACTCGCGCGGACCACGGCCGGTCAGTGCCCCGCCTGCAGCATATTCACCGCACGCGTCGGCCGCGGCGCCAGCCAGATCATCAAGGCGGCCACGAGGAATACCACACTCACCACGAACATCAGCTCGTTGGTTGCGAGCATGACGCTTTGCCCCTGCAGCAAGTTGTCCAGCGTGCTGCGCACGGCATCCGGCGTCATCCCCGAGTTGGCGAGAGACCGCGCCGCCGCGCCGCTGCTGTCCAGCCTTCCGACCAGCTCCGCGTGCATGTAGTTCGCCTTGTCTTCCCACGCCGTGTTCACTACCGAGGTGGCCACGGCGCCGGACAGCGTCCGCAGGAAGTTCTGCAATCCGGCCGCTGATGCGGTTTCGCGCTCTTCCACGCTTCCCAGCGCTAGCGCGGTCAGCGGCACAAAGAAGAAAGGCAAGCCGATCCCCATCAGAATGAGCGGACGAGCGATCTGCCAGTACGTCATGTCGGTGGTCGCGATCGTGCGCAGGATCGTCACGGCGGCGAGCCACATCAGACCACCGAAGATCAGCCGCCGCGGATCCGCCTTCGCGATCAGTGCGCCGGCGACCGGTGCTGCCACGACGGCCAGCACGCCGCTCCAGGCCGTGGTCATTCCTGCCCAGGTCGCCGTGTAGCCCATATAGCTCTGGAGCCATAGTGGCGTCAGGACGTTGGTCCCGAACACCGCCCCGAACCCGAGGCTGATGGTCACGACGCTGGCGGTGAAGCCCCGGTGCCGGAACACACGCAGATCCACGATCGGATTCCGCTCCGTGAACTCCCAGATCAGGAACGCGGCGAATCCGATCACGGCGACGATCGCGAGCACGCAGATGCCGGGCGAGGCGAACCAGTCGTGCTCCTTGCCCAGGTCGAGCATGAGCTGCAGCGCGCTCACGAAGATGATCAGCAGAACGAGGCCGAGCGTGTCGATCGGCGCGCGGACGAGCGCTTCCTCGTAGCGTTTGAGCATGCGCCAGGCGATCGGGCTGAAGATCAGCGCCAGCGGAACGTTTATGAAGAAGATCACGGGCCACGAGTAGCTGTCGCACAGCCAGCCGCCGAGGATCGGGCCCAGGACCGGCGCCACCAGCGTGGTCATCGCCCACAGGGCCATCGCGGCCGGCGCCTTCTCCTTGGGGAAGATCCGCAGCAGCAGCGTCTGGGAAAGTGGCATGAGCGATCCGCCGGATAGCCCCTGCATGACGCGCCCGAAGACCAGCATGCCGAGCGAGTTGGAAAGGCCGCACAGCGCCGAGAACACGCCGAACAGTCCCATCGCCGTGGTGAACACGCGTACCGCCCCGAACCGGCCGGCGAGCCAACCCGTCAGCGGAACGACGATCGCCTCGGCAACCGAATAGGAAGTGATCACCCAGGTGCCCTGACTGCTGCTGATGCCGAGGCTGCCGGCGATGCTGGGCACCGACACGTTGGCGATCGTCATGTCGAGCACGGCGATGAAGTTGGCGGTCGCCAGCACGATCGCCGCCAGCCAAAGCATGCCGCCCGCGAGCGGAGCCTGCTGGCTGGAGGCGGTTTGCCTTGCGCTGAACATGGAATGCTCCTCAGTTAACGGCTGTACGCGTGTCGATGGTGGCGCGCATCGAGAGTCCTACCTGCAACGGGCGTGCAGCCAGCTCGCTTGCATCGAGCTGGATGCGCACCGGGACCCTCTGCACCACCTTGATCCAGTTGCCGGTGGCGTTCTGCGCGGGAATCGTTGCGAACGCCGAGCCTGTGCCGCCGGAAAGTCCCGCCACGACGCCGTGATAGGTGACCGAGCTGCCGTACAAGTCGGAGGTGACCTTGACCGGCTGGCCGATCTTGACCTTGTCGAGCTGCACTTCCTTGAAGTTGGCGTCGACGTGAACGTCGGCGAGGGGCACCACGGACAGCAGCGGCGAGCCGGCCTGCACCCGTTGCCCCACCTGCACCGTGCGGCGCACGACAACGCCGTCCACCGGTGCGCGGATCACGGTGCGTTCCAAGTCCACCTTGGCTTGATCGCGGCGGGCGCGGGCCAGAGCGACCTCCGGATTGGTGTCCACAGTGGTGTCCGCGATGAGGACGGCATTCGCTTGACGCGAACCGACGGCGGCCGAATGATTGGCGCGCGATTGCTCGGCTGCCGCTTGCGCTGCGACCAGGTTCGCGCTCGCGGTGGCGAATGCGTTGCGCATCCTGGTCAGCTCGTCAGCGGAGACGAATCCCGCCTTCGCCAGCTCTTCGCGGCGTGCGAGGTCCTTTTGCGCGCGTTCCAAGTCGGCGCTTGCCGCAGCGATCTGCGCATCCGCGCGTTTCTCTTCGGACACGCGCGATGCGATCTGTGCCGCGAGGCTCTCGTCATTCGCGATATAGCCGCGCACGCGGCGGACGGCCCGGCCGAAATCCGCCTCGGCCTGAGCCAGCGCGAGGGTTGCGTCCGTGTCGTCGAGCATCACGACGATATCGCCTCGCTTCACGTGCTGAGTGTCGGCCACGCGCACTTCGCGGACGATCCCGCTGATCGCCGGCGTGACCTGCGCTGTCTCGGCAGCCGTGTAGGCATCGTCGGTGGAGACGAAGCGCGACGCGTAGAAAGCCGAATAGGCGCCGTATCCGATCCCGCAAGTCAGGATCGTGGCGCCGAGCGCGATGAAAAGCCGCTTGCGGCGGACGCGATTGCGGGCATCCTGTTGCTCGGTCTGCGCCTGCGCGAGCGCGGCTTCGATCACCTGCGATTCCATCTTGGACATGGTGCAATCTCCTCTAGGGCTCGGCGTTGTTTGGCCGAAAGCTTGGCGTAGGTGGGAGCTTAGGCGCGAGGACCCTAGAAGTCGTATCGCGACGGTCGGGATTCGGTCTGGATTTGGTCAGGACAGGCCCAGGCGGTGGGCCAGGCCGGCCGATGGCGCCATAGGCTCGCGTATCGAAGAGCCAGTGGGGACTACAAGGATGAGCCGGCGAACGCGGCGCAGATTCCCTCCCTTTCAAGGGGAGGGCTAGGGCTGATGTTTCCCCGGGTTTTCATTGCCGTATTTCGAGGCGCTCATAAAGGGCATGGATAGCGAATTCGCTCAGGTGCAGCGGTGGCAGCGCACAGATCAAGCGCGCCAGGCTGATCAGCGAGAGCTCGCGCTTCAGGCGTGTGGTGATCTTGAAGTGACGATGCAGGCCCTCGGCCTCGGCCAGCTGACCGATGTGCCACATCAGAAAGCTCGCCAGTGTGGCGATGAGCAGCAGCGCGTGCAGGCGCAACGCCGAGCGCGAACGGCCCAGCTCCTGCCCCATGCCAAAGCGCAGCGACTTGTTGTCGCGAAAGCATTCCTCGATCTGCATGCGTGCTGCGTAAAAGGCCACGATCTGCTCGGGCAGATAGCCGTTCAATGCCGCCGAGTGCACCAACAGCCAAGGCTCTTTGGCGCTTCGGCGCGCTTCGCGTGCGGCTCGCGACGGCGAGCCGTACCCCGGGCAACGATAGTGCTTGCGCCCCAACACTCTGCGGCGTACCAGTACCACCTCGCAGGGCCAGCCGCCACGCTTGCTCAGCCGACAGTTGCTGCTGCGCTTGGCGCGCCCGTTGGCGCGCGCAAACCACTCGCCCACCGACTGCCAGCACCAGCCGCTGCAGCGCGCTTCGCCGGGCGCAGCCAGCAACACCCCACGGCGCACCCGCCCCACCCAGCTCCAGCCCAGGCGCTCCACATGCGCAAACCAGGGCCGGCGAAAGCCCGCATCGGTGACCACAATGACCCGGCTTCGCCCACCCAGCCAGCGGTGCAACTGGTCCAGCAACGCACACTCGATCTTGCAGCTGCCAAGCTGGCGTTGGGGGTAGACCTGCTGATACACCGTGAGGGCTCGGTCCATCCCCGGGTAGCTCACCGCCGCACGCAACTCCACGAAGCTGCCCCCGGGGTTCACCGCCGACCAGTCCACCACGATGACCCGCGGGGCGCTGAGCTTGCTCAGTTGCTTGAGCAGCAGCGCCCCGACCAAGCGCGCCTCTTGCTCGATGCGCCGATGACCGATGAGTCGATCCACCCGCTTGAGCGCAGCCTTCAGCCTGATCGAGCCGCTCAGCGCACGCGCAATGCGCGTCAGGCTCACAGAGTGGCCCGCTACGATCGCGGCAACCGCTTGCGCCAAGACCTGGCGGCGTGCCGCGTGCATCAACCTCAGGTGCGATTCGATGAAGCGCTGTACGATGCGATACGCGTGCATGCTGTGGCTCCTCTGCATTGGTTGGTCCCAAAGCAGAGAAAAAACCCTTCATGCACGCGCCGTTTCTGCCCACCATCCATTCATCCGTCTGATCTGCAAAGCTTCTCCGGTGAAAAAACCGGGGAAACATCAGGGGCTAGGGTCGGGATGGGGTATCCGGTGCATGTTCCCCCATCCCCCTCCCAGCCTCCCCCTTGAAGGGGAAGGAGAGCAACGCGATCGCCGTGCCTGTTGTTGGCTTGTGCGACCCACCGCGAGGCGGTACGCAAGACTTGTTGATGCCGGCGACACCGGCATTCAGCTTCGAATCAGCTCCTGCGCTCGCCTCACGAGCCTTGTGCCGAAGCCCTCCCGGAGACGGCCATACGCGTCTTTCAGGGCGGCGAAGTCGGCGGCTGCGGCGCCATCCAGCTCGCATAGCGCGACCAGCGCGGGAAGCTCGAACCCGAGCGCGCCCTGGGCTCGAGCTTCATCGAGCGATGCGCGCATCGAGGTGCGCGCGGTGTCGATCCGGCCCTGGCCGAGCTCGATGCGAGCCTGCAACAAGAGCAGGTCCGGGACGCGGATGCGCTCGCCAAGCCGCTTTGCCAACTCCAGCGCCTCGTCCACATGCGCCTGGGCCGTCTCCCAGCGATGGCCGAGCAGCGCCGCCTCTGCGGCATAGCACGAGATCTGGGTGCTGATCGCCACAACCCCGAGCCGCTTGAACACTGCATGGCCTTCGACGATGCGTGCATGACCCGCGGCGGGATCGCTGCGCTGTGCAAGCGCCCAACCGCCCAGGATGCCAGCCATGCCCTGGGCGTAACCGATGCCGTGTTTGCCGGCGATCTGTCCCAGCAAAGCAGCGTAGGTCGCAACAGGCTCGACCTCGCCCAGCGCGATCTCCAGCATGCAGACCGTTCTGGCGCCCAGGCTCCTTGCCATCGGATGGCCGAGCCTGCGCGCTCGCTCGAATGCGGCTTCCACCTGCGTGCGTGCCTGATCGAAGTGACCGGTGGGCAACAAGCACAAGCCGAGGTGACACTCCATGGCCACGCCGGGATCGACGAAGAAGCGGTCGGGCGGCAGCGGCTCACGCAATGCATCGCACGCGGCGACACCCTGCGCGAACCACTGCTGCGCATCTGGATATTCGGCGAGCGCAGCGCAAGCCATTCCCATGAGATTGCACGCGGAGATTTGCAGGCCGGGGTCAGTCTGGGTTCGTGCAAGCGCCTGGATGCGCGCGCCCATCGTCTGCGCGGCGCGATAGTCCCCATCGCCGATGCGCACCAGGCCGAGGCCGTTGAGCGCCCAGCCTAGAGCGGGTGTTTCCGGCATGAGGTCGCAGAGCGCCTGCGCGCGCTCGAAGGCGGCTCTCGTCTGGTCCGAGGCCATGCCGAGCAGTTGCGAGCAAGCCACGCCGCGCTTGAGCGAGAGCGCAACCTCGAGGCCCAGCCGTCCCGCATTCTCGGGGCAACGTGGCAGCAGTGCGAGCGCCTGCCCGGTCAGATTCATCGCCTCAACGGGCGCGAACTGGCCCAGCGCACTGTCGGCCGCATCGTTGTAGTGGCGCAGTGCCGCGAGCGGATCGTGACCCAAGTCGTAATGCGATGCCAGCTCTGCGGATGCCACATCGGCACCGGCGGCGCGCTCGCGCTCCAGCGACAACGCTACACTGCGGTGCAACTGCGCTCGCGTAAGCGCGCCCATGCGCTGGTAGAAAACTGTTCGGTACAAAGCATGACGGAACGCGTAGCGCGCACCGAGCGAGCCGTCCGCCATTCCACCCAGCGCCACGTGTCCGATCCAGTGCTGCCGCCGCACGAGCTCATCGCATTGCTCGCCGACGCGTCGCACGTCTCGCGGGAGCGCATCTGCAACGGTCTGCGAGCGAAACTCCACGCCACACACGCTCGCCGCCTCGAGGATCAGGCGCATCTCCTCGGGTAGACGTGCGATCTGCTTCTCCATCACTCCCGCGAGACTCTCTGGCACCTGCCACGCCGCGGCGGTGGCATCCGGCGCCGCGCCTCGAGGCTGCACCGTTCCTTGCCGCACGAGATCGTCGATCACGTTCGCGACGAACAGCGGCAACCCGTCCGTGTGAGTATGGAGGCGGCGCACGAATGCTTCCGAGAACTCCGTGCCCGGAAGGCGATTGCCAAGGTATTCGGCGACGTCTTGCTCGGAGAACGGATCGAGCAGAATCTCGTCACACAGCCTGTGCATGCGCAGCTCGTGCCGCAGCCCCTTCAGCGGGTGATCCTCGGACACGAGCTCGGCGAGACGGAAGCTGCCGAGCCACATCAGGCGCGCAGGCGAGCGGCGACGCGCGATGTGATCGATCGCCTGGACCGTCGCGTGATCGCTCCAGTGCAGATCTTCGGTCACGAGCAGCAGCGGTTGCTCCTGCGTGTAGCGATCGAGCAGCTCGCCCAGCTCGCGCAGCATCCGATCCGGATTCGTGCCCGCGAGGTCGCGCCGCAGGCTGTCGCGCTCCGCCGCGTCCGTCAGCCATGGCAGCTGCAGCAGCCAGGCCGGAGCCACAGCGCGCATCAACGACACAACGCGCTGATCCTGCCGGCACAATGCGCCGAGCGCCTCGAGCACCGGCAAGTAGGGCTCACCCGCCCCGAACTGTTCGACGCATTGCCCGTGCGCCCACACGACCGGTCCGATCTCGGAGATGAATCCCTCCATCAGCGTCGTCTTTCCTACGCCGGCCTCGCCCGCGACCCAGATCACCTGCCGGCCCCCTGCAGCCACCTGGTTCCACGCAGAGCGCAGTCGCGCGCGGGCGTCTCGGCGCCCGATGAACGGGGCTTCGGCCGAGATGCTCGCGGGCGAAGCGGCAGCGGGCAACTGCATGCTCGGGGCACACGGGGTTGCCAGTGTGCAGACGAAGCGATAGCCGCGGCGCGAAGCCGTCTCGATGTAGCGGGGCTGCCTTGCGTTGTCGCTGAGCGCTGCACGCAGCTCGCTGATGATGGTCTTGAGCACCGACTCGCTGACATGCCGATGACCCCAGACCGCGTCGAGCAAGGCGTCCTTGGTCACCAGCTGTCCCGGCCGTCGGGCGAGCGTGCACAGCACCGCGAACGCCTTTGGCGCAAGCGCGATCGGATGCCCGCCGCGAGTCAAACGAGCATTCGCCTCATCCAGCTCGAACGCGTCGAATCGCACCTGCAGAGGTTCAAAGTCGGCCATTCGCGGGCAGGAACGCGCAGAGCAGCGCGATATGGACCCAAGATGCACTCTATCATCGCACAAGCTGACCGCCGGCAGCGCTGTGGCGCACCGGCGCGGTCTGGCCAGGATGGTCGCGAGCCCTATGGTCGTTGCCGGCACCGCTTGGAGTGAGATCGCCTCTCGGCGGGCGCGCCCGGAGCCGCGTACTCGCCGCCTGGCGACGAGCACTCTCCGCCTCGCCGCGATGGGCTACTTGCCGTACTCGTCGTGGCGGCGCACCCAGAAGGGTCCGCGGTCGCCCTCGTCGCGGCCTTTGGGCACCAGGTCGAGGTACTGGTAGTCCACACTCATCATGTCTATCCCTCGAGCATACGTCGAGTAGGTGTGGAACACGGCACCCGTGTTGTCCCTGTAAAAGACGCTGACCCCCTCACGCTCCGACACACCGGGGTCCTGCGTCGTGAAGTTGTAAAACGCTTCCTTCCTGGCGACCTGTTCCGGCGTAAAGGACACGTGGTAGTCGAAATTGAAGTCCGTCTCAGACGACGAGACCCACTTGAAGCTCCAGTTCATCCGCTTCTTGTATGCCGCTAGCTTGCTGTACGGTGCCCGAGACGCAGCGATCATCGTCACATCGCGCTGGTTGAGGTGCAGGATGATGCCGTTGAAATTGTCCGCCCAGCGGGAGCAGTGCGGGCATCCCGCCTCCCAGTCGGGTCCATACATGAAGTGGTAGACGATGAGCTGGCTTCTTCCGTCGAAGAGCTGCGGCAGGGTCTGTTTCCCATCCGGTCCCTCGAAGACATACGGCTTGGTCACCGGCTCCCACGGCAGCTCGCGCCGCTCCCGGCTGAGCTGGTCGCGCAAGCGGGTGAACTCCTTTTCCTTGGCCAGGAGGCGCTTGCGTGCCTGGATCCACTCGTCGCTGGTAACGATCTGATGGGACGCCATGATGTGATCTCCTCCTTGTTCGCGACTAACAACTCAGTGCGCGGGCCCGTACCCAGCAGCGCCCGCCACAGCCGTTCGGAGCTTGGCGGCAACGGACCGCTGGGCCATTGTGCCACCGAACCTCTTCACCGTTCTGGGGCTCCCGCGACCAGTCGACTCCAAAGTGGGTCCGATGGGCGCGCTGGACCGAGAAGGCGGTTCCCGGGTTGATCACCCGGTTCACCAGTTCGAGCATCGATCGCGGCGCCAGCGCCTAGCTGATGCACGCACTCCGCCGAGGCATCGGCTTAGCGCGGCCGAGCTTTTCCGCTCACGGCTGCGGTAAGATGAGTCCACCTGCGGCTATGAAGGATGGACGGATGAAAACGGTCTTGATCTATGAGCTCGCCCAGGATGGCCTGCGCAAAGCGAGTATGCATCGCGAAGCGCACAGTGCATGGCTTGACGAGTTCTATGAGCGCGGTGTGCTACTGATGGCCGGGGCGTTCGCAAATCCGGCAGAAGGGTATATGGCTGTCTTTACCGACCGAGAAGCCGCCGATGAATTCATCCAAGGCGACCCATTCGTCGCCAACGGCATCGTGTCGAGCTGGACGCTGCGCGACTGGGACGAAGTCCTTTCGTAGAGATCGTCGGACGATCTCTTTTGTCTCGAGCGCGCGCGGCCGAGCCGGCGGCGCCGGCGCTCCGAATGGTGCGAGGCCGGGACGAGGTAAGGATCGGTGGCTCCCGTGCGTGCGTGGGACTAGGCCGCTTTCTTGTCCGAAACTGCAGCAGTGCCGCTCAACTCACGCTCGATCGCGCTCCAGCGCTCGCGGGCCTTCTCCGTGTTGGACAGCTTCACGTGACCGAAGCCACGGATCTGCTCCGGCAGGCTCGCAAGCTCGACGACGAGCGCGACATTGCCCGCTGTGAGTGTGCCGGAAAGCAGGCTCAGCGACCGCTCGTAGTCATCGATCAGCCGGCGCTCCATGCGGCGCTCCTCGGTCATGCCGAACGGGTCCAGGGCCGTGCCACGTAAGAAGCGCAGGCGGGCGACGGCTTTGAACGCGAGCCCCATCCAAGCCCCATATTCGGACTTCATCAGGCGGCCCTGAGCGTCGCGCTTGGCGAGCAGCGGCGGAGCCAGGTGGTACTTGAGCTTGAAGCTGCCTTCGAATGCCTCGCCCAGGCGTCTCTGGAATGCCCCGCCCGTATACAAGCGGGCAACCTCGTACTCGTCTTTGTACGCCATCAGCTTGAAGAAGTACTTCGCCACCGCTCGCGCGAGCGAGTCGGTCGAGCTCACCGCCGCTTCCGCACGACGGACTTTGTCGACCAGCGCGTGGTAGCGCCGTGCGTAACCGGCGTTCTGATACTCGGTGAGAAACGCGACGCGACGCGCGATCAATGCATCCAGAGTCTGCGGCATCTGCACCACGACCGGCTTGCCCGGCAGCGCGATCTGCTCGACCTGCTGCAGGTCGATGGCGGCGCGTCTTCCCCAGTGGAAGCTCAGCTTGTTCGAGTCGATGGCGACACCGTTCAACTCGATCGCGCGCAGGATCGACGCCTCGCCGAGCGGCACCAACCCCTTCTGGAACGCGAATCCGAGCATGAAAAGGTTCGTGGCGATCGAATCGCCCATCAACGCGGTCGCGAGCCTGGTCGCGTCCAGAAAGTGCGCGCGGCCGCCGACGGATTCCTCGATCAGGGCGCGAACCTGCGAGGCGGGAAATTGCCAGTCCGGTTGCTGCGCAAACTGGCCGGGCGGCTGCTCATAGGTGTTGATGACGGCGACGGTCTTGCCCGGCTTGGTCTTCGAGATCGCGTCGAGCGCACCGGCGGTCAGCATGTCGCAGCCGAGGATCAGATCGGCCTCGCCCGTTGCGATGCGCTGCGCGCGGATGTCCTCCGGGCTGCGTGCGATGCGCACATGCGAGGTTACGGCACCATTCTTCTGCGACATGCCGGTCATGTCCAGCGCCGAGATCCCCTTGCCTTCGAGGTGAGCGGCCATCCCGAGCAGCGCGCCGATCGTGATCACGCCGGTGCCCCCGATCCCGGTGATGAGGATGTTATAGGGCGCCGCGTCGACGGCAACGGTGGGCGGCTCGGGCAGGGCGTCCACGGGTGCGCTCTTCTGTAGCCCCGTCTTCGACTTCTTCGGGACCGCGCCCTCGAGCGTGACGAAGCTCGGGCAGAACCCTTTGAGACAGGAATAGTCCTGGTTGCAGGACGACTGGTCTATCGCACGCTTGCGGCCGAGCTCGGTCTCGAGCGGCAAGATCGCCGTGCAGTTGGACTGCACGCCGCAGTCGCCGCAGCCTTCGCAAACGTCCTCGTTGATGAACACGCGCCTCGGCGCTTGCGGGTACGTCCCTTTCTTTCGTCGGCGGCGCTTCTCGGCGGCACAGGTCTGATCGTAGATCAGGACAGAAACCCCCTGGTACCCGCGCAGCTCCTTTTGCACGGCTTCGAGGTCTCGGCGATCGCTGAGCGTGACCGACGCAGGCAGGGCAGATCGGTCTTGGTAGCGCGACGGATCGTCCGTGACTAGCGCGATGCGCTGTACGCCTTCCGCCGCCATCTGCTGAGCGATCATCGGAACCGTGAGCGTTCCGTCGATCGGCTGGCCGCCGGTCATCGCGACTGCGTCATTGAAGAGGATCTTGTAGGTGATATTGACGTTCGCCGCGACGGCCGCGCGGATCGCAAGGCAGCCGGAGTGGAAGTACGTGCCGTCGCCCAGGTTCGCGAACACATGCTTGCGCTTGGAAAACGGCGCCTGTCCGATCCACGGCGCACCCTCGCCACCCATATGCGTCGTCGTCTTCGTGTGCTCGGGATAGATGGCCGTCGCCATCACATGGCAGCCGATGCCTGCGAGCGCGATGCTGCCGTCGGGCACCCGGGTCGAAGTGTTGTGCGGACAGCCCGAGCAGTAGAACGCGGGACGCGGCGGGGTGTTGACGGCCTTGCGCAGCACCGCCTCCTTGGCTTCGAGGAACGTGAGGCGCGCTTTGATCAGGTCGCTCGAATGGAAACGCGCGATGCGCCCTGCGATGACACGCGCGATCTGCGCAATCGAGAAATCGGCTTTGGCCGGAAGCAGCCACTCGCCGCGGGGATGCACCCACTCGCCGGTTTCATCGAACTTGCCGATGACGCGCGGGCGCACGTCGGACCGCCAGTTGTAGAGCTGTTCCTTGAGCTGGTACTCGACCATCTGCCGCTTTTCTTCGACGACCAGGATCTCGTCCAGGCCGCGCGCGAACTCGCGCACGCCATCGGGTTCGAGCGGCCACGGCATGGAGACCTTGAACACGCGGATGCCGATCTCCGCGGCCTTGTCCGCGTTGATGCCGAGCTCCTCGAGCGCTTCGAGCACATCCATGTACGCCTTGCCCGAGCAGATGATTCCCAGACGCGCGGTCGGGGAGTCGATCATCGTGCGGTTGAGCCGGTTGGCGCGCGAATACGCGAGGGCCGCGTAGATCTTGTAGTCCTGCATGAGCGCCTCTTGTTTGCGCGCCTGCACGCCGACGAAGTCGTTCAGCAGCCGGCAGTTCAGCCCGCCCTCCGGCACCGCGAAATCATCGGGCAGCTTAACCTGTATGCGGAACGGGTTCGCATCGACCGACGCGGATGATTCCACCGTGTCGGCGAGCGCCTTGAAACCGACTGCGCACCCCGAGAAGCGAGACATCGCCCAGCCGTGTACACCCAGGTCCAGATATTCCTGCACATTGCAGGGATACAGGACCGGGATCATCGACGCCGAGAACAAGTGGTCGCTCTGATGCGGCAGTGTGGACGAGTACGCGCCGTGATCGTCGCCTGCGACGAGCAGAACACCGCCATGCTCGGACGTGCCGGCGAAGTTCATGTGCTTGAAGACGTCGCCGCAGCGGTCGACGCCCGGGCCCTTTCCGTACCACATGGCGAAGACGCCGTCGTAGTCCGATCCGCCGATCAGCCCCACCTGCTGGGATCCCCATACGGCGGTGGCGGCGAGCTCTTCGTTGATGCCGGGCTGAAACTTGACGTGATGGGCCTCGAGATGCTTCTGCGCTTTCCACAGCGCTTCGTCGAGACCGCCGAGCGGCGACCCGCGATAACCCGAAATGAATCCCGCTGTGTTCAGCCCTGCGGCCTGATCGCGGCGACGCTGGACCAGTGCCAAGCGCACGAGGGCCTGGATGCCGGTCAGGTAGATGCGACCGGTGTCGGAAACGTACTTGTCGTCCAATGTGACTGCGCGCATGTCTCACTCCTGTAGGGATCGACTTCGGGGTGCTCGGTCGTGGTGTGACCGAACCCCGGAGGAGCACTCCGGCCGGGTCGGCCGTGGCGCTCGCATAGCGCTATTGTCAACCTAAACGGATGATGCTGCGCGGAGCCTCCGTGAGGCGGGCATCGCTGGACGGTGCCCGCAGCCCGATGCGATCTTCGGAATGCCGTGCTTCTTTGCTCCCACGGCGAAAGCGAGAAAGGACGCGCCAGGGTGCGCGAGGCGGCAGTCGGTCGCCGCTCTCGGGGTAGACATCATGGTCGCCTGTGGGTAGGGGCGTGCGGAATGCGGGTGTCTACTCTCCCCCGGCCGCCGTATTCGCGGCCTCATCGGCGTAGCGATAGCGAATCCAACCGGCATTCATCTCGTCCCAGGTCTGCTCACCCCATGGCACGGCGCGATTCGGATCGGGGTTGGCCGGGTTTTGCGCAGAGTTGTCCCAGGTCATCTCGAACACCAGCCGGGTACCCGCCGCCAGCAGCTTGGGGGACTTCAGCACGTAGCTGGTCTGCCAGTTGAAGTCGTACTTCGGCACCGAGAGCAGCACCTCCTCGCGCCCGTCCGAGTATTGCGCGGTGAACTTCGCCGCCTTGCCGCGCAGGTGTGCGTGCGGCATGAGGCCGTACAAAACGACCGCGCGCTCGAACACATGCTCGACGGATACGGTGTACGCCTTGGCGTTGGGCGGCACCACGAGCGAGTATTTGGCCAGCATCAGCAGATGCAGCGGATAGCGCGGCGGCCCGTCGCGGAAATAGTAGCCGACCCGCGTCACGTCGGTCGTCTCCTTGCCGATGGGCGTGTAGTGCATCTGGAAACGCAAGCTCGCGCCTTTGCGCAACAACACGCCGGTGTCGGGAGGATAAGGCAGCACATTCTTGCCCGGCGAATAACCGCCGAAATGCGCGAGTTGCTCGGCTGTGTTGCGCTGAGAGCCGGCGGCGGGATCGTCGACGCCGGCCAGCACATGGTGCACCACCGACCGGTCGCCGGGAAGAATCTCCACCGCGCGCACCCAGGCATCGTGATCGAGCGGATTGGGCACTCGCGGGTATTGATAGTTGACCACGCCGGTAGGCGGCACCGTGTACGCCGGCACTTCGACGATCAGGTCCGGTTGGCCCAGCGTCCATTCTGAGCGGATGCGCTCCAGATGCGCGAGCGGATCCGGCCCGTCACCGCGGGGCGCGCCGGCTTCGATCCAGTGCACCAGCGTGGCGGCCTCGTCGACCGTGAGCGAACGATCTCCTTCGAACGCGCCGATGTGCGGATCGGCGTGCCAGGGAGGCATCCGCTGGGTGCGCACGACCTCGCGGATCATCGGGCCGAAGCCGCGCACCATCTCGTAGCCCGTCATCGCCCACGGTGCGACCCCACCCGGCCGGTGGCAGCTCGCGCAGCGCCGCTCCAGCAGTGGCGCGATCGTCTCGGAGTAAGAGATCTTTGCATGCGCGGCTCGCCGTTCCTGTTCCGGAAAGTCGACCAGACAGCCGGGGGCGTCGGCCTTCGCCACGCGCACCGGCTTGCCGGCAAGCACATCCTCCAGAGCGTCCGCCAGGTAGTTGCGCGTCGCGGCCGGCTTTTGTGCGCCATACGACAGGCGATCGTCGATCGGTCCCCGATACAGCAGCTTCCAGGTATTGGGCTCGATGACGAAGACATCCGCAGTGCGCTCTACACCCAGGGATTCGCCGATCAGCTGCGTCTCGTCTTTGAGGATCGGCAAGTCGATGCCGAACTCCGCGGCTTCCTGCGCGACCGCGTCGCGATCGTCCTGCAAGTTGGAGTTGATCAGCAGGAACTCGACGCCGCGGTCGCGATACCGGTCGCGCAACGCTCGTAGCGTAGGCAGCGCGTTGCGCACGATCGGGCAGCCGTCGCCATGCACCATCAGCACCACGACCTTGGCATCCGACAGGTAGTACAGCTCATGCGAAACGCCGCGATGATCGAGCAGGCGGAAATTATCGACACGCTGGCCGGGCTCGAGCGCCAGCGCCCCGCCCATCACGCCGAGCCCCGCCAGACAACCACACAGAATGGCGATGGCCGCCCTCATCGATCCCCTCCGGAAGCCATGGTGCGTCCGGCGCGCATCGGCTCCTTGCGCCTCCGCTAGTTGCGCTGAATCGGGATCGCGAACGGGCGGATCGGTGATGCGGCCGCGCCGCGCATCTTCAATGGAGAGGCGATGAACAGGAACTCATACGCCCGATCCTTGGACAGGTCCTCCAACCACAGCGCCTCGATCAGCGACACACCTCGTTCGGCGAGCAGATAGCTGTGCGCAGCGACAAAGTTCTCGGGATCCTGCTGTGATTGTCGATTTCATGGCGCATCTCCTCCCGGATTAGGTCTACTCATCGTACTCCAAGGTTGTGCGAGGCGCTCAAGTCGCGGGCCGTCGAATCGATATTGAAGGCATCCGTTCGACCCACAGAAATCCAACATGAGAGCCTGCGCCTGCATCCTCACACTCGGACTCGCGGTTTCGCTCGGCCCGGCCGCCGCTGCCGAGAGCGGTCTTCCTTGCCGAGTGCCGGAACTGCGTCCGGGCGCTCTGCCGCCCCCGGTACCGATCCCGGAAAACTGTGACGTTCTGCAGTCGAGCGCGGACGCGGCGCACTTCGCACCATCGCCATCGCGGTGGTTCGAATCGGAGAAGACGGCGTACGCGCAGTTGCTTTCGCATGCACATGCCAAGGTGCTCGTCGTGCCGTTCCAGGTCGAGGGCGCGGCCTTCGACCGCGTGGAGCGCATGCTGATGACGGCGAGGCTCGCCCGGTACCTGGCGCGCGAGAGCCAGCAGCAAGTCGCCGACCCGTTCCTGATCGAGCGGGCGTTGGGCGAGGGCATGCGGCGGGTCGGCATGGCCGAGGCAGAGCGCTTGGCCGTGCAGCTCGGTGCCGAGCGCATGGTGATCGGCTTCACCGGCCACGACGGCCGCGGCAACATGCGGCTGCGCTTTGCGGTGTATCCCATCGGCAAGCGCGGCATCGACCGGCAGCAGCCCGCGATCGAGAAGCGATACGCGGAGATGCCCTTCGGCGACGGGCTTCCCTCGGAGCTGTTCCGCAAGATGCTGCCCGAGGTGGCGCGAGACCTCGGTTTTCCGCAGCGGCTGGCCGCCGCGCCTCGAGCCTATCCAACCGAGGCCGCCGCCTCGCTTCCGGACTCCCCGGCGTCGCTCGCGCACGCGAATGCCAACGCTTCTCCGATTGCGCGTGCCTACCAGCTCCAGCTCCTCGGCGCGCTGTATCCATCCGAGTCGGTCCGCGGGATCGAGCGTCCATTCATGCGCTCGCTGCTGCTGCTCGATGACGTCGCGCCGGAGTCGCCGGATTATCGATTGTTGAAGGCACGCGCATGGATGTATTTGCGCCGCAGGCCTGCCGCGCTCGCAATGCTGGGCCAGCCACAGACCGTGGAGGAGCGCGCGCTGCAGGCGATGCTGAACGGCAACCTCCCGGACCTCGAGCAGGAATACCCGAGGATCCGTTCGCGGGCGGACAAGCTGATGTCCCTGATCGACCTGCTCAATATGAGGGCCGTCTACGACGCCTTCGATGGCCGCAAGGCACGCGCCGAGCTCGCCGCGCTCGCAGGCAGGTCCCGGGAATGGCAAACGCTGCTGGCCTGGAAGTACATCGACTGGGACGGGTGGTCACGGCGCTCGAACATCGAGCTCAAGACCCTGCTGGACCGCAGTTTCCCGGTTCCGGGGCTTACGGCCGAGTCGATGCTCCACGAGCAGGTCGCGCTCGGCAACGACGGTGCGGGCAGTCCGGACATCGAGCTCTCGGTGTTTCGGCATGCGCGCAAGCTCATCGCCGACAAGCCGACGGAGTGGTGTTGCGAGGATCCGCTCGTTCTGCCCAGCCGGTGGGATTATCTGGATCTGCTCGTCGAACGTGCCGAGTCGAACCTCGAAACCCAAGTGCGATTCCTGCTCCAGACGCAGGGCCTGCCCGAGCGCGCGGATGCGCTGCTTGCCCGATACGAGATCGTGTATGCGGATCACTCGGCGCTCACGCTGCTGCGTGCGGAGACATCCGCCGCACTGGCGGTCCGTCGGCAAGGGCCGGAAGCCGATGCGCTGCGCAAGCAGGCCTCCGAGCTGCGGGCGAAAGGCATCTATTGGGCGCAAGGGCAGAGCGCGCGGGCAGCGCGTGCGTGGCGGACCGGGCATGAGCAGTCGTTGCAAGCGCAGTCCGGGGCTTCACAGCCTGTCGACGTAGCCGACGCGATCGTGAAGGCGTACGCGGTGGACTATCCGGCCCGGCAGTACTGGCCGGTGTGGATGCCGGGCGCCGCCTCGAGCGTGCTGCGCGCCCAAGCGATGCAGCGGCTCGCTTACTCGCTCGACTGGTTTGGCGCAGTGACTCAGGCTTCCGGTTACGCGGGCACCCCGGACGCACAGCAACAGCTCCTGAAGGAAATCGAAGGCCGCTTCAAGGGCGCGCCCGAGCGGCCCAACTTCCTCGCTCTGAGGCAACCAGGCGCGTCGGGATCCGTCGACAAGCTGAGCATGTACCGCGACGCGATCCGGGCCAATCCGCGAGCATGGGAGAACTATCTCCGCGCTGGGAAGGCGGCGATCGAGAAAGGCGATTACGCGCAGGCCTCGAAACTGTTTTTGAGCTACCCGGGTTTCTCGGAGCGGCATCCAGACGAGACGGTGGGCCTGTCGAATTCCGCCTACGAAGCCGGGTCGGAGCTGTATTGGCGCGGGGCGATTCGTGAGGCGACACCGCTGTACCGACTCGCCGCCGGATTCGACAACGGATCGGACGCCAGCATCACCAGCGGGCTGCGTCTCAAGCTGCTTGCCGGAGACTACGTTGGCGCGGCGGACGATTCATTGCAGCGCGCCCGGCGCTACAACTCCGCGCAGGCGTACAGCGACCTCTTCGCGCTGCTGCACGTGCTCGGCCACTCCAAGGAGGCGTGGCCCGGATTCGACGCGCTCATGGAGCGCTTCGAGGACCCGCAGCTGTGGGCATCCGCGTACGTCGGGCATCGTGTGTCCGCGGCGTCCGACAGCCAAGTCGAGAGCTGGCTCATGAGCGAGCGCATCCGCAAAGCTTCCGCCAATGGGTATCGCTTCGCTCCGAACTTCGCGGTGCTGTGGTACGTTGTCGATCGCCCGCCGCGGGCCGGCTTCGGCGACCTGGTCGAAACGCTGGACAGCCCAGCACGGCATTACACCACCAGCCGCGGGTTCACCGTGGAGGGCGATTCCGCCCATCCCGGCCCAGCGGAGCAGGCAAAGATCGTAGGCCCTTCGCACGGCATCCCCAGGCCCGCAGCGGAATCATCGGCCGGCGCCGTGCCGGGAACCGCGATCAAATACAAGCCCACGCCGGTCGGCCCGGTCAGGTCCGACCTCGCCTATTTCGCGGACGCTTACACATTGCTGCGCACAAAGGACTACTCGGGCGCGACCCGCGTCTTCGACGAGATGACCCGCTATTACGAGATCGTCGGGACCTATGCGCTCCCTTATTTCACGTGGGGCTTGGCGAAGTCCGGGGATGCGAGGGCTGAGGAGCTTTACAAGACCCTCGACCGGCAGACTGGCGTGACGGGTCCCTTTGCTTTCGATACTTTGCTCGCCAAAGCCTTTATTGCGGGCGCCGCAGGGCGCCACACGGATGCGGTTCAGCACCTCAAGGACGCATTCAATCGGTGGCCATACGCCGTGGCGCGCCCGATTTACACCGTATATCAGTTCGCGCAGGCCTGCGAGTGGCTGTACGAAGACAGCGGGAAGGACGAGTACCGTGTGCTCGCTCTCGACTGGGCGCGCGAGGTGCAACGCATCGCGCCGATGTACTCGTGGGCATACGCGATGGAGGCGAAGCTCACCAAGAGCCCGGAGCAGCGGCTGCGCTCGCTGGCTCTGACGCTCTATCTCGATCCCAACTCGGAGCGCATCGCAAAGTTTCCCGCTGCCGAGAAGAAGCGGGCGAAGGAGTGGCTCAAGACCAATAATCCGTTCCTGAAGACGCTCTCCCGCACGCCGGAAAGTCGCGTGTAACTGGGCCGGCCACGCGACGCGCTCGCGCGATCGGAGGATCCGGCGAGCGGCCGGCGACAGCGCTTGTGTCGACTCATGCGCTGTGGCAAGGTTACGCTCCATGAAGATCTCGCGCGTCGAAGCTTTGCATTGCGACGGCGGCTGGCGGCCCTGGACGTTCGTCCGCATCGAAACCGATGATGGGCTGGTCGGCTGGGGCGAGTGCAGCGACAACCGCAGCCCGCACGGCATCGCGGGTTGCGTGCGGGACCTGTCGCATCTTCTCGTGGGCGAAGACCCGCGCCCGGTGGAGCGCCTGTACTGGGACATGCTGCGCGCGACGCGGCAGAATCTGGGCGGCGTCACCCACAAGGCGATGGCGGGCATCGAGCTGGCGTTGTGGGACATCAAAGCCAAGGCGCTGGGCGTCCCCGTCTACTCGCTGTTCGGCGGACCGCTGCGCGATCGCGTCCGGTTGTATTGGTCGCACTGCGGTACTACACGGGCGCGCATGTGGCAGATGCTGGGGATGCCGCCGCTCCGGACGTACGACGACATCGCCGCGCTGGGAAAGGAAGTCGTCGCACGCGGCTTCACGGCGCTCAAGACCAACATCGTGATCCCGGGCGAGCCCGCCAACGTGTACTTCCCCGGCTTCAGCGCCGGCATCAACTCGACCGACGGTGTAGCGACGGTGGAGGTCATGGAGGCGATCGAGCGCCTGATCGGCACGTTCCGAGACGCGGTCGGCCCGCGCGTCGGGCTGTGCCTCGATCTCAACTACAACTTCCGGACCGAAGGCGCGGTGCGCATCGCGAAGCTGCTCGAGCAGTTCGACATGCAGTGGATGGAATACGACAACTGGGACGCGGAGGCGTTGCTGCAGATCAAGCAATCGACCTCCACGCGCCTCGCCTCTTGCGAGAGTCTGGTCACCACGCGCCAGTATCGGCCGTTCCTAGAGCGGCATGCGGTGGATGTGGCGATCATCGACGTGCCGTGGAACGGCTTCTCGCAGTCCGTGCAAATCGGGCGCATGGCGGAGGCGTGCGAGATCAACATCGCTCCGCACAACTACTACAGCCATCTCGCCGACCTGCACTCGCTGCATCTCTGCGCGGTATTGCCGAACGTGCGAATCATGGAGATCGACATCGACGACGTGCCGTGGAAGAGCGCGCTTGTCACACGACCTCCCACCATCCGGGACGGGTACATCTTCGTCTCGGATGCGCCCGGATGGGGCGCGGACATCGACGAAGCAGTCCTGCGCGAGCACCCCTGGCCCGGGTCCAAAGGAACCGGCGCGAAGTCGTTCTACGGAATGACCAGCGAGGACATGAACCGGCGGCCGGGCAGCTGACGCTGCGCTAATCGGACGCCTTGCAGTAGATCTCGACACAGTTGCCCTCCGGATCGGAGATCCGGAAGGCATTGAACTCGGCGCCGGGCGTCACCGAAGCGCCCAAGCGGCTTGCCCATCGGTCGAGAGCCGACTGCGAGGGCACTCGGAAGCCGAGGTGCATTTCAGGTGCGCGCCCCACGGGCTCGCCGGGCACGAACACGAGCAACAGCCCGGGACCGGACACGCGGCGCCCCTGCGACTGCAGATCGAAGGTCTTCGAATACCAGCTTGCCAGCGCTTCTGGATCACGCGCGGGCAGGTTCACGTGCTCCAGTGCTACGCTCCCGTCCAGCATCGCATCGTCTCCTCATGTCCTTCCGTGCGGGATCGGGCCGTGCACCGGGATCCCGTCCTCGGAGTGCCCATTCTGATTCAAAAAGCGCTCTCGCGCATCGAGCGCCCTCCCGCGGCGCGCCCGGCACTTGCCGCGGGTGCTCCGTCGGGCAAGAATAACGGGCGGTAACCGCAGATCAACAACTCCGGGAGGAAACCGAGCGTGAGAACCTACACTTCTGCGTTGCTGACTTGCGTGGGCGCCCTGGTCGCGCTCGTTGCCTGTGCGGTGTGGGCGGACGACGCAGACCAGGCGCTCCTGGAGCGCGCGCAGCAGCTATTCAAACCTCTGCCGGCCGATGCCGGGACGCCCGAGCATCCGATCACGCCGGAGCGCGTGGCGCTCGGGAAATTGCTGTTCTTCGAGACTCGGGTCTCCGCGGACGGTGCCGTGAGCTGCGCAAGATGCCATCTGCCGACGTTGCATGGCACGGACGCCTTGACCACTTCGATCGGAAACCAGGGCAAGGTGCTGCCTCGCAACGCGCCTACGGTGTTCAACACCGCATTGCAATTCGTCCAGCACTACGGCGGGAATCGCAAGGACGTCGAGGAGCAGGCCGTGAAGGCACTCGTCAGCCCGCTTGCATATGGCAATCCGGACTATGCCACTGCCGAGGCGAAGCTGCGCGCGATTCCGGGCTACCGGGTGCTGTTCGAGAGAGCGTTCCCGGGCGAGGCGCAGCCCATCACCGCAGACAATTGGGGCAAAGCCATCGGCGCCTATGAGCGCGTGCTGCTCACGCCCGCGCCGTTCGACCGCTATCTCAAGGGCGACTCGGCGGCGCTCGGCGCGCCGGCGAAGCGCGGCCTGGACAAGTTCATGAGCTTCGGCTGCGCGGGCTGTCACAGCGGGGTGACCGTCGGTGGCCAGATGTACCAGAAGTTCGGCCTCACGCAGGACTATTGGACGTTGACCGGCAGCAAAGAGGTCCCGCTGTTCAAGGGCCACGACAAGGGACGGTTCCAGGACACCAAGGACGAGGCCGACGCCTACATCTTCAAAGTGCAGCAGCTGCGCAACGTGGCGCTTACGCCGCCGTATTTTCACGACGGGTCGGTCGCGGAACTGCGCGACGCGGCGCGGATCATGGCCAAGCTGCAGCTGGGCCGCGACCTGACCGGCGACGACATCGCCGATCTCGTCGCTTTCCTGGAGAGCCTGAGCGGCGAAGTCCCGGGCCAGTTCGCCAACGTGCCGAGCCTGCCCGCCGCACCCTTCCGGGACTAGCGAGCGGAGGAACTTCGACCGCCGCCTATCGAAGTCGGGTATCGCGCCCGGTGCCTGGCCGATCGCGCGAGTTGGTGGTAAGCGCTTGCGCGCCTGCTCGGCTCCAGGGACTTCGCGCGCGCGGTTCGCTGTCAATCGCGGAAATGTCCGTGTGGCACCAGTCTCCGCGTCGCTTTGGCCTCGCGCTGACCGGCGCAGCTCCGGCGACAGGAGGGCACTGGAGCGCCTTGGCTGAGAGGATTGTGAGACCTTGCGTCAAGAACACTACTTGGGGATCTTCGAGGGACACTACGATCCAGCCGTGGCGATCGTGCGCGGAGGCGACGTGTTGGCATTCTCGGAGGAGGAGCGGCACGTGCGCTTCAAGCATGCACCGCGGATGTATCCGCTGCACGCACTGCGGTACTGCCTCCGAGCGGCCGGCACCGACTGGGAGGGGGTCGCCGGTGTGGGCATCAACTGGGACCTCCCCGCATACACGGACGGCACGATGGCGAGCTTCTTCACCAAGCTGCGCCGCGAGCAAGAGGTCGACGACGCGACGGTAGGCTGGCAGGAAGGGCTGCTGCGCCGATTCCACAGCGATCGCTATCGCGACTACCATCTGACGCACTGGCGCCGCGCGTCCGGGGAACGGCTGTTCCCTCCGTTGCGCCCCTTTTCCCACCATCGCGTGCACGCATTCCAGGCGG
The DNA here is from genome assembly GCA_035501875.1 of Burkholderiales bacterium. Lineage (GTDB taxonomy): Bacteria > Pseudomonadota > Gammaproteobacteria > Burkholderiales > SHXO01 > SHXO01. Next base: position 22,785 of record DATJVI010000012.1, read on the forward strand.
CGATGCAGTCGCCCTTCGAGCGCTCCATCGTGCTGACGGTGGATGGCTCCGGCGATCAGCACTGCACCGTCCTGTGGCGCCACGAAGGACTCTCGCTCGTCCCGATGCGCGAGATCGTCATGCCCCACTCGCTTGGTTGGGTGTACGCGGCGTTCACCGAGTATCTGGGGTTTCACGCTTATGACGGTGAGTACAAAGTCATGGGGCTTGCCGCGTACGGCCGGCCGGATGCGAAACTCTCCGCGTGCCTCGACCGCATCGTCGCACCGGCCCCGGATGGAATCGAGTATCGGGTCGATCCGCGCTTCATCCACTACGGGCGGCACACGCACAGCGATCGCTACACGGACGCGCTGGTGGAGCTCTTCGGCCGTCCGCCACGGCTTCCGGAGGAAGAGATCACGTCCTGGCACGAGGCTGTGGCTTACGCCGTGCAGTCCAAGCTCGAGCGCAGCGTGGAGCCGCTCGTGCGTTGGGCGGTCGAGACGACGCGGATCCCTGACGTATGCATCGGCGGCGGCGTGGGGCTGAACGTCAAGATGAATAGTCGCTTATTCGAGCTGCCAGGCGTGCGGGACGTATTCGCGCAGCCGCTGTGCGGCGACGGCGGCGCCGCGGCTGGCGCCGCGCTACTGGCCTGGTCCACTGCGACCGGCGAGCGCCCCGCGCGTCTGCGCACGCTGGCGCTCGGCCATGAAGATGGCGCGGATGAGATCGAACAGGCGCTCCGGGTCGCGCGGCTGAATTACGAACGGCCGAGCGAGATCTGCTCTGCCGTGGCCGAGGAGTTGGCGCGCGGGCGCATCGTAGGATGGTTCCAGGGACGGATGGAGGCCGGACCTCGCGCGCTCGGCCAGCGCAGCATCCTGGCCGATCCGCGCGACGCCGCTCAGCGCGATCGAGTCAACGCGATCGTCAAGTTTCGGGAGTACTGGCGCCCCTTCTGCCCATCGATGACGAGCGAAGCGGCGTCACGCTACTTCGAGCGCTACACGGACGCACCGTTCATGATCATCTCCTTCCGCGCCAACGAGCGGCTGAAGCGCGAGGCACCGGCCATCGTCCACGTCGACGGCACGGCTCGAGCGCAGCTCGTGCACCGAGATATCCTGCCGCGCTATCACCGGCTGCTCACCGAGTTCGAGAAGCGCAGCGGAGTGCCGGTCTTGCTCAACACCTCGTTCAACGTCAAGGGCGAGCCGATCGTTTGCACGATCCATGACGCGCTGCGCACATTCTGGTCGACGGGGATCGAGGTTCTAGCGGCGGGCGACTTCCTGGTGCGCAAGCCCTGTCTGGAATAAGCAAGGAGAGGGGCAATGGGCGCACAAGCGCGGAGGCTGTTGGTGATCGCCCCGCACCCGGACGACGATGTCCTGGGAGCGGGTGGTGTGATGGCTCGGTTCGCTCGCGCGGGGGGCGAGGTGACTGTGCTGACCGTCGCGGCGCACATGCCACCGCTCTATCCGCAGTCTGTGCACGAGCGCACGGTGGCCGAGGCCCGTCGGGCGCACGCCGTGCTGGGCGTGGCCCGCTCGATCTTTCTCGACAACCCCGCCGTATTGCTGGGCAAGATTCCGGTGCCGGAATTCAACGCCGCGATTCAGCGGGTGGTGGACGAGGTGCGGCCGCAGGTGTTGCTGATCCCGTTTCCCGACCGGCATGTCGACCACCGCCTGGTCTTCGAGGCAGCGATGGTGGCGGCCCGGCCGGTGCGCGCCGGGCTGGAGATCGGCATGCTGGCCGCCTACGAGACGCTCTCTGCAACGCACTGGAACGCCGCCCACATCGAGCCGACCTTCGTCCCCACGTGGTCGGTCGATATCACGGACGTCCTGCGTTCGAAGCTCGACGCCCTGCGTTGTTTCGAGAGCCAGATCCCGGCCAAGGAGGGTCCACGTTCGCTTGCGGCGGTGGAGGCGCTGGCGCTCTTCCGCGGGAGCCAAAGCGGATTCTCCTACGCCGAAGCCTTCCACATCCTGCGCTTGACGCTCGCGCCCGATCAGCTTCTGGTTTGATTGCGACGGATCATTGCGCAGAAGCCGGCGCGTAGCATCTCGTCGCGCTGGATCTTCGTGGTCCGATCCGCCGACGCGGAGACATCGAAGCCGGGGGGCGAGGGGTGCGGGAGGCAGGTCAGATACTTGGGGTTGCCGGACGAGCAGTCAGTTCCCAGTGAACAGGAGGGATAGCTCTCCGACCTGGCCGCAGGGATACGATTGCTTGGATGGGTACGGTGGAACGTACACGAAGGAGGTCCCGGTAGCGTACGCGTATCCCGGAGTCATACCCTCGAGCTCGAGCGACGTTCCCACGTCGTCAGCCGCGGTGTGCACCGCCAGGTATTCGGCGCCGGCAGGGATGCGGACCTGGGAGCTCCAATATCCCTTTCCGATCCAACGTGCTGGCCGGTACACCAGCCAGGCGCGCTCGGTCTTCGTCGACTGCTTCTCACGATCGTAGAACGTGAATGCGGGGCAGAACACTTGGGAGTCGAAAACGAGGAGGCCGAGGCGCACGGTCTTGATCTTCAGGACTGCCGGTCCCCGAGTGACGGGAAGCGCGAAGGCGGCGAAGTAGCTCTTGCCCGTCGGAAACGCGTACACCGGGGAGCGCTCCGAGATCACCACCTGCGTCTCCCCGTTCGGGCTGAGCTGGACGAAATCGAACTCCGATGCGCTCGTGCAGCAGACAGCCGATGCGTTCAGCCTTTCCCCTTGCCGTGGCACCGGCGAGCACGCCGCCACCGAGGCGGCGAGCATCATCGTTACACAGGCGCGTGTCATGTCGGCTCCGGGGCGCCGGGTACGTCGCCCCGCGCATCCTCGGCCGTCTGGCATCACGCCGCGGTGTAGCCTCCGTCTACCGGAAGCGCGGCACCCGTCACGAACGCGGCCTCATCGCTCGCGAGATA